>NVSY01000021.1 GCA_002401385.1 Flavobacteriaceae bacterium | reverse complement strand
GGTGTCAAATTAAAAATTTCAAATTGTGCTGTATTGTCTGAAAGAGCAGCTATATCTAGGATTGTAGCTGTGTGATTTTGGATAATGACGTTTTGAGTTCGCATGGTTTGTTGCTCAAGGCCTGCTCAAAAGTCTAACTGATGCCTAGTTGTTCCTTGTGAGCTAAAGGATAGCGTTAACTTATGTTTTCCTAGAATTGTTTCTGAGAGTTATCTGTATCAGAAAGCGGTGTCAAATTAAAAATTTCAAAATTGTGCTGTATTGTCTGAAAGAGCGGCTATATCTAGGATTGGAGCTGTGTGATCTTTGATGATGACGTTTTGAGTTTGTGTGGTTTTGTTGCTCAAGGCATGTTCAAAAGCCCAAGTGATACTGGTTGTTCTTTGTGAGCTAAAGGGTAGGGTTAACTAATGTTTCCCTAGAATTGTTTCTGAACAGTGTATCAGTTATAGAAGGCGGTGTCAAATTAAAAATTTTAAATTGTGCTGTGTTGTCTGAAAGAGCAGCTATATCTACGATTGGAGCTGTGTGTTCTTGGATGMTGACGTTTTGAGTTTGTGTGGTTTTGTTGCTCAAGGCATGCTCAAAAGTCCAAGTGATGCTAGTTGTTACTTGTGAGCTAAAGGGTAGCGTTATCTTATGTTTTCCTAGAATTGTATGTGAGTAGTGTATCAGTAGTAGAAAGCGGTGTCAAATTAAAAATTTCAAAATTGTGCTGTATTGTCTGAAAGAGCAGCTATATCTACGATTGGAGCTGTGTGATCTCGGATGCTGACGTTTTGAGTTTGTATGGTTTTGTTGCTCATGGTATATTCAAAAGTCTAACTGATGCTAGTTGTTCTTGTGAGCTAAAGGGTAGCGTTAACTTATGTTTTTCTAGAATATTTATGAGTAGTGTATAAGTAGTAGAAAGCGGTGTCAAATTAAAAATTTCACATTGTATTGCCTGAAAGAGCAGCTATATCTATGATTGGAGCTGTGTGATTTTGGATGATGACGTTTTGAGTTTGTGTGGTTTTGTTGCTCATGGTATATTCAAAAGTCTAACTGATACTGGTTGTTCCTTGTGAGCTAAAGGATAGGGTTATCTTATGTTTTCCTAGAATTGTTTCTGAACAGTGTATCAGTAGTAGAAAGCGGTGTCAAATTAAAAATTTCACATAGTGCTGTATTGTCTGAAAGAGCAGTTATATCTACGATTGGAACTGTGTGATCTTGGATGATGACGTTTTGAGTTTGTATGTTTTTGTTGCTCAAGGCATGCTCAAAAGTCCAAGTGATGCTAGTTGTTACATGTGAGCTAAAGGATAGTGATACATATGTTTTCCTAGAATTGTTTCTGAACAGTGTATCAGTAGTAGAAGGCGGTGTCAAATTAAAAATTTCACATAGCGTTTTGATGTCAGGAAGTAAGGCTAGATCAACGCTTGGAGGATGCTGTCTTGAATGCTGATTTTTTGAGTTTGTTGATAGGTAAAACCAGCTTCGAGGGTGTAAGTCCAAATACCTTATACTTTTAAGTAAAGTGTTGTTGCTTATGTTCAAATGAGTCAACCTGTTAAATAGCAGTATAACAGTGATAGTAAAGGGTGGGCGTTACAATTAGATTGCGAATGGAAATTGTTTGAGAACGTAGTACTTTAAGTTAATTATTGTTGTTAATATTCAATTTTGCCAGGTTATGTGAGTAATAATAAAGCGTGGTTATTTTATTCTTTTGACAGTGTAATTGTATTAATTTTTAAAGTTAACACTGGGAATGGATACATTTTTAGCATTACAAAAAATAAAAATACTGCGCAATGTTACACTTAAATTTATTTTTCAATTTAATAATCAAGTTTTTAGGCATAAAAAGTCCAATAGAGACAAAGATTAGTAGGTAAAATAGTTTTTACCATAAGAAATAGTATCGTACACTTCACAAACTTTAAGAAAGTGGATTAGCAATTGTTTTAAACAGACGATGCACTAAGTGTTGGGTACTTTAAAAATGAATTATACATTTAGAAACCGGTGATATCAAGTTTGCTAAAGGTTTCAATAGGCTATTCTACGCTTGCTGGCAAGAAAATATATTTTTCTTTTAGCTGATAAGAAGATTCATGTTGACATAACTATTTTAAGTATCACTATTATAATGTGTAAAGCTGCCATCTGTGTAAAAAATAACAATACGATCAATTTCTTTACTGTTTTTAGATATTTTTAAAGGATTGGTTACTGGCTGAGAATCGTCTGTATCAGTTTCAAAAGAAATTGTTTGCTGTTTTGTGATATTTGGAATAGGGGCTTCATCTTTTTCTGAAGTCTTAAGTTTTGGAAAAGCACCTTGTCCGTTTATAAGCCAATACAATTCTACTTCAGGGTAGTGCTTTAATATTTTTAAAACAAAATCTAAACTAGGTTTGTTACGTCCCGAAAGTAAATGTGATATTGTTGACCGTTGGATGCCTAACATTTCCGCGAGACTCGCTGCTGATATGTCGTAATAAGAGAGTAGTTTACGAAGACGTTCGCTAAATTCTTGATTGTTTATCATTGTGAACAAATTGATTGGTTACAAATGTAATGTTTTTTATTGGAACAGGAAAATATAGCTGAATTAGTTGTTTAATAGCAGTATTATAGGTAATTAATAGCTTTAACTAATGTCTTTTAACATTCTGATGTAGAGTATATTAAATATTACTTCTTTTTTGTAATAGAGAATCTTTATAGAAGACAGTAATGCAGTGTTTATGAGACGTAGAAGCGATTACAAATGTGACCTATAAATTAAATTTAGATGTTTACAATTGTTAACTACGAGTTGTTTACATTTGTAACATGAGCAGAATCAATCCACAGCAACTCTTAAAAGACTATGATCGCTTTAAAGAGGCTAATATTAGCGAAAAACGTGTCATATATGACCAAATTAAACCCTTAATAGACAATTTACCAACAGGAATGTTTACAGTTGAAACATTGGGAGAGTCAACACTTAAAACACCTATTAGACTTCTTAAATTTGGGCAAGGAGCTCGTCGTATATTGATTTGGACGCAGATGCATGGCAATGAAAGTACGGGTACTAAGGCCTTGTTTGATGTTATTAATTACCTAAAAGACTTAATAAACGACAATAGAGAGGTTGAAAACCTTTTAAATAGCTGTACTATATGGGTAATTCCAATGTTAAATCCTGACGGGGCTGATTTGTTTACAAGAGTAAACGGTCAAGGTATTGATTTGAATAGGGACGTTATTGATCAAAAAGGAACAGAAAGTCCATTGTTATTGAAAGTATTACAGGACTTTGATCCACATTTTTGTTTTAATCTGCATGATCAACGGACTATTTTTAACGTAAAAGACAGTGACAAGCCTGCTACTATATCGTTTTTAGCTCCTTMGGAGGATTTAGAAAGAACTTTAACAGACGGTAGAAAAGAGACAATGAGCGTTATTGTAGCAATGAACGCATGCCTCCAACAAGTGATTCCTGGTCAAGTTGGATTGTATACGGATGAGTTTTATCCAACTGCAACAGGGGACAATTTTCARAAAATGGGGCATAATACTATTTTAATAGAAGCTGGGCATTACATAAATGACTATAATCGTGAAGAAACACGTAAGTTTAATGCAATTGCTTTACTAGAAGGGTTGTTTACGATTGCTTCTGTAGATAAATTTAACAACTATCAGCCWTATTTTGATATTCCACAAAATGACACCTTGTTTTTTGATTTTATTTATAAAAATGCAACTTATGAAGTGGATGGTGTAGAAACTATAACGGATGTTGCTGTGCAACTGCATTATAGAGTAGAAAACAATCGATTGGTTAGCTTCCGTAAAGTTGAAAAAACAGGTGATTTGTCAGCKTATTTTGCTCATAAATTGGTTGATAATAAGGGAACTTCATTTATTTTGTAAATAATTATGAAATTCGCAAGTTTTTTTAGTCACAATCGCTTTTTTTAATTAAATTTGCAGTATCATTTGTTATTATTAATGAAAGTGTATTATGAAAAAATTTATATTAGATGAGATTGATCATCAAATTTTGGATATCTTAATTGAAAACGCACGTACCCCGTTTACTGATATTGCAAAGAAATTAGTTGTYTCYGCWGGAACMATTCATGTTCGTGTWAAGAAGATGGAAGAYGAAGGWATYATCAAAGGWTCMACGTTGACATTGAATTACGAGAAAATGGGTTATTCGTTTATTTCTCATATTGGGATCTATTTGGATAAAACCTCAAAAACAAAACAGGTTATTGGGAGTTTACGTAAAATACCTAATGTGACAATTGCTTACATTACTGCAGGGAAGTACAATATTTTCTGTAAAATTAGAGCAAAAAACACCACACATGCAAAAGAGATAATCTTTGAAATAGACGATATCGAAGGAGTGTCTAGAACAGAGACTATGATTTCGCTGGAGGAAAGCATCAACGATAAAAAACGTTTAATGCACTCTATTTTTAGAGATCTATAATTCGATTATAAAACAATATTTAAAAGCCCTTAGTTATCGATAACTAAGGGCTTTTTTTGTGATGTTTGTTTCGATGTTTCGATAGTATTAAAAATAGTTGATACTCCCCATAACTCACAAGCCTCTTTAAATTAGATTTCTTTTTCTTTGATACCTCATTAATTAGTTTATTTTTGTTTTTCAAATCATTGAATCAATTTTATGAGTATTTCAGAATACAACACTTCYTTTATTGAATATAATTCAAAAAACTTGAGTAAAGAGCAACTGTTAGAATTGTATAAGCGCCTCATAAAACCTCGATTGATAGAGGAAAAAATGCTGATTCTACTGCGACAAGGTAAAATTTCAAAATGGTTTTCCGGTATTGGTCAGGAGGCTATATCTGTTGGGGTATGTGCTGCATTGAATAAAGACGAATATATATTGCCATTACACAGGAATTTGGGGGTTTTTACAACCCGAGACATCCCTTTGTATAGATTATTTTCTCAATGGCAAGGAAAAATGAATGGTTTTACGAAAGGAAGGGATCGGTCTTTTCATTTTGGAACTAAAGAATTTAATATTATAGGGATGATTTCTCACTTGGGACCTCAGTTGGGAGTTGCAAATGGAATTGCTCTGGGAGAGTTGCTACAAAAAACAAATAAGGTGACTGCTGTTTTTTCTGGCGATGGAGGTACGAGTGAAGGTGATTTTCATGAAGCATTGAATGTAGCWGCTGTCTGGAATTTACCAGTATTGTTTTGTATTGAAAATAATGGYTACGGCCTGTCTACACCTTCRTCTGAACAGTTTGTTTGTAAACATATTGCTGATAAAGGTGCTGGTTATGGGATGGATAGTTATATCATCGACGGAAATAATATTTTGGAGGTATATACTAAGGTGTCTGAGTTAGCAGAAAGTATTCGAAAAAAGCCACGCCCAGTATTGTTGGAATTTAAGACCTTTCGAATGCGTGGTCATGAGGAGGCTAGTGGGAATAAATATGTGCCCAAGCGGTTAAKGGAGCAATGGGCAATGAAGGATCCGGTAGAGAATTACCAAGCCTACTTACGAGAAGAGGGTTTGTTGACCGAGACGTATGAAGTGCAAGTAAAAAAAGAGATTATTCATGAAATCAATGCACATCTTAAAATGGCTTTTGAAGAAGAGATAACAACTTCTACCGTAGCTGCTGAATTGGCGGATGTGTATAAAAAAGTCAATTTAAAAGAAGTCAAACCTGTTGGGGAAACAAAAAAAATACGGTTGATAGATGCCGTACGTAATGCTTTACATGAAGGCTTACAAAAATATGATAATCTGATTATTATGGGTCAGGATATTGCGGAGTATGGAGGCGTATTTAAAGCGACAGAAGGATTTGTGGAGGAGTTTGGGAAGGATAGAATTAGAAATACGCCTATCTGTGAATCTTCCATTATTGAGTCCAGTTTTGGACTGTCTATAAAAAACATAAAAACAATTGTAGAGTTGCAGTTTTCTGATTTTGTTACTTCGGGTTTTAATCCAGTCGTAAATTTGTTAGCAAAGTCTTTTTATCGTTGGGCACAACAATCTGATGTAGTATTRCGTATGCCTTGTGGTGCAGGTATAGAGGGAGGTCCCTTTCATAGCCAGTCTAACGAGGCATGGTTTACAAAAACTCCTGGTTTGAAAGTGGTGTTTCCTGCTTTCCCTCAAGATGCTAAAGGCTTGATGGCTACCGCAATTGCAGACCCAAATCCAGTATTGTTTTTTGAACATAAGGCTTTGTATCGCTCTTTTTATCAGGAAGTTACGAGTAGTTATTTCACCATTCCTTTTGGTAAAGCCGCATTGCTAAAAGAAGGAGATCAGTTGACGATAGTAACCTTTGGAATGGGGGTGCACTGGGCTTTAGAGGAATTGAAAAATGTAGAAGCGTCTGTGGATTTAATCGATCTAAGGACATTACAACCTTTAGATACAGCAACTATTTATACTTCTGTTCGGAAAACGGGTCGTGTATTGATTTTACAAGAGGACAGTATTTTTGGAGGTTTGGCTTCTGATATATCTGCACTTATTTCTGAGAATTGTTTTGAGTTTTTAGATGCACCTATTAAAAGGGTAGGCGGATTGGAAACACCAATTCCTTTTGCTAAAAATCTTGAAAAAGAATATTTAGCAAATATTCGATTGCGCAAAGCGATTGATTATTTAATAGCCTATTAAATCGTCGTTTTTCGGTTGATTCGTAGTTTATTTTACACATGACACAGTGTCACTCTTGTGTAATTACTAAATGATAACTATCTGATAACGAGTTTTTAAAGGTGATTTAACTTAAGTATTAGTTAAAGTTGAATTTTTTAAATAATCGAAGCCAATTATCAGAGAAAGTTGCATTAATAGTGAGTGGTTTTTCTGTAAACGGATGAGTAAATTCAACCGAAAAAGCATGTAAAAACATATTTTCACAGTTCAGTTCATTTTCAAACATCCGATTGTGAAAACGATCTCCATATTTATAATCACCTACAATAGGATGACTTATTTTGTTCATATGAATCCTCAACTGATGCATGCGACCCGTTTTAGGAGACAATTCTACAAAACTATAACGAGATCCTGGATAAGGATGTACGGGAATGTTTAAACTCACTTGCCCTAGTAATTTGAGTTCGGTGAGTGCTTCTTTGTATTTTAAAGTATCTGCATTTTTTACAGGACTATCGATGGTTCGTTTTTCTGGTGCAAACCCGCGTACAATAGCTCTGTATGTTTTTTGAATTAAGTTTTGGTCAAATAACTCCTGAAATTTTACAACATATTCCTTTTTTTTACAAAGTAATAGTACCCCTGATGTTTTATAATCCAAACGATGGATTGGATAAAACGAAGCTCCTTGTTGATTAAATAGTTCATCTAATAAAGTAGGTCCTTTTAAGTTCCTAGCGTAATGAGATTTATGAATGAGTATATTGTGAGGCTTATTTACCGCAATTATATAATCGTCTTCAAATATAAGGGGGATGATCAATGTGATTATTTTATAAGTTTCTGAATTTCATACGTTTTCATTTAGGAAGATGTCGTTTTTTACAATACCACCATTTCTATCTAAAAGTACCAAGCGAGGAATAGACCCAACGTTAAATATATAAGCAATACGGATATAATCATCAAAGATATGATTCCATTCCGACATTCCATCCATCGAAAGGCCATTTATCCATGTGTCACCTGTTTTATCAACAGATATAGTAAGTAGTGTAAACCCGTTGTCTTTGTGTTTTTTTGAGTGTTCACATCCTTTTGTATCTCATTTTTAAAAATTTATGAGGAGGTATCGTTGTCTTGATGTAGTTTTATATACTGTAGTTTCTAGTTTTGTTTTCATAAAAAATACTATCCATATTATGTATTGCAGTTGCTTTTGAAGGTTTGCTTACTTGGAGTTTTAAATAGTTGAGTTTAGTTTTTGGAATTCAGTGAGTTTGTTTTGTAAATGGTGTTTTTGAGATTGAAATCTACTTTTTAATCTTGATTTCTTAAGTCAATAGTGTAAAATAATGTCATCAAAACGAAATTTATGACTAGATACGCTCGCCGAATCAATGGGTTGTTTATTGGTGATTAATTATATARAYMCTACTTGTTTTTATRGATGTWWYCYCCTWAATAAAATAGCCATWAACAACTTTTTAKSWTGNGAACAAGACAAGGTTATGACGCAAAGTGTTSACACACTACGATGTTTGAGWAATWTTTCTATGTAAAACAATATATTTTTTACAGTGATATGAAAATTAAATGGAAGTTTTTAATGATCAAAAATTAGTTAACACTATGTATAGTAGATAGATAACTATATATGTTGATTCGGATTATTAATTTTCAAACAAGATGGTAGTTTATGCAGAATATAATTAGWTATCAATAATAAAAACTATTTTTGCAGACAGATGATTTAAAATGATTCACTTTTAATTTACATTATTTGTAATAAGTTAGGTGCATGATAGAAACGGAATTAATGGACAAAAAAATACAGGATAACTCCTCGGAGTTATCAGAAAAGGAAATAGAACAGTGTATTACTGTATTGGAGCGTTTAGTTGAAGATACTGACCAAATTTTTGAGATACCAAAAGAGAGACGAACGGCACTTATTATAGCTGCTGGAAAGTTTTCTAGACCAAGTAGAGCAGAATTTTCTCGTCGGAAAAAAGATGCAAAGAAAACAGCCAAACGAAAAAAAGCGGCTAGAGATAAACATGCACGTAAGGAGACAGGGATTCGTTATGCTCGTGAGTCTGCTGTGTTTGAGGCACCTTTGTTACTTTCTCAATCTGATTTGAATACGAAGGAAATGAAGGATTTAGAAACACCAAGAGCTTGTTATGTGTGTAATTCTAAATTTACCAAACTACATCATTTTTATGATACGATGTGCAGTGATTGTGGTGATTTAAACTATGCCAAACGTTTTCAAACGGCTGATGTTAAAGGGCAAGTGGCTGTGATTACGGGTTCTCGCTTAAAAATYGGTTATCATATTACATTGATGTTATTGCGTGGAGGGGCWACTGTAATTGCWACCACAAGGTTTCCWGTGGATTCTGCCTTGCGATTTTCTAAAGAACCTGATTTTAAGGAATGGGGAGATCGTTTAAAAATTCATGGACTCGATTTACGACACATTCCAAGTGTAGAGATTTTCTGTAATTTTATTGAACAGAATTATGAGAAACTAGATATCTTAATCAATAATGCAGCACAGACCGTACGTCGTCCTGCTGGTTTCTATTCTCATTTAATGGCTAAGGAAGATTGTCCATTGGATACATTACCATTATTTGCACAGGATTTATTGTCTGGACATCATAATTGTTTGAACGAGTTAAAAGTATTGACTTCAGGAGCATCATCTAATAAAAATATGCCCGTGAGTTGGCATGGTCCTGARCCTGGAATAGGACTGAGATCATCAGCTAAACTTTCACAAATACCATATAGTTTTGATGCCAGTTTAGTTACCCAAGAAGTATTCCCGGAAGGGGAGTTGGATGCCGATTTACAACAGGTAGATTTGCGGAAAACCAATAGTTGGCGCTTGAAATTAGGAGCCATTGAAACTACAGAAATGGTAGAAGTGCAATTGGTCAACTCTGTGGCGCCATTTGTGTTGTGTAATCGCCTTTCAGAAGTAATGAAAAAGGACAATACAGGAAAAAAACACATCATCAATGTATCGGCTATGGAAGGTAAATTCCATCGTTTCTTCAAAGAATCTCGCCATCCACATACCAATATGGCAAAAGCTGCTTTGAATATGTTAACCCATACGGCTTCGGGTGAATTGGCAAAATTTGGAATCTTTATGAATGCCGTAGATACGGGATGGGTAACGGATGAAGACCCTGCTGAAATGGCTAAAAAGAAACAGGAAGTCCATGATTTCCAACCACCTCTAGATATTGTAGATGGTGCTGCCCGAGTGATGGATCCATTATTTGATGGTATTAACACWGGGAAACACTGGTGTGGAAAATTCTTAAAAGATTATTTCCCTATCGATTGGTAGGAAATMGACAATTTTATAAATGAAATAAAAAAACCATCAAATTTTGATGGTTTTTTTATGAATCACTCATTGGCTTTTGTCTAACTTTGTCTCATGAAAAAATCAGTGGCTATTATTGGAGGTGGATCGGCAGGCTTATTATTGGCTTCCTTTTTGGATACTGCTTTATTTGATGTTAGTATCTACGAACGCAAAAAATCCCCTGGACGTAAATTACTAGTGGCTGGAAAAGGAGGGTTCAACCTCACACATTCGGAACCGATAGATAATTTTGTTAAACGCTATCATCCTGCTGGTTTTTTGGATCCTGCGCTTCGCTTTTTTGATAATACGGCACTTCGTAGCTGGTTGAATAAATTGGGGATTCCAACTTTTGTGGGAACGAGCAAGCGGGTATATCCTATTAAGGGGATCAAGCCTATGGAAGTACTTCAGAAAATATTGGATGAATTAAAATCYAATAATGTTTGTTTTAATTATGAGCAATTGTGGACAGGTTGGAACGAGAAGAAACAATTGACTTTTGCTTCTGGATTGGAAGTACAAGCTGATTATGTGGTTTTTGCTATGGGTGGAGGAAGTTGGAAAGTGACTGGATCCGATGGGACTTGGTCTGAACTTTTTAAAGCAAAAGGCATAACAATTCTACCATTTAGAGCGGCCAATTGCGCCTTTAATATTGATTGGAAAGCAGCTTTTATTCAAGAATATGGAGGTGCGCCTTTAAAAAAYATCAGTATTTCTTGTGGAGAAAAAAAGTGTAAAGGCGAAGTGGTGTTGACGAATTTTGGTTTGGAAGGAAATGCAATTTATGCATTGAGTTATGAAATTCAGTCAGCATTGGCAAAAGAAAGTAGAGCAACCATTTCAATTGATTTAAAACCTCATTTTTCCGAAGAGGAAATTCTCAAAAAGTTAAATGGCTCACATAAAAATACTACTAAAATCTTGTTGGATGTACTCAAGCTTTCTAAGGCACAGGTACAACTTATAAAAACAGTGATTTCTAAAGAGGAATACCTTTATAAACCATCCTTGTCAAAGGCAATAAAATCTTTGAAACTTACCGTAAACAAAGCCGCTACCATTGATGAAGCTATTTCTACCATGGGTGGCGTCTCTTTGAATCAGGTAGATGCTAATTTTAAATTAAGTAGATTATCCAATCATTATTGTATTGGAGAAATGTTGGATTGGAATGCACCAACCGGAGGCTATTTACTGCAAGCGTGTTTTAGTATGGGGGCTTTTTTAGCAGCTCATTTGAATTCCTTGGAAAAGGCCTAGTTCCAAATATATTTCCATTGAATCGTTAAGAAATACGTTTTGCATTGATTAGTTGGTGTTGTGTATTTTGATGAATTATTATTATTGGTTGGCATATATAATTAACAAAACTCCAAGCATCACACCAGCTAAAGGAACTAATTTCTTTCGTTTGTTTTGTTCTTTAAATAGCAATCCACCAACAAGTACAGCAATTAATAATTGACTCCTTTTTACAGCGGACAAAAGCATGATTAAGGCATCTGGGTCTTGCAACGCTTTAAAATAAAAATAATCTGCGGCTTGTAATAATATTCCCACCGCAGGAATGCTCCATCTAAACTTAAAATCTAGGCGTTTTTGTGGAAATGGCATCCATGTAAAGGCTAAAATCACCAGTAAAATAAGCATGGTATACCAACAAAACCAAAATTGTAAGGTTTGTGGATTTAAATGTAAAGATTGAATTAGAAATTTATCATACAAACCACTAGAGGCTCCTAAAAAAGTAGCGCCAATAATAGCAAATACCCATTTGTTGCGTTTAAAATGAATTCCTTCCTTTTTTCCTACGCGTGAATATAATAGCACAGAAAAAATAATTAAAAAGAATCCTAACCACTGCCAAGCATTTGGTTTTTCTTGATAGATAACTATGGCGCCTATAAACGTAAAAAAAGGACCTGCAGAACGTATTGGAGCAACAATGGTGATGGGTAAATGTTTCAATGCTTGATATGCTAATACCCAAGACCCTGCCATTATCATTGATTTTATAACAATAAAACCATGTGTTTTCCATGGGATTTCTGAAATATATAAGTCTATTTCTTGTGCGAATTCAGGAAAAAACAAAGAGCAAATATACAATGGAAGTAACACTAAAAAACCCGCCGAAATGGTTCCAAATAACACGGGAAAAACCTCGTTACCCTGTACGGCGTGTTTCTTTACTAAGTTATGTAATCCTAAAAATACTGCCGCAATTAATCCTAAATAAATCCACATGGCGGCGAAGATACTTTTTTGAAATTACTGGCAATGAAAATTGTAAAAAAAAAATCAGTATTTTTTTCAATGTATAATTACTGTACTAAAAACTAGAAGTTTGTGATTTGTTCGAAATATTTTGAGCACAAAACATCTTGATCCTTTTTTGAGATGAGTCTCTAGGATCTTTAAAAACGCTTCGAGTATAAAAAAACTTCACCTGCATCAACTACCTTCTTTTTTAGACATATAGTTGGGGTATGGACTTAATGAATGATGTTGTCCTTTTTCTCTTTTTTGAAGAGGGTTTCTTCTGGAAATGGGAAAATAATAGTTGAATTTTTTTCAGCTGCAATATTCGACAAGGTTTGATACAAACGCAGTTTAATAGCAGAAGGGGATTGGTCTATTAATTTACCCGCTTCTAATAATTTTCCTGCAGCCTGCTCCTCAGCCAATGCCAAAATAACACGTGCTCTTCTGGAACGTTCGGCTTCTGCCTGACTTGCCATCATACGTCGCATGTTTTGTGGTAATTGAATGTCTTTGATTTTAACATCACTGATCTCAATACCCCATTCTTTGGTTTCTTGTTCCACAATGGTTTTGATGTTTTTCCCCATAGCTTCACGCTTAGAAAGGATAATATCAAGTTCTACTTTACCACAGACATCCCTTAATGCAGCTTGTGATAATTGGGTAATAGCAAAATCGTATTCTTCTACTTCTAATACCGCTTTTTCAGGATTGTTGATTTTAAAGAAGACAACACCATCTATACTACAAGGTACATTGTCTGCTGTCATCACTTCTTGTGAAACAATATTAATGGTAATCACACGAATATCTACTACCTGAATCGTTTCCATCACAGGGATGATCCACCTAAAACCAGGTTCGAGGATTTTAATGTATTTTCCAAATCTAAATTTAAGGGCTCTTTTGTATTCGTAGATAATTCGAATTCCCGAAAGAAGAAACAGTCCTAATACGACGCTAATTATTGTAAATTGCATGATAAAATGTGTTAAGTTAAATGGTACTACAGTCTAAGAAAAGGCGCACAAAGACTACTGGTTTTTTGATGTACACCTTTAGGTCATCATTCATTGAATAGCAACTAAGTAATTGTATTTGAAGAATGTAAGTGTGCTTTTGTAAGTTACGAAAAAAATATGATAGTTGTATGCGAATAGGAGAGGATCAGTAGGGTTCGCATTAAAATTACTTTTTAGAGATTACAAAAACAGCGGAAGATTGCACATAGAATAGCAATCTAACATCGGTGTAATTCATACATTGCTTTTTGAAGAGAAAATGGACTTAAAGTGAAGGAAGAAAGGAATTAGAAATATAATCAATAGGTGATATTCGAATAAATCCTTAAATTTTAAATTACATTTGCCAAATATCCATTCTTGGATGAAAATTTACGCTGCCGTGCTACTTTAGTCTTATGGAGAATTTAAAAACCTAAGAATTTAAGAATACAGAAGCGATTAAAGACACAATAGAACCATATAAATCAACCCATTGAAAGATATTTTATTAATCACACCACCGTTTACTCAATTGAATACGCCATATCCTGCAACGGCCTATTTAAAAGGATTTTTAAATACCAAGGGGATAGACAGTTTTCAAATAGACCTTGGTATAGAGGTGATGTTGGAGTTGTTTAGTAAAAGTTCTTTTGAAAAAATGTTTGTTGATGCCTTTGAAAATGATGCCATTATTTCTGAAAATTGTGAACGTATTTATGCTTTAAGAGAGGCCTATTTAGGACCTCTGGATGCTGTAATATTATTCTTACAAGGAAAAAACCATACGTTTGCTAGGCAAATTTGTACGAATAATTTTCTTCCTCAATCTGCACGCTTTGATCAATTGGACGATCTGGATTGGGCTTTTGGGTCTATGGGAATGCAGGACAAAGCAAAGCATTTGGCTACTTTATATTTAGAGGACCTGTCTGATTTTATTGTGGAGTGTATTGATCCAAATTTTGGATTTAGTCGCTATGCAGAACGCTTAGGGCAAAGCGCCAATTCTTTTGATGAGCTTTACGGATTGTTAGAAACAGAAGATACTTATATAGATGCTATTACCTTAGGTAAATTAAAGAAGTACTTAATGGATTTTCAGCCTAAAATGGTTTGTTTTTCTGTGCCTTTTCCGGGTAATTTATACAGTGCTTTTAAATGTGCTCAATTTATTAAAACAACATATCCCAACATTAAAATTGTGATGGGTGGCGGTTTTCCGAATACCGAACTGCGCTCTTTAACGGACGTGCGTGTATTTGAGTTTTTTGATTTTATCACTTTGGATGACGGTGAACTGCCTATAGAATTATTAGTAAATCACATAATCCATGGAAAAGAAAAGGTGTTTAAAAGAACCTTTTTATTAGAAAATGACACCGTGTTTTATAATAATTTAACTGAAAAATCTGATTATAAACAACGTGATGTAGGTTGTCCAAATTATGGAGATCTATACTTGGATAGCTATATTTCGGTGATTGAAATAGCCAACCCTATGCATAGTTTATGGAGCGATGGACGCTGGAATAAACTTACCATGGCACATGGTTGTTACTGGGCAAAATGTACTTTTTGTGATGTTTCTTTAGACTATGTAAAATTGCACGATCCTATTGCGGCGAAATTACTGGTGGATCGGATGGAGGAACTCATCACTCAAACTGGTGAAACGGGCTTTCATTTTGTAGATGAAGCTGCACCTCCAGCCTTGGTGAAATCAATGGCTATTGAAATTTTGAAACGAAAATTAACGGTAACCTGGTGGGCGAACATACGTTTTGAGAAGAATTTTACGCAAGATTTGTGTTATTTATTAAAAGCGTCTGGTTGTATTGCTGTTTCTGGTGGCTTGGAAGTTGCCTCGGATCGCTTGTTGGAATTAATAGACAAAGGAGTTTCTGTTGCTCAAGTGGCACAAGTAACACGTAATTTTACCCAAGCGGATATAATGGTTCATTCCTATTTGATGTACGGTTTTCCAACCCAGACAGTTGTAGAAACAGTGGATAGTTTGGAAATGGTACGTCAGTTGTTTGATGCCGGGATTGTACAATCAGGTTTTTGGCATCAATTTGCCTTAACTGCACATAGTCCAATTGGTCAAAACCCTGAAGAGTACGGGGTAACGCCACAGTATAAAGATATTACTTTTGCTAATAACGACGTCGATTTTAAAGATGCTACTGGAATTGATCATGCCAAATTCAGCTACGGACTCAAAAAATCGTTGTATAATTTTATGCATGGCATTGGCTTTGATTTACCACTCCAAGAATGGTTTGATTTTAAGATTCCGCCAACTAAAATTGCAGCTAATTTTATTGAAAATAGCTTGGAAATAGTCCCTAGTTTTAAAGTAAAAAATACGGCTAAAGTACTGTGGCTAGGAAGTCTTCCAATGGTAGAGGAAAAGACCAAGAAAAAACGTGGACAAACTAGAAATCTCCTTTTATTTACATTTCATGATAAGACGAATCGATTCCAAATCACCTTGGAAAAAGAAGAAGGGGATTGGTTGTTAGAAATTCTTCCTATGCTGACTGCTAACAATGACAAACAAATGACATTTGGTAAATTAAAATCRTTGTATGAAACAGATTTAGAGAATTTTGAATTATTCTGGTTTTCAAAATCCATGCAAGTGTTAAAAGAAAATGGTTTGCTGTTGTTGTAGGTGTTTTTGAGTTAAGATGTCGTACTCATCGAAAAATTGGATGTTTTTTTGTGGTGTGCATTCGAAATTAGTTTCATGTTAAAAAGAAAAAATTAATATTTTAGATAGAATTTCTGCACCTAACAGCGCAATACAAAATAATACAATCGCTTTCTTTCCTTTTGCATTGGTGGCTGTTTTATAACCATTGTACATTAATGCAATACTCCAAATTAAAAACAGTAAGGAAACAATAGCAAAAATCATCACGATAACAAGACTTTCTGTAGGTATATTTCCTTGTATGTTTTGTATATTTTCTGGTGTGATAAGTGCTACTATTTCTGTAGTAGCAGCTTTCAGTTTACCTCCAATCGTTAGAAGGGGAACAAAATACAACGGAATTCTAGCGATAATGACTGTGGTAATAATATCTATTAATCGTGTTTTTACGTTCAAGTATTTTGCAGCGATAAATAATAATAGTACTAAACAAACAATGTTTATACTGGAATCTAAAATAGCCTGTGGTATCGAAATATTACTGTCTAAATGAAAGTCCAACACTCCGTCAAATCTTCCGCCGAGTATATAAGCAATGGAACCTCCAATAATAGTAGCTAAACTTCCAATTGCTAGTAATTGTGTTTCTTGGTATTTTTCGAAGGGTTTCAATAAAATTGTTTTCATGTGTTTAAAATTTTGTAATTGACTAAAAATATTTAAAAATTTGAGAACCCATGTAAGCACTTGCTACACTCGTTCTCACATGAATTTATTTTAATCATACCCTTTGGGGTATTTTTTGATTAAAAAAAATCATGTTCGTTTCATGTGTTTAAAATTTTGTAATTGACTAAAAATATTTAAAAATTTGAGAACCCATGTAAGCACTCGCTACACTCGTTCTCACATGAATTTATTTTAATCATACCCTTTGGGGTATTTTTTGATTAAAAAAAATCATGTTCGTTTCATGTGTTTAAGAATCTTTAAGTTGGTTTATATGTTCAATAATATCATCCAGTTTGTTACGTACTGTTGGATAACTTTTGCCCATTTGAAGTGCCATTTTCTTTAGGGAACCACTAATTAAGATAAACTCGAAGATAAAGGATTGTTCTTCTTGGGATAATTGCAACAAAACAGGGAGTGAATAGTTACCGGCGATGCTTGTTTCGCATGTGTTACACAAAAGTTGACTTACAACAAGAGCTGATTCACAACTGGGACAATTTATAGGTAATTTGTTCATTTCGATGAGTATATTTTAAGTAAAGTTAATAAAATATTTAATAAAATCTAATATTTATTAAATATAATTAATTAAAATATTAAATTCATTTAAATAAGAGTTGATAAAATGAATAAAACTTCACATTACATTTTATCAAAATGCTTCTTGGCATTTGTGCCTAAACGACATGAAGAGCCGTTATTTGAGCGTGTTGATTTACCTATTACCGAGATCGTCAAATCGATTTTTACTTTGTCTTTCCATAAGGGATACAAGAAATTTACACTGAGATTACCACCACACAATAAAAAACTTTTGTAAATCTCCATTGGGAAATTTTATCCAACAGAGTGGTGCCCTTTGAGCAGCAATTAAAACAGTAACATCCTCATAAAATATAGTAAAGGATTGCCATGGAACTTGTGTTTGAACCTCTAACAGCCAATCCATTTTTTTAGGAGTATAGAATTTACATAAAGAAAACTGCTCCAAAGCTGAAAAATGCACATAGAACCCTTGTACACAGTCTTTATTAAGTAAATTAAAACTAATTTCAGATTTATATGGAACAAACAATTGAGCTTTAAAACAAACGCGTTGTAATAGGTCTTCAGATTTTAGGTTTAAAGCGATTAAGGTTTCTTTGGCATGTTTGTTAAACAATAAGGGCAATTGCTGATCTCTTAATTTAGATAATTTTTTAAGCAAATTATCATTTCGATTGGGACCAATCCAATGCGCCAATTCATTTCCTCCAACAGTGGCATCATACAAATAAAATTTATACACAATTTCTAAATGTATTGGGCGATCGATCTTGCGTAGAATACAGTCCAATTCACCCACAGTGATTTTTTTATTTTGTATTTGCACATTTTGGGCGAGAATCTTGATGGTTTTATCTTGTTTCAAGGCGGTAATTACAAATTGTTCCACACGTTTTCCTAAGCGAAGATTCGGGACATACAATTCAGTCAACTGCTGACACTGCAAATGGGGGAGTTCCAATTGCAGCAAATTATAGACAACGTGCTGTTTCCAAAGCAAATGAGTATTTAAAAAACCTTGGTATTGAAGCTGTATGTTTTTTGATGCAGGATTCATAGTCGCTAATGTATGAGATTTGAGTTGTAAATGGATTGTAATCACCAAATAAATAGTAGTTATTGTTATTTAGATAGATTTGAAACACTATTAAGTACTGAAATAGAGTGTGATATTACTTTTAGAACGCTCAGGCATAAAAACATGAAATTCACTCAAACTTCGGGGAATAATATGTGTCTAAGAGTTCTAAATTTTCGATTTCAACTTAATTTTTAAAATAGAAAAACCTTAAAATGAACTTGACAAGTGCGTTTTATTATTGTATTTTAAGCTGATACACTTGTTGTTAGGTGAATTATTGGCGATTTTATCATTTAGAAGTGTAATGTGATATTTAAAAATTGTTTAAATTTTCGATTGATTAAACGATATGATATGATGAATAATAGAGAAACTATATTAAATATATTAAACAAATTTATCCAAGATCAGGAGCATATTTCTTGGAATATGATTTGTTGCTATAGTGATGGTATGGAACTCTCTATCAATCAAATAAATATAATTGATCAGTCTAAAAATCGTACAATTGGCATTATCACTTATAGAGATGATACAGGAGAGGTTTTGTTTTGTATGTATAAAGAATTAAAAAAACGTCCTTCAGATACTATTATTGATGTTTTATTGGATTTAATGAATTACCATTGATACCATTAGCTGCATAAAGGGAAGTGTATTTAGTAATAAAGGTATAAAAAAAGGGAGGTCTTTATAAGACGTCCCTTTTTTAAGTTTTCACATTTGAAGCTCCTTTTTAAAGTACATCAAAACGGTCTAGATCCATTACTTTTGACCAAGCCTTTGCAAAATCTTGTACAAATTGTTCTTTTGAATCCTCAGAAGCATATACTTCCGCTAGCGCACGTAGTTCGGAATTTGAACCAAATATAAGATCAGCGCGTGTTGCTGTCCATTTTAGATCACCAGTAATACGGTCACGACCCTCAAATATTTGTTGTTCATTTGAAATCGCTTTCCATGTAGTTCTTAAATCGAGTAGATTTACAAAGAAGTCGTTGCTGAGTTCTTTTGTGTTTTCTGTAAAGACTCCGTGATTCGATCCGTCGAAGTTTGTATTGAGAACACGTAAACCTCCAATTAGCACCGTCATTTCAGGGGCAGTAAGTGTTAGTAATTGTGCTTTGTCAACTAATAATTCTTCGGTAGATGCAGTCTGGTTTGGTTTTAGGTAATTTCGGAATCCATCCGCTCTTGGTTCAAGGGCAGCAAAAGATGCTACGTCGGTTTGTGCTTGTGAAGCATCTGTTCTACCAGGGGTAAAAGCCACAGTAATTATATGACCCGCATTTTTTRCAGCTCGTTCTACCGCGACACAGCCACCTAATACAATGATGTCTGCTAAGGATACTAGTTTTRTGTCAGTTTGATTATTATTGAAATTTTCTTGAATAACTTCTAATGTTTCTATAATGATTGGCAATTTACTAGGTTTGTTTATTTCCCAATCATTTTGTGGAGCAAGGCGTATGCGTGCACCATTGGCACCTCCACGCTTGTCTGATCCACGGAAAGTGGCTGCTGAAGTCCAAGCAGTAGAAACTAATTGAGATAGTGAAATTCCTGAGTTAAGGATTGTACTTTTTAGCCTAATAATATCTAGATCATCAATCAAAGGGTGTGTAACTGTTGGAATAGGATCTTGCCAAATAAGTGTTTCTTTAGGAACATCTGCCCCCAAATAGCGAGCAATTGGTCCCATATCACGATGGGTAAGTTTAAACCAAGCATGGGCAAAGGCCTTTGCAAATTCTTCTGGGTTTTCAAAAAAACGTCTAGAAATTTTCTCGTAAACTGGGTCTTCTCTCAAAGAGAGATCTGTGGTGAGCATAATAGGGCAGTGTCTATTTGTAGGATCATGTGCATCTGGCACCGTTCCTTTTCCTCCGTCATCCTTAGGTTTCCATTGGAATGCACCCGCGGGACTTTTAGTGAGTTCCCATTCGTAGCCGAATAAATTCTCAAAAAAGTTATTGCTCCATTTTGTTGGTGAGGTTGTCCATGTTCCTTCAAGTCCACTAGAAATTGTATCAACGGCATTTCCTGTACCGAAAGTGTTTTTCCATCCGAGGCCTTGTTCTTCAATAGGTGCAGCTGCAGGTTTATCACCGACGTAATTGTCTGGATTGGCAGCACCATGAGTTTTTCCAAAGGTGTGTCCTCCTGCAATAAGTGCCACTGTTTCTTCATCGTTCATGGCCATACGGCCGAAAGTTTCCCGAATATCATGAGCAGCGGCGATAGGGTCAGGGTTTCCATTAGGGCCTTCTGGATTGACATATATCAATCCCATTTGAACGGCTCCAAGAGGGTTCTCTAATTCGCGATCGCCTGTATAACGATTGTCTCCAAGCCATTCCGTTTCAGATCCCCAATAAATATCTTGCTCCGCCTCCCAAACATCCTCACGTCCGCCAGCAAATCCTAAGGTCTTAAAGCCCATAGATTCAAGTGCGCAGTTTCCTGCTAGAATCATCAAATCAGCCCAAGAAATTTTCTTTCCATATTTCTTTTTGATAGGCCATAAAAGCAAGCGTGCTTTATCCAAATTCACATTGTCCGGCCAACTATTAAGGGGAGAAAAACGCTGAGTACCTGATCCTGCACCCCCTCGGCCATCAGAAATACGGTAGGTTCCGGCGCTGTGCCAAGCCATCCGAATAAAAAACGGTCCATAGTGACCAAAGTCGGCAGGCCACCAGTCTTGTGACGTAGTCATCAAATCATTGATGTCTTGTTTAATCACTTCTAGGTCAAGTGTTAGAAACTCCTTTCCATAGTCAAAATTTTGGCCCATGGGATTTGATTTTGTAGAATTTTGGCGAAGGATATTTAATTTTAACTGATTTGGCCACCAGTCTCTATCGGAGGTCCCGCCTCCAGCAGTTTGTTTTGATGCTCCACCTAAAAAAGGGCACTTCCCTGTTTCGTTACCTTTTTGACTATTCTGGTTTTCCATATTTTATCAATTTAAAATCGTAGCGTAACAAATTTACATAAAATTTTAATAATAATTTTTTAGAGGACTTATAGTTAGTTGTTTATGGTTTTGTTGTTCCAATACATAATACTAAGTAGCCTTATAGGTTTGCTAAGGATAATGAAAAAGGGAGGTGTTTAAAAACTTGTATTTAGGAAGATGATGAATTAGCTGTATCGCTATGGAATTCTTGCTGTTAGCAATACCCCTATTTAAAAAGAGTATATTTGCCCCCAAATAAATAAACAAACAACAAATGAAAATATTATTTTATGCTGCCGTTCTCGTACTTTTTATCAACGGAAAACCAGCAAATAAAACTGAATTTACACCAGAAGCTTTAAACCAGCAAATAACTACAGTAGATGGTGATACTATTGCGTTTAAAGAAGTAATAGCCAAACATAAAGGAAAAACCATTGTACTCGATTTTTGGGCAAGTTGGTGCAGTGACTGTATCAAGGCATTGCCTGCAGTGAAAAAGTTTGAAGGAGAACACAGCAACGAAATTGTATTTGTTACCTTATCTATGGATAGAAAACAAGAAGCTTGGGTTGCAGCAATTGATAAATTAGGCGTTCCTGGAAATGAACATTATTTTGTGCCTGGTGGTTTCAAATCTGCTATAGGACTTTCTGCAGAATTGAGTTGGATTCCGCGCTATTTAGTTTTAGATAAAGAAGGAAATATTCAGATTTTTAATACCATTAAGGTTAATAAATTAGAAGAAGCATTATTTACAATTTAGTGAGGTAACCTTATAGATTATAATAGGAGGCAAGCGTATACGTTTGCCTCTTTTTTGTTTTTAATCAGGGTATGAGTATGTAGTATTTTTTTTTAATTAATTTGAACTCGAACATTTTTACAAAATTAAAATTGATTTTACTCCTAAAAATGATTAAATTGCACCAATAGTATGATAAATTACTCCTATTAACATTGTGATTATGGCAACAATAAGAAAAACAGTAACATTTACGGAACAACAAGATCATTGGATAAAATCTCAAATTAAAATAGGTGAGTATACAAATGACAGTGAATACTTGAGAGATTTAGTACGACAAGATCAAGTCAAAAAAAGTAAATTCGAATCATTAAAATCTGCTATACAAATAGGTTTGGAAAGTGGTATAAGTGAGAATTCCGTGCTGGATATTATGAAAGAAGTTGAACATCGTATGAAGGCAGATGGGCGTTTATAAACGCTCTCTTAAAAGTGAATCTGACTTAACTCTGATATATGAATTTAGCTTTAACAAAAAGGAAATATTCAGATTTTTAATACCATTAAGGTTCATAAATTAGAAGAAGCATTGTTTACAATTTAGTGAGGTAACCTTATAGATTATAATAGGAGGCAAGCGTATACGTTTGCCTCTTTTTTGTTCTAAATTAGAGGCTATTAAAGAATATTTTTGAATTTAAAAACACATTAAACAGACAATATATTGTTTGTTTAATGTGTTTTTAGTATAATGGGATCATATATTATATCCTTCAAAATAAAATAAGAGAATTATGTAACCGTTTAAAAATCAATAATCAAGATGAAAAAATCTACCKATACACTAAAAAACGACAGCAAAAAGGAGCTTGTTGTTTCCATTCAATTTTCAGAAGATGAAATTGAAGTAGGAAAATTGATATTGGATAATAAATTGGTTCATTTTAAATATAATGATGATTTCTTAAAGCTCAAATTAAATATATCTCCTGTAAGATTGCAATTTGATAATAGCATTCAAATAGCGAATCCAACTCCATTTAACGGATTATTTGGCTTGTTTGACGATTCGCTTCCAGATGAATGGGGGATGCTCTTATTGAATCGTGCTTTAGAAAAAAGAGGGATGTTATTGCATGATATTAACATTCTTGATCAACTTGCATATATTGGTAATACAGGTAGAGGMGCACTCATATATAGACCTGTATTTGAAAGTGAAACAGACTTCAGTACGGAGATTGATTTAGATCAATTGAAGAACTCCATGGATCAAGTCATAAATGGTGAAAGTGTGGATGTAATTGATGAACTCATGCATTTGGGAGGTTCGACTGGAGGGGCAAGACCGAAAGCCAATGTAGGATACAATCCAAAGACGGGTGACATCATACACGCGTATACAACACTTCCAGAGGGGTTCGAACATTGGATTATTAAATTTGCAAATGCTGAAGACCCAAAAGATATCGCCAATATTGAATATGCCTATTATAAAATGGCGCTTGCAGCGAACATTGAAATGAGTGATTGCAGATTACTTGAAAGCAAYAMGGGACAGCAGGTTTTTGCAACAAAGCGTTTTGACAGAATTGGGAATCATCGCATACACATGCATTCTATGGCATGTCTAACGCATGATAATTTTCAGAGAAGTAGCATCGATTACGGTCATATTATTGATATGGCCTATCATATAGAAAAATCTGAGAGCGCTCGTAAAAAAGTACTACGCCTCGCTGCATTTAATTTGTATAGTCATAACAGAGATGATCATTCAAAAAATTTTTCATGGTTAATGGATAGTGCAGGAATTTGGACTTTAGCTCCTGCCTATGATTTAACATACTCATCTACAGAGATAGGTGAGCATAGCACACGAATTGATGGAGAAGGAGCACACCCTGGGCGAAAACATATTCTAAATTTGGCGGAAGAGTTCAGTGTATCTGAGCCAAACGAAATTATTGAAGAAGTACAAGACTCCTTATCAAAATGGCCGCGTATTGCAAAAGAATGTGGCGTTAGTACTGCTTCAATGGATAAAATACAAGCAAAATTTAATGAATTGAGAGATTAGAGTTTGTTCTCCTCTTATGTTTCTTTTACTGAATGAGTAGGATACTAAAGGAATATTGTTTCTGTTCTATTCAAATGTATAGCGTTTCTCATCTGTTGAAGATGCATTTAGCAGTTGGTTAAATTTTGATATGGTATCAAAATCACGGGTAATTTCTCCAGACACTCCAATTCCAGAAATTCCCGTTGTTAATATGTCCTTAACATCTGTTGTTTTTATACCTCCAAACCCAATAATTGGCGTTTCGGTTTTTAAGGCTTCTATAATTACAGTATAACCGTCCAAGCCTAAAATCGTACTTAAATCATCGTTAGCTTCTCCTGATCTAAAGGGGCCTAACGAAATATAATCGACATCTTTAGTGAGTAATGATTCACAATCTTTCAACGTATTCGCTGCTCCTCCAATAATTTGCCAAGTGTATAAATGCTTTCTCGCTATAGTAGGGCAGGACGCTGTTTTTTCTAGATATACACCATCTGCCTTTACCTTTTTTGCTATTTCGTAATGATTGTTAATCATTAATCTCGTTTGAAAATGAGATGTGATTTCTCTAGCAGCCGTTGCTAATTTTAAGTATTTCTTTTCTGAAATATTTTTTAAATGTAATTGTACTAATTCTGCTCCAGATGAACACGCTTTTTGAATATTTTCTAGATGCTCCTTTGGAGAGTTTCCTTGAGATATATAATGTAGTTTAGGTATCATCAGGTGTTGGTATTTGAAGGGGAATTATGTTATAAAAAAGTGTAAAACAGTASTATTGTTACATTTTGACTATTCTAGAGTGTTGCATAAAATAGGACTGAAAACGTTTAAAATGAGGGTGCATTTTATCTGAATACAATACAAATTGGCATTTATTAATACTTTCAGTAATTGCCATCAAATCATTATTTGCTGATTTTTGAGACAAGAACTCTGCATCGTCTATACTAAATAGATTTATTTGCTTTGGATTTACACCCGCAGCTAACAGTATTTTGTTAAGTTTATTTGGTGTTGCAATCAAAATGTCTATTCCTTCAAATATTTCGGATTTTATCATATCCATATGTAGCTTTTCCTCAGCCAAATAAACACGAATATCTTTATATCGGGTATAGGCAAAAAAGGCCGCATACATTTCAGCTCCACGCTCTTTATTTTCTACAAGGACTACAGCTCTTGGTGTATTTCCAACTTCAGCAAATTTTAATTTATGTAAGGTAGTCAATACAAGCGTAGTTGTTTTTCCACTGTTTTTTGGGGCTATACAAAAAATATTAGCACCACTTTTTATGACAGGAATACTCTTGCTTTGAAAAGGAGTAGGTGTTGTAATTTCTAGATGCTCTAGCATCTCTTTTATTTTGGAATTAAGTTTTTTAAAAGGCATAGGAATTAATGAGATGACTGTTTAGCGTACTATTCATAATATTTTGGGCAAATATACAACTAAATTGATGGTTATATTTTTTTCCACCTGCCTTTTGCAAGAAGTAAAATAATTTCGTTCTACGAGGTACAGGCCATACTTTTTATACAACTATTAGAAAAACAATAACTTTTAGGATCATCGGGTAAAACCCCAAATTATAGGGGGTAAATATATAAATGGTTGTGAGTACATAAGAAACTTAGYGCAACAAGACGAAGCAAAGAAAAGTAATTTTGAAGCGCTTAAATTAGCTATGGAATAGGGTTAGTTCGCTTATTAAACTTAATTAGGTGTTTTCTTTGTACACCGTAGGTGAAACGCCTTCTTGATTCTTAAAAAAGCGACTAAAAGTCTGTAAATCGTCATAGCCAATTTCATAGGCRATTTCCTGAATTTGCATATTRGTGTATCGCAAACTWCGGCGAGCCGCTAACATTTTACGTTCTTGTATATATTGTAAGGGTGTTTTTGATCCGATTTTTGAAAAGAGATTAGAGAGCGTTTTTGGTGATTTATTTAAGAGGTCCGCATATTCAGTAACCGTATGTTTTGTTTTGAAATGCTGTTCTACTAAAAAGTTAAAATCCCTTATAATATCAGTTTCAATTTTTTCTTCAGGATATTTATCTTGAATTTTAAACAAGCGTGTACATAAAATCAAATAGCGTTTTAGCATCATTTGCAACATCCCTATCTGTAAGTTATCTTTAGATTGCATTTCTATTTTAAACATGACCCAAAGTGTTTCAAATTGAAGTAAAACCTTTTTTGAAATATTAATTATAGGTAATTGTGATGCACCATAGAATAAGAGACCTTTACAGCCTACTTCGGCATCATGATCTATTACACAATAAAAAGTCCTGTTAAATCTAAGGAAACGTGTAGAATTAAAATGATTTGCGGTTACTTTATGAAATTCAGTAAGGAAAATTATTTGATTTTTATGGAACGTATATATCTTGCCATCAATTACAAACTCGTTGTCATTTTCCTGGAACCATAACACAGTAAGACTTTCTTCTTTGATTTCTTTAAACACACTATAATCGGTCTGTTCTAGTGTTTCAAACCGAAGGTATTCGTTGGAATTTCCTATAAATTTCATAATCTCACACGTTAAAGCAATAGTTTATAATAATATAAAGGCATACGAAGATACTAAACTTTAGGCGTAAAACAGTACAGAAAAAAAAGCACCAATCTTTTACGAATGGTGCTTTTTAATAATTCATCTTTATTTTTTTTTCTAAGAACAACACTTTTAGGAGTGTTCTAAACTAGTTTTGAAATAGCATTCATAATTTTTAGAGGATCGTTTGTTATTTTTTTACTAGTTTAGCTTCAAACTCTTTAATGCTGTACACGTGGCTAGCAATAAATCTAAAATTGGTTTGTGCCGCTGCGTTTCCGTCAAGACCTGGAAGAATWGCCGAGGCTGTTGCATCTCCAATTACTGCAACTTCAAACCCGTCCTCGATAAGCTCTCTCATATGGGCTTCCACACATAAGTTACCAGACATACCAGCTAAAATCACTTTGTCAATCTTTTGTTTTCTTAATTGTAGGCTTAAATCATTTTGCTCTGGTCCGAATATTTTATGAGGTCCAACAACCGTTACAAAATCTTTTTCGATGTATTTTTTATACGGTTCTAAGAAATCGGCTCCCGAGCCTTCAAAATTACCTGTTGATAGTTGATCACCGCGGTCAAACATTTTAATGTTGTGCATTAATTTTTCTAAGGCTCCTTCAAATTTCCATTTGTGGTCATGTTCATAATAGTAATGAGGTGAGATGAATACTTTAATACCATGAGCTTCGGCTAGTTTAAAAAGGGTCTCTAAATTTTCTACGGTATTGTTCGCTTTTACACTTTCGCCAACAACTCCCCAAGTAGCYCCTTGTGGACTTAAAAAATCGTTTTGTGGATCGGTGATAACGATGGCTGTTACGTCGTCTATGTCAAACTCGTTATCTGGAAGTTGTGCAAATAGATTGGTTGCTCCAAATAGGACTGATAATATTATGAGTGTTTTTTTCATTTTATATAAATTTAATAGTTAGTAAATAATTTGATTAGTCAAAGTTACAACCCAAGAACGGGACCTAGGTAGGTAGCCTTTCCCGCACAGTAGGCAATTTTTCCCTCRTGCTTATTTCTSGCTAAAGATATGAYCGCATAGATACTGGTTGTTCTGGTAGCTCCAGTTATTAAAACGTTGCTCTTNYWWTCTTWCKGTATCATATTTATTAAASTACAAAGAAKKGATTTACNASGRKKSWGRYARTGTTTAAGARTGGGATTGTWAGTGTTGTTTAAGAKRATGAAAATGATCAACTCTTAAATATTTACTGGCGCTAAAATCCGCTAYAWAGMCTGTGCCCCAAAAGCTAAAATATCYACTTTAAATACATTTGTCACAATCTATWTCAATTTTGATTTTAAGTYTTGTATTTCGGTTTCTAAGCTGTTGATATACTCTTTTTGCGGTGCAAATRCKGCTTCAATTTCTTGAATTGAATAGCGTGGAGTGATATGTTGTGGACAATTCCAATCATAGGCTTCAATATGAAATATCATCATGCGTTCCGGCCTGAAGTTGTAATCTTCCAATTTTAATTTTTCATATAATTTTGGATTACTTTCAAGTTCAATAATTTCTGATTTTGCATATATTTTTAATCGTTTTTTAGTTGGGTAATCAACCAGAATCAGCGATACATTGTTATTAGTTGCCATGTTTCCAACAGATACATACTGCTTGTTTCCTGTGAAATCTATGAATCCAATTCGTTTTGAATCGAGTACCTTTAAAAAGCCTTTTGATCCTCCTCGATGTTGAATGTATGGAAAATTTGATGTTCCAATAGATGCTAAATAAAAACTATCTCTATTTTCTATAAACGAGATCTCTCCTTCTTTTAAACCATCTACAACGGTAAATTTTTCCATCCTTTCGTAACTTGGACGGCTGCCATATTGTAGTTGTAATTTCTTTACTGCTTTTGTAAAAGCAATTTYTGCAAAATTTTTAGCCATGATTTAAATGTTTTTTTTGAGAAAATATAATTGTGAGGATGCTTGTTATGAACCAATAGTAAGTCTTGTGAAAAAAGAGTCGGGATTAATAATTTCCCTACTCTTTTTTTCAACTTTTATTTAGTGATAATTGATTTTAAATCATATTGAATTAAAAATATTAATGGCAAGGCATAGGCAAAATGACGAACCAATGTTATTACGGGCATCATAGGTGACAGATCGAGTCCTGCAACACCTGCTCCTAATAATGGTAGCATAAACAGCCATACGAGTGCCACTGTTTCTCCTGCGACAAAAATGAGTGGTCTCAACCATTTCGGTCCCCAAAGTGAAGGTGCAATACCTGCAAATAGAATGGCGAGTAACATACCGTTGGAATAATGCCCGATGACACCATAGGCCAATCCTAATCCAGTTTTTGCGCCAAGTATTCCAGGAATATCCCACCAATTACCTGTGATGGCGAGTCCCACCAAATCAAATAAGATAGTTCCTATGAAACCTGCCATGATTGCATTTTTCCAATCTATTGTTTGCGTTGTGTTTGTTTGATTTTTTAGTGTAGTATTCATTATAATTGTTTTAAATGTTGGTAGTAATATGTTAATTGGTAGTTGCTGTGAGGCGCAAGTTCAGGAAGTTGAATATTTTTTTATCGTCGACCTGAACTGACTTAGCAAAATAAACTGTGGCCTCACAAAAGGTTATTTTATATTGTTTTTTCTTAAGAATTTCAACATATAATTCGCTATCTCATCGCCTTTTTCTTCCAAGGCAAAATGCCCCGTATCTAGTAAATGAAACTCTAAGTTTTTTAAGTCTTTTTTATAAGGAAAGGCACCATCCGCTGGAAAAATGTAATCATTCTTACCCCAAACAATCAAAGTAGGAGGTTGGTGGTCTCTAAAATACTGCTGCCATTTTGGGTATAAAGGGACATTTGTTCTGTAGTCATAAAACATAGCTAACTGAATGGCATTATTTTCTGCTCTTGTTAAATGCTGTAAATCGATGTTCCAATTGTCTGGGCTTATTGTTGAGATATCCTGTACCCCATGTGTATATTGCCATTTCAATCCCTCTGGTGAATGAAAACCCTCTAAAGCTTTCCCGTTTTCTAGGCTGTGATCCTYCCAGTATTTTTTAATTGGAATCCAGAAATCCTTCAATCCTTCTTCATAGGCATTTCCATTTTGTATGATGAGTGATTCTACGCGTTCTGGATATTTTGATGCGATTCTAAATCCTATTGGTGCACCATAATCCATCAAATAGATGCTGTATTTAGTTACTTTCAAGGCTGATAAAAAACYTTCAACAACAGTTGCCATTGCATCAAATGTGTATTCAAAATCATCCATTTTTGGTTGGTCACTTCTTCCAAATCCTGGATAATCAGGAGCTAATACGTGATAATGAACAGACAAGTCTGTTATTAAATTTCGAAACATATGAGAAGATGTAGGGTAACCGTGTAACAGTARGATTGTTGGCTTGTTTACATCACCTGCTTCTCTATAAAAGATAGTAATTCCGTCAATATCTATATTTTTATGATATGTTGTTGGAGTCTGTATTTCTGGAATTGTACTTGTTTCGTTTGAATTTGTATTTGTAAAGGACAGTAAACTGATTGAAATAATTGCCAATAGTACAAGGCCTTTAATTGAATTGATAGTTGTTAGTTTCATGATATTTAGTCGTATTAATTAGAAATTATATTGTTTGGAATTCTTCAATTTGTTGTGCTTTTGGAAAATCTATTTCAAACCCTCCATTGTGATAAATGGTATTGGTAATAGTAGTTAACGATACAATGGCAATCAATTCTGCAAAAGCTGCTTTGTTGAAGCCTGCTGCAAAAAAGTTTTGTACCGCTATTTCGGAGGGATGTCCCTTAGCGTGTACAAATTCACTAGTTAGTACTGCCAATGCATTAAGTTTTGAGTCTTCAATACTATTGTTTCTRATAGCGAGCGTTTCTTCTTCGGTAAAACCGTTCATTTTTCCTATGGCTGTATGCGCTGACAAGCAATAAGYACATGCGTTGGCTTGTGAGGTAGCGAGGGCAATGACCTCATATTCTTTTCCAGAAAATTCACCAGTTTTAAGGGTTTCTGTAAATGCTAAAAAACCTCCTAATAGCTTGTCAGATACACCCATTGTGGCATATAAATTAGGGAGCATACCTATTTTCTTTTTCAGCGTGTTAAAAATGGTTTGCGAATTTTCGTTTGCTTGTGCAACTGTTAATGGTTGTAATGTGTTCATAATTGTATTTTTTGTTGTTAGTAATTTTGATTTGTGTTTGTAGCGTTTTCTTATCTGTACCGTCTTTTACGGTTCCAAACATCGCTTTTTGATTGTAAGAGTATGGTCTTCATTTTTMTGTTTATTTAAATTTTCGTTCTGTTTCTTTTATATCTATGTCATTGGCACTCATGTCTCGTATTTGCATGAGMCCATGGGGATCAAACTCCCAGTGTTCGTTWCCATGTGTTCGTTTCCATTGTCCSGWGARCGCCTCTTGCCATTCGTATTCAAACCGTACTGAGATTCTGTTATCGGTAAAACTCCACAAATATTTTTTGAGTTTATAATGGAGTTCGTGCTTCCATTTGTCGGCTAAAAAAGTAGCAATGGCTTTTCTTCCCTTTATAAATTTGTCTCTATTTCTCCATTGTGAATCTTCTGTATAGGCCAATGACACTTGTACTGGRTTTTTGCTGTTCCAAGYATTTTCTGCTGCTTGTACCTTTGCGSTGGCTGTTTCCTTTGTAAAAGGAGGTATGATGGTTTGTTTCATAATTAACRTACAGACAAGTCTGTTTATTTTTGATTAAAAAAAAGTCATATCTATTACGATAATAACTTTTTTGCTACATTTTTTGCTGCTACAATAGGCCAGCTATTCTTTTGAATTTGTGACAGGATAATTGCACCTTCCATCACTACTAGTATCTCTTTTGCWAGCTCTTGGGCATTCTGTTCTTGGTGTAATATRCTAGTGATTAAATCATTCAAGTCGTTTTTATGYAATACAACTTGATCTCTAATTTTTTGATGRTCTTTAGGCAAGTCACATATAATATTTTGAAAACCACAGCCTCTATATCCCRCTTCGCTCAACCAAYTTTCTAAATAGTCAAAACTTTTTAAAAGGGTATCATTGGCTGTTTTTTCCCCAGCCGTAAAWTCATTTAGGTCGGCCATCCAAGCTATATGTCGTTGTTGTAAATAGACAACTGCAATATCCTCCTTAGACCGAAAGTGCTGGTACATGCTTGCCTTGGCTACATTGGCTTCTTCTATAATCTGGTTGATTCCAGTTTGGTTGTATCCTTGATTATAAAATAATGTGGATGCCGTTTCAATGATGCGTTCCTTTACACTTTGTTTTTTCATGCTACAAAGATACAATAGATTACCTAATTACAGACAGGTCTGTATGTTTTTAACATTTCTTTAACTTTTGAGAAGGGATGTTTTGGGTAATTGATAGGTGGCACTATTATGGGGATCGCTACCAAAAAACAGAAAATCCAACCTTCATGAAAGTCACCGTATTTAAATATTATGGCTCAGAAAATGAAACGAAATCCATTCAAATCATCCGTTTGACAAAAAATGATAAGAAGGAAATTGTTGGAAAAGTAACTTTTTAGATGTTGTGGTGGGAGTATGGGGGAAGGAGTTGATCGAACATTAACTCCCAACCCAAAAATCCCAAAACACAAGCCCCATTCACCTAAATTCTCAGTAACTTTATTTTAACTATATTATAAGACATCCTTAAAACTAACTATTATGCTGGTGTCGAAATCTTACTCATTCAAAAAATTTAGCATACAATGTTTCCTTATTGTATCAATTTTTATACTCATTACTTGCGAAAAATCAAATCAAAATATTCAGTCAAACACAGAGACGTTCCAATTAGATCTCTTTGAGCAAAACCTGATAGATTATGTCAACTGGGGTGGAGATTCCCCCATTGGTTGGGCTTATGCCATCACTCAAAATGGTCAATTGGTACGATCGAACGGTTTTGGAAATGCTGTACAAGAACCAGATGGTACCACTACGGCAATGACAGCTAACAAAGAAATAAATGTGGCGAGTGTTACCAAGTTTTACACCGCCATTGTGGTGATGCAATTGCTGGAAGAATTGAACTTAACCATTCATTCGCTTATAGGTCCTTATTTTCCAGATTCCTGGGAAGTAGGCCCCAATATGGACAGTATGTCCTTTGCACATTTAATGCGGCATGAATCGGGACTTGACACTGGAAACACCGATTTTGACAATACGCTATCGTATGCGGCAATCAAGCAGTATGTAAAAGATGGAGTAGGAGTACCACCGCCAGACCAAGCGGATTATGACAATATAAATTTCGCGATTTTTAGAATATTAATTCCATCGCTGCAAAACAATTTACCAAATGCACCATTGGCCAATTTGGATAGTGATTTAACAACGAGGGCGGTATACCGAAGTTACATGCAGAAAGCACTGTTTGACAAGGTTGGAATGCCCAACATTGATTTTACGGAAGAGAACAATAATCCCACGCGCTATTACAATATAAATGACATTTCCAATGGGACTTCTGGTGTTTTATATGGCGATTGGGATAATAAATCGGGTGGAGGAGGCTACTTTATGACAGTGATTGAAATGGCTGCTGTGAATGCTTTTTTTGAGCATACAAACGCCATTGTTTCTGATGCAGCTAGGACCATTATAAAAGCCAATTATTTAGGCTTGGATTCCTATTTTGATGGGGATTTTCGTGAAGAACATGGCAAGTACTATGGAAAAAACGGAAGCATTAGCAATAATAATAACATTAATATTGCCCAAGGTGTGGTCACTCAAATACAGATGTTCCCAAGTGCTGGCGTTGAAATTGCTGTGATGGTAAACACACGGGGCGTGAATTATAAAACGGGTTTCGATTCATTTTTAAGATCGTCTATCAAAACGGCTTTTAATGATGCTTTTGAATAAAAAATCGATAAAAAATGAAATTATTTAGAAAGATKAGACAAAAGCTTATAAAAGAAAAGAATTTAAAACGATACCTTTTGTATGCTGTTGGTGAAATTCTATTGCTAATGATTGGGATTATACCAAATGTATTTCCGAATGATGGTTTAGAAATTGAATTATTTTTCGTTAAATGTAGGCGAAAAATCTAACGATAGCCATAGCTATCGTTAGATTTTTTAACAACGAAAGAACGAAAAAGAAGCTATTTATATCGGTCATTTTGAATTGTTTTTGGTATTGGTTTGGCATTTCAGGTTAATAATATGAATGACAGTCGTATAAAAAGAAATTCGGAACTGAATTATTACAAAAACATTAGAGATCAAATTATAGATGATAAGGAATTAATTCAGAGTCAAAAAGACTTTAATAATTACTATATGGAGCAATTTATATATGCCAATAAGATTATTGAAGCCAACGATAGAAGTCAACTAGATACTTTAGGAAAAATTGTACGAAATCTAACCCAATATTCTGATTTTGATCGCCAAGGTAATATCTATGAAAGGAACATGAATTTTTTTAATCAAAAAATACCCCCAAGGGTATGATTAAAATAAATTCATGTGAGAACGAGTGTAGGGAGTGCTTACATGGGTTCTCAAATTTTGAAATAACTTTAGTCATTACAAAATTTTAAACACATGAAAATATTTATTCTAAACCTATTGTTAAGTATTCTATCCACCTCCTTTTTATTCGGTCAGGACAGAGTAACAGGTGCATCATTTGCTACAAGATCTGAAGTATTGGCACAAAAAGGAATGGTTGCAACAAGTCATCCATTGGCAACACAAATTGGACTTGACATACTTAAAAACGGTGGTAATGCAATTGATGCCGCCATTGCAGCAAATGCGGCATTAGGACTCATGGAACCTACAGGAAGTGGTATTGGAGGAGATTTGTTCGCAATTGTTTGGGATGCGAAAACAAAAAAACTTTATGGACTTAATGCCAGTGGAAGATCGCCAAAAGAGTTAACATTAGAATATTTCGAAAATAAAGGGATGGAAAAAATTCCATCTTATGGACCTCTTCCAGTGAGTGTTCCTGGCACTGTTGATGGCTGGTTTGAGTTGCATCAAAAGTTTGGATCAATGAGAATGGAGGATATTTTGGCGCCCGCTATATCGTATGCTGAAACAGGTTTTCCGCTAACAGAGCTTATCGCTTGGTATATGCAAAAATCCATTCCTTATTTTATGAAATTGGGTTATCCAAACATTGAAGACACATATATAAAGCAAAATATGAATCACTTAGTGGGAGAAGGAGAGATTTACAAAAATCTTTATTTGGCTACTACGTATAAAAAAATCGCCAAAGAAGGGAGGGATGCATTTTACAAGGGTGAAATTGCGAAAACTATCGCCAACTTTATACAGGGTCAAGGTGGCTTCTTGTCAGAAAGAGATTTGGCAGCCCATCATTCAGAATGGGTGACCCCTGTTTCAATAAACTATAGAGGTTATGATGTTTGGGAACTTCCTCCAAATGGTCAGGGAATAGCTGCACTACAAATGCTTCAAATACTTGAAGGGTATGACTTCTCTAAAATTAATTTTGGCAGTGCAGCGCATCTTCATCTTTTTACAGAAGCTAAAAAATTAGCTTTTGAGGACAGAGCCAAATACTATGCTGATATGGATTTTACTAATGTACCCATAAAAAAATTATTATCGGATAGTTATGCAGAAGAAAGAAGAAAGTTAATTAGTAACAGAGCTTCTACTTATGAAGCAGGAGAAATCAGTGCAGGGGAAACGGTTTATTTGACTGTTGCTGACAAATACGGAAATATGATTTCATTAATTCAAAGTAATTATCGTGGTATGGGCTCAGGAATGGTGCCACCAAAACTAGGATTCATGCTTCAGGATCGTGGTGAATTGTTCAGTTTAAAAAGAGGACAGGCCAATACGTATCAACCTGACAAAAGACCTTTTCATACGATCATACCCGCTTTTATCACAAAAGATGCAGAACCATTTGTGAGCTTTGGTGTCATGGGAGGAGATTTTCAACCTCAAGGGCATACACAAATAGTAATGAACCTCATAGACTTTGGTATGAATTTACAGGAAGCTGGAGACGCTCCTCGATGGGACCATATTGGCACATCAACTCCAACAGGAATAACTCAGAAAGGAACTGGAGAAATAAGACTGGAATCGGGTATTTCTTATAAAACTGTAAGAGGACTTATGGATAAAAAGCATAAGGTAAGTTTTGGAAGAGGCATATACGGCGGTTATCAAGCGATTTTGTGGGACAAAGAAAATAAAGTCTATCATGGCGCTTCAGAAAGTCGAAAAGACGGGCAAGCAGCTGGATATTAAGTTGAAAAGGCTACAAAATAGAACTATTAATTCCTAAGAGAAAACCTGAAATTTCATTGTTAAAAAGAACAAATCACTAATTAAAAACTACTTATTTGGGATTCATAAGTACTACTAAGTAGTATACAATTGTTGTAAACTATATGGATGTTATCGATGTTGTTACTGGGGAAGGGCATATTCAAGAAAGCTAAAGGTGTTGTACTCACTTTTAGGTAGCTATTGTAGATATATGGTGTTTGTATTCAAAATAGAAAAGGAATTGGAATAAGAATAACCAAAATAAAAAACAAAAGTGTAACAAAAACTACTTTTTTTAATCAAAGAGGAAAACAATTAAAAAATAGTATTATGTTAAAAGCACTAAAATTATTCATCTTCTTTATTGTAGCAATAAATACATTGAGTTGCTCTTCATTAAAAAGAAGTGTAAATCAATCAAAAAATTTAGACCCGACACCATTTACAGTTGAGACAATTGGAAAAGGAAAACCAATTTTATATCTTCCAGGTTTTACAGTTTCTGGCTCAATATGGAAAGAAACCATTGAGAATTTATCTTTGAAAAGAAAATCTTATCTCTTTTCTTATGCGGGATTTAATGGAAACAAACCAATAGAAATGCCTTGGTATGACACGATCAAAAAATCAATTATTCAGTATATAAAAACTAATAACCTAAATAAAATAGTAATAATTGGACACAGTATGGGAGGGAATTTGGCTGTTGATATAGCATCAGAACTACCAAATAGAGTTTCAAAAATTGTTATAGTTGAAGCCTTGCCTTGTATGCGTGAAGTGATGATGCCAAATGTATCAGCAGAAAGTCTGTTCTATAATAGCCCATACAATAAACAAATGCTTGAAATGGACGAGGAACAATTCAAAAATATGGCATCAATGATGGCATCAAATATGACAATAAATAGTGCTAAAATTGATGTTTTAACAAATTGGATACTAGAAGCAGACCGAAAAACTTGGGTTTATGGATTTACAGATTTGTTAAAACTTGATTTAAGAAATGTTTTAAGCAACATTAAGTGTCAAACTTTAATAGTAGGAGCTTCTTTTCCTAACCTTAAAATAGCAAAAGAAAATTACGAAAATCAATATTCAAACTTATCTAATAAAACGATTAGAATGGTACCTAATAGTAAACATTTTGTGATGTTTGACCAACCAACATGGTTTTATAAATCTGTAAATGACTTTTTATTCAATGGGAAAAAATAGAGATGCATATTTTGAAACAATTTACCATCAACACCAACCAATGGTTTTACAAATGTGTTTGGGGTTTGTTAAAGGAGATATCGATATAGCAAATGACTTATTACAAGAAGTTTTTATAAGTGTTTGGAATAATTTAGAAAAATTCAAAGGAGCATCAACTTATAAAACTTGGATTTATAGAATTACCGTAAATACTTGTTTGCAATATATAAAAAAGGAGAAAAAAGAACAAACATATCCTATTTTGGAAATAGAAAGCCAAAACGCTGTTGTAAATAATGAAACCGTAACAAATCCAAATATTCAGAGGTTATATACGGCAATAGGGCAACTAAAAAAAATAGACAGATTACTAATTATGATGGTTTTAGAAAACCAAGATTATGATAGTATTTCAGAAATTATTGGTATAAAACCTACCAATGTGAGAGTTAAAATTCATAGAATTAAGAAACGTCTTGAAACAATATTAAAAAACACTGAAAATGGATAATGAATTTATTGAACTTCAAAATAAATGGAACAACAACAAAAAGGAGATTAAACTTTCTACTAACAGTTTAGATAAAATACATAGTAAAATAAGGAAGAAAGAAAAAGAAAATTATTTTTTCTATTATGGAACAATTACAATTTTATTGGCAACACTAATCACCATTTCCCTGTTTTTTTATAGCGTAGCACCAGTCAAAGAGCTACTTAGCAGAATTGGTGTAGGATTAATGATTTCTGGACTGCTATTTAGAATTATAATTGAAGTAATTAGTATTTATAAAGCAAAAAAAATAAATAATCTTGATAGCGCTTTAAAAACAACTGAAAATACCATCAATTTTCATGAGTTTAGAAAAACAATTCATAATGTTGTAGCACCAGTAGTTGTTGTTTTATATACTATTGGGTTTTATATGATTACACCAGAATTTAGTTTATATATAGCATATTGGAATTTAGTTTTAATTGATATTTCGTACGTAATTATTGGGGGAATACTTTTTATTATAATAAGAAAAAGTGTTAAAAAGGAAATGCAAAAATTGAATGATATTATAAAATTAAAAGCCGACATAACGGACTAAATATCAATAATAAAATGTGTAATATTTGATGCTGTTTTTTATGAAATACCTTTTTTGTTTGAACAGATCGGTTAATGATCTGTTCAATTTTTTCAAAAACAACAATTTCAATGTAACTCACATTTTCTAGGATACACAATTTTGAAAAAGAAATAAAATCAAGATTGTTACCATGCAAATTTCACTATATCAAACACCCCTGGGGGTTTAATTATTTTTTACATAAAAAAAACGCGTCGTATACAGCGTTGTTTTAGGTATTTGATCATAATACAAGATGAGCGTGTCATTCTTCACTTTCACTAAATCTACTTGATCTAAATACGGTTCAGAGGCATAAAACACCTCTTTTTCGTCATATGAACCTTGATTGTTTAATTGTAAAATTAAACCTTGAGAAATAAAGGCCGAATCGCCTACACTTTCCCAAATTACATCTTTTGAGCTTTCCTTAATACTACATCCTTGATCAAGTTTTCCTTTATATCTAATAAAATCCAGACTTCCATCTTTATTAAAAGTTAAGCGTCCTTTTTCTCTATCACATTCATTAAAATTATATGTAAATGATTCTTTTCCATAGTCTCCATTAACAATCTCACCAGTCATTAATCCAACAACAGGACTCCAACTTCCAATTAAATTATCTAAATATTTTTGGTCTTCACTATCATCGCTACTACATGTGTAAAATAGTATTGTAGCACTTAAAAGTACTAATGATAACTTTATTTTTTTAAACATTTTTTCTTGCGAAACTAATAAAATAATATGCAATGAAACCTATTTATAAGACAATAAAAACAAGGTGTCTATAAATGTTTATATATCAGCCATTATAGTAGAATTGATCACTGTAGCCATTCCTTGTGAATACATTTTTGTCCTGTTCAATTTACTTTCAAATTGAGTAAAAAAGAAGACTATTTTAAAATAAAGCGAGGGAGTTTTAGCAATAGGTTTGGCTTCACGGTTGTCTACAAATAAAGAGGTTTTCGTGTGATGTCTCCCCTTAAATATGAAACCCTTGTTACCTATATAGACTCAACAAATACCTTTTCAAGCATGAATGGCTCTTTTTTTTTATAACGTATTGCATATGAATAAGTATCCAGACTAGACTTTGACTTTTACAGTATTTAACTTTTGTTAAATCATTGTAAATAAGCACCCTAAACAGGTGCGTATAACTTAAATTACGTATCTTTGAAAAACGAGGTGCTTTAGATACAATAAATATATCTCACCTAAGAATAAAGGTTGCTATTGTGAAAATGAAGAGGCAATTTTATTTCAGCGTTTAAATAGACGAGTAAGTTTGAAAAGCACATACAAAGAAAATTAAATTCTTGTGAGAACGAGTGTAACGAGTGCTTACATGGGTTCTCAAATTTTTAAATATTTTTATTCAATTACAAAATTTTAAACACATGAAAAAAGTAAACAGATTGATTATCAACTTATTTCTATCAATAATTATTTTAGGAATTACTTCTTGTACAAATGATGAAAATGAGCGTAAGTTTGATTTAAATGGAGAATATACGCATCTGCTTGAAGATTGCGATAATTCGAGTAATCCAGAGATTAATTGTCTTGAATTCATTGTGTTCAATGATTCAGGAATTGTAAGTGTATTAATTGGAGGTGGCGATATTGTATTTCAGACAACATATAGTAGCAACGAATCTAATGTAACGTTTGAACAATCACCAGGATTGAATTACGATATAACTTTTACCATAATTGATGCTACAACGTTACGAAGAACTGAAGATGGAGAAATATGGATAAAAAGCAATTAAAGAGGTGTCATTCATGCACTGTATTTAAGCACACAAAAACCAGCACTCAAACAGATGTAAAAAATTGGTGAAAAATTCCGCAATAATATAAACGTTTAATACAATACACTAAAGATGAAAAAACTTGTATTCTTAATCTTACTTTTATCCATTATTTTAAGTTGTTCTAAAGACAGCGATCAAAACTCTCAAACTAAAAAAACAATTATTTTTGGTGAAATTTACGGAAATTGTGCAGGGGACTGTCGAACTTTGTTCTTATTGACTGAAGAAGGAATTTATAAAGATTCAGATAGTGATACCGAATTCGGAAAATGGGAGCATACCACTTTTGAAAATCAAGGATTAGCAATTAATAAATTTGAATTGGCTATATCATTATTAGAAATTCCAAATGGCTTGTTAGTCTATGAAAGAGAAGTTGGATATCAAACATGGGCCGATTTTGATTATTTCTTACATTTGAACGTAAATGGAAAAACAAAAACTTGGATATTTGATGAAGTCAACGAAAATACGAACGCTGAAATCACAGCGTATATTGAAAATCTAATCCAAATTATTAAACTATTAAGAAATTGATTCTAAACAAAACAACGTGTTACCTAGCTAAACGTACATGGAGTGCCATAGCACCAAACAGAAACACAGAGTAAACTACATAGTTACCACAAAGATCCATTCAAAGTGAATGGGTCTTTTTTTATGACGTATTTTATATGAATAAGCGTCCCTGCATATTCTTTTATTGTGAATTAAATACATTGAATAATTGTTAATCGCCTGTATGCAAGTATGTTAAAAATATTGTGTAATTTAAGTTTATGTATCTTTGAAAAACTAGGTAGGATTCTATTTCCTTGTTTAGAAATGGAATTATTTATGCCACCCAGTAAAAAGGATATTGCATCAACTTTAAGTTTTTATTGTTAATGTACTGATGTTCCCAGAAATCAGTAAAAAAGAATCACTAATTTTTAATAGATAAGATTATGAAAAATATAATAACAAAATTATTTTCTCTACTGATTATTTTAATAGTAGTTGGATGCTCAAATGATGACCAAAAAGAAATTTCAGGCACATTTGAATTTTCAGAGATTGGTATTCATAATTTTAAGATTAACGCAAGTAATATAAAAGCAACCATTACAATTGTCGGTGCTGGTGGCGGAGGTGGCGGAGGCGTTGGTTTTAATGCCGGAAATTCATCTACAGGTGGTGGTGGAGGTGGTGGTGCTGGAGAAGTAAAACTCTTGATAGATATAGACTTACAAGAAAACGTGAACTATACTGTGAACATAGGAGAAGGAGGTAATGGTGGAAATGTCAATGGTAATGGCTTAGATGGACAATTATCTGAAATATCACTGGAACAAATAACGCTATTTATGGCAATTCATGGGAATGGAGGAAAAAGTAACACTATAAATGAAAATGTTGGAGGAACCGGAGGAATTGGTTTCCCACAAGGAAGCGCTGGAGGCAATGGTGAGTTATTGGATGTAAATTGGAATGGAATAGCTGGTACAGGTGGTATAGGAGGAGATAATTTCAGCACATTTGGTATTGGAGGAAATGGAGGCATTGGAACTGAAGTCAATAATTTAGTTCCAACAAGTGCACAACCCGGCATTAAAGGTGGTAATGGATATGTAAAAATTGAATGGTCTGGAATAAAATAGTAATTGACTAAATTTAGATAATAACTAAGTGGCTATTATCAGTAAATAACAACGTTTCAAACCTACGTATAACCTAATTATATGTACTTTTGAAAGGAGGGGTAGTGCGTTATATGTCCTTGTTTATAATAGAATTTAAAACACCCATTTACTATAGATATAATAAATATACCGTCAAGGTCTGTATTGTAGATATAGTGCTTTTAGGCTAGATTAGCGGAAAATTACTTCAAAACAGATGATTAATGAACCTTAAAGAACATTATAGTGAATTATATAAAGAATCAATAAATAAAATCTCATCCGACAAATACAAATTGGATAGTTTAATCGATTCAAAATTTGATAAAAGATTTGGAATGACTCTTCTCATTAGGCCCTCAAATGAGGTTAAAGCTAACATTCAAAATTTCCTATCTAAGTTAAAAAAAGTGGAACCAAATCAATACTACTATCCAAATTCTGATATTCACATTACAATTATGTCATTAATATCGTGTTATGAAGGTTTTAACTTGGAAAAAATTGAATTAAATAAATACATTGATATAATAAAACAGTGTCTGCCATTAAACGAACGTAGTAAGATTCATTTTAAAGGTTTAACTGCTTCTAATTCGTGTATCATGTTGCAAGGATTTATGAATAACAATATAATAAACAACATCAGAGATAGATTGAGGGTTGAATTTAAAAATACTGAATTGGAACAAAGTATAGATAAAAGATACGCTATTCAAACAGCACATGCTACCATTGTACGTTTTAGAAAAGAATTCAATCAAAAAGACAACTTTTTAAAAATTATTGATTCCTATTCCGACTCTGATTTTGGAACTTTTGAAATAGATAAAATGGAACTTGTTTATAATGATTGGTATCAAAGAAATCAATTTGTAAAAAAACTCCATGTATTTAAAATATGAAAAAACACAGTCTAATAACACCGTTATAATTGATTGTATATTTCCCCGTTCTCGCACGATTTTATCATGTGACCGTACCCGTTTAACGATTTAAAAAACGAACTATTTTATTGATTTTTTGTACGCTGAGTACGTGTTACTAAAGCAGTTGTATGAAAATTAGCATGTAGGTGTATGAGGTGCTCGTAGACGCTGCACGATATAACTATTCTCATGAGCGTTAGTGAATAATGGTTCAGTAGCGTTACGATATTCGTGTTAAAGTACATCCCCTTTTAGGCGCTAACTTTTGCTAATGCATTTTTTATCAATTCAACAGTTTCGCTTTCTAACTGTGTTTCCACTATTTGGATCCCTTCGCCTTGCAATTCTCTCACAAGAGTACGATACTGGACGAGGGGCCAACCTTCTGTTTGAGAATTACTTCCTGGAATGGGCAACTGTGCAGCATTAAATCTACAAGCACCTGGAGCAAAGAACACGACGGACCATTTTTGTGATTTTAATTTTTCGATAAAATCAGTATCACTTGTGGTGCCAACACATGTAGGGTTTCCAACAAGAGGTGGTAACATTTTTGCTCCTTGTAAAGCCATTGCAGGATCACAACCGCGAACAAGGATACTCTTGTTAGAATTGTCTACTAATATGGTGTTTTCTTCTTTTGATTTTTTCATGTGTTTAAAATTTTGTAATTAACTAAAATTATTTTTAAATTTGAGAACCCGTGTAAACACGCGTTACACGCGTTACACGCGTTCTCACTTGAATTTATTTTAATCAGACCCTTGCGTGTATTTTTTGATTAAAAAAAATCATATTCGTTTCTTAATTTTTACAGTTTTGGTGAATGATCCAGAATTACTTGTTCCTTTCTATGGAAGATATAGGTAGTTGCGACCAATATCAAAGAAATTAATGCTGGTGCATATTCATTATCATGAATCGCTAAATGCGCGATGACTCCAAGGATTAGGACAAAAATAAATCCAGCATATGTCCATTCTTTTAAAAGCCTTGACTTACTAAACCAAATTGAGATCAATCCTAAAACTTTTACTACACCCAATAAAAGAATAATGTAGATTGGGTAGCCCAAACCGGTAAACCTGGTTGCTACTATATCGAAATTAAATGCATAGGTTGCAACACCTATCAACATCATTATACTGAACAATACTTTTRCAATCGTATAGATAATTTTATTTTTTTTACTCATAATTTATATTTTAAAGGTTATTTTTTTAATTCGATGTAAGAACTGACCAATCTTGCTTCTTAGCCCATGTTTTGAACGACGATAGCTTGTATTGCTTTAAAGAATCTAAATCGGCAGAATACCCCGTGTTATTGAACCAATCAAACATATTGGCCATATCCTCACTTTGCGCCCTTAAATAATCTGGACTAAATCCTTCGTATGTTACTTTTTTACCAAGAACCATTGTCAATACTTCTGCAACATCATTTCCGGAGATGGCATCACCAGCAATGTCAATTCTTTGTCCGAACATTTTTTCTCTTTGATTTACAACTACAGCCACAAATTTCCCGATATCTTCTGCAGAAATTTGCTGTAATTTTGTGTTTTCGGGCATTGCAATTTTTAAAACGCCTTCTTTTTTAACCGCATCAAAAACATAAGGCTGAAAAATGTTATCCATAAAATAGGTAGGAGCAACAATCGTGTAATTGATTCCAGAAGCTACCAATTGCTTTTCTATTTCATATTTACTGTCAAAGTGAGGAATTCCAGTGTCTTGGTTCGCATCACTTACAGAGGTGTATATAAAATGAGGTACGTTTGCTTTTTTAGCCGCTTCTACCATATTTGTTCCTTGCAGAATTTCAGATGCAACATCGCCTTCCCAACCTGGAGTTGTCATTGCAAAAACTGTATGAACATCTTTCATGAGTGCTGATAAAGCATCTTTGTCTAAAAAATCCGCAGCAATCATTTGAACACCTTGTATTATTAATTGTTGCGACTTGGGTGAAGCAACATTTCTTGTAACACCTGTCACATGATGCCCGTCTCTTAATAAGGCTTGAACAACTGCTCCTCCTTGGTTTCCTGTAGCGCCTAGCACTAATACATTTCTTTTCTCCATTGGGTTTGTTTTTATTTATACAGCAAAGATCTTGTTTAAATCCCTTCTCGAAAAGGTGAAAACATGCCTTTAAATGGTAAAAACGGGTCTTCTAATGATGCTGCTTTTTAGTTTTATTTCGCTGGAACAACCATTTAATATCATTTTTGTAAGCTTCCAAAGCACTTATTTTGTGGAGTTCGGTACGCTGCCCTTTTATTTCTTTGCGCATTGCTATCAAAGCGTAAATTCCTGCCAATATATTTGCAATGGCCAATCCGTAAAAAATTCCGTTTACACTCCATAACGAGCCTATCAAGGTCAAGGGAATAGCAAAAACAATAGATTTAATCACCGTAATTTTCAACGAGATCATCGTTTTTTTCAAGCCATTAAAAATGGAGGTTGTAATCACATATAAAGCGTAAAATAGATAGGTGAAACTCACGATATAAAAATAGTTGCAGATATAGGCAATTACCTCTTCATTATCACTAAAAATTGCAGCCATTGGTTTTACAAAAACGAATAGTAAGAGTGCCATTAATAACCCTAAATACAACGAAGTTTTTCCTCCAAAAACAATGGCTTCATCAATTCTTTTGTTGGCTTTTGCACCAGCGTTCTGCGCCACAAATGGGGTGATGGAGGTACTTACAGCCAAAACTCCTACCATGATCAGTGTCTCCATTCTACTCACCACACCAAAAGCTGCCACCGCCAATGCTGATTCTTTTGCCAATAAAAAGGTCAAAAACGTAATTGTTAAAGGGCCAATAATTTGTGTAAGTATTGTGGGGGCTGCTAGTTTAAAAATTTCTTGTACAATTGTTACCACGGAATGGCTAGCTTTTTGAGTAAAATCAATCAATTTATCTTTTAATAATAAACCAATCATCACTATAAAAACAAAGCCCCAAGAAATTACAGTCGCATAAGCCGCACCTTTAATCCCGAACGCAGGGAATCCCCATTTTCCAAATATGAACACATAATCAAATCCTAAATTAATAATCCCTGCAATTGCCATTACAATTTCAGGTTTGCTAACATTGCCAGATGCTCTTAATATACCACTAGCTGTCATTCCAACAGTAAGAAGTGGCATTCCGATTAAAATTGGAATGATGTACTCTAAAGTGAGTGGTAGCACATCGGTTGTTGCTCCTAGGCCTATAAATAATTCATTGATAAATAGGAGGGAAACCGTTGATAGCAGCACAGAGATACTAAAAGAGAGGAGTAAAGCAACCCAGGTCGTTTTTTTAACTCTTTCAAAATCTCCCTTTCCAACCGATTGCCCTATAATAATGGATACGCCTATGGAAAGGCCTATGTACAAACTAATTAATATAAAATAGATGGTGGAGGAGAAACTAAGTGCGGCAAGTGAATTAGCCCCCAATTCAGCAATAAAATAAGTGTCGATTACTTGAAATAAAAATGTAGAAAGCATTCCTAAGCTTATAGGCAAGCTCATTAATAATAGCACTTTATTGGTGTTGTCTTTTAAAATATTCGGCATATCATGGTTTTTTGTAACTCAATTATTTGATGCTACAAAGAACCCCAGTTTGGTATTTTAAAAAAAGGTAAAAACAACCCCTCTTCGGGTGAAATTAGGAATGGGTGAAATTAATTAAGTGTTATGTTTTGGTTCTAAACTCTTTTGGAGTAAGCCCTACATGTTTTTTAAAGAACTTAAACATGTTTGTAGGTTCGCCAAAATTGAGTTCGTAAGCGATTGTTTTACTAGGCTTAGAAGTCCCTTGTAATTGCCGTTTAATTTCAAGGATTCGTCTTTGGTCAATCACTGCTTTTGGTGCTGTTTTATAATGCGTACGTGTTAATTTGGCTAGGGTTTTCAAGGTCATATTCATACGATTCGCATAAAATTCAACTTTGTATTCTGTTTTATAAAACGTTTCTAATAACTCGTTAAAAGCCAAGAAATCACTGATATTTTTATCAATTGCTCGATCACTTTTCTTGTTTTGTATTTCTTCTTGTATCATTTCACAATTCATCAAAAACAAACAAAGGCAATGATAAAAACCTTTGGAGACATACTTTTTTTCCCACTTTGAAGAAATAGCTTCCATTTCATCACAAAGACCTTGTAATTTTTCTGTGGATTGTAGTGGAATCTCTATTGTTTGCGTCTCTTTTTGATGCGCACTTGCATTAAACTTGAATAAATGTTCCAAGTCATTGTCATTTTTATAAATAAATTCYGGTTTAAAACCAATCGAAATAATTGCTGTTTGTTCTTTCTCAAAGGGAAGAAAATAATGCAGTTGGTCTTTTGATAAGAGTATGAGGGTACCTTCTGAAAATGTATGTTTTACAAAATCTACATAAAAAGAACCACTTCCTTTTTTTACCCAGAAAATCACATGAAAATCTCTTAAAGATGGCGTGAAAATATCGTCTGAACCGATCAGTTTCTCATAAGGGGTGATAGCAAAGGGCAATCTTTTTCCAATTTCGGTGGATACAAAGTATTTAATTTTTTGGTCTTTCACAGTATACTCTTTAAATATCAAATATAGTTGATAAATAGTGGATCCAGTACAAAAATATAAAGATACCCAGATTTTAGTTGTTTATTAGCAAGGTAAAATGGTGTGTTTAAAAGTTCCTAGCGTGCTAGTAGCATTTAAAAAAAACTGGTTTTTGAAAGCTAAAAATAGAGGGGGAATAAATTTTTAGTTCAGGCGTATTTATCATTAACTATTTTATGTAATGTTTAGAGTGTGTGAAATGTCAATAGAATTTAATCACTAAAATATTTATTATATGTGTTTCAAACCTTCCTAAAAAGATATCTTGTAGTATTTTTTTATATCTTTAAAACGCACTATCGGAATTTTCCTTAAATTGCCTATATCTTTTCATAAACCAACTGACTAAACTAGAAACATATGGTATATATTCTTTTGACTATAATTATTATTATATTAATTCTACAGAATTCTAAATATAAAAGAGAAAACACTTTTTTAAACCATCAATTCAATCTTCTTCAAGATAAATTAGATCGCATTTTACAAGAACAAACAAAGGCTGCCAAAACAGCCATCGAAAAGCAATCAGTTAAGGAGGTAATAAAAGAAGTTATTGCTCCTCCGCCTTCAGAAACAACATTAAAAGAGCCCTATTTACAAGTGGAACCTACCATACCATTGGTCACAGAAAAAGATAAACCAGTTGAAATAGTTAAAGTTGTTGCTTCTGTAAAAGCCGTTATAACAGCTGCGTCAACTAAGAAAGTAGTGCATCAACCCACACATTCAATTTGGGTACGATTTAAACAACGAAACCCTGATCTTGAAAAATTTATTGGGGAAAACCTAATCAACAAAATTGGTATTCTGATTTTAGTTTTGGGGGTTAGTTATTTTGTGAAATTCGCAATTGACAAGAATTGGATTAATGAACCTGCACGTGTAGGTATTGGTATTCTAGTTGGTAGCTTAGTACTGTTTATAGCACATAAATTACGTCAAAAATATGCTCCATTTAGTTCTGTGCTAGTTGCAGGAGCTCTTTCGATTTTTTATTTCACAATAGCCATTGCTTTTCATGAATACAAATTATTTGGTCAGGAAGTAACTTTTGGTATTATGGTGGTGATAACGGCTTTCAGTTGTTTAATTTCCTTATCGTATAATCGAATGGAACTCGCAATATTATCGCTCATTGGTGGCTTTTTAACTCCATTTATGGTAAGCACAGGGAGTGATAACTATATTGTATTGTTTACTTATATTGCTATTTTGGATATTGGTATATTGATGCTGGCCTATTTTAAGAAATGGCAATTGCTGCATATTCTAGCTTTTGTATTTACAATGCTTTTGTTTGGAAGTTGGGTGCTTACAAGTACCTATAGTAGAACACCCCATTATTTGGGAGCTTTGATCTTTGGGTTTGTGTTTTATCTTATTTTTATAATTACTAATTTTATAAATAATCTGCGCACCAAAGGTGTTTTATCGAAAATTCAATTGGCAATGCTAGCCATTAATAATTTTGTTTTTTATGGAATTGGATCGTTGGTTTTATCTAAATATAAAATCGAATTCACTGGTCTTTTTACGGCCTTTTTAGCGTTGCTAAATATGGGGTATTCGGTGCTATTGTATAAGAAATTTGGTCTGGATAAAAGAGGTATTTATTTATTGATTGGCTTAAGTCTAACTTTTATTACATTAGCAATTCCGGTTCAGTTTTCGGGAAATAATATTACTATTTTCTGGGCTATTGAGGCTGTTATGTTAATGTGGTTAGCACAAAAATCACAAATTAAAAGTTATCGCTTTGCTACCATAATTGTACAATTTTTAATGGGCTGTAGTTTACTACTTGATTGGTTTTCTTATTTTAAAAGTACAGACTTGCTTATAGCTGGTAACCCCATTTTTATTGCGGGTATTGTAGCTGTGGCATCGCTTATTAGTGTTAATTTCCTATTGAGACATGAAAACGAAATATTATCAAAATTTGGTTTACATTTCAATCCAAAAATTTATAGAGTCATCACACGCACCCTTGCCATAATAGTGGGGTATTTTGTTGGGCTTTCCGAGGTATTATATCAATCGCACCATAATTTTGAATATAATGAACTCCTAGCTATATCACTACAATATCATTTGCTCTTTACAGCGGTCTTCTGTTTTTTATTATATAGAAACAGGACGGATATGAATTATAAAATTATAAATGTATTGGCTATTTTAAACATTGTTGTATTTGTATTGTTTTTTACCAGTATYCCTTTTTATGAATTTAATAAAAATAGTGTAGAAGGTTCAGATCAAAATATCATCTATTATTTACATATGCTATCTATAGTCTTTATTGTATACTTCTGGAGCTTAATTTATAACAGCAATAAAATACAAAAAGTATTTTCAGTTTTTAGCAATAAACTGGCGCTATGGAGTTTTGTTTTTGTATTAGTGTTGATAGCGAGTATTGAAGTGGTATTACAAGGGCTTCATGTAATGAATTTCTCGTTGGATCAAGTGCTGTTAGATAACAAAAATGAGATGATTTCCGTAGCAATATATAAAATAATAAAAACCGCACTTCCGGTTTTATGGGGGGGCTTATCCTTTGTATTCCTGCTTTGGGGAATAAAAAAGCAACTAAAACAATTGCGAATCATTGCACTATCCTTGTTGGGACTTACGATTCTAAAACTATTTGTGTACGACATTAATAATGTTTCCGAAACAGGAAAAATTATTGCGTTTATCCTTTTAGGAATCCTCATTTTAGTTATTTCGTTTATATATCAAAAAATAAAAGTTTTAGTCATTGATGAAGACAAAACACCTACGTATGAAAAAATCGATTAAGTTATTAATATTACTGTGGGGAGCTATGGCTTTTGGCCAGGATCAWGCRATYGAAGGTGAGATCCRTTCTATAAAAGAAAATGGATTGTATCGTATTCCTATTMCCCAGAAGGTACGTTCTTATGCAACAACGGATTTACGCGGCCTAAGAATTTGGGATGCCAAAGGCAATCAAGTGCCCTATTTTATTCGGCGTACCACAGCATATCAAAAAACCAACATTTCTGATTTTAAAGAATTCCTTGTTATTTCAAGTATAAGAATAGCCGATACAACTACTACCTATACATTCAAAAACCCGAATAAGACTATTAAACAAGCAGTACTTTTAATCGCTAATTATCAAGGGAGCAAAAATTATAGATTAGAAGGGAGTAATGATCAAAAACAATGGTTTGGGATMGTCAATCGTGGGCAACTACATCAATTAAGTCATGCTACACAAACCAGTGTTTATAAGGTGATTGATTTTCCGTTGTGTGCTTACCAATACATTAAAGTTGTTTTTGACGACAGTAATACATTACCAATAAACCTTTTAAAAGTAGGCGAGGCTACCGCAGAAACAATTACCACGGTACCTATAACTTTGGATAAAATTCCTACAAAAGCGCTCAAATTTCTTGAAAAAGATCAAATCACACAAATCCATGTTAATTTTGAAAGAAAGGAAGTGATTAATCAGATACGGATAGCTATTGTTGCACCTGATCTTTATAGCCGAAGAGCCACTTTGTATACCGTACGAGAACGTGAAGTAAAGCGCAGCATTAAATCCTACCGTAAGCAATTAGCATCGTTTTCTATACGTTCAGATAAAGAACTAGTTTTTGATATACCAGTATGTATAGAAAGTGAGATGTATCTAGAAATTGACAATAAGGACAATCCTAAATTGCAAATTAATGGGATTCATTTTATGCAGGAGCCTATGTATTTAGTTGCCTTTTTAAGCAAGGGTGAAAAATATAAATTTACAGCTGGTGACGAAGCATTGAACTTTCCTAACTATGATATTTCTGATGTTACTAACACGTTAAAAAATAGTTTACCCATAGCTAAAATAAGTTCTGTGACGTATGTACAGCATGTAAAACCAACAAAAAAAATAATTTCGTTTTGGCAGCAATCCTGGTTTATGTGGTGCTGCATTGGTTTTGCAGCAGTTATAATTTTATATTTTACTTTCAACTTAATAAAGGAACTGAATAGCAATAAAGAGGATTAATTTAATGAATGTTATAGATTTTAAAGCATCATAAATAGATTAAAATACTAATCGAATAACGGTTCCTGTATTTTCAATGGAATTGATTTGAATTTTTCCTTTATGAAGAAACATAATTTGTTGACAGAGACTTAAACCGATTCCGCTTCCATTCTTTTTTGTACTGAAAAAAGGAATGAACACGTCGTCAATTATTTCATCGGGTATTCCCTTTCCGTTGTCTTTAATTTTAATAATGGCATGGCCATCAATATCTTTTTGAGCGGAGATAGCAATACTAGGATTTTCACATTCTTTGCAAGCTTCAACCGCATTTAAAATTAGATTGATTAATACTTGCTCTATCAAATAGGTATCAATTTCAATCTTTAACTCAGGGTTTTCTATCTCAAAACCGAGTGCTATATGTTTGTTTTCTAAGGATGGTCGCATCAATACTTCAATAGTATCAAATAAATCGCTTACTAAAACAACACCCAAATTTAGTTTGGTAATCTTATTYAGACTTCTATARGTYTTTGCGAATTTTAACAAWCCYTCACTTCTTTTCTTAATACTTTCAATACCTGCCTCTARATCATTCACATCCATAGCGTGCTTCTTYGGATTMTTTAKAGAYAGTTGTACTTTAGATTGTAGYGTTTCTGCCAGAGAGGAAATAGGRGCWATAGAATTCATGATTTCATGTGTCATCACACTCAATAATTTTTTCCAAGCTTCCGACTCTGTTTGATCTAAGGTATCATCAATATTTTTTAAAACAATTAATTTGAAGGTATCGTCTTTTATTTTAAAATTGGAATTAGAGATTAATATTTTCGTTTTATTATTGGCAATATCAATGGTAATTGTATTTCCACTTAGCTGTTTTGCTGTAAAAATTGAGGTGTATAATTGAGGGTTTCTTTTCTTAATAAAGGCTATGTTTTTTAAGGAAGGAATGTCTAATACTTCTTTAAATGCATCGTTAATCCATAAAATAACACCTGTTTCTATATTGTAAGCAACAATCCCGGTATCAACCAATTCGAGGATCTTTTGAAGGTATAAATGCTGTGCTTCTTTTTCGGTATTTATATTTTTTATAGTGCTGTTTACATCATTAAATCCGCGGTGAAGTTTCCTAATATCTTCTGGACCTGATTTTTCAGAAAACCACCTCGAAAAATCTCTATATTTTACAGATTCAAAAAAATCATCCATTTCTATAAATCTTCGAATCATGAATTTATACAGATTGTGAACCAGAAAAATGATAAGTACCATAGTTGGAAGCACAGTAATAATTGCCAATGGCAAATTTGATTTGAAATCTAGATTGTTCAACGCAAATGCAAGCACAGCCAGTGCGAAAAACAACATGACAATTCGAATTAAGATCGCTAATTTATAGTTGCTATAAGTCATATTTATTCATTCTTCTGTACAGTGCAGTACGGGTGATTCCTAGTTCTTTAGCTGATTTAGATATATTTCCGTGGTTCTTTTCTATCACNTTTAAAATCGTATTTTTTTCGACCGTATCTAATTTAAGATCTTCGGGGCCCGATTTTTTCTTACTTAATTCGATCGGAGAAAACACCAGATTTTCTTCAGTCAGCACATCGGTATCGGCCATGATAACGGCGCGCTCTATGGTGTATTGAAGTTCACGAACATTTCCAGGAAAACTATAAGCACTCAGTTTATTCAAAAAACTTTTAGCCGCAGTCATATTGGGTTTTATATATTTATCCGCATACAAATCTATAAAGTATTTTGCCAATAAATGAATGTCCTTATCTCTATCTTTCAAGGGTGGAATAATCAACTCCACGGTATTGATCCTGTAGATCAAATCTTTTCTAAACTTATCTTCATCTGCAAATGCTKCGAGGGCGATATTTGTGGCACATATCAATCTAATATCTACCTGTACAGGGTTATTTGTTCCAATAGGTGTTACCTGTCTATTTTGTAATACGGTTAACAATTTTGCTTGTTGTTGCAAGCTAATATTTCCAATTTCGTCTAGAAATAAGGTCCCACCGTGGGCCTCTTCAATTCGGCCTATCCTATCTTCTCGTGCATCTGTAAATGCCCCTTTTTTATGTCCAAACAATTCACTTTCAAAAAGGCCGGAAGTCAATGCACCCACATCTACTTTTATAAAAGGCCTGTCTTTTCGCAATGAATTATCGTGGATCGCTTTTGCAATAAGATCTTTACCCGTTCCATTCTCACCCAAGATTAATATATTGGCCTCAGTGGGGGCTATTTTTTTTATTTTGACAAAAACATCTTTCATAAYACTACTATCGCCYAGTAGCTTAATCCCATTTACTTCAGGATTCCATTTTTTTATAAGAACCGATCTCTTTGGGGATACAATATCTGTAATCGCTTGAATTAATTTTTCGTTTTCCCAAGGCTTCACCAAAAAATCGGAAGCGCCTTCTTTGAGTGATTTAATGGCTAAATCCATATCTCCATAAGCCGTTATAACGATAACCGCTATTTCCTTTTCGGCTTCCTTAATTTTTTTTAACCAGAAAAGCCCTTCATTTCCGGTATTCACAACACTATCATAATTCATATCTAGAATGACAACATCAAATTTTTTCTGCTTGATTAGTGAGATCAGATTGTTAGGGTTTTTCTCTACAACGACCTCCTTCACCTGAGATTTTAGCAATATTCGCATTGCTATTAATACATCGGTATCATCGTCTATAACTAATATATTTGTGTTTTTYAATAACATAAYTACAATAATACAATATTATRAGGGGCATAAGAAATAAATTGAAATGAATTTTATGAGCTATCAAAAGTGTATTGTTTCCGTACAGTAGGTGTATCAAAACCGTACACCTATATTAAAAACTAATAACTCATAGTGCTATGAATCAGCGTMTTAGTGTTGYGGCACAGTTGTTACTTACTGTTATGTAAATATATTATTTATGGATATCCCAATTAAAAAAAAGAGGTTTACAAGAACTAAAATTATAATGACAATAGGAGCATCATTTCTCCTATTCTTTATTGTTTATCTTTTGTTTTCATCAAATGGCAAATCGAAGTTAAATGTCAATATAGAACGGATCAGTATAAGTACCATAACTGTAGGTGTTTTTCAAGAGAACATACCTGTAAACGGAATGGTGCTACCAATTACAACTATTTATTTAGATGCGCTTGAAGGGGGGCGAGTAGAAGAGATTTATGTTGAAGATGGTGACATTATGAAACAGAACCAACCCATTTTACGTCTTTCTAATACCGATTTAGAATTGAGTTTGATAAATCAAGAAACAGCTGTTTATAATTTATTAACACAGATGCAGATTTCTCAAAATGCCGCACGTCAGAATACCATCAATAAATTGAATCGGATGACCGATGTTGAAAATGAACTGATAGAAGCAGACCGAATATATACGCTCAATAAAAAATTATATACACAAAAGGCCATAGGCCAACAAGAATATCAAAAATCGGAAAACAATTACAACTACCAAAAACAACGGATGGAATTGGCAGAGGAAATCTTACAACAAGATTCTCTTTCCATCAAACAAGAATTAGCACAATCAAATAGTTCKTATGTACGCACACARAGCGCTTTAAAATTGATGCGAAAAAAAGTGGGGGATTTAGTTGTTAGGGCACCTGTAGATGGACAATTAACATCATTAGATGCTGAGATGGGACAGTCAAAGACGAAAGGAGAACGCTTGGGGCAGTTGGATGTATTAAGTGGCTTTAAAGTTAGAGTAGGCATTGACGAACACTATATATCAAGAATTTACACTGGACAAAGTGGAACATTTTCCTTTAATGGAAATGACTATAAACTAAACATCAAAAAAGTATATACCCAAGTAAGTAATGGGCGTTTTCAAGTAGATATGATTTTTGATAAAAAAATGCCTGAAAGCATTCGGCGGGGTCAATCACTGCAAATTCGCTTGGCTTTAAGTGATGAAAAAGAGGCCATGTTAGTGCCAAAAGGTAGCTTCTTTCAACAAACTGGTGGTAATTGGATATTTAAATTAAACGACAATGGCACACTTGCCTATAAAGTTGAAATTGAACTAGGAAGCCAAAACACCGAATATTATGAAGTCTTACAAGGCCTAGAACCTGGTGATAAAGTAATAACGTCTGGCTATGAGAACTATGGGGACAAACAAGAATTAATATTAAAATAAGAGATAAAGTTATGATAAAAATTAAGGATTTAGATAAATACTACAGTACTGATGAACTTCAGACGATTGCGCTAAATAAACTATCATTTGAAGTTAAAAAAGGAGAATTTGTTGCTATTATGGGACCTTCTGGTTGTGGAAAATCAACCTTACTAAATATTTTGGGACTGTTGGATGATTCCGATGGGGGCAGTTTTATATTTAATGGCGAGGAGGTAATTAATTATAACGAACGTAAAAGAGCCAATATTCGCAAACACAATATAGGATTTGTGTTCCAAAGTTTTAATTTAATAGATGAACTCACCGTTTTTGAAAATGTAGAACTTCCGTTGATTTATACCGGCGTAAAAAAATCGGAGAGAAAAGAGAAAGTCCATGAAGTATTAGAAAAAATGCAAATAATGCAYAGACGWAATCATTTTCCTCAGCAATTATCTGGAGGRCAGCAACAACGKGTTGCAGTKGCGAGAGCGGTTGTAAACAATCCMAAATTAATTCTTGCCGAYGAACCTACMGGKAATTTGGATAGTAGTAATGGGAATGAAGTGATGGATTTATTGACAGAACTGAACAACCAAGGTACTACCATCGTTATGGTAACACATAGTGAACACGATGCAAAATTTACCCATCGCATTATTAGAATGCTAGATGGACATAAAGTAACAGAGAATAGTTTGGTTTAAAAAAAGTTAATCATGATTGGAAATTATATTAAAATAGCGTGGAGGAATATTAAAAAACAACCCTTTTTCACCTTTCTAAATACTTTTGGGTTGGCCATCGGAATGTCTGGTGCCTTGTTGATCTCGTTGTATATCTACGACGAATTAAGTTATGACAAGATGTTCAAAGATGCAGATCGGATACATCGAATCAATGTAGATATCAAATTTGGAGGGCGTCTCAAYAATCTTGCAGAAGTCTCAGATCCTGTTGCAGCTACGTTGGAAAAAGACTATCCACAAGTAGAAATGACTACCCGATTTCGGAATAGAGGTAGCCTGTTAATTAGAAAAAGTGATGCAACATTAAATGTAAAAGAAAATATCACTTCCTATGTGGATGCTACTTTTTTCGATATGTTTGGTTTGGAATTATTATACGGAGATTCAAAAACTGCTTTGAATGAACCCAATACCTTAATTTTAACAAAATCAGCTGCTGAAAAACACTTTGGATTGGAGGAAGCCGTGGGTCAAACGATGCTGTTAAACAACACGGATACTTTTGTTGTAACGGGAGTTATTGATGATTTACCAAGGAATTCCTTACTTCGAAACCACAGTGTGTTTTTTACTATGGCTGGCTATAACGACGCTTCACTAAACAATTGGGGAAGTAATAATTTTGCGACGTTTGTCAAATTAATTCCTACTGCAAATCCAGCAGATTTTGAAAAATCCTTGGAGTCTCTTTTTAGAAAATATATCGTTCCATTTGCACAAGCAAATATGCCGGGTATTACTGAAGAACAATTTAAAGCTTCAGGAAACTACTTTAAATTTAGTACAATAAACATTAAGGATATTCATTTGCATTCAAACAGATTTCCAGAAATGAGTGCTAATGGGAGTATTCAAAATGTATATATCCTTTCCTTTATTGCGTTATTTCTAATAATATTAGCCGCTGTTAATTTCATGAATTTATCTACGGCTCATTCATTAAAAAGAGCCAAGGAAGTGGGGATTCGTAAAACATTGGGGTCAACAAAAACTGAATTGATCATTCAATTCTTAACCGAATCTGGTTTAATTTCGTTTATCTCCCTATTATTTGCTGTGGTGATTGCTATCATAGCCATGCCTTTTTTCAATGAGCTGGCCGACAAGGATATCTCTATTCCTTTTGGCAATCCAGTTTTTTGGGGGCTATTGCTTTTTTCAGGCTTGCTGTTAGGGCTTCTTTCAGGAATTTATCCAGCATTTTTCATGTCCAGATTTATTCCGGTTAAAGTACTTAAAGGAAGCGGGCAAAATGGAGCAGGGGGAGGAATTGTAAGAAATGTTTTGGTGGTATTCCAATTTGCCATTTCTATTTTCTTAATTGTTAGTACGCTGGTGGTTTTTGAACAAATAAAATTTATCCAAAGTAAAGATTTGGGTTATCAAAAGGAACGTGTATTAATAATTAATGATGTTTATGCAGCTGGAAATCAAGTGCAGACCTTTAAAAACAACGTGTTGCAATTGGCCCAGGTTAAAAACGCTTCCTTAAGTAGTTTTGTTCCAACACCATCCAATCGAAGAGATAATTCCTTTTTTGAAGAAGGTGTCACCCAACAGGAAAAGGCATTGCAAATGCAACAATGGAGTGTTGATTTCGATTATGTAAGTACCCTAGATCTAGAAATTATTGAAGGAAGGGATTTCAATCAACAATTTAGTACTGATTCTTTAAGTATCATTCTTAATGAATCTGCTGTGGCTGTTTTGGGTGTCGAACCTAAAGAAGCCTTGGGTAAAAGAATTACACCCGATTGGGGAGATGAAAATGCTACATATTATACTGTTGTAGGTGTTGTAAAAGACTTTCATTTTAGATCTTTAAGAGATAATATTGATGCTTTAAGTCTTATAATTGGAAGTAATTCAAATGCTTTGATTGTAAAATTAGAGGAGGGCGATTTTACAAACACACTTTCACAGATTGAAAAAACATGGAAATCAGTGGCTCCGGGGCAACCTTTCAATTATTATTTCATGGAAGAATCATTCAATAACACCTATAGTACTGAAAAACGATTGGGAAGTATTTTTACCATTTTTAGCCTGCTTTCTATCTTAATTGCTTGTCTGGGTCTTTTTGGCCTCGCAGCATTCAATGCAGAAAAACGTATCAAAGAAATTGGTATTCGAAAAGTACTTGGAGCCAGTGTGGGCCAAATAACGTATAAACTATCCATTGACTTTTTAAAATTAGTTGCCATCGCAATTGTGATYGCAGTCCCATTAGCATGGTATGCYATGAACAGATGGCTGGARGATTTCASCTAYCGCATCGAAATTTCGTGGTGGATATTTGCCTTAGCAGCATTTTTGGCGGTACTGATTTCAATTCTAACCGTAAGTTTCCAAAGTATTAAAGCAGCCATTGTAAATCCAGTTACATCTTTGAGAACAGAATAATTCATTTTACGAAAGAAAATTTTTAAATAAACACAACCAAAATCCTCTGATTTTTAAATTATTGAATTGGAGGATTGTATAACATAACAGGTATGATGCAAAAAATATTTTTATTTTTGGGCCTTTTTATATGCTTTCAAAATGCTGTATTCTCTCAGGAAACAGCTAAGAACTCCTATACATTAAATGATTGTATTGAGCTCGCAATCAGCAACAATCTCGATTTGAAAAGTGCGACGCTAAAAACGAAAACTGCTGATATCAATTACAATCAGGTACGGTTAGATATGATTCCTAGTTTAAATGCAAATTATAACATAGGGATCAATAATGGACGTAGTATTGACCCTTTCTCGAACGACTATGTAAATCAAGAGCTCACTTTTTCAAATGCCGCCTTAAGTCTTAATGCAACCTTATTCAATGGCTTCAGAATGTTAAATACTATAAAGCAATATAGATTTAGTTTAGAGGCATCAGAGATGGAAGTAGAAGAAGCAAAGCAACWCTTGATTTTGGAAGTTACCCTGCGTTATATCCAAATTTTAAATGCTAAAGAGCTGCTAGTACTCGCAAAATCCAGGGTTGAAACAACAAAAACACAGCTAAAACGCTTGGAAATTCATTACAATCTAGGCAATGGAAATAGGGTGGATTATACAGATATGAAAGGACAATATGCATTAGATAAAATGGGGCTTATTAATTCAGAAAATAATTTAAAATCGGCCCTCTTAGCATTGCTCAAATTGTTAGCTATAGAAATGGAATCTGATGTGTCATTTGAAWATATTTTGGGATTGGGAACTACTCAGAAATATACATATTCAGCGGATATGGTCTATGATGAGGCCTTGAAAAATTTAGCAACGTTTAAATCAAAACAATTGAGAATTGATGCCGCAGATGCTGGAATCAAAGTCGCAAGAGCACTATACTTTCCTGAAATTTCACTTTTTGGACAATTGAATACCAAWKANTCGRGTGTTGCTAAATCATTCACAAATACGGGGACTATACTAACAGAAACGGGGGATTTTGTGGATATTAACAGTCAAGAATATCCGGTTTTGAGAAATGTAACGCAGTTTGAAGGTACTAACATTGATTATAATGAGCAATTCAAAAATAATTTGAATTCCGTAGTAGGGATTTCGGTTAGGATTCCWTTATTCAATGGTTTTAAATCGAAGAACTCCGTATCACTTCAAAAAATACAACAAGAAGAATCACTCATTGACCTACAAAACACAAAACTAGTTTTTAAACAATCTATTGAAGAAGCTTATAATAATATGGAAGTTGCTTTTGATAGCTATCATATCTTATTAGATCAAGTAGAGTCGTTTGATGAATCATTTAGAGTAAATGAAATTAGATTTAATAATGGTGTCTCAAATAGTGTAGATTATATTATTAGCAAAAACAATATGGACTCCGCAAAATTGAATTTGAGTAAAACAAAATATCAATACTTGTTACGTGTTAAAATTTTAGAATACTATAGAGGGCTCTAATAGTGGGKAAAGTATTTCTTTTGATATAATTGTTAACCTTTGTTACCTAAAGGCATTACAGTAATAAAYAGGTGTGAATAGCCCTGAAATAGGTGATACTTAAATGACTGTATTAGGAGGRTTTTCCTTCCGAAAACCAACTAAATCAGGTGAAAAATAATTTTTGGCATGAGGTTTGCCAATGCATAATCGAATTTGCATTATGTAAATAGGCTTTATTAGTTTCGATCAAATTATACACATGGTATAATGATTATAATTAATTTTGCAACAAACAAATAATTATTAAAATTAAAGCAGCACATGAAAAATTACTTGATTACAAAATTACTGTTGAGTTTTTGCCTTGTATTAACATTTATCAATTGTTCACCAGATGATGAATCATCTAAATTAATGGTAACGGATTTTACAGCAGCAGAATTGGTTAAAATGCATGGAGGATCTAAGAAATCATGGAAATTAACTGAAGTGATTCGCCCGGAAAAATATAAGGATTGGCCTAATTTAATTAATAACGCTTGTGTCGCAGACGACATCTATACATTTTCGGCCTCCACTTCGCCAACAAACGAAAGCRTCGRAAWAGTTRAMATTGAATTAGGGGAGAYACGTTGTTTTGAAACMATTAGTGAAGCTGAACGTTTTGARGGTAAATTGTTMTWCGWTCCATATWWRTTAAATGRTGTAGMAGTGATKGAGRCTASATTGATTTTAAATAAATGTAGMATTRAAGACACTATARATGAWSWGGGKACCAAWGGRACGTTTACAATATGTGATGAAGATTCTTTTCGTTTGGTTGAGCTTTCTGAAAATAGAATGGTTTTTGGAATTGGAACTTATGTAGGTGAATACTCCTTTGGCTTTGTATTTGAGAGTATAATTGATTAGTTTTTAATCCCTCATTGAGGGTTTAATTCCCCGAGGCTTGCCTCGAAATAAAAAATGTTTTTTCGGAAGCATACCTCGTACCCTTGGGTCGAGGTTGTTGATTAAATAAAATAATAACTTAAATAAAAGAACTGATGGTTCTTTAAATAGTTGAAATTAGGCATTCCTATTTACCTAACATAAAAGCGTATTGCTCTTTCACTGTTGAAGCACCGTTTAAGTACTTTAAGGACACCAAAAAGTCATCCATTTTATCTACTGTATCTACAAAATACGCCCCTTTATTAAAAAATGAATGTGCTGCACCTTCGTACAAACACAACTCATTTCTACTACCTATGGCTTTCATTTTTTTGTCGTATTCTCTTGAAGATGACACAGGGGTGGTTTTATCATTCGTTCCAAAAAAAACGATGGTTGGAGGGGCTCCTTTTGAAATATTATGCAATGGTGATATTTCATCTACGCGACCTTCTATGGCTTTATAACCATAACCGTTTTTGCTATTATCATAAACAGGATTAAACAGTACCAAAGAATTTGGTTTTGAACTAATTTTTAGATTTTCGGTTTTTAAATCTAAACCTACGATATTTCCACAAGCGGCCGCCAAATGCCCTCCTGCAGACCCTCCTCCTGACGCAATCATAGTTGGATTTATATTCAAATCCTTTGCATGTTCCCTTACATATCTTATGGCCGATTTTGCATCTTCTACAGCAACAAATGGAGACGTACCATGCACTTTCTTTACACGATATTCTACAGAAATCGCTATCATACCTCTTGAAGCCAAATACATAGATTGACGTTTAAAAGCTTTGTAACTACCGCCATTCCATCCTCCTCCATGAAAGAACACCATGGCATTATAGGTTTTTGAAGCATCAAAATCTAAAGGTTTGTATAGGTGTAATTTTAAACTTATAGTATCTATTTTTTTATATTCAATTACCTCTTCTTTAACTTGAACTACTGACTTTTGACTTTGAGCAGTAAAGCCTATTAATAGGAAACCTAAAATTGTAACTATTTTCATTCTTTTAAATTTTTAGTTGTTTTTTGTCATTTATTTGTTGAAAAGGGATGGCTTTTTGATGGTTGTTATCGCATCCTAATAATAGTTAATCATTCGGAAATAATGTATGCAAACCTTCAACATTCTCTTTTAATATGATAGCTGGATCACCTCCTTTTACATGCCCTAAAATTCCAAAGGGCCCTTTATAACCAGTATTTAATACAGACTGAATCATTTCTTTTTCTAGATCTCCTTTCCCTATTGATAAAATTTTTGGTCCATCTTTTCTCATTCCGTTTAAATTGACACACCACAAATAAGGACGCATCAAATTTAAATTTTCATTATAAGCCTCTAAATCTAAATGTGCATGATGGAAATTATATATGATGCCTATTTCGTATTGCGCTAAGGCTTTAATAATCTTTAGTTGGTTTACTGGATTTCCTGGCCAACCACCGTGATTGTATAAGGCAATTTTACAATTGATTTTCTGGGCTCTATTACTTAAATAAGCAATCATTTCTACGGCCTTTTTTAAAGCTTCTTCCTGAGTTAAATTGACGAAATAATTTGGCGCAAACCCAACCCATATTTCAGTTTGTAAGCCAACTTTTTCAAGCGTTTTAAAAATGTTCTCACTCATCGTTTTTAACTGCCCAGGAGCATCTTTAGCTGGATTCAAGTACAACCAAACCGCACTAATTTTTATATGCTCTTTTTTAGCAAGCCTTAATTCTTGCTCCATAGTTTTAATATGTTTTTCTCTACCACCAAAAGCGTATTGACTGAATCCTAAATCCTTCACCATTTTAACACGTTCTGCAGGAGATCTTTCTTGGCTATCAAAAGCAACTATGGACCAAGGAATTAGATTTTCTTGTCTAAACGGATATTCAAAAGTTGACATATCTTGTGCAAACGCATTAACAAAACATAACATTAATAAATTGAAAATAACTTTTCTAACTATCATTATTGTTTTTTTTAAAACCTTAGTTTTTACTTCTTTTGTTAATTTGAATATCCTCTTAGTTTTTTTGAACACCTGAAGGATTGTTAATCCTTTCATTCCAGCCTCTACCATCTAAAGGCAATACATTTGTTCTACTAGCCCAAGTATTCCATTTTATACTTAGTTCCTTCACTTTATTTGGATACTTTACTGCCAAATTTGTGATTTCAGATCTATCCTCTTTAAGATTATATAATTCCCATTCTTTATGATAAGGGAATGATTTTTTAGCTAATGAGACTAATTTCCAATCTCCTTCTCTCATTCCTCTATTACTATTATGCTCAAAATATATTGCGCGCGAATGTTGCGTGTCTTTGTTAAAAGTAGTTACAAGACTTTCTCCTTCAAGAGGTAAAATAACATTGTTTTTAAAGGTATTTGGGTATGCTGCATTTGCAAGTTCTAAAAGAGTTGGCATTACATCTATTACATGAGACATTTGATTTCTAAGCCCACCTTTATCACTAATCCCATTTGGCCAATGAACAATTAAAGGACTCGAAACACCTCCTTCATGTTCCCATTTTTTATAATTTCTAAAGGGTGTATTGCTAAGATTTGCCCAAGGTTCTCCATAACTTTCAAAGGACTTCTCTGTTCCAAAATCTTTTATTTCTTTACTTAGACCGCGAGATATAGGTTGCATACATCCACCATTATCTGAAAGAAAAATAATAATTGTGTTGTCTAATTGGTTTTGATCTTTAAGCGTTTGTACAATTTTACCAATACCCTGATCCATAATATCAATTTGAGCAGCATAAATTGCCATTCTCTTATCCATCTCTACTTTCTTTTCTTGAGAAAGAGAATTCCATGCTGGTATCACTCCAGTTCTTTTAGAGAGTGTTGTAGACGGTGAAATAATCCCAAGTTCTTGCATTCTTCTAAACCGTTTTTYACGTARCAAATCCCATCCTTCCATATATTTTCCTTCGTATTTTTTTATATCCTCAGGTTTTGCTTGTATTGGCCAATGTGGCGCTATGTGGGCTAAATATAGAAAGAAAGGTTTATCACTATTAGTCTCATAATGATCGTTAATAAACTTACGTCCATAATCATTTACAGCATCTGTAAAATAATAATCTTTGTTAGGTTTAATCAGCGTATCACCATGGTATAAATTGTCTGGATTAAAATAATCGGAAGCTCCTTTAAGAATACCATAAAATTTATCAAATCCTCGATGTAAAGGCCAGTTATGTCTCGGGCTATCTTGATCGCACTCATCGTCTTTATTAACATGCCATTTACCTGAAATGTATGTTGAATACCCCGATTGTTTTAGGACTTCTCCAATGGTAACATTTTGATTATTTAACTCACCTATATACCCCGGTTGTTGCAAATCTACTTTTGTCATCCAGCCCAATCCTGTTTGATGAGGATACAATCCCGTAAGTAAGGAGGCTCTGGTTGGACAGCATCTAGAGGTATTGTAAAATTGTGTGTATCTAATACCGTCTTCTGCAAGTTTATCTAAATTCGGAGTCTGAATTTCGCCTCCAAAACTTCCTATATCCGAAAAGCCTAAGTCATCGGCTAAAATCAAAACAATATTTGGTTTGGTTTGCGCCAACAATATTTGTGAAACAAAGAGTACATAAAAAAGTAAATATTTAAGATTTTTTCTCATGGAGTTATTTTGTTTTTAAATTTGATTCATTATAAACACGCTCAATTACAACATCCGTCATTTCTCGCATTTCTTCTAAACTCATATCATCTTTATACTCCACTTGTAACTCCTTTATTTGTTGTTTTAGAGTGGCAGTAATCTCTTCATAACCAGCCTTACCGTACAGGTTGTTCATTTCATTTTTGTCGGTATCTAAATCGAACAATTCCCACTCATCCATACTATAGTAATAGTGAATTAACTTATATCTATCTGTTCTTACACCATAATGTGGCTGAACGTTGTGCCATTTTGGCCATTCATAATAGTGATAGTAAACCGCTTCTCTTGTTTCTGCTGATTTATCATTAACCAATTGCTTTTTAAAACTTGTTCCTTGAATATCCTCTGGAATGGCTAATCCGGCAAAATCTAAGAATGTGGGAGCAAAATCAATATTCAATAACAACTCTCTATTCACAGATGCAGGCTCAATTACCCCAGGATATTGAATCATAAATGGCATTCTAAACGATTCCTCATACATAAATCGCTTGTCAAACCAGCCATGTTCTCCTAAATAAAATCCTTGGTCTGATGTATAAACAATAATTGTATTCTCTGTTAAATTATTTTCATCTAAATAATCTAGCATTTGCCCTACTGCCTTATCAACGCCAGCAACGCAGCGTAAATAATCTTTTACATAAGCTTGAAACTTCCAGTTTTTCAATTCAGCACCTTGCAATGAATCATGTGGTGTCCAATCTTCGCCTGCTCTATTACCATATAAATTGTACTTATTAAATTCCCATTTAGTCATACTTTCAGGATTCTTAGGCGGTACTTTTAAATCTTTACGATTCATATGGTTTGCAATTTCCATCCATTGTTCGCTGGCTGCTTTTCGTCCTTTGTAATCATCGTTAAAGTTAGCTGGATGAGGCAAATCACCCTCTGTAAACAACTCTTTGAATTCTTCTGCAGGTGTCCAAGGTCTGTGTGGCGCTTTGAACTGATACATCAACATAAAAGGTTTGTCTTTATCTCTCCCATTGTCTAACCATTTTAACGCATCATGAGCAACTTGTGCTGTTGAATGACGTTCTCTTTCAACAATGGTGTCTTTTCCGTTTTCTAAAAAAACAGTATCAAAATACGTTCCTTGTCCACCATGATTAATCATTACTTTAGAATAATCGAAACCCGTTGGAACCGTTCCTAAATGCCATTTTCCAACCACTGCTGTTTCATATCCTCCTTGTTGCAATAGTTTGGGAAAGGTTTGCTGACTTCCATCAAAATCTCCTCCTTTTTCGTTCTTAAAAAATCCACTTACATGACTATATTTTCCGGTTAAGATAGCCGATCTACTTGGCCCACAAATAGAATTTGTATTGTAGGTATTATACATGAGCATACCGTTATTAGCAATACGATCAATATTTGGTGTTGGTGCAATTTCAGACAACCAATCTTCATAGGCACTAATGGCAGCAACCGCATGATCATCGGCCATAATAAATACGATATTCGGTTGTTTGTTAGCTTTTATGGTTTCTTTAGTTTTCTGTTCACAACTACTTAATGTAAGTAATGTAGCTATAAATAGTATTCCTATATGTAATCTTATTTTCATAATTTTTTTGGTATTAATAATTTAATTCTATCTTTTGATCAACAGAAATTGTTGTCGTTTTTAAGTGTTTTTTGTTTGATGAAGAACCTGTCATAATGGTAAAATCTCCTGGTTCTACCACAAAATTATAATCACGATCATACATGGCTAAACTTTCTACATCTATTTCTATAGAAACTGTTTTCGTTTCTCCAGCTTTAATAAACACTCTTTTATATCCTTTTAATTCTTTTACTGGTCTTGTGTACGAACTTATATTATCTCTAATATACATTTGAACCACTTCTTCTCCATCAACTTTTCCGCTATTTGTAACAGCTACAGTAACCGTGATTTTATCATCTACACCCACAAATTTTTCTTTTGAAACTTTAGGTTGTGCATAGTCAAATGATGTATAACTTAATCCGAACCCAAAAGGGTGTAATGGCACTTTCTTTTCGGTATTGTACTTATGAATATATGCGGTAGGTTTATGATTGTAAACCATCTGTAATTGACCTACACTTCTTGGTATTGTTAAAGGCAATTTACCGCTCGGATTTATTTGACCAAACAAAATTTCTGCTGTTGCTTGTCCTGCAAATGCACCGCTTTCCCAGGTATTTAAAACAGCTGAAGCCCTTTTTTCTAAAGTGGGCTCTGCAATCGGACTACCGCTCACATAAACCACAATTACAGGCTTCCCAAGATCAAGAATCTTTTCGGCCAATTTCATTTGATTTCCAGATAGTTTTAAGGTAGCTCTATCTATATTTTCTCCTGTAGTTTTTCTACCCCAATCATGTCGGAAAGAGTTTTCTCCTAACACTAAAATTGTCAAGTCTGCATTTGAAGCTTTTTCGGCAGCAATAGCGATCTTATCATTTGTAATAAGTTTAGAACGATCACCAGCATCATAATAATCAACTTTGTACCCTTTTTCTTTTCCGATTTTTGAAATCCCTTCAACCATTGTAATAATATTCTCTTCTGGTTGTGGTGACACCCAATCTCCTAATGTTGTTTGATTATTAGCATTGGGTCCTGTTATAAAGATTGTTTTTCCTTTACCTTCATTTGACAACGGAAGTGTATTCCCTTTATTTTTAAGCAACACAATGGCTCTTCTTGCTTGCTCTAGTGCATTTTTCTGATGGGCTTCTGAATTATTAACCTCATTTGCTTTTTTCACATCTACAAACGGATTTTCAAAAAGACCCAAATCAAATTTAACTTTCAATATTTTTTTACATGCATAATTTACACGCTCTTCATCTACCTTTCCTTCTTTCACTAATTCAATTAAATGGGTATCAAATAAGGGCCCATGCATGTTCATATCCATTCCTGCATTTACAGAAAATTCAATTGATTGTTTAAAATCTTTTGCCACATGATGCCAAATATCAATACGAGAAACATCGTTCCAGTCACTCACATAAAACCCATCAAAACCCCAACGATCACGCATTAAATCATTCATCATAAATTTATCCATATGACCTGGCATCCCAGCAACTTCATTATGTGCTGCCATGATAGAATATACATTTGCTTCTCTTACTGCACGACGATATGGCGGTAGAAATATTTCAAACAAAGTCCTTTTGGAAACATCTGTAGGAGATGCGTTTAATCCGTTTATGGAAGAACTACCAGCAATAAGATGTTTAGCGCATGTAATTACATTTTCCGAACCTGCATAATCATCAGATTGCATTCCCGAAATTGTTGCTACGCCCATATTACCAACTAGAAATGGATCTTCTCCGTACGTTTCACCGGTACGTCCCCATCTTGGATCACGAAGTACATCAATATTTGGTGCAAAAGACCAGTGCATTCCGTTGGCTCTCATCTCCAAGGCAGTTTGTCTACTACCTTCTTTAATCAGAGCATCATCAAAAGTTGCTGCTTGAGATATTGGAGAAGGGTAAATTGTAGCACCACTTACCAATCCATTTCCATGAATGGCATCTATACCAATTAAAACTGGAATTTTTAAGGGTGCTTGTAAGGCTAATTTTTGTAATTCGTTCGCTTCTTGTGGAGTTACCACGTGTAAAAATGATCCGATTTTTCCTTCAGTCGCCAGTTTTGCTACATCTTTGCTAAGCATCCCTGGATAAAAACCCAGTGCATCATTCTTTTCTAAATCTTCAGCAGAAATATTGTTTTCAGCATGCTTCATATGTTCTAGACCAACATACTGACACATTTGATATACTTTATCTTCTAAAGTCATACGAGACATCAAATCATCAACCCGTTCATCAACCGAATTATTTGGATTTAGATAACGAGGTTTTTTATTCTTTTGAGCGTGCAACACACTCACTGCACACGAAAAAATAAGGGTAAATATTACTGTATTTGAAAATTTCATTTAATTATTTTTATTATTAATTAGGACGTCTTTAATTGCGAAATAAGCAGGCTTCGCCTTTCCTTTTTTATCGAACATAAAGCGAAACATGTCTGTATGTTTACTGGTGTTTTTATCTACCATCCCCCAAGTATTGAAAGTAACAACACCAGTTTTTCTTTTAGATAACAACATTTTTAAAACATTGGAATAAGCTTCTGCTTGTTTTAAAAGTGCCGCTGATGAATTATTATTATCCGAAATTTTATAATCTATTTCTGTCACGTGAAAATCTAATTGATGTGCATGTGCCCAATCAATCAATTCAGATAAAAATTGTAAACTCTTTTTTCTATGCATTAAATCGACAGTACTTTTTAAATGTGCTTGCCAACCCATTCCGTCAACACGATATCCTTTTTTTCGTAAATACAGGATGGTTTTTTTTACACGTGCCCACATTTTAGGTTCCATTCCACCATGTTGGTTGTACACTTGACTTATATTTGGTGCGTTTTTATTGGCTATTTCAAATGCTTTAGTAATATAAAGTGGTACTCCTAATGTATCGTACCCCATTTTTACCCATGGATTTTCCCATTTATCAACTCCGGGTTTATCTTTAAACCAATCACCATCTCTAGCCACTGTTTCATTCACAACATCCATCCAACGAACAGCAGGATTGTTGTTAAATCGAATACATTGTTGGGTCATATAATCAACCATAACAGGTTCCAATTCTTCTGCAGTACGCTCATCTCTCTTTGCCCATTTAGACGCCTGCGGACTAATGGGTCCATGTAAACGGACTGTGATTTTATGATCCTGTGCAAACTGTACATATTCATCTATTTGATCCCAATCCCATTTGTTTGGACTTGGATGAACTCGAGATTGCTTTGCACAATTCTCTGGGGTGGTGTAGGTAAATTCTTGAAGAAACAAATCAGATACCGATGTGTTTAATTGCTTGTGATTCAAGGTCGCACCAACATAAACCTTTTTTTGATCATAGTTTCCATTTAATAGTTGCTTGATACTTTTCTCTGAACCTTCAACTTTACTAGTTTTCACATGAGACTTCTCATATTCATTCTTAAAATATTTAAAAGCAAAACCATTTAATTCTAATTGAATACTGGAATATTTTGGGGTATCAATTAAATTAACGGTCTCTAAAGGATCTGTATTATAATCGTACAATTCCTGTGCTACAATATCTTTTTCAGAAATTGAATTATCTGTACTTTTTTTACCACCACCAATCCAGGCAGTATAGCGGTAATCCTGAGTTCTAAAACTGTAGCCCAATACATTTTTAGCTCTTGGTTGCTGACTTACAGCATATTTTTTTACGGCTGTTGTGGAGCCATCGATTAACGTTTTTAAGCTTTTCCCATCTAATTTGGAAGGGATTTTTAAATCTGCCAATTCGCATAAAGTTGGAAATATATCTACAAACTCCGTTGGAGATGTAATTTCAATTCCTTTTTCAATAAAAGGAGAATAGACCATAAGTGGCGATCTTGTTGCTTGTTCTAATACGGAGTGTTTATTCCATAAACTATGGTCTCCCAAATGCCAACCATGATCTCCCCAAACCACAATAATGGTATTTTTATCAAGGCCTTTTTCTTTTAATTTCGCTAAAATTTTACCTACTTGAGCATCCACAAAACTAGTAGCTGCATAATAACCATGAATTAAACTCCTCTGAGTTTCTTTGTCTAATTCTAATAGGTTTTCATCATTTATTTTATAGTCAATGCTCGGATCTTTATAACTCCTCAATTCACCAGAATTATGATAGGCGTAATTCGGTACGTTTTTTCCTTTCTGTTGAAAAGCTGCTAATTCAATTTCGTCACGATTGTATAAATCCCAATATTTTTGAGAAGCTACAAAAGGTAAATGTGGCCTTTTAAATCCAATTGCCAAGAAAAATGGCTTTGATGGATCGTTGCTTAGTTCTTCAATTAATTCTATGCCTTTTTTTGCAATGGCACCATCCATATAAGCTTCATCTGGCGCATCACTAGTTTCAAAAGGTGGTTTGAACCTATCTCGTGCATACTTTGTTGGATTCTTAACTCCTTTTTCCTTACCTTCTTTTATCAATGAAGCTATTTTTTTCTTAATTTCTTTATTTTGATAATAACCAAACTTTGGATTTCCATATGCTGTTGGAAACTCAAGATTTTGTTCTTTATAAAATGGAATACTCCAAGAAGGTTTATCAATATATTTATCTACACATCTTGGGTCATAAATTTTACCTGTTCCAACGGTAGTATATCCTTGCTCCTTAAAATATTGAGGCATTGAAAGAATAGTTGGATTGATATCTCGCATCTTGGTTTTAAGATCTCTCACTTTTGTATAATCTGGTCTTTTACCAGTCATTAAACTTGCGCGAGAAGGCCCACATACCGCTTGTTGGGTATGATTATTTAGGAATACAGTAGCCTTTACTGCTAACTTATCCATGTTTGGAGTTATGGCAAAGTCATCTCCAAATGCACCCACGGTTGGTTTTAAATCATCTATGGCTATGAATAAAATATTTGGTTTAATCTCTTGTGCTTGAATAAAAATTGAGCATAAAAGTCCAAATAACAACAATATGTTTTGTTTGTTTTTCATTTTTTTAGTTTGAATTAAGCTTGTAAAAGTTTAATAAATAAAAAGTTATAAAGAGGCCGATTTAAAACCAGCCTCTTTAAATATGTTACATTTCTTCTGCAGGGAAAGCAGCAGTATATTGTGCTTTACAAGAATCAATTATATATTGACCTTTTTGGGCTGTACTTATGGTCCCTAAAAACCAATTGATTTTTAAAGTACTTCCAGAAATAGCACTTAAATCAATATCAATATTATTTACAAAACTAGGAACCCTTGAAGCCCAAGTTGAAGAACCTGACCATCTTGGGTCATTATCTGCCATAACTTCTGTCCAATTACTAACATCAAAAGAGTCATTATCTAAATCTGTGGTAGATTCTCCCACATACAATCGTCTATTATGAGCATCTACAAAATTAGCGTTATAGCCCAATTGTTCAGAAAAAGAAATTCTCATTGCTTTTACTCCTGTTATGTCAAGAGATTTCACTAAATAATGATCACTTGTACCCGGATCTTGTACTCTAATTCCCTCAATAGTTGGCAATCCTGTTTTATTAATTACTGCTTTGTTCCAAGAGCTAGAACCACCTAAAGTATAACCTGAATAACTTGGATAAATTCCATTTCCTGGAGCAATATTACCTGTAGAACCATCATCAAATGTATCATTGAATAAATCCATTGCTTCCCATCTATTTTCAACAGTAATTGTAAATACATCTTCAAAAACAACTTCGTTACCTCCAGCATTCGTTACTTTAACACCAAGTGAATGAGTTCCAATTGCTAAATTTTGATCTGCCAATACAGAAATTGTTCCGTCAGCATTCGCAACAACAGAACCATCAACTAATTCGGATGGAAAAATAATATCATAACTCGTTGCTATCATCCCCACTAAATTTGGAGCTGCCGTTGTATACGCTGTCCATGGAGACATTGTTACATTGGTTAATGGCGTATTCCCGTCTGTTTGCACATATTCTATGGTTGGAGCTTCACCAACTGTAACAATACAAATATTTGTTTCAGTAATTGCACCTAAATTAGTCGTAATTTTAACCGAAATACTATTTTTTCCTGAGGTTGCTGCATCCGATTTACTTATTTCTCCAGAATTTTTATTAATAGAAAATCCTGATGGCGCATCTACCAACGTATATTCTACATCGGTAATTAAACCACTTTCAGAAGTATCTGTATAAGAAACTATTGCTACAACGCCAGTCTGGAATATCCCAGCATCTACTGCTGGCTTATCAATATTTACTACTACGGGTACTTCTGAAACTGTTAAAACATAAGCGTTATCGTAAACAGCCAAACCGTTTACATGACCTACACTTACAGTTACATTATAAGAACCAGGAGAAAGTTCACCTTCATTTGTATAATTAATCACTCCCGTAAGATTATCTATAGAAAAATTTGCCAATTTAAATGTGCTACCATTTGGTGCTACCACTTCATGTACACCAAATTTATAGGCTCCATCTACAGTATATTCCGGTTCTTGTGATACAATATTTCCAACAATCGGATAGCTTGTCATATTTGTATAACTTATTGCTCCATCATTATCTGCTAATGGATCTGGACTATAAGGGGTATATTCGTCTTCGCTACAAGAGAAGACCAATATACCTGCAAAAACTAAATAAAATAATTGTTTCATTTTTATAATTTTCATGTGTTTAAAATTTTGTAATTAACTAAAAATATTTCAAAATTTGAGAACCCATGTAAGCACTCGTTACACTCGTTCTCACATGAATTTATTTT
>NVSY01000020.1 GCA_002401385.1 Flavobacteriaceae bacterium | reverse complement strand
CCCAACCAAAGCATAATAGGTCCTACAGCGATGTCTGCCCAAAACGAAATTTCGTCTACAAAACCACCAAGTGATGCTTTAAATAACAAGGCCAAACCACCAAATAACAACAGTGTTGCAGAGTGCCCAAAAGCCCATTGTGACGCTTTTAACACCGTTCGAAAATTTGTTTTTTCTTTAGTAGTGGCATTTTCTGTAGCTAAGACAGAAATTGCTGTGACATGATCGGGTTCAAACGAATGTAAAATCCCTGTCATTAATGGTCTTAATAAACTTAATGTACTCATAGTTAGTTGTTGTTAGTTGTAGTTTTTAGTAGTAATAATTTCAATATTTTAGATACCTGTAGTCGTTTTATAAATCCAATAGCCACCTATCAAAATAGATAGCAATCCCGCAACCCCGTTCATCCATTTAAAAATGGACAAGTTTTTTTCTATAAATCGACTCATCACTGCGATTAGAGAATAACTATAAACTCCCATGGCAACAATAATCCCAAGGCATTCAATTAGCAAAACAATAATGGCGTCCATCACTGTGTCTGCACTCAATACCAAAGCAGAGGTTAAAGCACCTCCTGTTCCTGCCAATCCGTGTAACATTCCTACCCAAAACGATTTATTCAAAGGGTTCATCGCAATTTCTTCTCCCATTTTACCATGTAAATGAATGGGATTGGAATCTAAATGATCGTGTTCCTGAATTTCCTTGTGTAAGGCAATCATCTCCTTAATTTTGTGATTTCTACGAATGGCAGTCACGCCCAACCAAATCATAATAGGACCCACAGCCATTTCTGCCCAATAAGAAATATCTTGAATAAATAATTGTGCTGAAGATTTAAAAGCCAGTGCCACCGCACCAAAAAGCAATAAGGTCAAGGAATGACCAAAAGCCCATTGCGAAGCTTTCAAGACCATTTTAAAGGATGTTCTTTCTTTAGTAATGGCATTTTCTGTTGCCAATACCGATATCGCCGTTACGTGATCGGGTTCGAACGAATGCAATACTCCTGCCATCAAAGGCCTTACAAAACTGATGATACTCATTATTTAATATATTTTATAAAACTTCCATCTTTCCCTATCAGGTATAGATCTAAGTGTGTGTTTTTTATTTTCTGCTTACTTTGTTCATAGCAGTTTTTTAAAAGAGCTTGAAAAAATGGTTCCTCTTGTTCAAAAGGAAATAGTTCAATCAGCCTGCCTGCCATATTCAATTCTAAAACTGCATTTGCTTTTTCTTTTTCAGTTCCAATTTCCAGTGCGATATCTCTGATAAACTCCTTGTTCCAACTAGAAACACAGCTGTGGGTATCTGTACGTCCAAAAGCCAATTTGACCGCTTTTCCCAGCATGATTCCAATGGTAACTTTTTCTATTTTTGAAGTACTAATTTTTGTCAATGTCTCCCCTATCCAATTTCCAAAATGAATGAACGATTGCTCCGTCAACTCAGGAAATAAGCTCCGAAGGTATTTTTCGCTACGTGCACCAGAATTGATCACAACTTCTTTGATACCATTGGCTACTGCCACATCTATTCCTTGTTCAATACTCGCAATGTATGAGGATGAGGAATAAGGCTTTACAATACCTGAAGTCCCTAAAATGGACAATCCGTTCATAATTCCCACACGCTCATTCAAAGTTCGTTTTGCCAATACGCGCCCATTGGTAACAAATACTTTGATCAGTACCCCGCATTCTAAATCGTAGTTGTGTAATAATTTTTGCACTGCACTCTGCATCATTTTTCTTGGCACAGGATTGATTGCTGGTTCTCCAACCTCCAATTCCAATCCAGCCAAGGTCACTGTTCCAACACCTTCACCCGCCATAAATACAATCTCTTTGCATTGGGTAAGTTCAATATCACAGCCAATTTCTGCTCCATTGGTCACATCAGGATCATCACCTGCGTCTTTAATCACACTACATCTTGCAGCGGTTTTTGAGAACACATTCGAATGAATTGGGATTTCCAACACACGATCAATGGGTAATTGCACCTTTACATTCTGTTGTAATTGCTGTGTAATAATGGATAACAAACCTGCTTTTACTGCTGCCGTAGCAGAAGTCCCTGTAGTAAAACCTTCTCTTAAAGGACCAGATGGAATGGGTTTTAAACTCATATTTTCGATGGTTTTAAAAATGATTCCAATACTGATACATTAGCTGCCAATTGAAAATAAGGAGGTAAACTTGGTTTTTTAATAATGATAATTGGAATTCCAAGACTTTCAGCCGCAGCTATTTTGATGCTCAAAGAGCCGCTATTCCCACTTTCTTTTGTCAAWACCACCTCAATTTTCTTCTCTCTATACAAGGCTATTTCTTCTGAAACTTTTGTATTTGGATAGCCCAAAATCAATTGCGTTAAAGGAAAATTGCTTTTTACAGCAATATCTATAGACGATTGCCTGTCCAAAATTCGAAAATAACTCAAATTGGTTTTCCAATAATCGGTCAGTTTTTCTATGGTTTGCACTCCTGTCAATCCCAACAGTCTTTTCTTTGAAAATTTCTCCTTTAATAAGGAAATTACATCTGGATACTCCGAAACATAATGCACATTCTTACTTGTTGAATGTGCTGGATATTCCCGTTGCAATCGAAATACTGGAAGGCTGTGTTTTTCAAAAACACGAGCAATAGTTTCATGCAAAACTGTCGCAAATGGATGCGATGCATGAATGCAATAAGTAATCTGATTCTCTGCTATAAACTGAGACAAAGATTCCTCTGAAAACGCGCCAAAACGGTACGTTCCATAGCTTTTTAAAGCAACAGTTATTTCCGTTTTGGTAGAATAGATATAAGGCAATTGCAACTTTTCTAACAGTTGAATTACCTTTTTTCCTTCCGTAGTGCCTCCAAATACAAGTATCATAAAATGGTTGGTATAAATTGTAATTATTCGCTTAACACAAACTTTTTATTCGTTCTGAAAATGTGTTTCCACTCTGGATTGTACAATTGAGATCTGTTTTTACGAGCGCCAATAGCTTCACCCACAATAATCAATACTGTTCTCGTTTTTTTGCTGTCTTTTACAATCTGAGCTAAGTTTTCCAAGGTTCCTTGGTAAATTTCTTCATCTTTCCAAGTCAATCTGTACATCACTGCTACAGGAGTACTCGGATCGTAATGTTCTAATAATTGGTTTTGTACTTTCTTGGCAATTCCAACACTTAAAAACAGACACATAGTGGCTTTGTGTTTCGCCATCTCCACTAATTTTTCGGTTGCTGGTAAAGGTGTTTTTCCTTCTCCTCTAGTTAAAATGATTGATTGCACCACTTCTGGAATGGTAAATTCAGATTTTAAGGCTGCTGCTGCTGCACTAAATGATGAAATCCCTGGAACGATGAAATAATCCATTCCTAATTCATCAAAAATGGTCATTTGCTCTTGAATTGCACCATAAATTGATGGGTCACCACATTGCAAACGTACAATTGCATTYCCTTTGATATAATGTTCTTGCATCAAAGCAACTTGTTCTTCCAARGTCATACTTGCCGAGTTGCGAACTACAGCTCCTTTTTTACACCAATTGGTCATTTCCTCTGGGATTAAACTTCCTGCGTACAATACACAATCAGCTTCCTCTAAATATTGTTTCCCTTTTACGGTAATCAATTCTTCATCACCAGGRCCYGCYCCAATTATCGCAATTTGTGCCTTGCGCTCTACTGAGCTATCCAACGCAACAGCAAAGGTAAATCGCTCTTCGTTTTCTAATATTATTTTTTGTTTTTCTACCAATAAAGAAGTGCTTTTGGCCATCAACATCGCTGTAGATTCYGACACKCCRTCTACCCCWATTTTTTCTTGTACAACCAAGCTAGGATTTGGAACTGTAACACCGTCTATTGCATCACTTGTAAACGTATGAAAAGGAATAYTGTGAGTTTCACTCCAAGTTAGRTAAGCTGATTGCTTTGCTTTAATATCGATAGAACCGAATTGTTGAATGGCAGAGAAGAACAGGTCTTTCGCCTCAAATTCCGTTCTAAAAGCGGTATCAAAAATCTGATCATCAATTTTTTTAGAACATCCCGAACCAACAGTCAATACTTTTGGYACAAAATTTAAAGTGCTWGTTTTAAAATCATGATTTTTATAGGTGATGGCTATAATCAAGTCAAATTCGGCTTCATTTATAGCATCCGAATTGTAAAATACCTGTACAAAATCCGGTACTGTTTTTTCTAAATACAYCGTTCCTTTGTCTTTGATTTCCAACAACAAGGCTGTAGGCTTTTTATTGACAAATAAAGCGATACTTTCATTCATGGTTAAGGAAGTTTCCACCGTCCAATCAAACTTAGCCGCCAGCGTATCCAATGCCCAAATATCTTGYACATCACTCGCCGTTGAAATAATAGGAGTTCCTCCCATTAACTGAGCAACTTTAGTGGCAAAATCGTTGGCTCCACCYAAATGTCCACTTACAACAGACTGTAYATTTAAGCCCATCTCATCCACACAAATCACGGCAGGATCCTGTTGTTTATCATTCAAACAAGGAGCAATAGTGCGCACACAAATACCGAGGGCACTGATAAAACAAATCCCMTCTAATTTTGAGAAATTGCTATTGATATATTCCGAAATAGATGCGACTACCGATACACTCTCATGTGCTGTMTTACGCGTAGTTATTACCAATGAYTTTGGAAATTGTTTTTGTAAAATTAATGCTTGCTCTATGCCTTTATCTGTAATGGCTATAATACTTATTTTGTTCATTTGATGCTGCTTTTTTTTTNGGTTTTAAATGCTCTCRGAGCTCTCAAAACTTAATTATTTTTTCACTGCAATGTGAATTGCTATTTTATTATGTGTGTTTACTTGGATTGTTGTTGTATCAATCTCAAAACCAAGTTTGTTTRAGGTTGATTTAAACGTGCTACTCGTGGTTTCTTTYACTGCATTGATAACAATACGAATKGTTGGATTTAAGGCATGTATYTTTTGAATCATTTCTTCTAAACGATTGCCATGACCTCCAATAAAAACCACATTAGGCATGGGGTAATTCTTYAAGTCAAGGTCAAAGAAATCATCAATTACTACTTGTATMCCRGGAGTAGAAAAGCGYTCTTTATTTTGTTGAATGATCTCACCACATTCTGTACGAATCTCGAAGGCAGTAATGGACAAATGTGGATAGTGCCTTTTTGCTTCAATAGCAACAGATCCAGTACAAGCACCGATATCCCAAAAACTTATGGCATTTCGTAAATCCAAGGCGTGTATAGTACTGAGTCTAATAGGGAGTTTGGTAATCATATTTGCGCGGTTTGGTAAACCAACAAATTGATCATCTKGMAGCCCAAACGAYGTGTTTTTAGGATGCTTACGCACCAATAACACACAGTTYAAGGCCAAATGCTCCTCTTGTGCACAGCTTGCTAAATCATACTTTGAAATGCGCTCTAAGTCACCGTCCAATTCTTCCCCTACAATCATTYTATAATTGGAAAAACCATATTGCAGCATGCGCTGGGCAATCACTGCSGGTGTTTTTTTTCCATCTGTTAGAAGCCCAATTAAAGGTTCGTCTTTAATCAAGGCTATATCTAATGGCGCCCAAGGTCTCCCRTGCACCGAAACCGAATGCAATTCGCTGTAATTGGTCATGGATTTTTGACACAAACGTTGGATACTATTGAAATAGGGAAAAGATTGAATATTCGCTTCCGGAAGAAAACATTTTAAYGTATTCCCAAATCCATAAAAGAAGGGGTCTCCAGAGGCAAAAATTAAGATTGTCTTTGTATGCAAACCAAACTCATGTAAGACCACATCCATTCGCCCAGAAATTTCTATCCAAGTATGCTTTTGGGGCAATAGTGGTCTGACCAATTTATAATGTCTTTTTCCTCCCGAAAAAATATGTGTATTCCGAATTAACACACGTACTTCATCGGTTAATTGTGGCAGGGAATGATTTCCTATTCCAACAATGATAAAGTTTGTTTTAGCCATCCTTTCCTTTTCTTAAATATTGATAAACTCTGCGGCTTCTTCCAAGGTAAATGCAGCATTTACAATCGCTGCGGCTACATTGCTTCCTCCTTTATTCCCTGCTATAATTACCCAATCGGTACGCGATACTTGTTCCAATTGCTCTTTGGATTCTATCACATTTACAAAACCTACTGGAGCGCCTATCACCCCAACTGGATTAAATTCAGTGTTCAATCGAAGCGATTCTGTAATTTCAATCAATGCCGTTGGTGCATTTCCTATAACATATAATGCATTTGGATACAATGCCATGGCCTTGCGAATTCCCGCTTGTGAACGGGTAATATTATTATCAATAGCCATTTGAGTCACATCTTCATCATTTAAGAAACAATGAATTTGATTGCCGTATTTCTCAGAAAAAGCACGTGTAATACCGGCTTTTACCATGGTAACATCGGTAATAATAGCGCCTCCTTTTTTAAGGTAATCGCTTAAATTTCTAATGGCATTTTCCGTCGCTTTATAATACGAATGGTCTTCCAAAACTCCGGTGGTATGRATCACACGTGTCATGGCCCATTTATCATTAGGAGCATAATTTAAATCACGCATATGATCGGTCACAATTCTAAAGCTCTCTTGCTGAATCTCTTTTCCYGTATGWGGTTTTCTATTCAAATAGCCTCTTGGTGTTACCAAATAATTTTTAAACTGGAAGGTTTGAGAGTTTCCAATCATCACCAAACTAAACATATCCACATCTTCTGGGTCAAATTCACCCAAGGTGGTAATTTTTATATTCTCGTCTGGACGGGTAACTTGTTTTACAATGGCTACTGGTGTTTTGGGATCTCTTTCGGTTAAGAAAATTTTCTTCAAACTCCCCAATTGCCAATGTCTTTTAATACTTTTAGGATTGTACAAACTGGTTACAAAATCGCCCATGGCTGCTGCTTTGATTCGTTTTTCAATCACATTCCAAGGCGTCATTAAATCTGACAAGGAAATACAGCAGAAATCATGACCTAATGGTGCTCCCAATTTACTTCCAGAAGCTAAAAAAGCAGAGACTCCTGGTAAGGTTTCCAATTCCAAATCCGCCAAGTCCCGCTTTGCCACCATTTCATAAACAATGGCTGCCATAGAATAAATACTCGCATCTCCAGAACCAATAACCACAACATGCTTCCCCTGTTTTGCCTTTTCAATGGCTTTAGCGGCGCGTGCTTCCTCCATCCCTAAAGGCATGGCTATTAATTCTGCTTCTGCTTTAAAAAATTCTTTTCCAAATTGAAAATAGTAATCATAACCAATCACTACATCTGCTATTCCCAAGGCTGTTTTAACGATTGGCAACATATAATTTTTATCTCCTGGGCCTAAGCCAGCTACTGTAATTTTCATTTTCGTATGGTTATTAACGAGAAATACGGAATTTCTCTTTGTGTTATTTCCTCCCAATTGGAAGTTGTGAATTGTGCTGTTGTTCCTAATTTTTCACTGTAAGTAATACTGAATTTACGTTGTGTTAACACTTCTGATAACACGGRCATTACAGATTTAATCTTCATCAACACTACGGTATCAAAGTTGTCNAATGCCTCTGTTAATTGTGCCRCCGTTTGAACTCTCGGAATAATTAACAAGCGTTCGTTTTGCAAGCATAACGGTTTTAAATTCTCAGAAGCACCCATTGCATAAGAAGTAATTCCTGGCACTAATGAAACCGACAATTTATCCGCAAGGATTTTCTCTAAGATATAGGAGAATGAACTGAATGTATTCAAATCACCTTCGCTTACTACGGCAATACGCAAGCCTTTTTCATAATCCTTTTTAATCAACTGATACGTAGTTTCATACACCTTTTTYGCYTGTACGCGTTCCAAGTCCATTTCCAAATAAAACCCTTGTAATTTAGAAGCATCAAGCTTATAATGTTTCAAAATACTCATCGCATAACTCAGCTGTGTAYCATCTGCATAAAGTGAGCCTGGAAAATAGAYTTTATCTACTTTCTCTAATATTTTGAGTCCTTTTAAGGTGATTAAATCCGGATCTCCTGGTCCTAARGAAACACCGTATATTTTTCCTGTWTTCATCATAATATTTATCCTGTATTAAATACCTAGTATGTTTTTAACACTGTTCATAATTCCTTTTTTATCGCCCACTTTATCATCTTCTTCAAAGAGGATTCCTTTTACATTTARGTGATGTCCCACTTGCTCTTTTCCTTTCTCTTCCTCAAAMCCAATGATCTGTTTTCTGTATTTACACAACTGACAATTCATATTTCCTGTCCCATCTTGAACTTGCTGTAAGCGTTCGTCAAAAGCTTGCAATACCAATTCGTCAGATCCAAAGGGTTTGGTATAATGATATTCATTACTTGTACTGCTATCAAATTCTTCTACAGCAGCGTAAATACGTTCTAGTAAAATACCTGTAAAAAAGAAAAATGGGATTACCATGGTTCTTTTAAATCCTAGTTTTTCTACCATAGTCAACGTTTCAGGCACACTTGGGTAGGCCATTCCACTATAACCTACAGTTGCAAAACCAAAACCCATTCCTTCGCTGAGCATACTACATAATTTGTGTACATCAGAATTAGCATCGGGATCCGTAGTTCCACGTCCTACCACTACTAAACAGGTTTCACGTCTTGGAATATGCGGTAAATCCTTTTCTTTCTCCTCTATTAATTTTTTTGATAATTCCAATAAATAAGTACTCACACCTAGATGTTTTCCCATGCGAATGGTCAAATCTGGATAGTAAGACTGAATGGTATTCAGTTCGTAAGGAATGTCGTTTTTAGCATGAGATCCAGCAAACAAAATCACTGGTAAGGCGATAATATCACGAATCCCTTTTTGATACATGCGTTCTACAGCAGCTTCGTACAAAGGATGATTAAATTCCAAAAAACCATAGTCAACTTCGTAGTCCGCATACCTACTTTTTAAAATGTTTACCATTTCTTTAAAAGCATCGGTACCTGTCTTAGTCCTACTTCCGTGTCCACATAATAATATTCCTTTCTTCATCTTGTTATATTGGTTTTACACCGATTAAAAACACTACTGGCATCTGTAAATTAGCAGCTGCRAYATCTTTTTCTATGGTTCCTAAAGTGGAACTTAATAAGACCTGATTGTCACGTGAAACATTTGAAATAGCGTTGATAGGAATGGAAATATCTCCAGTAATATCTATAAGTTTTGGCACTAATTTGTCCAGACTTTTTAGWCCCATATACAAAGCCAAGGTATTCCCTGCCTTTAACATAGCTCCTATTCCTTGCAATTGATCAAATGAATAATCTGCTGTATGTGCTGTACAAATAAGGACTGCATTGGATTTGTTACGTTCCGTAATAGGAATATTACACGTATTGGCTGCTGCCAAAGCCGCAGAAATACCTGGGACTACCGTAAATGGTACTTTTTTGTCCACTAAATATCTCGCTTCCTCTCCTGCTCTACCATATATATACGGATCTCCCGATTTGATGCGTACCACCTTTTTTCCTTGTTGATAATAATCAACTAGCAACTTGTTAATGTTCTCTTGACGGTCGGTTTGATTTTCAACATCGCCATATTTTCTTCCTACATAAACACGTTCGGCAGTTCTATTTATGGCTAAAATTTCTTGGCTGATCAAATTATCATGTAATAAAACATCTGCTTCTTGCAATAATTCAGAAGCTTGCAATGTCAATAATTTCACATTTCCAGGTCCTGCACCAATTATAGCAACGCTCCCACCCTTTTTTATTTGAATTATATCACAAGGATCATCGTAACTATAGCTGTAATTCAACAGTTCTTTTGACTTCTTATTGTCTATGATTTTATTTCCCTGATGCGCTACATTATCACTAAAAACTGGCGCTTTTAAACACAATGTTTCTGCTGCTTTTTTATAATAAGTTTCACGCAAAGGATGCTCACTTGCACAACCGTTGATAATTTCTCCAAAACAGTCGTGCTCAATAATCGCTTCTATCAATCCAATACAATCGTCTCTATGAATTAAATTCACCGTTGCTTTCGAATTTTTAAGTTGCCTTTGTCCAGCTAAAAACTTCCCTGGATGTCTGTCGGGACCTATCAATCCACCAAAACGTAAAATAGTCGCATTGTTCTTAAAATGAGATAGCACCAACTTTTCCGCTGCCAATACTGCCACGCCCGAAGCTTTTATAGGAAATACTTCCATTTCTTCGTTCATAGGAATAGTTCCCATTCCATACACGGCTGTGGAACTCACAAAAATCACTTTTACGTGTTTGCTAGTTCTTGCTATCATTTGGCGAATTTGGTTTGGATAGATCTGTTCAATATCCTGAATTCGTTTGGGTGGAATGTTAATAATTAAACAATCTACACCTTCTATAAACGCCTCCCAATCACCAAGAATCTCGGTATCCGTCACCCCTATTCTCGACACATAAAAAGGAAGTGTCGCCAGTGACTTTGACTTCTTTATGGAATTTGTACTCCCTGTAATATCATATCCCTTTTTACAAAGAGAGATGGCGAGTGATTTCCCCAACCAACCCAATCCAACAATGGCAATATTTTTAACTTTGGTTTGTTTCATTTTATTTTTTCATACTTAAAAATTGTAGGTCAATGCCGCTTTCACATAACGAGGTGTACCAGGTGTAAAATGAACATCATCTACTGCCAGCACTTCGTTTTTTAATCGAGAAGCATCATAGAACACCGCTTCTTTCCATTTAATATTCAATATGTTTTGTGCAGARATTTCYACATTAAAATTTCGAAATGTTTTATTGATACTAGCATCTAACAGAAAATAATCGTTCCCCATCACACTCTCGTCCTCATTTAAAGGTCTTTTTGCCATGTATCTCGACCCTAAGTAAAACTCCATTTTTTGTTTWTCATAGGTATACACTACAGAAGAAGTATTTGTAAATCTAGGCGCTGAAGGAATGCTGTTTTCRGTATTTGGTACGTCTAATAATATYCCYCTACTCCAATTYGCKGATGTATTGATCCATAAATTTTTCACTGGATTTATTTTTGCTGAAACATCGACCCCTTTACGGAAGGAAGCTCCATTGTTTTCGTATTCTCCAGCATCTGCAACAAAAATATATTCAGAATTACTCTTCAATGCCCAAGCTGCTACAGTCGCAATTAATTTATCTCCAATTCTAAATTCAGTCCCCACATCCATGGCCAATGCTTTTGGTAAAGGGTGTATCTCTTTATCCTTGACTGCAGCCTGTGTATAATTGGAATGATATCCAGACCCACCTTTAATAAACAATTGAATATTTTGAATAGGATTGTAAAAAACAGCAACCTTAGGACTCCAACGAAAAGCATCTTGTGTCCCACTTACATTATTACCTAATTTATCAGCTACTTTGAAGTTRAAATAATCYAATCTTGTACCAAATTGCAGTACAAGGGCTGGAGTTAATTGCCAATTTTCTTTGATGTATCCCCAATAATTAGTTTCAATCAATGCATTTTTATCCTTAATTTCYTGATACTCTTTTCCAATCGCTGACCARMGTCCAGAATTAATCCAATCTGAACGGAATCCAACAGCGAAAGTACTGGTCAATTTTGTGTTTTTGAACGCATCTTTTCTGTCGTATTCAAAGGTATACCCCAATACATTTCTACTTTCGTTTTGAGCGATCATATCTCCATTTACAGGATCATTTAAAAAGAAGGTGAAATTCGAAAAAAGTGTATACTTATTGTTTACAAAATAAAGTTGATTGGTGATTTTTTGTTCATTTTCCAATACGGAAGTTACTTTTAAAGAAGTATTCCATCTTGCGGTTTCTCCTCCTTCTGTATTATCTATGGCTCCAAACCAGGGAATACTACCATCTTCAAAGGCTCTTAACGGTATTTGCCCAGATGCGTCCCATGAACTCGTAAAATAAGAACTCATAAATGTCAAGGAAGTTTGATTTCCTAATTCTACATTGTATTTAAAGAGTCCACTTAGTTTTTTAAAATGCTGGTCTGCRTCAAAATAGCTTTTATTTAATGATCCTTCCAAAGCGAAATAAGCACTCTCATAATTGTTGTTAGAAAACAATTTATTAGAAGGTGTTAAGTCCATCAGCAACAAACCTCTTTGATAYCCAAATTCACCGAGTTCTAACTTGATACTATTTCCGTTTAGTTCGTTTTTAGTTTTAAATCGGGCAGCACCAGACACAGAAAAATTTCCGTTTTTTAGTTCATACGGCCCYTTRTAATAATCGGCATCCTGAATAAGTTCTGGAATTATAAAATGCATGTCCGCATATCCTTGTCCGTGTGCATGACTTGACAAATTGACTGGTATATCGTCCATAAAAACACCAAAATCGGTACCGTGATCATTGTCAAAACCCCTAAAGAAAATCTGTTCCGCCTTTCCTCCACCTGCGTGTTGCGCAATAAACAATCCACTCACTGTTTTTAATAAATCTTGTGCATTGTTGATAGGTTGTAACTTTAAACTCAATTTATCGATGTGCTGAATGCCTAGATTTTGGCGTTTACTAGCTAGAATCGTAATTTCCTTCAAGTATTCATTACTAGAAATCAAACTGATTTCTTTTTTTGTTTTCAAATATTTGATAGAAAACACCTCGGAGATGTACCCGAGACTTGAAATTTTAATAGCATCATCCAAAGCACCTTTGATGTGAAACACACCATTCTGGTTACTACTTGTAAATAATCCTGRAGATTGATTGTAAATATCCGCATAGGGGATACTTGAAAACGATGCCGCATCGGTCAACGTAACAGAAACATTCTCTTGCCCAACAACCATCCCGTGTAGTGCAATAAGAATGATAAACAAATTGTTTTTTTTCATTCTTTCTTTGTTGCTCGGGAATTCAAAAAAGAGGAAGTGCTGCTCAAAAAAGCAAATACAAACACTCTAACCTTTATCCCGAAAGTTTAGTAAATATTTAATGTGCTTATAGGCAGGTCTTCTGACTTACTCTACTTTTAACGTCTTCCCATCCTTTTGGACAGTGACAAGGTGTTAAAAGCTTTTTTATAGAGCTTACAGCTGCGGGTACAGTTCTCGAATTACACGAGATTCCCTTTTTAATGCCATTTTCTAATTGATAGAAATAGCAACCAATAGCAAGACAAATTTAGATGTTTTATAAATGATGAACTAAGAAAAAAGCATTTTTTTAAAATACTGACTCATAGCAAGATGAATCTTTTAACATGATAAAAATCAGAAATCTAGAACAGTATTTCAATTTTAGAAAGAGGATTTATTCAAGACAAAAAGAATTCTTTCTTCCGGCGTAACGCATGGTAGATAGCAAATCTTAAAGCCCAATTTTTTATATAAATTCTCTATGCATTTGGATAAAGAAAGTTGAAACTCAAATTCTTGAGGTCGTTGTGGATCTTTACAATAAATTTCCTTCCAAGGCGATGCGAAAAACACCTTTTTATGGTAGTATTTGTGAAAATTGAAGGCTGCTAACTCCTCAAAAACAGGCAGGTTAGCATGTTCTAGATAGGCCATCACATCCACCAAACTTCTGTCACAAAACTGAGTTTGGGTTTCCGATTTAAATAGTTCCACCGTTTCTTGAAATACCAGCGTACTAAAACGTTGCATATTCTTCCATGGCATTCCATCACTTTGCAACAACTGCTCTTTTTGGATGATGGTTCTAGAKACTTCTTCGGCGCAYAAGATCCCTTCGGATTGCAAGCCTTTAATCAAGGTAGATTTCCCTGTTCCTGGTGCTCCKGTTATGATGGTTCGTTTTACCATTGWAAGATTAAAAACAGGATACTTACAATCAAAACAAAYACGATGCTTGCCGCATAATTAATCCATGCCACATCRTTTATTTCATCGTCTAACAAATCTCTTTGATGKATACCAATAAATGGTTTTTCTACCAAWGTTCCTCCGTATAAGTTGGGACCTCCAAACTGACAGTTTAATACAAAAGCCAAGGCTGCTTCTGGATAACCGGCATTYGGGCTGCTGTGTTTTTTACCTTCCCTAAACACAAAAGTAATTCCATTCAATTTTCCTTTCACTAACAATATCAATAGTGCTGTAATTCTTGCAGGAATATAATTGACAACATCGTCCAAAATGGCTGCAAACTTGCCAAATTGCTCATAGCGTTCATTTTTATAGCCAATCATAGAATCGAARGTATTGATCATTTTATAGGCCATAATTCCTGGCACACCAAAACAGGCCAAAAAGAACAATGGTGCAATAATACCATCACTTAAATTTTCCGACATGGTTTCAAAGGTGGCCTTTTTAATTTGTTGTTCGTTCAAGGCTGAGGTATCTCTCCCCACAATCCACGACAGGCGTTTTCTCCCCGCCTCAATTCCATGTTCGCTTAATTCATTAATAACAGCCTTTCCTTCTTTGACCAAGGTCTTATTTGCCAAGCAATAAAACACAGTAATAATAGAAAAAACAATTTCGTCTATAACCCAAGATTCACTTCTGAGGTATTGAAGCATCATATAAGGTATCGCACTACTCGCACTTACTAACAGTACACTTAGGATCATGCCTTTTACAAAGCGGTACTTGCCTTTATTTAATAATTGTTCGCCTTTCCCTATCAAATTCCCATAGCCTACAATCAAATGTGGAAGCCACTTMGGATCTCCYAATACCAAATCCAGGATAAAACCACCGAGTAGTATGTATAAAAATGTTAATTCCATGTTTGTAATGCTTTTATCAAGGCCTTATTCGCCAAAGGAGTTTGTATTGAAACGCGAATATACTCCCCTTTAAGTCCTGTAAAATTAGTAGCGTCACGTACCAATATTCCGTAATTATTGACTAAGTGATTTTTTAATTCAGTCGCTGTTCCATGTGCTACAGMAAGCAAGAAATASGTAGTTTCTCCTTCCACTACCGTAAATCCGTTTAGACTGTTTAATTGACTTTTAAAYACTGCTGTTTCTTGCAATAATTCATCCARATCAAAGCTTAGTTCCTTATAATTATCAAAAATATACCTTCCAGAAGCAATCGCCAAGCTATTTACTGTCCATGGYAATTTATAGGTCAATAATTTCTCAATAAAGAGTGCATTTGAMACCACATACCCCAAGCGCAAMCCTGGAATAGCAAATGTTTTTGTCAATGAACGAACAATCGCCAAATTTTTATAWGTWGATACCAATGGCATTACAGARTCWACSGCATTACAAAACTCATTATACGCCTCGTCTATGACAAAYAAAGTTGTTGGATACTTTTTTAAAAGAGTTTCTATAGCGGYTACACTGATTACTTTACCMTCAGGATTATTGGGGTTACAGATAAAAACCAAATCAGCATTTAAGTGTTGCTCAAACAAATTGTCCCTAGAAATAAATTCAAAATTCACTTGGTGCATCTTACATGCATCCTCATATTCCGCAAAAGTAGGCCCCACAATTAAAGCTTGTTTKCCTCTATAATGTTGCCCTATCAAGTAAAATAGTTCYGTAGCTCCGTTCCCAAAYAAAAAWTCAGMMGAATTCAAYCCAAATTGTTTTGCTGCCAATCCATTGAGCTCTCCMGCYACKGGTGATGGATAATTTTGAAYTTGATTTACATTCTTTTKAAGGTGATTTAGCAAGGCTGCATCACAGCCCTTATAATACACATTTGAACTAAAATTATACTSTATTGTACCTTCAAAATTATGAAGGTCATCTCCATGKCCATTAATCATCCTTTCCTCCTATTTGTGCGTATATTTTATCAATATCCAAACAGCCTCTTAATAAATCAGCAAGYTTGTCAAAATTTTCGTTTTTAAAGTCTTCATAAGACTGAATAGCATTTGTGGATTCACTCCCCAATAAATCATCGATCACCACTTTATTGTCAAAAATACCATGCATGTAGGTTCCCCAACAATTAGCGTTCAATATATATCCTTCAGTAGTATCATTCAAAGTATTTAATGGTGCTTCTTTCACTGCTTTTGAAACTCCCATGTGGATTTCATATCCTGAGCAAAGTGCTTCAAAATTTTTGAATTTAAATGAACGTTGAATGGTTGTTTTTTCTTCAGACAATACCGTTTTTATAGGTATTATTCCCAATCCAGGAACGGTACTCGCACTTCCTTCTACTCCATAAGGGTCACTAATCTCTTGTCCCATCATTTGATAGCCCCCACAAATACCAATCACTTTCTTATTGTTTTCAAAAGCCTTGAGAATTGCTTTTGCAATGCCATTCTTACGTAAAAAATGCAAATCGGAAATGGTGTTTTTGGTCCCTGGAAGTAATACAATAGCTGCTTCTTCAATTTCTTTTGGATCTTGAGAATAGTATAGATGTACTCTCTCGTCTCGTTCTAACAAGTTAAAATCCGTATAATTAGACATGTATGGTAACTGAACCACCACAATGTTTATTTTACCCGAAACACTCCTGTCATTTTTATCTTGTAAGGCCACTGAATCCTCATCTTCTATATAAATATCCGAAGCATAAGGCACCACACCAATCACTGGAAGTCCCGTTAATTCTTCAATTCGTTTTCGTCCATCCTCAAACAAACTAATATCACCTCTAAATTTATTGATGATGATTCCTTTTACCARATCTCGTTCCCACTGTTCCAACAAAGYAATAGTGCCATAGACACTYGCAAAAACACCTCCTTTATCGATATCWGCGATTARATACACATTGGCTTTTGCAAATTTAGCCATGCGCATATTTACAATATCACGGTGTTTTAAATTGAGTTCGGAAATACTCCCCGCCCCTTCTAAAACAATTGGGTTGTGTTTTTTACTCAGMGATGTAAATGCCTGCTGGGCTTCTTTAAATAAGTTCTCTTTGTCGTTTCCCAARAAATAATCTTTGGCMGTTTTATTRCCTACAGGTTTWCCGTGCAGTACTATTTGAGAYGATTTATCCGAAGTAGGTTTTAACAACACAGGGTTCATTTCGGTGGTACAAGGAATACCACAAGCATCGGCCTGAACGGCTTGCGCCCTTCCTATTTCTAATCCTTCCGGAGTTACAAAACTATTGAGCGACATGTTTTGGGCTTTAAAAGGAGCGGGATGATATCCGTCTTGTTTCAAAATCCTACACATCCCAGCGGCAATGATGCTTTTACCCACATCAGAACCAGTCCCTACAAACATTATGGGGCTTTTCATATTCTTATTGAATTTAGTGGAATCGATACTACTGGGATGATGTCAGCATCGAACCTTTTATAATTTGACGCAAATATACAAATAGCAATGCTAAATAAACTGACAAATAACACTGTTTGTATAAAGGTGGAGACAATGAAGCGAAATGCCAGTTGAATCGAAGCATTACTTTACTGACCAAACATATTTTATTATATAACACGATCCAACTAAGTATGCGCCATGTTCAAAATATGCGATATCACTCCTCTCCAAAGACAATAAAATTTTACGGATCTCTTTAAAAAATTAAAAAAATTGAATATATTTAACAAAAAAAAAGCTAACCACTTAATTATATTGTAGATAAAACCATTATACCATCAACTTTCAGGTTGATGTGTGCATAGTTGGGTGTTGTAAAACATTTGAGTAAACCCTAATATGAATACAAGCAAAATTTGATTTAAATAGTAATGGGATAAAATATCTTGGACGCGGACCTAAAGCATCTAGAAAAGAAACTGGTTGGAGCTGAAATGAAAATATAATTTACAAATGTGCTGCATGCGGAAGTGAAATGCTGGCTTCCCATAATGATTATTGGAATTGTGAATATGGAGCAGTTGATTTGGATTTTGACGTTGGAAAATTCTGTTCAAATTATGGAGATAAAAACTTTGTTGTTTACAAAAAAAGAACAACTGTTTTTGACTGAAAACGCAAACAATTTATGGTTTCAATCTCTAAATGAGATTGAGGAATTAAACTGATAAGCATATTTTAATTTATAAAAACCACAACAATGAGAATCCTTAAAAAAATATTAATACTGGAACATTTACATAAACTTGTTCAAATGGGATATAAAGGTTCTGCTAAAGATTATGCACATAGAGTTAATATTTCAAGAAGTAGTTTATTTAATTATATAGATGAACTAAAAGGCATGGGTACACAAATTGAATACAGTAGCTCTTTAAACAGTTTCATTTATTTAAATAAATTTGTCTTAGAAATAAAAATTGAATCTTTAAGTGATGAGAAAACAAAGAGCATTTTTGTTGGATATACTATTTATTTTCATGAGTTTAATTATTTAGACTGAAGATCTTTACATTTGTATATAGAAAATAATCGAATTTATTTTTGGGGTAGTTAAACATCAGAATTGAAGTTTGGCTAAAATTTTATATTATGAAACGAACATGATTTTTTTTAATCAAGAAATACTACAATACCCCCAAGGGTATGATTAAAATAAATTCATGTGAGAACGATGTTGGCATAAATTAAAACGAACATTAACCGTTTAAAACAAAAAAAACATGAAAAAACATGAAAAAACATAGCTTACGGTTTTTAACATTAACCCTGATTGGAATACTAATTTGTTCCTGTCAAAATGATGATGATTTTTTTAACGAAAATCAAGGAAATAAAAATGAGCTTTCGACATTTAACGACATTGTATTAGGAAAAAAACTAGAAAATCCTTATTCTGTTACAAATATGAAAAAGGCTTTGAATAACTTAAAAACTTCATCAAAAAAGTCTGCAAAATCAACAGACAATTTCAATATAAATGTAGAAACAACACATTTGTATATAAAGTTTATCCCAAAAAATGAAGAAGAGTTGGCAATACTCAAAAAAGACTCAACTTTAATATTATATAGCTACCCACTAGATTATGAAATTGTAGAAGGAACTGGCTATTACAGAGATCCTGAAGTACCTGAAGGACAACCTACTTATCAATATTGTGCAATTAAAGTAAATAAAATGCTGCCTCAAGAAGTTGAAAGTGAAATTCTAGAAGAACTATTTATTCCCGATGAAGATAGTGATGATGCAAGCAAGAGTAGAAAAAAACAATTTTCAACTCAAGACGTTAATTCTCTTGTAGATGAGTCCTTAAAGATTACTAATAATTTAAAAGAAACCCAAAACAACAGTAAATTATTTGCAAGAAGAAGTAAATGGAGACCTGCTGGAACAATAAGAGTTTGGGATGAAAATATAGGAACTACTACTTCAACTAGAAGAATTTTTAGCCATTGGGAATATTATAATTGTCAAACAGGAGAAATATTAAGAAACTGTAATTCTGGTACTGGTGGTCCCCTTCCCCTTGCCGAATTTGAATTAAAGCCAGAAGAAGATAATTGTTGCAAAAGAGCTATTTATACCTATACAACTACAACAACTGACGGAAGTTACGTTGGTGTTGAAGGTGTTAAAGTTAGAGCAAGGCGTTGGTTCACAACACATAGAGGTATTGCTAATTCAAGTGGTTATTATTCTTGTGATGGTAGATTTAGAAGACCTGCAAACTACAGTATTGATTGGGAAAGGTATGAATTTGCTCTTAGAGATGGTTGGTTAAATGGAGCTACATATAACGGACCAAAAATAACTGGCAATTGGAATCTAAACTTAAGAGGAGATAAGCAAGCATATTATGCAACTATATTTAGAGCAGCACATCACTACTATTATAAAGATATTAAAGGATTAAGGCGTCCACCACAAAATAGTTTTTGGAGAACGCAAATGAAAATCAGAGCATATTTAGAAAATGTTTCTAATGAAGGAAGTCTTGGAGCACATGCTGCTGGGTGGAGAGCCTTTGGCTTATATAGCCCAATTAAAATGTACACTTATCAAAGACCTGCTATAGAAACTTACGCAACTACTATACACGAGTTGGCTCACGCTTCTCATTGGCATATGGATAGAAGTGATTTTAGTGACACTGAAACTAAAGTAAAAGAATCATGGGCGAGAGGTGTTCAATGGGAATTAACAAGAATGACTTATCCAGATTATTTAAGTCGTGAATTTAGAAGAGATGATTATACTTTAGTCGTTTCTGATATGATTGATGATGATTTTGAAACCGAAGAAGATACAACAAATAAAGGTTATTATGAAAGCCCAAATGACCAAGTTTCTGGTTATACAATTCGACAAATAGAAGATGCTCTATTGCATCAAAAAACATGGAATAGCTGGAGAGATAACATAATAAGTAAATATACAAATCCAACAGAAGAACATTTAACCAGATTATTTTCAGCTTATGAATAAGATAAAATTTTTAGCTATTGGCATATTAATAATTTGTTTTAGCTGTGATATACAAGATAAAGGAACAGTATATACTACATCAGCAACTATTTATTTGATAAATGAAACAAGTGTAGTTGTTAAATCGGATGATATTTTAGGTTATATAATACAACCTGGAGAAACTTTAATACATACTGAATCTCTCCTCACTAGTGAATATTCAGAAAAACCTTCTATTGACAATTATCAGCCCTTTCCTTCAGGCAGTCGTAAATTTATTTATGGAGACGACTCACAATGTGAACTTGGTTTTCATAGAATTGAAAACTATGAAGACAGAAAAGAAGTTAGTGAATTAGAATTTGAATTTACTTTTCGTTTTACAGAAGAGAAGAGAGAAAATTCAGAGTCTTGTAATTTGTAAATAGAAAATTAAACACTTTTGCTAATAATGCGAATCAAGGTTTAAAATAAAAACAAAAAAACAAATTGAAGTTGCCAGCAATCAATTTACTATCTCTGCAACTATAGAAAACTTAAAAGATAGTTTAGTAGTTGTTTTATCAAAGGTTGATTGGAGGAATCGTGACTTTAATAGTATTGATTCAACGTATTCAAGTGGTGGTGCATTCAATTTTAGAGGCAACATATCAAACCCGAGCTTGCATAATATAATGATAAAAGATTATAAAAATAGAATAGGGAAGTCAATTAATTTTTGGTTTGAAAATGGAGAAATTACAATCAATGGAAATTATGATGAATTTGAAAATTCGACAATTATGAATTCACCTCTCAATGAATTATACAATCACTATTTAAAATTGGAATCTACAGCACATAGAGGTTTTATATTTAAAAGTCCTAATAATTATTTCTCTCTTTCTAAATTAATGGAATATCCAGAATTAGTTCCAGCTGATAGTTTGAAATTATTCTATTCAAAATTAAATAACAAGTTGAAAGAATCAGAAAATGGGATTACTTTAAACAACTATATTTCATTAGAAAAAATACAAATAGGAGATCACTATATAGATTTTGAAGCAAAAGATTTAGAAGGTACTATTGTCAAGCTTTCTGATTTTAAAGGAAAAATTATATTATTAGATTTTTGGGCAACTTGGTGTCAATTCTGTCACATACAGAATCAGGATGAATTTGCATATTTGAACAAAAAGTACCAGAATGATGATGTTGTAATTATTAGTTATTCTTTGGATACAAAAAAAGAATTGTGGGAGAAATCAAGTAAATTTGATAACATTGATTGGATAAACATATCAAATATTAAAGGGATGAATGATCCAATTGCTACACGCTTCAATTTACGTGCTTTACCTCAAAGTTTTCTATTTGACAAAAATGGAATCATGGTAGAAATCTTTGAAGGTTATGATTCCGAAAATAATACTATTGAACAAGCAATTGATAAGTTGATAAACAAATAATCTACAGATAATAACAACGGCAAAGCGTTCTTGTATGCATGGCACTCAACTTGAATGCTTTGTTAATTATCTATTTTACTAGTATATACTTATGGAGGTAATAGCTATTAACTCAGATTTTTAAATGAGAATATCTTTAAATTTGATAGTGTAGGGATAAAATGAAAATTGGCTATTAATTACGAAGCGTTAGTTTTTGCCAATTGCTATCACCTTGTTTTATTAATTTTTGAGGCCCTTCTTTTTTCCATAACTTAAAAGTGTTGGTAAAATAGGCATTGTAAAAGAGATACAGTTTTCCCTCTTTAATGCTAAATGTTTTTGGATTGATAGCAACTTTTTCATTTGTTTTTCCGATGGCATAAGCGCACCAACCACCATATTGAGGGAGGTATTTTTTTGGAGATGCTTTAAAAAGCATTAAGTTTTCCTGAGTACTAAATTTAAATAGAATACCATCGTACTTAAAGGTCAATCTGTCCAAGCCTTTTGTCGGTTGTTCAGAAAAATAGGCTACAAGATCATAACCATTGGCTATCACTCCATTTTTTGTATTGTAGTTGTTTTGAGCACATAAATTACAGGCGAAAAACACAAATATGATTCCAATTTTGAAATGCTTCATTTTAGGGTAAGTTTAAAAAGGGAATATCTTTTCTATAAAACCAACAGAGGACTGCGCTCAACACAAAGGTGAACACTGCTTGATAAAATAAGGTGCCACCGTCTCCATTAATTTCTATCCCTAACTGGGTCAAATGCATACTTATTGCGCCACCTATTATGCCGAGCGTTAGACCGCTTCCTAACCAAATGGTTTTTCTAAATAGAAGTAATATTGCGGCAATAAGCTCTATAATTCCAATGGCGATTCTACCAATGGGCTCTAGACCTACTTTTGTAAATATATAAACACTGTCTGGGTGGGCAGTAAATTTAAATCGTAGTGTCTGAATCAATATCAGTGCTACAATAATTCGAATAACTAATAGCATTTTTTTTGTCATGAGTAGTGGGATTGGGTATTAAATTTTTAGGTTGGTCGTTGCTTGTTTTTAATACTTACAAATTCCAAAATTGTTTTGAATTAAACCTTCAGTTAGGAGTCTTCTCTAGTTTTTATTGGAGGACCAAAAATAATTCCTATTTTTAAGCCATGAGAAATTTTTTTACCATTGTCCTTCTATGTATGCTTTCACAAGCATCTTGGGCACAGAACACGAGCCGTGTAAGTCCTGTTTTTGAAACTTTACATCAATTTCCGAATGTACGAGATATTGCAATTACAGCATCGGGATATGAGGCATTTATTACAGTGCAAAGTCCCTTGGGAGAAATAGCTGTTTTGGTGCAGTTACAGAAAGTGTCAGGGAAATGGAAAGCCATGGGGATACTTCCGTTTTCAGGAAGTTATCAGGACATGGAACCTTTTTTATCACAGGACAATTTGACCTTGTATTTTGCTTCTAATAGGCCTTTGACAGATTCTATTCAAGCGGTCAAAGATTTTGATATATGGAAAGTGAAGCGTGCAAGTATCATATCACCTTGGGGAAAACCTATTAATATGGGGGCACCTATCAATACGAGTTATAACGAATTTTATCCTTCTTTGTCTTCCAATAATAATATGTATTTCACCAGTGACAAGCCTACGGAATTGGGAAAAGATAATATTTGGTTCAGTCAAAAGTTAGCGCAAGGATATGGGACTCCAGTAACACTTAGTAAAGCCATTAATAGTGATGGTTATGAGTTCAATGCATTTGTAGCTGCTGATGAATCCTACCTTATTTTTAGTGGATACAATAGAAAAGAAGGAGTTGGAAGTGGTGATTTATACCTCAGTACCAAAACTGAAAATGGGGATTGGTCAACTGCTCAGAATTTAGGAAAAGAGATCAATTCAAAGTACATGGATTACTGTCCTTTTGTGGATAGTAAAACGGAGACTTTGTATTTTACAAGCAAGCGAAGTGGGTATGAAAAAGTAAACGATTTTAACAATTTGGAAGCATTGATCCAATCGCTCAATAAAAAAGAAAACGGGCAGAGTAGATTGTATAAAATGTCATTAAAGGGATTACTGAGGTAAAAAAAAGGAAATCATTTTTACAAGGTGGAAACTGTGTAAAATAAAAGGTGTAGGATATTTGTTACAATAGTTTGAAAGTGTGATTATAACCTATGGTAAAGATTTGTTTATGATGGCTCCGTTTTTTTTTAAATTGAATGTTTTTTCTTGTGTTAGAAATTATTTTAGCACAATAAAATTTTCTATCCACCATTTCAATTCAAATATAGTATATTGAGCCGTCCAAAAAAGGGTGGCTTTAATATTATATGTATGTTACAACGAGGAGGTAAGAAATTAATTAATGCTTGGGCGTTTTACGATTGGGCGAATTCTGTGTATTCACTTGTCATTAGTACAGCGGTTTTTCCTATTTATTATGCTGCCGTAACCAAGGACGATAATGGTGTGGTACATTTTTTAGGAACCGATTGGTACAATACGACATTGTATTCCTACGCGTTAGGTTTTTCCTTTTTTATAGTGGCATTATTATCACCAATACTATCATCCATTGCAGATTATACCGGTAATAAAAAACGATTTATGCAGTTTTTCTGCTTGATGGGTTCGGTTTCAGTGGGGATGTTATTCTTTTTTGAAGGCAAGGATACCTTGTGGATAGGAATTGTATTTACGGTGTTAGCAAGTATAGGTTTCTGGTCTAGTTTGGTTTTTTACAATGCGTATTTACCAGAAATAGCATTGCCAGAGCAACAAGATAGGGTGAGTGCTAAAGGATTTATGTATGGTTATATAGGATCGGTACTTTTGTTAGGATTTAATTTGTCTATGGTGATGAAGCCAGAAATCTATGGTATTTCTGAGGGGACATTACCCTCTCGAATTTCCTTTGTGATGGTGGCAATTTGGTGGCTAGGCTTTGCGCAGTTTACATTTAAAAGATTGCCGAATAATGTCTATCATAAAAAGCCGGAAAAAGATTATATCTTTAAAGGGGTCAGGGCATTAAAAGGTATTGTGAATGATATAAAAAAGCAACACGAACTCAAAATATTCCTCATTTCGTTTTTTGTATATAGTATAGGTGTGCAATCGGTGATATTATTAGCGAGTATCTATTTTTCGAAAGATTTGAATTTGGAAACAAGTGATTTAATTATCACCATACTAATTATGCAATTGGTTGGAATAGTGGGAGCGTATTCCTTTTCTAGATTGTCAGATCGTATTGGGAATATCAAAGCATTAAAAATCACCATTGTTATTTGGGCTATAAGTTGTTTTGCTGGATATTTGTTAGATAAAGGAGATCCATCTCTTTTGTTAAAAGTATATGCCTTGGGAGGACTATTAGGATTAGTTTTGGGAGCGATTCAATCACTTTCTAGATCTACTTATTCCAAGCTTTTACCAGATAATACAGAGAGTCATGCGACCTATTTTAGTTTTTTTGACGTGACAGAAAAGATTGCCATTGTAGTGGGGATGATTATTTCGGGAATAGTAGCATCTTATACCAGTTCGTTAAAATTATTTATATTGATTTTAGGAGGGTTTTTTATTATAGGATTTATTATATTGAGTTTTATGAATCGTACCAAATATGTAAAGTAGTATATCTGTGAAAATTATTAATACATATAAAGTTTCATCCGCTGAAGTAGGGATGCGTTTTAATGCCTTTTGTGAGGAATTTGTCAAAGAATTCCCCTCTAAAAGTAGTGTTAAAAAAGCGATTGTAAAAGGGAAATTAAGGGTGAATGGTAGTTTTTCTAAAGGTGATTTATGGATGAAAGCAGGTGATATTGTTGCTGTAGTTGATCTAGAACTCACACCACCTAAGTTGTTTAGGTTACAATTGGAGGTGTTGTTTGAAGACGATGTAATGGCCGTTGTGAATAAGCCAGCAGGAGTTACTGTAAGTGGAAATCAGTTTAAAACAATCCTGAATTGTTTGCCATTCAATTTAACGTCATCAAGGGCAAAAGATGCGCTTCCTTGGCCACTTCCTGTGCATAGATTGGATAATTTGACAAGCGGTTTGCTTGTAATTGCAAAAACAAGAATGACCCGAGCCGTATTAGGACAATTGTTTGAAGATAAAAAAATTCTAAAGACCTATCATGCTTTGGTAATGGGGAAATTAGAAGGAGAAGGGGTGATGAATGATCCCATTGAAGGGAAAATGGCAGAAACCATGTATCAAAGTATAGCTGTGGTACCATCTTTACAAAACAATTTTCTAAGCTTGATGCGATTGCGTCCTACAACAGGCCGTACACATCAAATAAGAATTCATTTGGCCAATCACGGGCAGCCTATCTTGGGGGATACTCTGTATGCTGAAAAAACATTACTGCATAAAGGATTGTTTTTAGCTGCTACAAAAATATGTTTTCCGCATCCACTTACAAACAAAGAAATGTGCATTGAAATAGCCCTTCCTTCCAAGTTTGAAAACCGAATGAAGAATGAAAATGCACGATGGAATCGCTTCCATACGCAGAATTAAACAAAATCTGTACGGTTTCTGATGGACCAAATCATCTGTTTTTGATGATTTTTCTCTTTATTTTCTACTCAAAGCTGTTTTTTTTGTTAAAAGACACTTTTTTTTTTCTTATTTACATGTTAAAACAATTAAAAATGTTGGTGACAAAAGTTACTTAAAACGGCTGTACTATTACGTTTTAGGAGTTGTTTTTATACTTTTTTACAGGCTTTTCAAAGGCATCTGTTTTTCTTTTTCGAGTGTTAGTTTACGTCTTGTGTAATGATGAAATTTTTACGAATAAATCAATAAAATCTGATTTTTGTAAAATTATTTATCATATTATTAATTATACAGAGCTAGAATTATTAATTAACGAATTAAAAGCATGATTTTTATGCAGTAAATATAACGTTCTAGGAGGGTGAAAACATGATAAATGTCGTGTTTTTTGGAACTTCTAATGGTATATTTGATTAGTAAAACTATCTATATAAGATCTTTTAAAAACTAACTATTAAATGAGGAATGTGCCGTTAGTGACATTCTAAATAAAAACGAAAAAATTACAGTTAAATTTTGTGAAACGTTTTCCAATAATCCAATCTCCGAGAGGAATCAAAATTGGAAGTTTCATAAAAAAAACAAAAAGCAATAACAATTACAATATGAACGTAGCAGAAAAAATAGCTTTATTAAAAAGCAAGCGAAAACAAGTGCTTGAACTAGGAGGTGAAGCACGCGTTGAAAAGCAACACAAAAAAGGTAAATTAACCGCAAGAGAGCGTGTTAATTTATTGTTTGACGAAGGATCTTTCCGTGAGATCGATGCTTTTGTAAAACACAGATCTACTAATTTCGGAATGGAAAAAGTAGCCATTGAGTCTGATGGTGTTATCGTAGGATACGGTAATATTAACGGAAGACCTGTTTTTGCATATTCTCAGGATTTTACTTCTAGAGGAGGATCATTAGGAGAGAAGCACGCATCAAAAATCTGTAAAATTATGGATTTGGCAGTGAAAGCTGGAGCGCCTGTTGTTGGATTAAACGATTCTGGAGGAGCACGTGTAGAGGAAGGTGTTGATGCATTGCAAGGATACGGAGAAATTTTCTTCCGTAATTCTAGAGCATCTGGGGTAATTCCACAGATTTCTGCAATCATGGGCCCTTGTGCTGGTGGAGCGGTATATTCACCTGCAATGACTGACTTTATCTTTATGGTAAAAAAGACCAGTCATATGTTTATTACCAGTCCTTATGTTATTAAAACAGTGACTGGAGAAGAAACTACTTTTGAAGAATTAGGAGGTGCTATGGCTCACAATGCAACAAGTGGTAATGCACATTTTGCTTGTGAAAATGATGAAGATACTATTGAACAAATTCGCGAATTGTTAGAGTACATGCCAAACAACAATATGGAAAGTGTTCCTGCTGTTGAAATGGACGATGAACCAGACAGAGTTTGTGAAAAATTAGATACTATTATTCCAGACGATCCAAAAAGACCTTATGATATGAAAGAGATCATAGAAGAGGTATTGGACGAAGGAGAATTTTTTGAAATACACCGTTATTTTGCAGAAAACTGTATTATTGGATATGGTCGTTTAAATAACCAAACTGTTGGTATTATTGCGAATCAACCAATGATTTCAGCTGGGTGTTTAGATATTGATGCTTCAGATAAAATCAGTCGTTTTATCAGAACATGTGATGCTTTTAACATTCCTTTAGTAACATTTGTAGATGTACCAGGGTATTTACCAGGAGTAGATCAAGAATTGGGTGGAATTATCCGTCACGGAGCWAAATTATTATGGAGTTATGCRGARGCWACTGTGCCTAAGTTAACAGTAGTAGTTCGTAAGAATTACGGAGGTGCATACATTGCGATGAGTTCTAAACATTTAGGAGCTGATATGGTGTACGCATGGCCAACTGCTGAAATTGCAGTTATGGGTGCTAAAGGAGCTGTAGAGGTGATTTCTAGTTATAGAAAAGAAATTAGCGAAGCGGATGACAAATTAGGAAAGATCCAAGAAAAAATTGATGAATACGAAACTGCATTTAACGTACCATACCTTGCAGCGGAAAGAGGTCATGTGGATGAAGTAATTCTTCCAAGTGAAACAAGAGAACGTTTGATCTCTGCCTTAACAGTATTGGCAAATAAAACAGAAATTTTACCAGCTAAAAAACACGGAAATATTCCTCATTAAAACTAACAATTATGGATTTATTAGCAAAAAAGAAACGTGCAGCCGCCATTGCAGTAAGTTGTTATCTTCAACAAATGGAAGAAGAAGTACAACCAACCAATGAGAAAGCCTGGAGAAATGCAGGAATTCAACGAATCATACTTGGAAAAGAAGTATTATTCAGAAGAGGAAGACTCGTAGGGCAAAAGAATTTATAAGACAACAATACAATAACAAATTATCATGATATACGATAAACACGGGTCATTAGTAATGACCGACACCAACTATAGCGTAGACAGACCAGCAGCAGCGAACCCAATCAAAATCCAAGATTTAAGTTTCCGTGATGGTCACCAATCTTTATTTGCCACCAGAGGAAGAACAGAAGATATGATTCCTTTAGCGGAGCAAATGGACGAAGTAGGATTTCATGCCATCGAAACTTGGGGTGGTGCTACTTTTGACACCATGCACCGTTACTTGGGTGAAGATCCATGGGAGCGTTTAAGAGTGTTGAAAAAACACATGCCAAAAACGGATTTCTTTATGTTGTTACGTGGTCAAAACGTAGTAGGATATAGAAACTATGCAGATGATGTTGTAGAAAATTTTGTACAACGTGCTTGTGATAATGGGATCGATATTTTTAGATGTTTTGATGCATTGAACGATTACCGTAACTTCGAAACAGCTGCAAAAATTGTCAAGCAAAATAAAATGCACTTCCAAGGAACTATCTGTTATACTTTAACAGAGCCTAGAATGGGTGGTGACGTTTATAACATGGATTATTATATCAACAAAGCGAAAGAATTAATCGACTTTGGTGTAGACTCTATCTGTATCAAAGATATGGCTGGTTTAATTGCTCCTTATGATATTTATAACTTAATTATTGAGTTGAAAAAAATCACTGATATTCCATTAAACTTGCACACGCACTTTACTTCTGGAATGGGAGATTTAGCCATCTTTAAAGCAATTGAGGCTGGTATTGATATTGTGGATACTTGTATGTCTCCATACGCATACCGTACTTCTCATGCAGCGATTGAGCCATTAGTAATTTCATTATTAGGAACCAACCGCGATACTGGATTTGATATCAAACAACTATCAAACATCAGTAACCAAATGGAGAAAATAATTCCTAAATACAAGCACTTAGCAAACAATCCTAAGTATTCTATTATTGATACGGATGTAATTTTACACCAAACGCCAGGAGGAATGTTATCTAACTTGGTAAATCAATTGAAACAAATGGACGCTTTAGACCGTTTGGATGATGTATTTGCAATGTTACCTAAAGTACGTAAAGATTTAGGAACTATTCCATTGGTAACTCCAACAAGTCAAATTGTAGGTGTACAGACGGTAAACAACGTGTTATTTGATTCTTACGAAGGTGAGTATTCAAAAATTACGCAAGAGGTAAAAGATCTTTGTTACGGATTGTACGGTAAAACTACCTTACCTATTAACGAGGAATTACGTAAAAAAGCATTGAAAGGGTACCCAAGAGGGGAACAACACATTACCTGTCGTCCAGGAAGTGTTTTAGAACCAGAAATGGATGCTGTAAAAGAAAAGTTTAAAGATCTTGCAAAAGATATTGATGACGAAGTATTGTTAGCATTATATCCTATTACGGGAAAACGTTTCTTAAAAATCAAATATGGTTTAGAGGAAATGCCAGAAGATATGAAAGCAAAGACTTTGGAGCAAGTAGCCAAAGAAGAAGCATTGGTAGAAAAAGCATTGTCTGGTGAATTGACAGCTGCTAAATCTGGAGCTAAAGGAATGGTAGAAATGGAAGTAGTAGTAGATGGTGAAACATTTAACGTATCTATTCCAAGTAATAAAGCTACTGGACGTACCAAACGTAAGAAAAGAGAAGTAGTAGAAGAAGTAGGAGCGGAAGGAGCAACAGTTTGTCCAATCCCAGGAATGATTATAGAATACAATAAGCAAAACGGTGATACTGTAAAAGCAGGAGATGTTGTAGTAGTAGTGGAAGCTATGAAAATGATGAACAACTTTGAAGCAACTAAGGACGGAGTAATCTCTGGAATTAAGTATGAATCAGGTGATGCTGTAGCCAAAAACGATGTGTTGTTTGTTATTGAATAACAAATTGTAGTTTTTTGAAAAGGCTTGAATGTAATGTTCAAGCCTTTTTTTTGTGCTTTATTTTTAGTGAATTAACCAGATAGTAACTTTAATAATATTTCCTGTATTTTATAATAATTACAATTAATTATGAGCATAGTAGAAATAAGAAGAAAGTTGATAGCACTTTGAAGACGAGGATGATTATGCATTGGRAAAACGGTATAAAYTTATACTGGAATTTACACAGAAACGTCATTTGGATAAATGATAGAGGAAGGGNAAGATGACATTAAAGTGGAAAAANTTTTTAGTCAACTTGAAGTGTAAAAAATGTTTGAAATTTAGGTTGAATAAAGGGAATCAGTTCTTGTATTGATATATAGATTGGATACAGAAGTAATAAAAATTGATGTTTTTTAGTATCTTTACAGTATAATAGATTTGCTTATGACACATATAGAAGAAATAAGACAAAGTATAATAGATAAAATACTATCTATTAAAAATGAGGATTTGTTATCTGCATACAATAAGATATTAACTTCTACTAAAGACAGTACTAAATTTTTATCATTGACTAAAGAGCAAACAGAATTACTTAAAATGAGTGATATAGATATCGAAAATGAGAATTTAGTATCACAGTCTGAGATTGATAAAATGGATGCCGAATGGCTAAGTTAGTATTACTTTGRACTAAAACGGYTTTAAAACAACGGAATCACATTTTAAAATATTGGAATAAAAGAAATAAGAGTACTATGTATTCTAGGCGACTGTTGCTAGTTATTAATGAGANANCAAAGCTGATTCTTTTATATCCAGAAATGGGAAGAATTGATAATTTTGTTGATCACAGAAGAATAGCGTTAGAACATTACAGTCTCTTTTATAGAAAAGTAGATGATAAAATAATTATCACAGCCTTTTGGGATAATAATCAGAGAACAAAAAGGCTATTGAAAGTTTTAAGAGAGAAATAGAAGCTGTGGTGTCACAAAATGTGATACCATCAAAAAAATATTTTGGAAGAGGGAAGCCTTTTGTACTTACAGAAACAGGAGTTGTAATGTTATCGAGTGTTTTGAGAAGCAAAAAACAATAGCAATAAATACTGCTATTGTGAGGAAATTTGTCCAATTACGAGAATCAGATAATAACTACGAAGAATTGATTGTTAAGATGCAAGTAATGGAACTGAATTACAATAGGAAAATTAGTGATATGTACCATRTACTTCAACAGTTACAATCCAAACCATAAGAAAAACCTAGAATGAAAATAGGGTGTAAAAAAGATAAAGATTAGAAAACTACCATTACAACCGTTCCCAAATGATTACAACACCCTTGAGATTGTTGGGGCTGAATTCTAAAGAAATACGATACTGAAAAAGGAGCAGGAATTATAATATTTTAGTGCTTTTTACAAAGGGTTGCCACACAAAGCAAATCGTTCCGTATCCGAGTAACAATACAGTTGATTTTGACGTTTTTTAAATGCGTTAATTGAATTTTGATAATTGATAAGATTATATTTAATGTATATATGGAAAATTTGAGCTTATTAGGACATAATATTATATATAATTTGAGAATGTGTTATACATTATATATTTAAAAAGTGACAAAGGGACCACGTTGTGCTATGTATAATCACTGGGCTATTTAGAGATTGTTTTTCTAAATGTTATGTATGACCATACAATTATTGTCCTAAAAAGATTTGTRCTTTATTTACTCTTTTTTATTGAATTATTAGACGTTATTGCTTTAGAATACGTAATATGGAACAAAATTTGTACATTTGTTTAACTAGAAATATTGAAACTGTGGATTTAGAAACGCGAAAATATCATTTTATACAAGAATTATTTAGTATAGATAAAGATAAGATTATGACGGCTTTAGAACGTGTTTTAAAACACGAGAAAGAAGAACATCATGAAATTTCTATTATGCATAAGAAGGAATTAGATAATCGTTTAGAAAACTATAAAAAGAATCCTGACGATGTTTTAGATTGGAAAGATGTAAAGGGAAATTGGTAATGAGTTATGAAATTAAATTATTGCCAATTGTACACTTCGATTTACGATATGCAAAAAAATGGTATCTTGATAACAGTGAAATATTAGCCAAAGAATTTAAAATAGAAGTTGATAAAGAGATTGATTATATTGGAGAATATCCTGAACATTATCAAAGAAAATATAAAGAGTTTCGGCAATCTTTAGTTACTCGTTTCCCATACGCTATTTTTTATTTAGTTGAAGAAGAGCAGCAACGAGTTGTTATTTTTGGAGTTTTACACACAAGTAGAAATCCTGAAATAGTTAGAAATAGAATAAAGAAATAATTCCTTCCAAATAAAACTGCACCTACGAATGAACAGCTAGGGTAATACTCCCAATTGTCATTCGTAAAATACACGACAAAATCCATCTAAAAATAAATAGGTTGAGAATGGGTTCAATTTCGAATTGGCTGGACGGTAATGTTCAAGCCTTTTTTTTGTGCTATCTTCCTTCTCATATTTGACTCTTAGCTTGTTGACAAAACTTATTAACAATGTTAATTAAATTTCCTTTTTAGTTTTTATTCTAAATTATTTTTAATGTCCTCTAAGTAGGTAGYTTACAAGATGTCTTATTCCTACCGTTAAAAAAATACATAAAAAAATAGTTCAATGAAAACGTTTTAGTAACTGTTAATAACCACTTTAGTTCCTGGTTTTATTAAACTGTTGGATTAAGTACTTTTGCAATCAACACAATTAAATATTACACATGAAAAAAATGATTACACTCGTAGCTTTTTTAGCTACAATAGCTGTTTCTGCTCAAAATTTGCAAATGCATTATGACCTAGAGAGAGAACATATCACTACTACTTTCGAAATGTTCAAAATGGACAAATATGGAAATACGTTTACTTTTATGGATTTGGATTATAATACTGGAGCAGGTATTAGTGGGGCTTATTTTGAAATAGCACGTGTATTAAAAACAGAAAAAATGCCTGTTGGATTACATGTAGAGTACAATGGTGGTTTGGGAACATTTAATATGGGCGATACTACCGGAGGTTTTACTATTAACGAAGCATGGATACTTGGGGCTAACTACTCTAAAGGTAATGCGAAATGGGGATTCTCTACCTACGCTGGTTACAAGGCTTTTACCGATGCTGATGGTGAAGGAAACTACCAAGTAACAGGAACATGGTATTACAATTTTGCTAAAAACTTTACATTCTCTGGATTTGCGGATCTTTGGAGTGAAAACGGATTGTCAGACAAAACAGTTTTCTTGTCTGAGCCTCAGTTATGGTACCACTTAAACAAATCATTCTCTATTGGAGGTGAAGTAGAATTGTCTAATAACTTCGCCTATGTTTTTGAGTTTAAAGTACGTCCTACTTTAGCAATCAAATGGAACCTTTAATCTTATAAGCAATGAGTATGTTCGATAAATATTTTAAAATTAAAGAGAGTGGTTCTACTATGCGAACCGAAATCATTGCAGGTATCACTACCTTTATGACAATGGCCTATATTTTAGCGGTGAATCCTGATATTTTAGGAGCAACAGGGATGGATAAAGGTGCGGTGTTTACTGCGACTGCCTTGTCTGCTGTAATTGCAACTTTAGTAATGGCATTGGTAGCTAAATTACCTTTTGCTTTGGCACCAGGAATGGGATTGAATGCGTTTTTTGCATTTACCGTAGTATTGGGAATGGGCTATTCTTGGGAGTTTGCTTTGACCGCAGTATTTTTAGAGGGAATCATTTTTATCATTTTAACGGCGTTTAATATCCGTGAACTGATTGTAAATTCCATTCCGCTAAACTTAAAACATGCGGTTTCTGTTGGTATTGGGTTGTTTATTGCCTTTATTGGATTAAAAAATACTGGACTTATTGTGGACAACCAAGCTACTTTAGTAAGTTTAGGGAATATGAAAAATCCAGCAGTTTTTGTTGGAATGGCAGGTGTTATTGTAATTGGAGTTCTTTTAGCTAAAAAGGTTAAAGGAGCTATTTTAATCGGGATTTTAGCGTCTACTATTATTGGATTGTTTGTAGGTGTAACCGTCATTCCAGAAGGATTTACATTTGTGAGCTTGCCTCCATCTATTGAGCCAGTATTCTTTAAATTTGACTTTAGTCAAGTATTGACCTTGGATATGTTAATCGTATTATTTACCTTCTTATTTGTAGATATGTTTGATACCGTAGGGACACTTGTAGGAGTGGCTTCTAAAGCAGATATGTTGGATAAGGAAGGAAGAGTACCACGCGTAAAGCAAGCGTTATTTGCTGATTCAATCGGAACATTTTTTGGAGCTATCTTAGGAACCTCTACCGTAACTACCTATGTAGAAAGTGCGGCTGGTGTTGCTGAAGGAGGTAAAACAGGTATGACTGCTTTAACAGTGGCTGTTATGTTTGCTTTGTCCTTGTTTTTTGCTCCATTATTTATGATTATCCCTGCAGCTGCAACAGCTCCTGCATTGATAATTGTTGGATTGTTTATGATTACTCCAATTATGAAAATTGATTTGGAAGATTTTACAGAAGCAATACCAGCGTTTTTTACCATTGTAATGATGCCGTTGACCTATAGCATCGCTGAAGGAATTGTATTTGGTATGTTATCTTTCGTCATCTTAAAATTACTGACAGGAAGGTATAAAGAAATCAAACCTATTATGTATTTAATCGCCGTATTGTTTTTGGTGAAATTCTATATTGCATAGAGGAAGAATTTATATGAAATAAAAAAGGGGATGTAACTTTAAGTTGCATCCCCCTTTTTTTTGTGCTGAAATGATTTGCTTAGGACTTCAAAAAAACATTTCATATGCCTAAGTAGTTGTGAAATGCCGCCAATATGGATTTTGCAAGTTCAAAAATAATATTATACAGCAAAATTATTACCGACACTTTGTAAGGAAACACAAGGTTCAAATATACCTGGTACAGGTTGGTAGTTGAGAATTGTTCTTCCCACTTCTTTGGAGCTATAAAAGCCCAGTAGGGTATAATGCCGAATGCAAATTAAATAGGAATATATATAATACTTGTCCTGGTTGTATACCGTGGAAATGTCTTTGTTTATCAAATTAAAAATACTTTTTTGTTGGTTTTCAGGGAGATCAAAGTATTGGTTAAGCATTGTTTCAAACTCTTTTTTACTGCCAAAAGAAGCTTCTTTTTTAAAGGTTTTTTTAAATTGTTGTTCAAACAAAAGACCTCCTTTTGTGAATTTTTCTTGCTCTTTTATATCCAGAACATCTTTTAAAACAAGGTCTATAAATTGTGGAATTACAAGATCCACTGCYCCAATCGATTCTGTTTGGGGTAAAATGAGATCAGCCAATTGGTCGACTATAAAAACYTGATTACTATTTAAAAAWTGTGCTTTCCATGGTTGTTCWCTGTCTGGTTCACAAGTACTCAATAGTTGCAATAAACTTGGTCCAGCAATAATAGCTGTCATGCTTAGTGTCATCGTTTTTAAAGAGTCTCTTCTGTTCATAATTAAAAATTATTGGTTTTTATTTTTGCTGCGGCATGATTGGCAGCTCTGGCTGTTAAGGCCATATACGTTAAGGAGGGATTTTGATAAGGTGATGAGGTCATACAGGCTCCATCAGTAACATATACATTTAAAACACTGTGGATTTGATTGTTTTTGTTTAGAACAGATGTTTTTGGGTCATGTCCCATTCGAGCTGTTCCCATTTCGTGGATTGAATGACCGGGAAAACTTGGTTGGTCATACCCTTTTACATTTTTAAAACCAGCAGCTTTAAACATGTTTATGGCTTCTTGCTGAATGTCTGTACGCATCAATTTTTCATTTTCTTTAAACTCACAATCAAAAGTGACTGTTGACAGTCCCCATTCGTTTCGTTTATTCGGATTCATGTACATTTTATTTTCGTGATAAGGCAAACATTCACCAAATGCCGTCATTCCTATTTTCCATGGACCTGGTTTATATAAGTCTTCTTTTAAGTTTTTTCCATAGCTTAATTCATTGATAGCACGTTTCCAGTCCGATCTGCTGGCACTTCCCTGAAAACCGAAGCCTCTTAAGTATTTTTGATCGCTTTTTTTGTCCCCTAAATTTCGAAATCTAGGAATATGAAAACTACTAGGTCTTCCGTTGCTATAGTAAGTATCCTCAAAACCATCAACAGTGGCTGTGGCTCCTACTTTGAAATGATGATCCATTAAATTATGTCCTAATTCGCCACTGTCGTTACCCATTCCATTTGGGAATCGGGCAGAGGTAGAGTTTAATAAAATGGCGGTACTTGCAACGGTTGAAGCGCAGCAAAAAATAACCTTGGCCTTAAAAATGATTTTTTCATGGCTGAGACGATCTATAACTTCTACGCCTGTTGCTAATTTTGTATTGGGATCGTAAATAATTTTATGAACAATAGAATTGGCTCTAAGCGTCATATTTTTTGTTTTGTTTGCTGCAGGTAGTGTAGACGAGTTGCTGCTAAAATAGCCTCCCATTGGGCATCCTCGAATGCATCGATTTCGGTATAAGCAATTGCTGCGCCCTTCATGTATTTTAGTTCCCGTTAAATGCGCAAAWCGTCCCATGATTAAATGGCGATTTTCATAATTATTTCTGATTTTTTTTCGAAATTCAGTTTCTACACAATTCAATTCCATAGGCGGTGAAAAAATTCCATCGGGTAAATGATCAAGCCCAAGTTTTTCGCCACTAACCCCAATAAATTCTTCCACTTTATCATACCAAGGAGCAATGTCTCGATAGCGTATGGGCCAATCTACTGCGATGCCTTCCTTTTTATTGGCTTCAAAATCTAAATTGCTAAGTCGTAAGGTTTGTCGTCCCCACATTATAGAGCGTCCTCCTACATGATAACCTCGAATCCAATCGAAGCGTTTGTCTTCGTTATAAGGATGTTTTAAATCATTTACAAACCAATGCTTACTTTCTTCGTTTGTGGTATAACCTGTACGTCCTTGTTTTTCTTGTGTTTTTGCACTTGTTGCAGTGGGCATTCCTCGATATTTAAAATCCCAAGAATCCATGTGTGCTGTTGTATAGTCTTTAATATGTTCCACCATTCGTCCACGCTCTAGGACTAAGGTATTAAGTCCTTGTTCGCATAGTTCCTTTGCAGCCCAACCTCCTGAGATTCCGGTGCCAATTACAATGGCGTCATAAATTTCGTGATGCTTTTTCTCCTTCATGTTTTGTCCTAAATATTCGTTAAACAAGGCTGGAAATTTTTTAATTAATTGCCAACCTTGTTTTAAAATGTTGCTATAATTCCTTGATACGTATATTTCTAAATTCTAATTCCGATCCATGACCCAAAAAGGCGATATGTCCTTTGTTTCGTAGTAGCCCAGGGTGCTCCTTTTGGTCCAAATTTCCGTTTTTAGTGGCGTCCTTTATATTGGCATCAACAATAATGGTCCCGTTCAATATTATTTTTATATGATTGCTGGTTACAATTACTTCTTCGGTGTTCCATTGACCTAATGGTTTTAGATGTCCGCGTTTTGCTGCGACAATCCCGTATACCGAACCATGGTATTGGTAGGGTTTTAAGTTGGCGTAAATGGCTGCTGTATTGTCAAGAATTTGTAACTCTTTTCCTTGGTAGGCAGCATCTCCTTTTAAGGGGGTATGTATACCTAACCCATTATTAGCTCCAGGAGTCAGCTTGAATTCGAATCGGAAATTAAAATTCGAATATTCATTGGCCGTATATAAATTACCATGGCCTCCCTGCTTTGGTTGCACCAAAATGGTGTTGTTTTCTACGACATAATCTTTTTTATTACCTATCCAATGGTCCAAATCATTTCCGTTAAAAAGAGATTTAAAGCCAGCATTTTTCTCTGTTTCACTCAACAGTACATTGCTAGTACTTATTTCTCTCACAAATACATTTCTAAATCCTAAATCTTCGCCATGGGCTTGCAATTCGATGGCATCCTTAGTAAATATTGGTAATTTTCGGTCCCAGTAATTTTCAAGTGCTACATTGTCTGTGACTAAAACTCCATTTAAATGTACTGTGACACGTTCTCCGACCATTTTAATGCGGAAAGTATTCCAGTCATTTATGGGATTGTCGGCTACAACCAGTGGAATACTTTTGTTTGTTTGGTTATTGTATAGTCCACCACTTCCTACTTGAGCACCAACATTGGTACGAGCGATATCCCAAATTTGAATTTGTGGTGTTCCTCTTAAATAAATTCCACTATCACCACCATGCGTAATTTTCCAATCAACCAACATTTCAAAGTCGCCATAGTCTTTAATGGTGCAAATATTATTATATCCTTCGCCCTTAAATCCAATAATTCCATCTTTTACAAACCAGTCTCTTAGCATTTGTTTATTGGCTTTTTGCTGTTCTTTTAGCAACGTAGCCAAAGTCATTTTTCCTCTGGCGATAGGATTTTTAACAAGTCCTTTCCATCCATCGAGGTTTTTGCCATTAAAAATTGCAACAAAACCCTTTTCTGTCGACATCTTGTCTAAAAATTCTTTGACATCTATTTTTATGTATTGGCTATCTGGTCCCGTTAAATTCTTGATGCCCTGCAATACAATTTCTCGAACCAAATGCCCACTTAATCCATCTTTCTTACCAGGGCTCGGTAATGCTATGCGTATGGCTGCATTAGAGGCTGTAGTTTTAAGTTCGGTCAGGTGGAGGTATTTAGATACAAAAATGAGTGATAAAAATGATTTGATACTACTTGCTGTTTTAATAATCTCTTTTTGTTCATCAATGCTATTATGAAAGGGCATTAACTTTTTAATAAGTAGTAATTTTTGATCGTTGGGGAGCTTCGATTTTTTTACTTGCGATAAGTAATATTCAAAGGATTTAGCTCTCAACGATAGCTTTTTTGACCTGCTTATCACCTTGAATAAATTGGGTAGTGCATCGTTATTACGCCATAAATTTAAGGTGTTTAAAGCCTGTAACTGTTCTTTTGTATTATCAGATTCTAACGATTTTAATACGAGTTGTAAGGCGTGGTCATTGCTTAATACAGGAAGAATAGGGAGTAATTTTTCTTTTTTTGCAATGGAAGTATAGGCACTAAGAATTTGCTTAACATGGGTATCACTTGTTGACTTGTCGAGGACTGTAACAATTGCTTTTTGAATATTAGCTATGTTTTTAGGATTGTTACTGGCTGCTAATATTGTTAAAAGTTGTGATAAATTATCTAATCCTGATATTGAAGGAAGGGCTTTGTATATTGCCTCTTTTAGCATTGGGTTGTCCGAGTTTAATAACCCAGTAATTGTTTTAAATTCACCACTTGCATTGCGTGCTGCCAATACATTTATTAAAACAATTTTTCCTTTGGTATTGCTATTAGAAAGCTGTTTTGCCATTTGCTGTACATCGTCTGAGTCAACTGTTTTTAACAAGCTTGATTGTATTGCCTGTAACTTATTGTTGTCTGAGGTCTTGTTTAAAAGTTTTAAAAGTAGTGGGAGTGCGGCTATTTTAGGTTGATAGGCAAGTGCTTTAATTCCCGCAATCATTACTTTGTCGTGCTTAGATTGTGTTGCAGGAAGTATACATTTTTTTAATACAACAGTCTCTTGTATATGTCCAAGCATTCTAACAATTTGTATTTGTGCATCTTGAGGGCTTGTCTTATATGCTTTTATCCATTTGCTTAAATTTTTAGTGTTTAAATTTTCTTTAGCAATATCTAATACAGTGCCACGGTAGGTATTATTGCGGTTCTTAAATTCTTGTATAAAAGTAGTTGTCAGCTCCTTATTGCTGTTTGAATTTAACATTTGTAATGCTGCAGTTCTAAAATGTAATTGTTCATTAGCAGTACAATGTTGTAATAATTTTTTTACTACTTTTTTACTGAGTTTTTTGTTCGTTGTGTTTTTACCAAAATCAATAAAAGAGAGGATTGCCTCTGATTTGTCCAGTTTATATTGTGCTTTTATTACTGCTGTTTCTATAATATAGTAGGACTTGTCAGTAGCTAATTTAGCAAGTGTTTTGAGGACTTTTTGTTCTAATGTCTTGTTGTTAGTATTGGCAAGACCTTCGATAAAGATTGCTGAGGGTTGGTATTTTAATTCTCCTAAAGCTTCGATATGAGCAATTTGTAGTTGTCCTTTTCTTTTTTTACTGCTCTTAAATATCGCCTCTGAGGCCTTAGCACTGTTTATACTTGTAAGCACTGTTAAACAGGGGCTGTACAAAGCGTTATTAGAAAGGTATTTGCTGAGTGCAGGAATACTAGCATCGCTAGCACAATGTCCTAATCGTTGTATTAGGAAGGTTTTTATTTCGGTGTTTTTACTGTTTTCTAATGCTCTTAACAAGGCATTCTCTACAATAGTAGCACCATTAGTCATTTTTTTACTTGTACTGTATACGGAAATGCTGTTAATAGCATATCGGGCCTGTGTATCGTCACCTGTTCCCAGGGGTACTAGCATATCGCAAATTTTGAGTATACCAGGGTTTCCTAAGTCATATAACTGCTGCATTAAAGTATTTGAATGGGTCAAATCTTTCGTGGGTAGTTGTGCTAGAATATCGGCAACTTTAGTATCGAGTGTTCGGTTAATTTGAGCATTTATAGGTGCTATGGAACCGATAAGTATTAAAAATATACTGAGAAACTTAATTGTTTTTTTCATTTTAAAATGTCTTAGTGTGATTAGTATGCCCAAGAGTTACGCGTTGGTTGGTTTATAAGTCGGTTAGCAGCGTCGTCGTTTATAAATTCTTGCTTTACGGGATCAAAGTGTAACGATCTTCCGAGTCTAAGGGCTATTATACCCATGTTTACGATGGTTGCAGATCGATGTCCATTTTCTTCATTTAAAGCAAACTTTTGACGTGTTTTTACAGATTCACTAAAACTGCTTATTTGTTCGTCTGGGTCTGGTAGGCTATTGATTAAGCCTTCAATATTTGGTATAGTAGATTTAAAACCGTTAAATATTTTACCATTTGGACCTTCAATATAAGCGGCATTCTTATCTAAGTTTTCGCCGTCTAAAATAATTTGGCAACCATCGGCATAGGTAAAAGTAATTTTCCTCCAGGTTCCGATGGCATCATAATGTTGTTGAGGGGCATCTACCTCTACTTTTATTGGACTGGTGTTATCCTTTCCTAAAAAATATTGAACAGGATCTATATAATGTTGTCCCATGTCGCCGAGGCCTCCTCCGTCATAATCCCAATATCCTCTAAAGGTAGAATGCACACGATGTGGATGGTATGGTTTTTCAGGTGCTGGGCCTAGCCACATGTTATAGTCTAATTGGTCTGGAGCTACCTGAGGGGCAAGGTTTTCTTTTCCTACCCAATAAAATTTCCAATTAAAACCTGTAACACCACTAATGGTTACTTTTAAAGGCCAACCTAAAACACCACTATCTACTACTTTTTTTAATTTTTTTACAGGGGTTCCCATGCCGTAAAAATTATCTTTAAAACGGAACCATGTATTTAAACGGAACATTTTACCATGTTGTTTCATGGCTTCTACAACGCGTTTTCCTTCACCAATTGTTCTTGTCATTGGTTTTTCACACCATACATCTTTACCTGCTTCGGCCGCCATAACCGACATAATTCCATGCCAATGCGGAGGGGTAGCAATGTGAATAATATCGATATCTGGTCTTGCAAGTACTTCTCTAAAATCACGATACCCTTGAACACTATTCCCCGTTTTTTGAAGTGTTTTTGCCAAATGATTGCCGTCGGCATCACATATAGCTAACAGTCTTGTGCCTTCATATCCTAAATGTCCTTGGCCCATACCACCAACACCTATCACGGCTTTTGTCAATTGATCACTAGGGGCTAAAAATCCGTTTCCTCCCATTACATGTCTTGGGATTATGGTAATGCCTGCTGATATAGCCAAGGTCTTTTTAACAAAATCTCTTCTGCTATTTTTTTTAGTATCCATAATTATAAAGGTTTAATATATAGATAACAAAAGAAAGAGAGCTTGTGTAAAAATAGGGGTAACAGATGGGGTAATAAAAAAAAATATTTTTAAAAATGGATGTTTTTTTCTAAAAAGAGATGTGTTTGTATTTAGAAAGTGCTTGAATCCATAGGATGAATTTTTAAGGCAACTATTTACGTTTTTTACAAATCCAGGATTCAGCGAGTTATACAATTATTGGTGAATTTAATTAAGTGTAAAAAATGCTATTTGTTTTGTGAAAAAAATCATGTTGGATATTAATTGTAATACCAACTGTTTTTCTAAATGACTGTTTAGAAATAGAAATATTTTTTGTTAGGCCTTGGCGAAAATTAAAAAGGTATCCATAGCTGTCGATCTGTTTTTTAATAACGAAATAGAAACTATTTACTGCGATCATTTGGAAATGTTATAGGAGCATCTTGATAATCGGACTAGAGTTGGTATTCTGAAATGATGTCTTCGAATGAAGTAGTATACGTTTCTTTGTAAAGTTTTTGATAGAGTTTTACAAAATTATCGTAGGTGGTTTTAGCAAAACTTAATTTACCTTGTTGTATAAATATTTGCATTTTTATGCGCAGGGCATTTTCGTTTAAATCATCATAAAGATAAATGACATCGATAATACTTAAAATAAGTTTACCGTTTTCTTTTATGGCTAAATTTTCGATATAGTTAAAACATTGTTCTATGAGGTTATGGCTAAATTTTTCAATATACGGATCCAACCACGATGCATTGCTGCTGTTTAACAGCCTTCCTTGGTTCAGAATTGTTACGAGTATAGGAAGTTTTGTATTAAGTAGTGAAACGTTGTAATTGTTCTCTGTAATTTGTTTGAATAAATTATTGGCCAGGAGGTAATCGCAATAACAATTTTCACTCATATTGATACTCCAAAGTTTATGTTTAAAATCTACGGATATTTCAGTGCATGAAGAGAGTACTGATCTCAGGTTTTGTATGTTTGTACCTCGTGTATTTTTTGCACTTTGTGCGCTCATCCCGGGCCAAAGCAGACTTGTTAATTTTTTAGTGCTGATCCCATTTTTTTCTCCGAGACTATGTAAAAAAATGACGAGAAATAATTGCTTTAATTTTGGCGATAAATTAGGAGCAATATCAATGTCTTTCGAGTTTATAATCTGCAAGCTTCCAAAACAAAATATTTTTTCCTTAAAATTATTTTCTAAGAGAGGTTTCAAAGTAGTGGAATCATTAAGTCCTTGTTTTTTTTGCTGTCTTTTAGTTTTATTCGATAATCGTGTCTTAAAAAAATAAAACAGACCTATACAAAGCACAATAAAGCCGATAGCTAAGCTGGCTTGGTTAAAAAAGGATTTTTTAGGAGATTTGTTTTTAAACTGATTTTTAATTTCATTCTTATTCAATTCACGTTCCCATATTTTAATAGGCCCCATATATCCAATAAAAAATTCTTCCCATAAATTACTCCCTATGAGTAGGTTGTAGTTAGTGGTTTCATAATTAGCAATTAAATCTACCCGATCTGTTTGCTGTCCGTTGATATAAAATTGAAGATCGTTATTTATTTCAGAGTGTACCAAGGCAATATGGGTCCATTCATTTAAGGTGATTTCAGACGATCTTGAGATATAATCTTTAATTCCTGCCATGGTAAATGTTAAATAACCATTGGTAATTTTTAATACAAAATTATCCCCTTTTCCAAGTATACTATTTGCATTTCCCCGTTGGGTTGGTTTGATCCAAGCCGTAATGGTAAAACTTGATTTTAAAGCTGTTCTACTTGAAATACCGGTATCTATATACGCACGTTTATTAAAATATCCAACCGATTTATGTGCGCTGTCTGGAACAATTTTTATGTTGTTTAAAACTATTTCGTCTCCCATGTTTCGGACGCTATTGTTCAAGGTTTTGTCATACTCAAAATGGTCTGTTAAACCAAAAGTTGGCGATAGGGGAAAGGCATTAAATTCCTTTTGATTGTTACTGTTTTCGTCAGTAGTAAAAATAATATCTGGAGAAAAATAGTAACCAGCTTTATAGGGGATTAAACCAATAGATTGATTTTCAGTTGTTTTTCTAGGGAAACTGAAAAGACCATTCGCTTTGCGATGCTCAAAATTTTTAAAAGCGACATTTTCCAATAAATGTTGTTTGGTTTTAACAACTCCAAATATTTTTTCGGTGCTATTGAATAACTTTACAAAATGAACCGTTTTTTTTAAGGTACTACTATCTGCACTAATAAAATTTGGTAATTTCCCAGAGTTATTCCAAATGCTATAGAGTAAGCTATCGCTAACAGAACTATTCTTTTTATAGCTTATAGCCCCAAAAGGTTTTACACTGTGAAAGTGATTTTTTTTAGAAGCAACTGCATAGGTACTGTCTAAGTTGATATTCTGGATCTGTTTCGGGTGTATATAGATAAACGATGGGTCTAGTACATAAAGGCTATCACTGTTTTTTTTACTAATGATGACCAAATTCGTACAATGTTTTGATATTTTCTGAATAAAACTCCAATCTTTCTTTGTCTCGTATTCAATTGCAATTGGGACATTAGCAGATAAAATATTTTTTAAAGTGCTCTTTTGAATGTTTTTGGGTTGTAAATACAGATGACTTCGAAGGCGGAGTTCTAATTGTTGCTCCTGAGACAAGGAATTATAATTTTGTGCAAAACCCATATGAACAAATAGAACAATAAAACTCGGTATCAGATAATATGAAATTAGTTTATTCAATATTTTAAATGGATGTCTAGGTAAACAAATATAAAAAATATAATGGTACATCTACTGTTTTTACTTGATTACTATTTATTAAAAGAAAATGCGTTTATTAAAGTCTTATTGGCAGTTATTATGCAAATGATATATGTTTACTTGAAGCATTTGGTATTACTACCTGTTTTTACAACGATGCTGTTTGTTTTTGTTGTAATCCTTGGTGTTTTATCAGAAATAGGGTTGGATAAAGGTTTGTATTTACAGCAACTCCCTTRKTTTTTTTGTTTTTGAAAGATATAGATTGGGTTTATAACAAAAAAAAGGTGCAAACCATAAAATGATTGCACCTTTATATCTTTTAAAATAACGAGTTTATTGTTTCAGTCCTTTCGATTTGTTTGGTAAAATTAAGTTTAAGATGACACCTACTACGGAAGCCAATCCAATCCCTGCTAATGAAAAATTTCCATGAGAAATTTCTGCACCACCAATACCTACAGTTAGGATAACAGAAACAATAATTTGATTTCTAGAAAGGGTAAAATCTGTTTTCGCATCTATCAATGTTTTGATTCCAATACTGGCAATCATTCCAAAAAGTAATATCATAATTCCACCTAAAACAGCTTCTGGAATTGTTTTTAAGAGAGCACTAACTTTTCCGATTAAAGAGAACACAATGGCGGTCACTGCTGAAATTCGCAATATACGTGGATCAACAATTTTAGTCAAAGCAATGGCGCCTGTAACTTCTGAATACGTAGTGTTTGGAGGTCCTCCTAAAAAACCTGCAAAAGCGGTTGCAACACCATCTCCTAGTAACGTTCTATGCAGTCCTGGGTCTTTGACAAAGTTTTTCTCTGCGACACCTCCAATAGCATACATATCACCTACATGTTCTATAATAGGTGCAATGGCCACAGGAATCATATATACAATAGCTCCCCAGTTAAATTCTGGTGTAGTAAAGTTAGGTAAGGCAAACCATGCGGCTTCATTTACAGCAGTAAAATCTACCAAGCCTGTAAATACAGAGATCGCATATCCAACAATAATCCCTACAAAAATAGGAATCAGTTTCATCAATCCTTTTCCAAAAGAAATGATCACAATAGCGGTAATTAAAACGGATAGCGCAATCATCCAATTTTTAGAAGCCATTCCAACTCCAATACCTGCCAATGATAATCCAATAATCATAATTACTGGGCCAACAACAACGGCTGGAAATATTTTTTCAATAACTCGGAGTCCCCATAGTTTGATAATTCCAGAAACGAGTCCATACACAATACCTACGGCAATCAAGCCACCTAAAGTTCCGGGATATCCATACAATTTAGTTCCCGCTACAATGGGAGCAATAAAAGCAAAGCTACTTCCTAGAAATACAGGTACTTTTCCTTTGGTGATGAGGTGAAAAATAAGGGTTCCTACTCCAGCTGTAAATAAGGCCACTGCTGGGTCAATGTCAATTAAAAGGGGCACTAGCACCGTAGCACCAAAGGCGACAAATAAAAATTGTACACCAATAATAATTCTCTTGGGTAAGTTGGTTTGCATTTTAAAGGTTGTTTAGGATAAAATGCAAAGATACATTCGGTTATTCACTGCTACAAAAGAATGAACAAAAGATTGTTGTATTTATTTTACATTCTGCTAACTGCCTACTGCTAACTGCTTACTACTGACTACTGACTACTGCCTACTGCTTACTACTTACTACTTACTACTGCCTACTGCCTACTACTTACTACTGACTACTGCCTACTACCTACTGCCTACTGCCTACTGCCTACTGCCTACTGCTTACTACTGACTACTGACTACTGCCTACTGCCTACTGCTTACTACCCACTGCTTACTACCCACTGCCCACTTCTGACTGCTGACTGCCTACTGCCGACTGATGTCCTTTTCTACATGTTTGCCTCCATTTAATTTTTCACTCCCAACTTTGTCAATATTTTTTCTAACAAACACCAATTGGTAAATGAATATTGTAATAAGTTAGCACCCACAAATCCAGCGAGCCACAACCAATTTTGATGTACATAAATACTTAATAATACACTTGTTAAGACAAATGTTCCTGCAATTCCTCTGATTAATCGTTGTTTCATTTTTTTTAGTTTTTAGTGAGTGTTTTCAAGAAAGCTGCTTATTTGCGTTTTCTTGTAAAAACTCGTTATACAAATTTTTCTATCGGTAGTACAATGGCTTTGGCAGGGTTATTTGTCCTGTGTTCGGCGTTGTATTGTTCTAAATTTTGGAGCATGATATCTATTTTTTCTTCCGATGAAAAGGTGAAATAGAGTTTGGAATCCAAACTATCTCTATGAGCAGAAAACCAATTATCACTCATATTTTTTATTGGAGAAAACTTTTGACCTTGGATGTTTGAAGTGCTATACACATCAATTTGAGATTTTTTAAAAAGGTTACAAATGTCCTTTTCAAATTCGGTGACGGTGGTAATTACTAATAGTTGCATTGTTTGGAGAATTTTTAAATAAGTATATGAAACACCCTAGGAAAACGAGTGGGGTTGTTTTTCACGAGGTGCTCATATACTAGGTATGATTAATTATTTGGGTATTTGTGTTTTTCGGTCATATAATAGACTAGGGGCACTACCAATAATGTTAAAATGGTAGATACAATGGTTCCACCCATTAAGGAGATGGCCAGTCCTTGAAAAATGGGGTCAAATAAAATCACGAATGCACCAATTACTACAGTTCCTGCTGTTAATAGGATTGGAACGGTACGTACGGCTCCTGCCTCAATAACGGCTTGTTTTAAAGGGATACCATCATCCAATCGAAGTTCTATAAAATCAATTAACAACACAGAATTCCGCACCATTATTCCTGCCAATGCAATCATTCCAATCATAGAGGTAGCGGTAAAAAATGCATCCATCATCCAATGTCCTAAAATGATTCCAATCATTGATAAAGGCACGGCTACAAGCATTACTAAAGGGGCTTTAAAGTTTTGGAACCAACCTACAATAAGGATGTAAATCACTAAAATTGCAATTCCAAAAGCGGCTCCTAAATCTCTAAATACTTCATAAGTTATTTGCCATTCACCATCCCATTTCACGGTGTATTGATCTTCATATTTGGGTTGTTGATTGAATTCTTCTTGCAAGGTATACCCAACAGGCATGTTGATTTCGGACAATCTGTCGGACATGTTTAAAATACCATACACGGGACTTTCTAATACGCCAGCCATATCTGCCAATACATAAACCACTCGCTTTTGATTCTTTCGATAAATGGTTTTTTCTCTCACAGTTTCTTCTATTTCAACAAGATCTCCAATAGGAATTGAAATCCCATTGTTTGAAATCATTTTTAAATTTTTTAAATCTTGAATAGAGGACTTTTCTTTTTCATCCAAACTCAAAACAATTCCAATTTGTTGATTCGCCGTTTCCTTGTAAATACTTGATATTGGCATTTCTGACAATGCCATTCCTAGCGTTTTTACAATCTGAACAGGTGCGATACCGAAAAGCATGGCTTTTTCCTTATCAATTTTAAATTTATATTCAATTTGATCGGCTTCTACCATCCAATCTACATCTACAATATCTGGTGTGGATTTGATCAAAGCTTCCAATTGTTTGGCTATTGCCATTTGTTCTTTGTAATCAGGGCCATAAATTTCTGCAACAATAGTTGATAATACGGGAGGTCCTGGAGGAACTTCAACCAATTTTACATTGGCATTATAGCGATCGCCAATTTCTTGAATGTCGGCTCTTAGTTTTTTAGCGATATCATGACTTTGTTCACTGCGCAGTTCTTTGTCTATTAAATTCACCTGAATATCGGCCATATTTGAACCGCCACGTAAGTCGTAATGGCGTACCAGTCCATTAAAAGTAATAGGAGCAGAGGTACCAATATAACTTTGATGATTGTCTACCTCGGGGCGTTGCGAAAGGAAATAGGCAATTTCTCTGGTAACAGCTGCAGTGCGCTCGAGGGTTGTTCCTTCTGGCATGTCTATCACAACTTGGAATTCGTTTTTATTATCAAAAGGCAACATTTTTACAGCTACTGATTTGGTAAAAAACAGGGTCATTACAAGGAGCAAAGTTCCAAAAGTAATTCCTAAAAATAACCACCTTTTTTTACGGCTTTCCAACAATGGTTTTTCTAGTTTATTGTATATTTTATAAATCAAGGTAGTTTCTAATCCTTTTGATTTTTTAGCGTCTTGCTTGTCCTTTTCTTTTAATAAATGCACGCCTAAATACGGGGTAATTGTCAAGGCTACAAACAGTGATAATAGCATGGCAATGGATGCTCCGATTGGCATGGGGCTCATATAAGGTCCCATTAACCCGGACACAAATGCCATAGGTAATACAGAAGCTATTACAGTGAATGTTGCTAATATTGTTGGGTTTCCGACCTCGTTGATGGCATACAATGCGGCTTGTTTAAAAGGCAAGCGTTTCATCTTAAAATGTCGATGCATATTTTCGGCAATAATAATGGAGTCGTCCACTACAATTCCGGTGACAAACACCAAGGCAAAAAGTGTAATTCTGTTCAAGGTATAATCCAACATATAGTAGCTGAACAAGGTCAAGGCAAAAGTAATGGGTACCGATAGAAATACGACCAATCCACCACGCCATCCCATGGCTAGCATTACTACGATGGTAACAGCAATGATAGAACCGAAGAGGTGTAATAATAATTCAGACACTTTATGAGAAGCTGTTTCTCCGTAATTTCTTGTGACAGAAAGATGTACATCGTCTGGAATTAATGTTTGTTTCAAGTGCTCAATTTTGGCGAGAATAATCTCAGCAATTTTCATGGCATCTGCTCCTTTTCGTTTTCCTACAGAAAGGGTTATAGMAGGATAATCACCTGTAAATTTACTTGAATTCTCATTGGCTTTTCCATAACCAAACGATACATAATTTTTAGGGATTTCTGGACCATCTACCACAGATGCTACTTGTTTTAAATAAATTGGACGGTTTTGTTGCACTCCTATAACAAGGTTTTCTACATCTTCRACTGTTGCCAAGAAATCGCCTGTATTTACAAAATATTCAATGTCGTTGTTATCGAAGCTTCCAGACGTTTGTTGGGCATTATTGGCTTGTATTTTTTGACTTATACTCAAGAAGTCTACGCCGCTTTCCGCCATTTTAGCTTTGTCCAACACCACACGAACTTGTTGGTTTCTTCCTCCAATGGTTTTTGTAATGGCTACATCGTTTATTTTTTCAATTTCAGAACGCAGTTCTTGGGCAATTTTTTTTAATTGATAGTCGTCATACGTTTCACTCCATAGGGTGAGTCCCAGCATTGGCACATCGTCTATGGCACGTGTTTTAATYAATGGAAGAGAAACACCTTGAGGCATTTGATCCATGTTTTTCATTATTTCGTTGTAYAATTTCACAAACGAACGCTCGATGTCTTCCCCGACATAAAATTGAACAATAATCATAGCTTGCTCGTTCATAGACGTAGAATATACATACTCCACACCTTTGATATTGGAAACTATTTTTTCCAAGGGCTTTATTACTCTTGATTCTATCTCTTTTGGACTCGCTCCTGGATAACGCACAAAAATATCGGCAATTGGCACATCTATTTGTGGTTCTTCTTCTCTTGGAATTAAGAACGAGGTGTAAATTCCTATGGCTAAAAACATGACCATTAGTAAAATGGTTAGTTTTGAGTTCATAAATATTTTGGCAATGCTACCTGCTAAACCTTCTTTCATGTGTTTAAAATTTTGTAATTGAATAATAATATTTCAAAATTTGAGAAACCATGTAAACACTTGTTACATTCGTTCTCACACGAATTTATTTTAATCATCCCCTTGGGTGTATTTTTTGATTAAAAAAATTCATGTTCGTTTCATAACTTATTTTTTTATGAGTAGTTGAACGCCATTGTGTATTGGGAATTCTGAAGAGAGTACATAAGATTCTCCTTCACTAAGCCCTGCTAATATTTGGATATGATCTCCATAATTTCTTCCGACTCGCAACCATCTTAACAAGGCGACATTGTCTTTGTTAACGGTGTATACACCTACGAGTTCTCCTTTTTTCACCAAGGCACTACTTGGTATTAACACTGGTTTTGTTGCTGTTTTATTTGATGTAATTGGAAATTGTACTGAGACATACATACCAGATAGCATGTTTTTCTCGGAAGCATCCAATTGTATTTTTACTAAGTATTGTCCTCCTGTATTGTTAGAGGAAGTACTTATTTCACTGACCATCCCTTTTATTGTTTTATGAGTTGATTTTAAAAGCACATCCACATTCATATTTTTAGATATTTGTCCAATAATATTTTCAGAAACCATGGTGTTTACTTCATAATTGTTTGGGCTTTCCATACTGATTAGAAGGTTTCCAGGGCTCGCCATATCACCATTCTTTACATAGGTATTGGTAATTATTCCAGAAAATGGAGCTCTTATAGTTGTATAGGCAAGTAGGGCGTTTACTGCAGCTTTTTTTGCTTTTGCGGCAGAAAGATGCGCTTTGGACATATTGTATTGTGTGGTGATATCGTCCATTTCTTTTTGAGAAGCACTATTACTTTCAAACAGTGATTTAAAACGGTGGTAGTTTTTTTCTGTGTTTTTTAAGGCTTCTGATGCTTCCAATATATTTGCAGACACTTGCGCGTTTTGTGCATCAATATCGTTGCTGTTTATTTGAATTAAGACTTGACCTTTTCGAACTTTATCACCTACTTTAACAGAAATTTTAGTTACAAATCCCATCATTCGAGTACTGATATTGGCACTGTTAGCGGCCGCTATTTTTCCTGTGCTACTCGTAAATTCTTGCTTTGTATTTGTACTAACCGTAGCAATTACAGCCTGAATGCTCACTTGTTTTTGAACTTCAATTTTTGTTTCCTTATTGCTACAACTGCTTATTGTTATTAAAAGCATCAGGAGTATTATAGTGATGGTGTTTTTCATGATTTTTTTATTAGGTGTTAGTTCAGGTGAATGTCCAAGGCGGTGTTAATAGTACAATGGTTCTTCATGTTTTGTACGCTGATATGGATGTTAATCCTATGTTGTTTTGAGAAAATTATTTATTTACTTAAAAAGTGGATGGTGGCTTGGGAATAATTAAAATTAAAAATGGTTTGATAATATTCCAATTGCTTTTGAGCATATTGAGTTTCAGAAAATAATAAATCCGTGGTTTTTTCCAGTCCTTGTTTATAGCGATTCAAGCGAATACGCAGTGCTTCTTCGGCTTGTTTCATGGCTAATTTTGTCAAGTGCAATTGGTTTTCTGCATCTTTTAAATTTCTAATTGATTGTTTCAATGCTACTTTACTTTGTGCTTTATAATGTTCGTATTGAAGTAAAGATTTATCGAGTGCTGCCTTGCTCTTTTTTATTTTTCCTAAACGTTTATTACCATTAAAAACATTCCAAGAAAGTTGTGCTCCAACTAAGTAGCCTTTGGCATTTGTTCCTAGAAAATTACCGTCGTGTAGTTCGTAGCTTCCAAAGGCATTCAATCTTGGTAAATAACTCATTTTATTTGCTTTGTAACTATGTAAGTAGGCTTCATTTGTTTTTTTTAGTGCTTGTATATCTGAGCGATTCTCTTGAAATGAACTTGTGTACAAATCGTTGTTTTCTATAGGTGTCAGTTTATCTATTGGTAGATAGACAGTATTGCTAACCTTTCCCATAAGAAGAGAAATATTTTCAGAGATATGGTGGATGTTGCTTTTGGCGAGTAGTAAACTGTTTTTCACTGCTCCCAAACGTACTTCTACGGCTAAAACATCTGATTTTTGTAGCAGTCCTTGCTTGTAGCTATTTGTTGCTAAAAGGGTGTTCTCTTGTGCGGTTTTTAATGATTTTTCGAAGACTTCAATTGTTTTGTAGGCCAATTGTAATTGCATATATGCCTTGTATGTTTGCAATTCTAATTGTTCTTTGGTACGAGATGCTTGTAATTGATACGCTTGTACTGTGGCTTTTGCTGCTTTTCGTTTGTACAATCCGTCTATATTTACAAGAGGTTGTTGCACTTCAATTTTTGTAGTGAAATGATCAATTCTTGCGGGGTCATTCAGGATGGTTGGATTGAAATCGTTTTGTGTCAGTATTTCTTGGTTCAATTTTGCTCCAAAGGCCATCATTGGATTTGTGGTGGTGATTCCAGTAGTGGACAACGTAATATTTGGAAGGAAAAGGGCATTGCTTTGAATTACATCTGCATTGGCAACCTCTATATCTATTTCAGAAATTTTAAGTGTGTAATTGTTCGATGTCACAGCGATTTTAAAATCATCATATGTAAGGGGTGTAGATTGCCCAAAACTAAGGATACTTACAAACAGCAAAAGGAAGCTGAAAAAAAGGGAGGTGTTTTTATGATATAATGGTTTGTCCATGGAATTTGCGTTTATGTTTTATGCAAATGTACAAGGGATGGTGAGGTGTGGACGTAACAAATGTTACCATGTTTATGGAATCAATTTTTTTGTGGAGCAAAAAAAAATCCACTGTTGGAAATCAGTGAATTTTAATTCGTGTTATTATGTATGTTTTGTTAATTTCCTATTTCGTCGTCTTTCAATTTTTCATCTAAAATAGTAGAATTGTGAAGTTTTACGGGGTTCTTATTTTTTCTCATTTTTAAATTTAGGAATTCGACCAATAGAGAGAAGAATATGGCAAAATAGAGATAGCCTTTTGGAATGGCTTCCACAGCAAGATCTCCAAATAATTTAAAATGTGCTAGATGCGACCCTTCTGCTAATAACATCACTCCAATTAATATTAAAAACGACAAACCGAGAATTTGAATGGTAGGGTGATCGTTGACAAACTTGCTTACTGGACCTGCAAATGCCATCATAATAATAACAGAAATAACTATGGAAACCACCATAATTAGCATTCCACCATCATAGCCAAAGCCTGCAGGTGGGTTTTCTAAACTCACCAACCCGATAGCAGTTAAAATACTGTCAAAAGAAAATACGATGTTTAATAAAGAGATTTGAATAATAGCTTTGGTCAAAGTACTGGTGGGTTTTCCGTTGCCACCTTCATCTTCTCCTTCTAGTTTGTGGTGAATTTCTGTAACGGCTTTATAGAGTAAGAACAGTCCTCCTCCAAAAACAATAAGACTTTGTCCTGTGATACTTACTTCTAACCAAGACCATTCTATATGTAGTAAAACTCCTTGTAATTTTAATACCCAAGTAATTCCGAATAATAAAACAATACGAAATACCATGGCTAAAACAAGTCCAATATTCCGTGCTTTTGGTTGGTCTTCTTGTTTGAGTTTATTAGAAACAATTGAAATAAACACGATGTTGTCTATACCTAAAACAATTTCTAAAAAAGTTAAGGTAAGCAGTGCAATCCATGCATCTGGTTGCGATAGTATTTCGAGCATTAGTTGTTAATTTTTAGTAAAGTTCCTTTTTGTTTGTAGTTAGATTGCCCGATGGTCGCTTCAAAATCATACGAAGCTTCCTTTATGTCTGTAATTTTGACATGGATAAGATCCTTGTCCAGCTCCGTTTTTGGATGGAGCATTTTTAAATTGTATTTAAAGGGGGTTTCCCAATGAATAATAAGGGTGTCAATACGTTTTTCATAGCGCTCTATTTGTAAGCTATCTATACGTAAGATATGTGTTACGCTGTAGCCTTTTTCAGCTGGAATTTCAAAAGTTCCAGTTTTAAAGCGCTCAGGGCTTATTTCCTTATTTGTACAATTAATAAGTAGTACTAGGATGATGCTACTTAGCAGGTATATTTTTTTGTTAGTTATCATAGACTAACAAAAATATAAAAATAAATAGTTTATTGACGGGGATTTACTATTATTTTAATATCCAGTTTTTTCCTGCATGAAAAGAGTGAAACGTTTTTGTTTTAAAATTGTGCTCCGATCTCTCTACGATAAAGGGAATAGTTACTTGGCTGGGCTCGTGCATAATTACAGCAAACTTAAAATTTCTAAAGTAGCTGGGTTCAGAATTTAGATATGCAATAAGTTTTTCAATATCACTTTTTAAATTCATTTTTAAATGAGCATTGGTGAAATCTAACACGGYWCCAATAGTTCCTTTTTTTAAATCACCATTTATAATGGCAAGTTTCCATGAGTTTATGATTTGGTCTACCGTGAAATTACCCACATGTATTTTGATTAATATAAGTTGTTCAAATTCAACAATGTTCTCGTAGGTGATACCTTTCATTACTAATTTTTTTGGGGAATTTTCAAATGTAACTCTAATTTATTATGCATAGTTTCAAAATGTTTCGACAAAAAAAAGCTGCTTTGTCGATTAAAACAAAGCAGCTCTATTTATTAATTACTTAGCGTCTAGATTCCAGTATAGTTACTAGGAGTTATCGCTTTTAATTCTTTTTTAATTTCTGTTGAAATTTCCAATGTATCAATAAATTCCGAAATAGAATTTTGAGTTACTTTACTATTAGTTCTGGTCAAACCTTTCAAAGCTTCATAAGGGTTAGGATATCCTTCTCTACGCAAAATAGTTTGAATTGCTTCGGCAACTACTGCCCAATTGTTTTCTAAATCCTGTGCAAATTTATCTCTGTTTAAAAGTAATTTGTTCAGCCCTTTTAAGGTAGAAACAAAACCTATAATAGTATGAGCAACTGGGACTCCAACATTTCTTAGTACGGTAGAGTCTGTTAAATCACGTTGCAATCTTGAGATCGGTAATTTAGCAGATAAATGTTCAAAAATTGCATTTGCCATTCCTAAATTCCCTTCCGAATTTTCAAAATCGATCGGGTTTACTTTATGTGGCATTGCAGAAGAACCTACTTCACCTTCTTTTATTTTTTGCTTGAAATATTCCATAGAAACATAAGTCCATATATCTCTATTAAAATCTATCAAAATAGTGTTGATACGTTTTTGGGCATCAAACATGGCAGCAATATGGTCGTAATGTTCTATTTGAGTGGTAGGAAATGAATGGTGTAAACCCAATATTTTTTCTACAAACTGCTTTCCAAATGCTTTCCAATCAATAGATGGATAGGCAACTAAATGTGCATTAAAATTACCTGTAGCACCACCAAATTTAGCAGCATATGGTACATTTTTCAATTGTACTAATTGTTGTTCTATACGTTCAACAAATACAGCAATTTCTTTCCCTAAACGCGTTGGAGAAGCTGGTTGCCCGTGCGTACGTGCTAGCATTGGAATGTCCTTCCATTCTTCAGATAAAGCGGTCAGCTTTTCTAATAGTTTTGCCAATTCTGGATAATAAACGGCATCATAGGCATCTAAAATAGATAAYGGAACGGCCGTATTATTAATATCTTGTGAAGTCAATCCGAAATGGATAAACTCTTTAAATTCTTGTAGGTTTAAAATATCAAATTTTTCCTTGAGGAAATATTCAACAGCTTTTACATCATGATTTGTAACGCTTTCTATTTTTTTGATAGCTTTAGCATCTTCCGTAGAGAAGTCGGTATATAATTTACGTAAATCAGCAAACAATGCTTTGTCAAAATGTTGTAGTTGAGGTAATGGAATTTCGCACAATGCGATAAAGTATTCAATCTCAATTTTTACGCGGTATTTAATCAATCCTTCTTCTGAAAAAAATGGAGCCAATGCTTCAATTTTYCCTCTATATCGTCCATCAATCGGTGAAACAGCGCTTAATTCGTTTAATATCATTTTGTAGTTGTGTTAACTGCAAAAATATATAAAATTTAGTTTTTAGAATGTATATATCCTAAAAAAAGGCATCAATATATAAGCAATGCCTTTTTGTAGGTAATTTTGGTTTAATTAGACTCTAAAAACTGTGGTTCTCCACTCAATTCCAATGCTTTTCGGATATCTATTTGCTCATCATTATAAAAGGAGACTAAAAATGCTTTCTTAAAGCCAAGTTTTTTTAAATCATTTTTAAAAGTGCTAGCATCTGAATAAGAAGAAAATTTACCTAGGGCATATTTGTTATAACCATTGGAATTTTCTGTTAGATCGTTAAATTCATCCGAATGCATGGCAATGGAAAAGTTTTTATATGCGCCTATTTGCACTTGATATATAACGCCATCATATTTTTTGWCATGAGAAGAGTCTATWGGTGTTTGYTTAGAAACAAAAGCATCCAATGCATTAGGGGCTTGGTTTAAATTTACCATGTGATAACCCGATTTTTCCAATGTTTTGTTGTTCGTTATCCAAAAAGGTTTCATTCTTGCAATATAAAAAAGGAATATACAGCAGAGCCCTAAACTGATAAGTGCTATCAGAATCGAGTTCTTTTTTTTGTTTAAATGGTTGATTTCTATTTCTTTTGCGTCATGGCGTTCTTTCCATTCTTCCGCCATGTTTTTGTTAAAATCAATGGCTTTGTGGAAGTCTAATAATTCTTCGTCTTCAATAAAGGGCATAATAATTTCTTTTTTTATTAAAAGTAGTTAATTAAAATCATTTAAAGAACAGCGTGAAGGCTCTTTATTATTTTTTTTCCATGAGCGCGGTAAGCAGGAGCCTCGGTTGATAGGTACTGTACAAGTATTAATTTCAATTCTGGATGTACCCAAGAACTGGTATAACCTAGTTGGTATAGGGTTTCCATACTATACACTTTTACAGCTATTGCGGAGTTATTGGTGAGCCAATCAAAATGAGTTTCTATAAGTTGCTCTTGTTGTTTTTGGCTAAATGCTATTTTTTCTTCTTTTCTAGCTGCTAAAGATAGTATTGAAGCGACTTTGGCAAAGGGGCGTTTAGCAGATTCGTTTGTAAGTTGATGAATTTGATTACAGAAAATGTTTATATAGGGTACAAACAATAGATGATTTCTACAAGCAATAATGTCTAATATCCATGCCGCTTTTACCGCAATCTTACCGTTGGACTCAAATGCTATACGCAACAAATATCCCACACCACCTTCTATTTCCATAGCCTCATCTGCAATGCTATCTCTGTAGATTCGCTTTGCATTTGGCATTTTATCAAGGCTATTTATCAATTGTTTTTTGGACATCTTTTTTTGCTTTCTTTTTTGGACTGTTTAATTTGTAAAGTAGATACACAAAAACAATAACTATATGTAAAACAACAACGGTCATTAATACGTAAAACCAAAATTTTGACATTCCCATTTTTCTTTCAAAAATACAAAAACTATTGTATTTAGAAAATGGTTCATTTTTCTAAGAAAGGAGATTTAAATAAGTTTAATTGATTTAGCTCGGTGAATAGAAAATAAAATGCGATTTTTGGAGTTGAGTTAACAAGCTTTTTATTTATGAATGAAGCTTTGAAAAAAAATGAACCTGATGATAAAAAAAGGAATAATAGTTCTCATTGCTTTTGTGTTGATACAATTGATTCGTCCTAAAAAAAACGAATCTAAGGATACTACTGACCATATCTCAAATGAGTTTGATGTGCCCGTGGCAATAGCGGAAATATTGCAAACCTCCTGTTACGATTGCCATTCAAATTATACAAACGARGTATGGTATGATAAGGTAGCACCCGTTTCATGGATTGTTTCGAATCATATAAATTCAGGTAAAGAACATGTTAATTTTTCTGAATGGATGGGCTATAATGCACATCAAAAAAAGTTTATAATAGCAAAGTTGATTCAAAGTGTAGCGCGCAATACGATGCCTACCAAAGGGTATGTGATGCTACATAAGCAAGCTGCATTGTCCAAAGAGCAACAAGAACTATTGAAAGAATGGTTTCAAACTTTAAAAAAATAAGAATGTTAGTAATTAGATTGGTGATTTTTGTGTTCATTTTCAGTAGCACATTAAATGCACAAACAAAGGTGAATGAATTCAATGCTGAAGGAAAACGCATTGGAGTATGGGAAAAATATTACGACAACGGTTCGCTGCGTTATAAAGGTCAGTTTGAAAACGGAAAAGAAGTCGGTGTATTTAAATTTTACAATGAGGATGCTCCCGAACATCCAATAATTATCAAGGAGTTTATAGCCCACAGTACTATTGCAAAAGTCATGTTTTATTTGAAAGATGGTACATTGCAAAGTACGGGAGAATTAGTTGGTAAAAACAGGGTTGGAAAATGGATTTTTTATTATGAAAATGGAATTAAAAGTTCAGAAGAAAATTATGTTAAAGGGCAATTGTCTGGACCCTATAAATTATTTTATGAAAATGGAGTACTTGCTGAGTTTACTCATTTTGAGGAAGGAGAACGAGAAGGAAAAGCTAGTTATTACAACTTAAAAGGTGCCCTTTTAGGTAGCGGAGCGTTTTCTAATGACGAGAAAATTGGTGAGTGGGAGTATTTTGAAGAGGGTGATCCTTCTAAGAGAAGTGTCGGGAAATACTAAGGTGTTTATTCTCTCTTGCTTTTGGGTGTTGGTTGTTAGTTGTTGGTTAGATGAGGTATTGATGCGGTTAAAATCATACGAAGTATTTAGAATTTCTTCCTTCTTTTCTCTCTGTTTAATTTTCCTTGGACTATTTTTCTATTCTACTTAATTTATCTACAAATCCGAAATGAATTGTGTATTTTTGCAAGATTAAAAAAGTACAAAAATGAAACGAGTAATTGTAGGATTATCGGGAGGAGTAGATAGCAGTGTTGCAGCGTATTTATTGAAAGAGCAGGGCTATGAGGTAATCGGATTGTTTATGAAAAATTGGCATGATGATTCCGTGACAATTTCGAATGATTGCCCTTGGTTGGAAGATAGCAATGATGCGATGTTAGTAGCTGAAAAATTGGGAATCCCTTTTCAGGTAGTTGATTTAAGTGAAGAATACAAGGACCGTATTGTGGACTATATGTTCAGTGAATATAAAATGGGGCGTACGCCTAATCCAGATGTTTTGTGCAATCGTGAAATAAAATTTGATGTATTCTTAAAAATTGCATTGGATTTAGGAGCAGATTATGTGGCTACGGGTCATTATTGTAGAAAAGGTATTTTGGATGTAAACGGTACGGAGACTTTTCAGTTAATGGCTGGTGAAGATGGCAATAAAGACCAATCTTATTTTTTATGTCAGTTGTCTCAAGAGCAATTGTCAAAAGCATTGTTTCCGATTGGTGAATTAACAAAACCAGAAGTTAGAAAAATTGCCACAGAGCAAGATTTAATAACGGCTGATAAAAAAGACTCTCAAGGACTATGTTTTATTGGGAAAGTAAGGCTGCCTGAGTTTTTACAACAAAAATTATCACCAAAAGAAGGGGATATCATTACCATTCCAAGTGATTCTGATATTTATAATAGAGAGGTTCCTGAGTTTGCAACTAAGGAAGACGAATTGGCATTTTTTGCAGAAAAATTTAGCTATACACCTGAAGACGGAAAAGTGGTAAGCAAGCATCAAGGGGCTCATTATTTCACTAAAGGGCAGCGAAAAGGATTGGCTGTAGGAGGAACGAAAGAACCTTTATTTGTGATTGAAACGGATGTAGTTGATAATATTATTTACACTGGAGAAGGAAAAAATCATCCAGGATTGTACCGCAAGGTATTGTTTGTTTCTAATGATGAAATTCATTGGGTTCGCCCAGATTTAACCATGAAAAATGGTGAATCTATGCAAGTAGAAGCGCGAATCAGGTACCGTCAAAAACTAGAAAAAGCGGAATTATTTAAAGTAGAAACAGGATTGTTTGTCGCTTTTGAGAATGTGCAATCGGCCATTACGGAAGGTCAGTTTGTGGCTTGGTATACTAATGACGAATTGTTAGGATCTGGAGTGATCTCTTAGGTTTTTTCTGTAAAAGGATTACCTGTCAACGTTGAAAAAAGAACTTGTTAAAAGATAGAATAGTAAGATGCACAATAGAATTACGAAGTTATTCAATATTAAATACCCATTAATTCAAGCTGGAATGGTTTGGAATAGTGGATGGAAATTGGCTTCTGCAGTTAGTAATGCTGGAGGTTTAGGTATTATTGGTGCGGGATCTATGTATCCAGAAGTACTTGAAGAGCATATCATAAAATGTAAAGCTGCTACAAACAAACCGTTTGCGGTGAATGTTCCTATGTTATATCCAAATATTGAGGAGCTAATGAAAATAATTGTGGATCAAAAAGTGCCCATTGTTTTCACCTCTGCTGGAAACCCGAAAACATGGACTCAGTACTTACATGACCACGGTATTATAGTGGTGCATGTGGTGAGTAGTGTGAAGTTTGCTGTAAAATCGGAATTGGCTGGTGTAGATGCTGTGGTAGCTGAAGGATTTGAAGCAGGAGGTCATAATGGTAGAGAGGAAACAACTACGTTTACATTGATTCCTATGGTAAAGGAAAAAGTGGGGATTCCTGTGATTGCAGCTGGTGGAATTGCTACCGGTCGAGGCATGTTAGCAGCGATGGTTTTAGGAGCTGATGCCGTACAAATTGGAAGTAGATTTGTGGCAAGTGAAGAATCATCAGCCCACATAAAATTCAAGGAAAAAGTGGTGGATACACAAGATGGTGATACGCATTTAACCTTGAAAGAATTGGCGCCAGTCCGATTGATAAAAAATAAGTTTTACCAAGAGTTACAGGCATTGTATTTGGAAAATCCTTCCAAAGAACAATTGAAGGAACTGTTGGGAAGAGCCAGAGCGAAAAAAGGAATGTTTTTGGGCGATTTAGACGATGGCGAATTGGAAATAGGTCAAATTGCTGGCTTGATTCATGCGATAAAACCAGCAGGTGAGATTGTTGCAGAAATTATAACTGAGTTTGAAGCGGTGAAAAAATCGTTTTAAAAAGCAGGTGCATAGGCTCCTCTCAGCCCTTATTATTGTGCTCCTATATTGATTTTTAAATGCTATAATATGGGCTATATAAAAAGAATTGTGATGGTTGGGGTTGTAGCAATGCTATTGGTGGTACTCAGTATTTTACTGGCGAACTACCAAGTAAATACTACTACCGACGATAGGTTGTATGATGCTGTTAAGGACATTCCATACAATAAAGTGGGTATTGTGTTGGGGACTTCAAAGTACCTGCAAAATGGCCAGGTAAATTTATATTACAGCTTTCGAATAGAAGCGACTATTGCACTGTACAAAGCAGGGAAAATTTCGTTTGTTTTAGTAAGTGGTGATAATGGTAGTAAATTATATGATGAACCTACAACTTTTAAAGAAGACTTGACCTTAGTGTCAAGTCAAGTCTAAAAAGACGCACCAAGTCTTCTTTTTTTTCGTTTTTATTTCATACTAAAAATCGCGTGTAGCTACGGCTATACTTAATTTTTATTATTTCATAAAATTCAAAAAATAATTGCGACTTACCCATAGTTTTACACTTGACTTGACACTAGGAGGTATTCCTTCTGATCATATTTATTTGGATTATGCAGGATTCAGAACCTTAGATTCTATAATAAGAGCTCAAAAAGTGTTTGGGCAATCCTCCATAACTGTAATTTCTCAAAAGTTTCACAACCAACGTGCTGTATTTATTTGTAATTCTATTGGCTTGGACGCTGTGGGATTTAACGCAAAAAATGTCTCGTCTCGTTATGGGTTTAAAACAAATATGAGAGAAAAATTAGCAAGGSTAAAAGTATTTATTGATGTGTTTTTTGGTGTAACTCCAAAGTTCTTAGGTCCAGAGATTGAGATAAAATAAATAGAATTTGTAAGCTGATTGTTAGGTGTTATCCCTTGTCTTTATAAAAATACAATTTTCGTTTCGCTTCCTTTCTATGTAGGACACATGGGTGTATAGCGAATATTTCAGGTTTTATACCAATTTAAATACCTATTGTCGCATAAAACAGTTTCTTTTTCACAATCTTATTGTTAAAATATTTGACCGTAACTATGGCTATGCTAAAATATTTTGTCTCAATCTTGTAAAAAATAAAAGTGTTTTATTTTACGACATCAAATATTTAAATTGGTATTAGTTGTCTTCATAAGAATGTTTATACCCTGCACCACTCACTATTTTTAATAAGTCGGCTTCTACAGTTTCTCTTGGGTATTCTACAAAACGACCGATCTCTTTTTCTTTTTTATAAAAAATAAAAGTAGGCACTCTTATTATATTGTAGCCTTTCTGTAAATTATCGGGTGTTTTTTTACTGCGATTTACGGCAATCATCTGAATATTATCTTCATCAAAATCCGCTGCTTCTACTATTTTGTAAAAAACAGGTGTGTGTTCTTTGCTATCGACACACCAAGTACCCATAAAAGCTTTGATAGTCACTCCTTTTAATTCTTTTTTCAATGCATTAATAACGGAGGGCTCAGGAGTGTAAAAAGCGTAGTTTTCTGAAAACCAACTAGTGTAAGGAGCTATTGAAAAACTTGCTTTGTTCACAATTCCAACAAGGTCACCTTTTGTATTGCGCTTGGCGTTAATTTGTTGAGGTGTTCCTGTTTTTTGTGCAGAAGCGTAATTTGATATGATGATAAGTGTGAGAAAGTATAGCAGTTTTTTCATGGATGTTGTTGCTTGGCTAAATGGATAATAAAGGCGTTGTTATTGTTAAAGGATTTTAATCCATTGATTAGTAATGGAGTCGAAATTACAAAAAAAACCTCACTCCAAATTTGAGTGAGGTTTTCTATTAAATTTAGGTTGCCCAGAACACAAAAAGTGCTCAAATACCTCTTTCGGGGTTAGGGTTCTAGTTCATCAATGCTTCAATTTCTTCAACAGTAATTGGAATATCGCCCATTAAATTAATTGGTTCTCCAGTTTCTTGGATGACTACATCATCTTCTAAACGGATTCCCATATTTTCTTCGGGGATATAAATTCCTGGCTCTACGGTAAATACCATGTTTGCTTTCATGGGTGTTTTTAGTGTCCCATAATCATGAGTGTCTAATCCCATATGGTGAGAAGTTCCATGCATGAAATATTTTTTATAGGCTGGCCAGTTAGGATCTTCATTTTTAACATCTTCTTCACTAATCAGACCTAATTTAATCAGTTCAGTAGTCATTATTTTTCCAACTTCTTGGTGGTAATCTGCCCAAATAGTTCCGGGAACTAATAATTTTGTAGCTTCATTTTTCACGTGTAATACGGCATTGTATACTTCTTTTTGACGGTCAGTAAATCGTCCGTTTACAGGGATTGTTCGTGTCATATCACTAGAATAGTTGGCGTATTCGGCACCAACATCCATCAATAACATATCACCATCTTTACACATTTGGTTGTTTTCWATATAATGCAACACACAAGCGCTATATCCAGAACCAATAATTGGCGTGTAGGCAAAACCTTTAGAGCGATTGTTCAAAAATTCGTGCATAAATTCAGCTTCAATTTGGTATTCCATCACACCTGGTTTGATAAATGGCAATACTCTTCGGAATCCTTTATTGGTAATATCACAAGCCGTTTGCATTATATCCAGTTCTTCCTGTTCTTTTACGCCTCTTATGTCTTCCATAATAGGGAAACTCTTTTCCCATTTATGCGCCATAAAATCTTGCTTGCATTTTTTAATAAAACGATCTTCACGTGTTTCAATCACTACAGACTGGCGGTAATGCTCGTTGGTGTTAAAATAAATAGTATCAGATTCTGACATTAAATCTTTAAACACTTTGTCAAATTCTTGCAACCAATAAATAGTTTGAATTCCAGAAGTAACCTTCGCTTGTTCTTTGTCTAATTTTGCACCTTCCCAAACCGCAATATGTGCGTTGGTTTCTGTAACAAATAATATTTCTCGGTGCTTTGGATTCAATGCATCTGGAAACAATAATAAAATAGTTTCTTCTTGGTCAGCTCCTGTAAGGTAAAAGATATCGCTGCTTTGTTCAAAGGGAAGTGTACTATCTGCACCTGTTGTAAAAGTGTCGTTTGAATTGAAAATAGCAATAGATTTGGATTTCATTTGAGCAATAAATTTTGCTCTGTTTTTAATGAAAAGCTGATTGTTTATCGGAGTGTATTTCATGTGATATGTATGTTTTAAATCTATTTGATGGTTGGATGAACCGTTGGTTTAAAAGCCAAAATAGTACATCGATTTTCCAAATAAAAATATTGTTGTATTATTTGCAAACAAAGTTATAAATTTGTTTGCAACCTAAGTGATAAAAAACATACGATTTATGCAAAAATCAATAGTATTAACACTGCTTTTAACATTTACAGTTTATTCTTACAGCCAAAACAAGCCAGCTTATAAACTCTTCAATTCTAAGGGACATAAGATCTCTTATAAAAAAGTGATAAAAAAGATGAAGCGGGCAGATATTGTATTATTTGGTGAGCTTCACAACAATCCTATAGTGCATTGGCTTCAGTACGAACTCACAAAAGATATTGCTGTAGGTCAAGACCTTGTTTTGGGTTCAGAAATGTTGGAAGCCGACAACCAGAAAGCATTGAATGATTATTTAGAAGGAGCTGTAAACCAGCAAGCATTAGATACCCTTGCACGATTGTCGAAAAACTATCAAACAGATTATAAGCCACTTGTGGATTTAGCAAAAAATCACAAAATTCCGTTTATTGCAACAAATATCCCTAGGCGTTTTGCTAAAAAAGTGTTTAGAACAGGGTTAGAATCCTTGGATTCTTTGTCTATGGAAGAAAAATCATGGATGGCTCCGTTGCCTTTAAAATACGATGCCTCTTTGTCCCAATATGTAAAAATGAAAGCTATGATGGGTGGTCATGGAGGAGATAATTTACCGAAAGCTCAGGCGTGTAAGGATGCAACAATGGCGTATTTTATTCTGAAGAACAAAGGGAATTCACTTTTTATACATTATAACGGTGCTTATCATTCAGATTATCATGAAGGAATTTATTGGTACTTAAAACAGGCCAATCCTCAGTTGAAAATCTTAACCATCACTGTAGAAGAACAAGCGTCTATTAAAAAGTTTAACAAAGAGATAAAAGGAAAGGCCGATGTGATTATAGTAACGCCTACTTCCATGACAAAAACCTATTAACTAATAACAAAATTCAAATATATCCCAATGAGAAATTTACTGTTAAGTACTTTTTTACTGTGTGTAAGTATTGGTTTACACGCCCAAGAATCGATGGTTAAAAATGTTCCATTTACAAATATTGGCCCTACAATTATGAGTGGTCGTATTGTAGATGTTGCAGTAAATCCTGCCATGACAACCGAAATGTATGTGGCGTACGCTTCTGGCGGATTGTGGTATACGGACAATAACGGGACTACCTTTAGTCCAGTAATGGACAATGCTCCAACACAGAATATTGGAGATATTGCCGTAGACTGGAAAAATGATATCATTTGGGTAGGAACTGGAGAAAATAATTCTTCACGCTCTTCCTATGCTGGTATTGGATTGCTAAAAAGTACCGATAAAGGGAAGACATGGGAATATATGGGGCTACCAGATTCACATCATATTGGGCGAATTATTTTAAACGATAAAAATCCAGATGAAGTAATTGTTGGAGTCATAGGACATTTATATACGCCAAATAAAGAGCGTGGGATGTACAAAACTATTGATGGAGGGAAAACATGGAAAAACACCCTGTTTATCGATGAAAATACGGGGGTAATTGATGTTGTACAAAGTCCTAAGAATAAAAATATAGTATTTGCAGCTGCTTGGGAACGGGACAGAAAAGCATGGAATTTCTCTGGAAATGGTGCGAAGTCTGCCATTTATAAGAGTGTGAATTTTGGAGATACTTGGGTGCGTGTTACCCATAATAGAAGTGGTTTTCCATCAGGAAATGGTGTAGGTCGGATAGGATTGGCTGTTTATAATGATGATGTAATTTATGCCTTATTGGACAATCAAGAACGAAGGCCAGTTTCTTCTAAAAAGAAGAAAAAAAACGAAGGTTTGCAAAAAGATGATTTTAAAAATATGTCCGTAGAATCGTTTTTAAATTTGAGTGATAAAAAATTGAATGGCTTCCTTAAGCGCAATGGATTTCAAGAAAAATACCGCTCTCAAAACGTCAAAAACTTAGTAAAAAACAAAACTATTCAGCCGAAGGATGTGGCCTTGTATTTAGAAAATGCCAACGCTGCTTTATTTGATACACCCGTTAAAGGTGCGGAATTGTACAAGTCTATTAATGGGGGACTTACCTGGTCTAAAACACATGCAGATTATATTGATGATTTGGTGTTTTCCTATGGGTATTATTTTGCCGTAGTAGCCGTTAACCCAAACAATGCAGACGATGTGTACGTGGCAGGAGTRCCTATTTTAAAATCGAAGGATGGAGGGGAAACCTTTGTTTCTATCAATAAGGAAAATGTGCATGTAGATCATCATGCACTGTGGATAAATCCAAAAAACAAACGTCATTTGGTCTTGGGAAATGATGGTGGATTGAATATCAGTTATGACGATGGAGAAAGTTGGATCAAATGCAATCAGCCAGCGGTTGGGCAATTTTATGCCATCAATGTAGATTACGAAAAAAAATACAATGTGTACGGAGGGCTACAAGATAATGGAGTTTGGAAAGGACCTAATACTTACAAAGCGTCCAAATATTGGAATCAAAACGGGAAATATCCATACACTTCTTTATTGGGAGGTGATGGCATGAAAATAGAAATAGACCGTAGGAATTCAGATATTTTGTACACAGGATTTCAGTTTGGAAATTATTATCGTTTTAATTTAAAAACAGGAGAACAAACCTATATTCAACCGAAACATGATTTGGGAGAAAACCCACTGCGTTTTAATTGGCAAACACCTATTTTATTGTCAAAACACAATCAGGATATCTTGTATTTAGGATCTAATAAATTGCACAGATCTTTTGAAAAGGGCGCTAATTTTTCTACTATTTCTAAAGATTTAACTCAAGGAGGAAAAGAGGGAAATGTGGCCTTTGGTACGTTGACTAGCATTAGTGAAAGTCCGTTTAAATTTGGTCAGTTGATTGTGGGAAGTGATGATGGTTTGGTACATGTAACAAAAGATGGAGGGACTACATGGTCAAAAGTTTCTAAGAATTTACCTTCAGATTTTTGGGTGTCTCGTGTGATTACTTCACAACATCAAAAAGCGCGTTTGTATGTCGCACTGAACGGTTATAGAAATGATGTTTTTACTGCAATGTTGTATAAAAGTGAAGATTTTGGTGTTACTTGGACATCTATTTCAAGCGGGTTGCCAGCATCTCCAATCAATGTAATTATAGAGGATAATACCGATGCCGATTTGTTGTATGTAGGTAACGACAGTGGGGTGCATGTTTCTTTTGATCAAGGGGCAAGCTGGAATGTTTTCAAGGCAGGACTCCCTAAGGTTGCTGTTCATGATTTAGTGTTACAGACCAAAGCCAAAGATTTACTGATAGGAACCCATGGGCGTTCTATTTATAAAGCCAATATTGCGGCATTGCAACAAGTGAATAAAGTGAAAAACAATGTATTTACCTTGTTTGATATTGAGGATAAAAAGCATTCTAAAAGTTGGGGTAAATCCTGGTCTAAATGGCTAGAGCCAAATACGCCTACTATAGATATTGTGTTTTTCAGCAAGAAAAAAGGAAACTGTACTTTTGAAGTACTTTCAGAAGATGGAACTAAAATTCAGATGTTTAAATCTCCGATGGAAGTAGGATTAAATTATATAACCTTCGATGTTTCTTTAGATGCAACCTATGGAAAACGTTATTTCGACAACAAGGAAATCCATGTAGAAAAAGCAAAAAATAAGGTGTATTACTTACCAAAAGGAACGTATACAATTCGTGCTTCTAAAAATAAAAATGAGCAAACATTCAAAATTAAATAAATGAATTGGAAGTCGAACAGATTAATATATCAAAAATATGAGGAAGATGATTTTGATGATTTTTGCGATGTTGTTTGCAATAACGAAATTATGATTCATATTGGAGGAAAAGGGAATTCTCTAAAAGTAGCGAGAAATAAATTTGATGATATTTTAGAAAAGAACAATACAAACAGTGGTTTTGTTTTCTTTAAAGTAAGCTTGCTTGATGGAACCCATGTGGGTTTTGCAAAAACAGTACTTTTTGATGGAGAAGGTGTGGAGATAGGATATGCTATTTTACCTTCGTTTTGGAGAAAAGGCTACGCTTCAGAAATGATTGGGTTTATGAAAAGTTTTTGCAGAGAAACCTACCCGGATTTAACTGTTATGGCAGTGGTAGATACACAGAATATAGGTTCTATTAAGGTGCTAGAAAAAGCAGGTTTTAATATCTATAAAAAAGAAGTGTTTCGTGATGATTATTGTTGGTTTTTGAGATTTTAACACTAAAATTCAGAGTTAATAAAATATATCCGTAGCTAACTACGGATATATTCATGTATATTTACGTAGTTAACTACGCAAATATACATTATGGAGAATGATTTTTTACAAGAAATGGGCTATATGGCTTTGGCTACAAGGCTTAAAAGATTGAGTGATAAAATGACTCACAGTGGACGTCAAATGTACAAGGATTTGAGCATGGACATAGAACCTAACTGGTTTGTGATTTTTAAAATATTGCAAAAACACGAACGACTTTCAGTAATGGAAATTGCTAAAATGATTCATTTTTCACATCCTTCTGTAGTAGTAATGGTGAAAAAAATGATGCAATCAGGCTATTTATTTTCAATGTCTTGTCCAGATGATATGCGGAAACAATTGTTAGAATTAACCCCAAAGGCTCATCAAAAATTACCTCAGTTTGAAACCTTGTGGGAGGCAGGTGTTAAAGGTGTTTCTGACACCCTGAAAAACACTCGTTTCTTGGAGGAATTAAATGCGCTAGAAAATGCTTTTGACAAGGCGTCATTTAAAGAAAGAACTCTTGATGCACTTTACCAAAAACAGATTGTTTTAGATACCTTTCAAGAAAAATATGCCAGGGATTTTGGGAAATTAAACTACGAATGGTTAGAGAAATATTTTGAAATAGAAGCGCATGATTCAGAAATGCTCGACAATCCAACATCTTATATTATTGATAAAGGGGGAGAAATTATTGTAGCTATAGATGGCACTAAAATAATAGGAACAGTGGCCTTATTAAAAATTAATGATGGTTTGGTGGAATTGGCGAAAATGGCGGTAACCGAAGGCTATCAGGGAAAAAGAATTGGTATAAGATTACTCAAAAAAGCCATCGATTGTGCTCAAGAAATGGGGTTTAAAACCATTATGCTAGAATCCAATAGAACCTTAACTCCCGCATTGACATTGTACCGAAAATTTGGATTCGTGGAAGTGGCATTGAATCCGAATACACCCTATAAAAGAGCTGATATAAAAATGGAATTGAAAGTGCCCTCTGCTTAGACTTTTTATATTGCTAAAAACACAAGTGAAAGGTGCATTTTTCTTGGGTATTAGGTTGTTGTCTGTTAGTTTGTGCTCAAGGCAATCAATTAGTAACGAGTAACTAACAGTCACTTTTCCATCTATGCGTGTTCAAATTTTCTTACCTTTAGAAAATACTAATTAAACTTATTTTATTATGGACAAGAGAGCAAATATTGTGGGTTGGTTTGAGATTTATGTGGATGATATCGATCGGGCGAAAACTTTTTATGAAACTGTGTTTCAAATTAAAGAATGGAATGATTTAAGTAATGAGCAGTTGAAAATGTTTGCCTTTCCATGGGTTGAAAATGCACCATTTGCCGCTGGAGCCATAGTAAAAGCAGATTTTGCAAAAGCAGGAGTTGGTGGAACCATCGTCTATTTTAATTGTATTGATTGTGCCGAAGAGGAAAGTCGTGTGGAATTGGCCGGAGGTGTTGTGACCCAATCTAAATTTAGTATTGGTGAATTTGGTTTTGTTTCTATGGTTATAGATACCGAAGGAAATACTATTGGATTGCATTCTAAAGATTAGTAAGGTAGAAATTAGAAAAAAATAATGATTCGAGTGCTTATATAGTTAATAATAAAATCTCGATCTTGGCTAAGTATGTTTGAGAATTGATCTTTGGAAATTACAAGAGTATTAATTGGATGCTGTATTTTCTGGATAGTTGGAGTTGATCCTTCATGTAAATAAAGCCCAATTTTCTGTACATTACTTTTATGTTCTAGTGCTAAACTCACTTTTGTTATTGACAAAGTAAGTATTATCAACCGCATGAGTGGCCCTTAATACTTTCTCCTTTTCACTTAATCCTATCCTTCTCAACTTTTTTCTTTTCACTCTTCGCTAAACCCCCAAAAACAATTATATTTGCACAAAAATTACAATCAATGAGCGGAATCATTATAAAATCAGCGGAACAAATCGAAATCATGCGCGAAAGTGCCTTGATGGTCTCTAAAACTTTAGGAATTATCGCCAAAGAGGTGAAGCCAGGTGTAACGACATTGTTCTTGGATAAAATTGCAGAGGAATACATTCGTGATAACGGTGGTATTCCAGGTTTTTTAGGTCTGTATGATTTTCCAAATACATTATGTATGAGTCCGAATGCTCAAGTGGTACATGGAATTCCTAACGATACACCTTTGGTTGAAGGAGATATTATTTCCATAGATTGCGGGGTGCTTAAAAATGGGTATTATGGAGATCACGCCTATACTTTTGAAGTAGGAGAAGTGGCAGCAGAAACCAAAAAATTGATTGAAGTTACCAAACAAAGTTTGTATGAAGGAATTCGTCAATTCAAAGCAGGAAATAGAGTAGGAGATGTTGGTTTTGCTATTCAGAATTACTGTGAAAAACATGGTTATGGAATTGTTCGTGAACTTGTAGGGCATGGATTGGGAATAGAAATGCATGAAGAACCAGAAATGCCAAATTATGGGCGTAGAGGTCGTGGGAAAAAATTTATAGAAGGAATGGTGGTTGCTATTGAGCCAATGGTAAATATGGGAACACATCAAATCAATCAATTGAAAGATGGTTGGACAATTTTGACCAAAGATAATAAGCCAAGTGTGCATTTTGAACATGATGTTGCTATTGTAAACGGGAAACCAGAATTGTTGTCTACCTTTAAATATGTCGATGAAGCTTTAGGAACTATCACCAACGCAGAAGACGAATTCAGAGCAGTAGCTTCAAAAATMTAATGYCGATTTTTAAATTYATATTAAACACTATTCCAAGACCTTATTTGTTGAAAATGAGTTATTGGGCAAGTCCGTTATTAGCCTTCTTTTATAGAGGAACCACCTTTACGGATCCTATTGATGGGCGTAAATTTCGAAAGTTATTGCCTTATGGTTATGGGGAACAACGTTCAAATGCGTTGGCTCCAGGGTCTTTGTCCTTGGAACGTCACCGTTTGATATGGTTGTATTTACAAAATGAAACTGACTTTTTTACCGCTCCTAAAAGAATGCTTCATATTGCGCCTGAGCAATGCTTTTTAGACCGATTTAAAAAACTAAAGAATATTGAGTATACCACAGCAGATTTGCACTCTCCATTGGCAGATGTCAAAGCAGATGTATGTAATTTACCCTTTGATGATAATGCCTTTGACGTAGTGTTTTGCAACCATGTGTTGGAGCATGTTACGGATGATACTAAGGCTATGTCCGAATTGTACCGTGTATTAAAACCAGGCGGTTTGGGGGTGTTTCAAATTCCTCAGGAAATTGATAGGGCTACAACCTACGAAGATTTTACGATCACAAGTCCAGCAGAGCGTACAAAACATTTTGGACAGTACGACCATGTTCGTGTGTATGGGATGGATTATTTTGAGAAGCTTAGAGCTGTAGGGTTTAAAGTGCAAGAAATAAATTATGCTCAAACAATAGCTCCAGAAAAAGTACTTGAATACTGTTTGTCTCCACAAGAGATTTTACCTGTTTGTACTAAGTAATTCACACTCTTTTTTTACCTACTTTTACGTTTTAAAGAAAACGAAATGCAGGAGAACCCTATTTTATATTATACCAATAGATTATTAGATTTTAATAGCCAATTAAAAGCTGTAAAACGATTGTTGTACTTGTCTTCTCTATTTCGATTCGTTGTTTTTTTAGGGACTTCTTTTGCCATCTATACTACATTTGATCAATGGAAAATCAGCTTGTTGTGTGCTATTGTTGGTGTTATTGGCTTTGTCTTTTTATTGCTACGTCATCTAAAACTGGCGTATAAACGAGATAAAATAAAGGCGCTTATTGCCATGAATCAGTTGGAAATAGATGTCTTAAATGGCAATATATCTAAACTGCCAACGGGTGATGAATTTATAGATCCGAGTCATTTTTATAGTTATGATATCGATTTGTTTGGCCCCAATTCTTTGTTTCAATACATTAACAGAACAAGTACAGAAGAAGGGAAAAGAAAATTGGCAACGCTTTTTACTTCCAATGATATAGAAGGAATATTTCAAAAACAGCAAGTGGTTGAAGAGTTATCTTATAAAGCAGATTGGCGTCAGAATTTTACCGCCATCTCATCATTGATAAAAAACAATACAAATGTAAATACTTTGACCAATTGGCTGACCAATTACACTTCTTTTGTTCCTAAGATCATGCGCTTTTTACCGAGCGTATTTTCTGCAATTTCCATTGTGATTACAGTCTTGTTTTTTATAGATTTAGTACCTACAGTTGTTTTTTATGCCTGGTTTTTCCTTGGTTTAGGAATCAGTGCGATATATGTAGGTCGGGTAAATTCTTTGTCCAATCACACAAGCACGGTAAGTGATACATTTAGTGAATATTCAAAATTGATTGCTTGTGTGGAGTCTGCTGAATTTGCTTGTGATGGACTTAAAAAGCAACAAGAAAAATTGATACAGGAACAGGTGCTAGCCTCTGGGATAGTACAGGAGTTTTCTAAATTGTTATCGGCTTTGGATAGTCGAAACAATATCTTTATTGGCATGGTATTGAATGGCTTTTTTCTGTGGGATTTGAAACAATCGTTTTTAATAGAAGTATGGATTGAAAAATACCATTCAAAAGTAGCTGATTGGTTTGAGGTCATTGCGTTTTTTGATGCTCAAAACAGTCTTGGGAATTATGTGTTCAATCATCCAAAATTTCAAACGGCTTCCATCAGCCCAAGTGAGAATGTTGTGCTAAAAGCAGAAAAATTAGGGCATCCTTTATTGAAAACAAAAGGACGAATTGATAATGATTTTACTATTGAGAAGGAACAGTTTTTTATTGTTACAGGGGCCAATATGGCTGGAAAAAGTACGTTTTTACGCACGGTGTCTTTGAGCATTGTTTTGTGTAATATGGGCTTGCCTATTTGTGCTTCCAAGGCAATATACTCACCTATTAAATTAATTACTAGCATGCGGACGAGCGATTCTTTGGCGGAAGGTTCTTCGTATTTCTTTGCGGAATTACAACGCTTAAAAACCATTGTGGATGCCGTAAAATCCGATAAATATTTTATCATTTTAGACGAAATTTTAAAAGGAACCAATAGCCATGATAAGGCCTTGGGATCTAAAAAGATTGTACGTCAGTTTGCATATCAAAAAGCTTGTGGAATTATCGCAACTCACGATTTGAGTTTGTGTGAATTAGAGGAAGAAATTTCAGCAGTAGAAAATTACTTTTTTGATGCTGAAATTATTAATGATGAACTGTTTTTTGGTTATCTATTAAAAAAAGGTATTTGTAGTAATATGAACGCCTCTTTTTTATTGAAGAAAATGGAGATAGTGAGTTAGTAGTGGGCAGTAGGTAGAGGCAGTGAGCAGTAGGCAGTGAGCAGTAGGCAGTGAGCAGTAGGCAGTGAGCAGTAGGTAGTAGGTAGTAGGTAGTAGGCAGTGGGCAGTAGGCAGTAGGCAGTAGGCAGTAAGGAATAACTATTTTAATTTTCCTTTTGATATCCCTCAACTATCCGCTATCTTTAGTCCCCTAAATTTACAGTTAAAATGCCAATATCATTTACCTCAAAATTACCTCATGTAGGCACCACTA
>NVSY01000019.1 GCA_002401385.1 Flavobacteriaceae bacterium | reverse complement strand
GCACTGGTCTCCAAAACCAGGTGTCGGGAGTTCGAGTCTCTCAATCCGTGCAAATATAGATAGCGAAATGAAAGTAGTAAATTATATTAAAGATTCATATGAAGAATTAACGACTAAAATGTCATGGATTCCTTGGGCAGAAGCTCAAAAATCGACAGTAGTTGTTGCTGCTTTTACTGTATTGTTTGCATTAGCAATATTTGCAGTAGATAAAGTATTCCAAGGTATATTGGGAGAATTTTTTAAACTATTTTAATTAAAAAATAACAAGTTTATATGTCTGATTCTGTAAAGAAATGGTACGTAGTCCGAGCAATTGGAGGTCAAGAAAATAAAGTGAAAACTTATATTGACAACGAAATTAGCAGATTGGGAATCGAAGATTATATTGCTCAAGTATTAGTCCCTACAGAAAAGGTGATTCAGATAAAAGATGGGAAAAAAATACACAAAGAACGTGTATATTTTCCTGGTTATATCATGATCGAGGCAAACTTGAGTGGAGAAATTCCACATATAATCAAAGCGATACCTGGTATTATCGGGTTTTTGGGTGAGGTAAAAGGAGGAGATCCTGTACCATTACGTAAAAGTGAGGTAAATAGAATGCTCGGTAAAGTAGATGAACTGGCAGTTAGCAATGAAAACGTGGCAATACCATTTATAATTGGTGAAACCGTGAAAGTTGTTGATGGTCCATTTAATGGTTTCGATGGAGTTATCGAAAATATTAATGAAGAAAAACGCAAGCTAGAAGTGATGGTGAAAATTTTTGGAAGAAAAACACCATTGGAGTTAAGCTATATGCAAGTAGAGAAAATTTCATAATTGTTACAAATTATATTTGGACAGAAACGATGGCTTCCATCATCAATTCGTCCTTCATCTTAAGATTAAGAAATGGCAAAAGAAGTAAGCAAAGTAGTAAAATTACAAGTGCGTGGAGGAGCAGCAAACCCTTCACCACCAGTTGGACCTGCTTTAGGTGCTGCCGGAGTTAACATTATGGAGTTCTGTAAGCAATTTAATGCTAGAACTCAAGATAAACAAGGAAAAGTTTTACCAGTAGCTATTACAGTATACATGGATAAATCTTTTGATTTTGTTATCAAAACTCCACCGGCTGCAGTACAAATTTTAGAAGCAGCAAAAATTAAAAAAGGTTCGGGAGAACCTAACCGTAAAAAAGTAGCAAGTGTAACTTGGGATCAATTAAAAGTAATTGCAGAAGACAAGATGGTAGATTTAAATGCCTTCACTGTTGAATCAGCAATGCTTATGATGGCAGGAACAGCTCGCTCTATGGGTATAACTGTTAAGGGAGTAGCTCCTGTTAAACAATAAATAGCATATTTAAAATGGCAAAATTAACAAAAAAGCAAAAAGAAGCAGTCGCTAAATTTGATGCAAATCAAATCTTTAGTTTGGAAGCAGCTTCAGCTTTGGTAAAAGATATTACCAATGTAAACTTTGACGCATCAATAGATATCGCTGTTCGTTTAGGAGTAGATCCTCGTAAAGCAAATCAAATGGTTCGTGGAGTTGTAACATTACCACACGGAACAGGGAAAGATGTGAAAGTATTAGCATTAGTTACTCCAGATAAAGAAGCAGACGCTAAAGAAGCAGGTGCTGATTATGTTGGATTAGATGAGTACCTTGCAAAAATTAAAGGTGGTTGGACTAATGTAGATGTGATTATTACTATGCCTAGTGTGATGGGTAAGTTAGGTCCTTTAGGTCGTATATTAGGACCAAGAGGTTTAATGCCTAACCCTAAGACGGGTACTGTAACAATGGACATTGCAAAGGCAGTAAGAGAGGTGAAAGCTGGTAAAATTGACTTTAAAGTTGATAAAACTGGTATCGTTCATGCATCTGTTGGAAAAGTATCTTTTGATGCTGATAAAATCCAAGAGAATGCAGCAGAATTGATTCAAACCTTATTAAAATTAAAACCAACAGCAGCGAAAGGAACATACGTAAAAAGTATTTTCATGTCTAGTACTATGAGTCCTAGTATCGCTATTGATGTAAAATCAGTATAAAACTGTTAAATAAGAAATTATGACAAGAGCAGAAAAAGCACAAGTAATAGAAGATTTAACAGCACAATTAACTGAAGAAAACATCATCTATGTCGCAGATATTTCTGGATTAGATGCATTGACTACATCAGATTTACGTAGAGCTTGTTTTAAAGCAAACGTGAAGTTAACAGTTGTTAAAAATACATTGCTTGCAAAAGCAATGGAAAATTCAGATAAAGATTTTGAAGATCTTCCTTCTATATTAAAAGGAAATTCATCAGTAATGTATTCTGAGACTGGTAATGCACCAGCAAAAGTAATTAAAGAGTTTCGCAAGAAGTCAGATAAACCTCTTTTAAAAGGAGCGTATGTTGAAACTGCGGTATATATTGGGGATGACCTACTAGATACCTTAGTTAACATCAAATCTAAAGAAGAAGTTATCGGAGACATTATCGGAATGTTACAGTCACCAGCTAAGAACGTTATTTCAGCGTTACAATCAGGTGGTAACAAATTATCAGGTATTCTTAAGACTTTAGCGGACAAATAAATTCGCGCACTAATAAACTATAATAAAACAAAAAAACCAGAAAAAATGGCAGATTTAAAAGATTTCGCAGAGCAATTAGTTAACTTAACAGTAAAAGAAGTTAATGAATTAGCTGATATTTTAAAAGATGAGTATGGTATCGAGCCAGCAGCAGCAGCTGTAGCAATGGCAGGTCCAGCAGCAGGAGGTGGAGACGCAGCCGAAGAACAAACAGAATTTGACGTAATCTTARWAGCAGCRGGTTCTTCTAAACTTGCAGTTGTAAAGTTAGTAAAAGAATTAACTGGACAAGGATTAAAAGAAGCTAAAGGTATCGTAGATAGCGCACCATCTCCAATTAAGGAAGGTGTTTCTAAAGACGAAGCTGAAGCTTTAAAAGCTCAATTAGAAGAAGCAGGAGCTGAGGTTGAGCTTAARTAAGCTTTACTAAACAGACAAGATTAGGTTTAGGTTGRGGKTYATYCCTCGACCTARACCATTTTGCGTATATWTTYGTTCTTATATTATAATAGTTTTTTTTAACTTAAATTTTTTGTCCATTGGCTACAAAAAANTTCACCGAAAGAATCARCTTTGCATCAGCTAAATTGGTTATGGATTATCCAGATTTTCTAGATATCCAGGTAAAATCKTTTCAAGATTTTTTCCAATTAMAAACAAAAGCTGACGAACGAAGTAATGAAGGCTTGTTTAAAACCTTCATGGATAATTTTCCAATTACTGATACTCGTAATCAATTTGTATTAGAGTTTATYGATTACTTCGTAGACCCACCAMGATACTCTATTCAAGAGTGTATTGAAAGAGGGTTAACCCAYAGTGTGCCGCTWAAAGCACGTCTTAAATTATATTGTACGGATCCTGAACATGAGGATTTCGAAACMATYGTWCAAGACGTATACTTAGGTACTATWCCTTATATGACCAATAGTGGTACSTTTGTTATAAAYGGTGCTGAACGTGTKGTAGTTTCTCAATTACACCGTTCWCCRGGRGTRTTCTTYGGGCAGTCGTTCCATGCAAACGGAACAAAATTATATTCGGCTCGTGTTATTCCTTTTAAAGGGTCATGGATCGAATTTGCGACAGACATCAATCAAGTGATGTATGCGTATATTGATAGAAAAAAGAAATTACCAGTTACTACCTTGTTTAGAGCCATCGGTTTTGAACGAGATAAAGACATTTTAGAGATTTTTGACCTTGCAGAAGAAGTGAAGGTTTCTAAAAGTGGACTTAAAAAAGTATTAGGGCGAAAAACAGCAGCACGTATATTAAAAACTTGGTTTGAAGATTTCGTTGAYGAGGATACAGGTGAAGTTGTATCTATTGAGCGTAAYGAAATTATCTTTGACCGTGATACATTGTTRGAAAAAGAGCATATAGAWGCTATTGTAGAGTCTGGTTCTACAACWATTCTATTGCACAAAGAAGACAATTTAACGTCGGATTACGCAATTATCCACAATACCTTACAAAAGGATCCTACCAATTCTGAAAAAGAAGCAGTAGAACACATATACCGTCAATTACGTAACGCGGAACCGCCAGATTATGAGACCGCAAAAGGTATTATTGACAAGTTATTCTTCTCTGAACAACGTTACAATTTAGGTGAAGTTGGTCGTTATAGAATGAATAAAAAATTAGGTTTAGACATTGATATTAATCAACGTGTATTAACCAAATTAGATATTATCACCATTATTAAGAACTTAATCAAATTGGTTAATTCTAAAGCAGAGGTGGATGATATTGACCATTTATCAAACCGTCGTGTTCGTACAGTAGGTGAACAATTAGCTAGCCAATTTGGTGTAGGATTGTCTCGTATGGCACGTACCATCCGTGAACGTATGAACGTTCGTGATAACGAGGTGTTTACACCAATCGATTTGATCAATGCAAAAACATTATCATCAGTAATTAACTCGTTCTTCGGAACCAACCAGTTATCTCAATTTATGGATCAAACCAATCCATTAGCAGAGATTACACATAAGCGTCGTTTATCGGCTCTTGGACCTGGAGGTTTATCAAGAGAAAGAGCAGGTTTTGAGGTGAGAGATGTTCACTATACGCACTACGGTCGTTTGTGTCCAATTGAAACACCAGAGGGACCGAATATTGGACTTATTTCTTCGCTAGCAGTGTATGCTAAAGTGAATAATTTAGGATTTATCGAAACGCCTTATCGTGAGGTTGTGGAAGGTGTTGTAAACACTAAAGATGTTCCTAATTATTTAAGTGCAGAGGAAGAGGAAGGTATGAAATTCGCACAATCTAACTTACCGTTGGATGAAGATGGGAAATTTGTTAGCGACAGAATTATTGTTCGTGAAGAAGCGGATTATCCTGTAGTTGCTCCTACCGATGTTAACTTTATGGATGTTTCTCCTAATCAAATTGCATCTATATCTGCATCGTTAATTCCATTCTTGGAACATGATGATGCCAACCGTGCTTTGATGGGATCTAACATGATGCGTCAGGCAGTACCTTTATTACGTCCTGATTCTCCTATTGTTGGAACTGGATTGGAACGTAGAGTAGCAAAAGATTCTCGTATTTTAATGAATGCAGAAGGACCTGGTGTTATTGAATATGTTGACGCAAATAAAATTATCATCAAATACGATCGTTCTGATGAAGAACGTTTAGTGAGTTTTGATGATGATGATAAAACATACGACTTAATTAAATTCCGTAAAACCAATCAAGGTACGTCTATTAACTTGAAACCAATTGTTCAAAAAGGTGATAGAGTTGTGGAAGGACAAGTACTTTGTGAAGGGTATGCTACTCAAAAAGGTGAATTGGCCTTGGGTAGAAACATGAAAGTAGCCTTTATGCCTTGGAAAGGGTATAACTTCGAGGATGCGATTGTGATTTCTGAAAAAGTAGTACGTGAGGATATTTTTACTTCAATTCACATAGATGAGTATTCTTTAGATGTTAGAGATACAAAATTAGGTGCAGAGGAGTTGACAAACGATATTCCTAATGTTTCTGAAGAGGCTACAAAAGACTTGGACGAAAATGGAATGATTCGTATTGGTGCAGAAGTAAAACCTGGTGATATATTAATAGGTAAGATTACTCCAAAAGGAGAGTCTGATCCTACTCCAGAGGAAAAAYTRYTAMGWGCWATYTTTGGTGATAAAGCWGGMGAYGTWAAAGATGCATCTTTAAAAGCTTCACCATCTTTAAGAGGAGTTGTAATTGGCAAGAAATTGTTCATGCGCGCTGTTAAAGATAAATCTAAAAGAGCAAAGGATAAAGTTGATATTGCAAAATTAGATGATAAGTACTCTGCTAAATTAGAAGTATTGAGAACCATTTTGGTGGATAAATTATTCCACTTAGTAAATGGAAAAACATCGCAAGGTGTTCAAAATGATTTAGGTGAAGAGATTTTACCAAAAGGTAAGAAATTCACTCAAAAAATGTTGAACAACGTTAACGACTTTGTGCACCTTACAAAAGGTACATGGACTACGGATGATGAATTGAATGCTTTAGTGGGTGAATTAGTTCACAATTATAAAATTAAAGTAAACGACCTACAAGGAGGTTTACGTAGAGAGAAATTTACCATTTCTGTTGGAGATGAATTGCCTGCAGGTATTGTTAAATTAGCGAAAGTTTATATTGCTAAGAAACGTAAATTAAAAGTAGGAGATAAAATGGCGGGACGTCACGGTAACAAAGGTATTGTTGCTCGGATTGTTCGTCAAGAAGACATGCCGTTCTTGGAAGATGGAACACCAGTAGACATCGTGTTGAACCCACTAGGGGTACCATCGCGTATGAATATTGGACAAATTTATGAAACTGTTCTTGGATGGGCAGGTCAGAATTTGGGTAGAAAATTCGCGACACCTATTTTTGATGGAGCAACACTCGATCAAATTAATGAGTTGACAGATGAAGCAGGTGTGCCTCGTTTCGGACATACTCACTTATATGATGGTGGAACTGGAGTTCGTTTTGATCAAGCTGCAACTGTTGGAGTTATTTATATGATCAAATTGGGTCACATGATTGACGATAAAATGCATGCGCGTTCTATTGGACCATACTCTTTGATTACACAACAACCACTTGGAGGTAAAGCTCAGTTTGGAGGTCAGCGTTTTGGAGAAATGGAAGTTTGGGCATTGGAAGCTTATGGAGCATCAGCTACATTGAGAGAAATCTTGACTGTAAAATCTGATGATGTATTAGGTAGAGCCAAAACGTATGAAGCAATCGTAAAAGGTGAGCCTATGCCAGAACCTGGATTACCAGAATCATTCAATGTATTAATGCACGAATTAAAAGGATTGGCATTAGATGTTCGTTTGGAAGATGAATTTGGTAGAGATATACACGAATCAAAAAATTAATTATTTAATTGCACAATTTTAATTATGGCAAAAAGAAATAATAATAATTATACGGTAAAAAAGTTCAGTAGAATTTCTATTGGACTTGCTTCACCGGAGGTTATCCTAGGGAAATCGAAAGGAGAGGTTTTAAAACCAGAAACCATTAATTACCGTACTCACAAGCCAGAGCGTGATGGGTTATTTTGTGAGCGTATTTTTGGCCCTATTAAGGACTATGAATGTGCTTGTGGAAAATACAAGAGAATTCGTTATAAAGGAATTGTCTGTGACCGATGTGGAGTTGAAGTTACAGAGAAAAAAGTTCGTAGAGACAGAGTAGGTCATATTAACTTAGTTGTACCAGTTGCACATATTTGGTATTTTAGATCATTGCCAAATAAAATGGGTTACTTATTAGGCTTGCCTTCTAAGAAATTGGACATGATTATTTACTACGAACGTTATGTAGTAATTCAACCAGCAGGTGCAAAAAATGCAGAGGGAGAACCTTTGCAAAAAATGGATTTCTTAACGGAAGAAGAATATTTAGATATTCAGGAATCATTCCCAATTGAAAACCAATATTTAGACGATAATGATCCTGAGAAATTTATCGCTAAAATGGGAGCTGAATGTTTGATCGACTTATTGGCGCGTATTGATTTGACTGAATTGTCTTATGAATTACGTCACAAAGCAAACACAGAAACTTCTAAACAACGTAAAACCGAAGCTTTAAAACGTTTGAACATTGTTGAAGCTTTTAGAGACTCTGTAAAAAATAGAGCAGAAAACAAACCTGAATGGATGATCATGAAGGCGATTCCGGTGATTCCACCAGAATTACGCCCATTGGTACCATTAGACGGGGGACGTTTTGCAACCTCTGATTTAAATGATTTATACCGTCGTGTAATTATCCGTAACAACCGTTTAAAACGTTTGTTGGAGATCAAAGCACCTGAGGTAATTTTACGTAACGAGAAACGTATGTTGCAAGAATCTGTAGATTCATTATTTGACAACACGCGTAAATCTTCTGCTGTAAAAACAGAATCTAACCGTCCATTAAAATCATTATCTGATAGTTTAAAAGGGAAACAAGGTCGTTTCCGTCAAAACTTATTAGGAAAGCGTGTTGATTATTCTGCACGTTCTGTAATTGTTGTTGGACCAGAATTAAAATTATTCGAATGTGGATTGCCAAAAGACATGGCAGCTGAATTGTACAAACCATTTGTAATCCGTAAGTTGATTGAACGTGGAATTGTAAAAACAGTAAAATCTGCAAAGAAAATTATAGACAAAAGAGAGCCTGTAGTTTGGGATATCTTGGAAAATGTATTAAAAGGACACCCGGTATTATTAAACCGTGCGCCTACCCTTCACAGATTAGGGATACAAGCTTTCCAACCTACCTTAATTGAAGGTAAAGCGATCCAATTGCACCCACTTGTATGTACGGCATTTAATGCCGATTTTGATGGGGATCAAATGGCGGTGCATTTACCATTAGGACCTGAGGCAATCTTAGAATCTCAACTATTAATGTTGGCTTCTCACAATATTTTAAACCCTGCAAATGGTGCACCTATTACGGTACCATCTCAGGATATGGTATTGGGATTGTATTATATGACAAAAGAAAGATTGTCTACTCCTGAGAAAAAAATCAAAGGAGAAGGATTGATTTTCTATTCACCAGAAGAATTGACCATTGCTTTTAATGAAAAGGCGGTTGACTTGAATGCTCGTATTAAAGTGAGAACTCAAGATTTTAATGAAGAAGGTAAATTAGTTCAGAAAATTATTGAAACTACTTGTGGTAGAGTTTTATTTAATGAAATTGTACCGGAGAAAGCAGGATATATCAATGAAGTATTGAATAAAAGATCACTTCGTGATATTATCCATGGTGTCTTAAAASTTACKGAYGTWCCWACKACWGGWRATTTCYTRGATGCWATGAGAACAATGGGRTTCAASTTTGCATTYMAAGGTGGATTATCATTCTCWTTAGGGGATATTATTATTCCWRMWGARAAAWMAGGWATGATTGCTGAAGCTAATAAATTAGTGGATGGAATTATTGGTAACTATAATATGGGTATGCTAACCCAAAAAGAACGTTACAACCAAGTAATTGACGTTTGGGGATCTACAAACAATCGTTTGACAGAATTGTCTATGAAACGTTTRCGTGAGGATCAACAAGGATTTAACTCGGTRTTTATGATGCTTGACTCTGGWGCAAGGGGATCAAAAGAGCARATTAGRCAGTTAACCGGAATGCGTGGATTGATGGCGAAGCCTAAAAAATCGAGTGCAGGAGGTGGTGAAATTATTGAAAATCCAATTCTTTCTAACTTTAAGGAAGGATTGTCAATTTTGGAATACTTTATCTCTACTCACGGTGCTCGTAAAGGATTGGCGGATACTGCCTTGAAAACGGCGGATGCAGGTTATTTAACAAGACGTTTGGTAGATGTTTCTCAAGACGTTATTGTAAATGAAGTAGACTGTAGTACATTGAGAGGATTGACAGTACAGGCATTAAAGAAAAACGACGAAATCGTCGAAACTTTAGGGGAACGTATTCAAGGTCGTGTTGCATTACACGATGTTGTAGATCCTGTTACTGATGTTATATTGGCAGAATCAGGTGAATTGATTAATGAGGTTACTGCTAAAGTAATTGAAGAGTCGATTATTGATAGCGTAGAAGTACGTTCAGCATTAACATGTGAAGCTAAAAGAGGTATTTGTGCAAAATGTTACGGTGTTAGTTTATCTACAGGACACAATGTACAACGAGGTGAAGCCGTAGGTGTTATTGCAGCACAATCTATTGGTGAACCTGGTACACAGTTAACACTTAGAACGTTCCACGTTGGAGGGGTAGCTGGTAATATTTCTGAAGATAATAAACTTATTTCTAAGTTTGCAGGTAAAGCTGTAATTGAAGATTTACGTACCATCACAACTAAAGATACAGATGGTAACGAAGTTGAAGTAGTAATCTCTCGTTCTTCTGAAATAAAAGTGATCGATGTAAAGTCAGGAATTACTTTCAGTACAAATAACATTCCTTATGGTTCTCATATCTTTATTAAAGATGGAGACAAAATTAAAGTAAGTGATGAAATTTGTCAATGGGATCCATTTAACGGTGTAATCGTTTCTGAATTTAAAGGAAAAATCGCTTTTGAAAATATCGAAAGAGGAATTAACTTTAGTGTTGAAACGGATGAACAAACAGGTTTCCAAGAAAGAGTAATTACGGAGTCTAAAAATAAAAAGGTTATTCCATCATTATTGGTGATGAATAATAATGACGAAGTATTACGTTCTTATAACCTACCAGTGGGTGCCCACTTGATGATTGAAGATGGAACGGAAATTCTAGCAGGTGATATACTTGTTAAGATTCCACGTAAATCAGGTAAAGCAGGAGATATTACAGGGGGTCTACCTCGTGTAACTGAATTGTTCGAAGCTCGTAATCCTTCTAACCCAGCAGTAGTTTCTGAAATTGATGGTGTGGTTACGTTTGGAAAAATCAAGCGTGGTAATAGAGAAATTATTGTAGAGTCTAAATTAGGTAATATTAAAAAATACCTAGTGAAGTTATCAAGTCAAATCTTAGTACAAGAAAATGACTTTATAAAAGCGGGTATGTCTTTATCTGATGGAGCGGTAACACCTTCTGATATATTAAAGATTCAAGGACCAGCAGCTGTACAAGAATTCTTAGTAAATGAAATTCAAGAGGTATATAGATTACAAGGGGTAAAAATTAACGATAAGCATTTTGAAGTAGTAGTACGTCAAATGATGCGTAAAGTTAAGATTGTTGACTCTGGTGATACCTTATTGTTAGAAAACCAATTGATACATAAAAATGACTTTATTGACGAGAATGATGGTATTTTCGGAAAGAAAGTTGTGACCGATGCTGGTGATTCTGATGATTTGAAAGAAGGTCAAATTGTAACACCTCGTGAGTTGCGCGACGAAAATTCAAAACTTCGTAGAGAAGATAAGAATTTAGTAGAAGGGCGTGATGCGAATCCAGCAACAGCTGAACAAATTTTGCAAGGTATTACAAGAGCATCGTTACAAACTAAATCGTTTATCTCAGCGGCATCCTTCCAGGAAACTACGAAGGTGTTGAACGAAGCTGCGGTACATGGTAAAGTAGATGACTTAAAAGGATTGAAAGAAAACGTAATTGTTGGTAAACGAATCCCTGCCGGTACCGGTATGCGTGATTATGAGAACATTATTGTTGGATCTCAAGACGAAATGGATACTAATTTATAAGTAATTATGAGTGATTCTAAAAATAAAAACGAAGGACAATTAAATATAGAATTGGACGAAAAAATGTCAGATGGAATTTATTCCAACTTGGCAATTATCAACCATTCCGTTTCTGAGTTTATCGTTGATTTTATCTCAGTAATGCCTGGGCAACCAAAGGCAAAGGTGAAATCTAGAATTATTTTAACGCCACAACACGCCAAACGTTTGGTAAAAGCATTGGCAGATAATGTAAAGCGTTTTGAAGAATCTCATGGTGAAATAAAAGACTATGAACAAGTTCCAATTCCAATGAATTTTGGACCGACGGGCGAAGCATAACAACAAAAAAAAGCTGAACGAAAGTTCAGCTTTTTTTTTGTTTAAAACTTGTGCATTTGTCTGGGTTGACTACATTTGTGCTCTCAAACCATCTTCGTTTTGAGTTTTTAAAATTGTGGTGTTTGACCTCTTTTAAGAAATTGGAATAGCCCCTAAGAAACGAAGCTGAAGAATTTAATAATTGATATTATAAAATGAACTATTTAAAAATTAGCCTCATAGTTATTTTTACTGTGATGCACACTGTTGTATGGTCTCAAAAAGATACTATAAAACTAAAGGAAATTGTTGTATCCGGAAATAGAATTGCTGTGCCATTTTCTGAATCTTCTAGATCTATTGAAGTAATTACAGCCGAAATGATTAAAGCTGTTGCAGCAACAAATACAGCAGATCTACTGCAACATGTTGCTGGTGTTGATATCCGTAGAAGAGGAATTGACGGTATGCAGTCGGATTTATACATTAGAGGTGGTAATTTTGAGCAAACTTTATTACTAATTGATGGAATTAAAATGGATGATGCCCAAACAGGTCACCATACTATGAATGCTATTTTATCTTTAGATAATATTGAGCGAATTGAAATTATCAAAGGCCCTGCAGCTCGAATTTATGGACAGAATGCATTTACAGGTGCTGTGAATATTATTACAAAGAAAATTAAGGAGAACGAATTGTTGGCTTCTGTAGGTTTTGGATCTTTTGACAACAAAAAAGCGAGTGTTGCAATGAGTCATAACTTTGACAATGCAGCTGTTTTTGCGAATGTAGGCTATCAGAAATCTGATGGTTACCGTCATAATACAGATTTTGAAAATAAAACACTATTCTTAAAGGGATCTGTTGGAAGTATTGATTTTATAGGATCATTTGCAGAACGTAAGTTTGGTGCCAATGGCTTTTATGCGAGTCCTAAATTTGTGGATCAATACGAAGAAACTCAAACTAGTTTATTAGGAGTTTCTACGGATATTTTTACAGGAAGTTTTAAAATTATGCCACGTGCATATTGGAGAAGAAATCAAGATATGTATTTGTTTATTCGTCAAAACCCTGCCTATTACAGGAATTTACACATTACTAATAAAATGGGAGTGGAAACCAATGTTGTTTTCGAAAGCAGTTTGGGTAAAACTGGAATTGGAATAGACATAGCACGATCATTTATTGTAAGTAATAACTTGGGAGATCACCAACGTACGGCAATTACAGGTTTTTTTGAACAACGATTTGATCAAATGGAAAAATTTGATGTTACTTTAGGAGTAGCTGTGAGTTCGTTTTCTGATTTTGATACCCAATTCTTACCGGGATTTGATATCGGATACAGTATTTCTGATGATTTCAAACTATTCGGTAATATTGGCTATACGTACAGAGTACCAACTTATACAGATTTATATTACGTAGGATCTACTACATTAGGTAATCCAGATTTACAACCTGAATCTGCTGTATCACAGGAGTTAGGAGCAAAGTATTTAGGAGATGATTTACAAATTACATTTGCGTTATTTAATCGTAACTCTGAGGATTTGATAGATTGGACTAAGGAGAATATGGATGATAAATGGCAGACTCAAAACTTTAGTCAAGTGGCTACCAAAGGGTTTGATGTTGCTGTAAATTATCAATTTGACTTGGGTAAATACGCACAAGGGTTGAACGTGAGTTATAGTTATATAAACGATGAAATTAATGATACTACTGTAGACTTCACGCGTTATTCCCTAAACAGTTTAAAACATCAATTCAATACGGGATTAAACACACGTTTTTCTGAAACATTAAGCCAAAATATTTCTTATAGATATGTGGAACGTACAGATGGAGAAAGTTATAATGTATTGGATGCAAAAGTAGTGGCGCATATTAAAGATGGGTTTGAATTATCTTTGACAGCGAATAATATTTTGAATGCGGAATATACGGAAACAAACTTAGTGCCAATGCCTAAAGGTAATGTGCTAATTGGTTTAAAATATCGTATTTACTAAATTAAAATACAAGGAAGAGGGATTTTTTTTCTTTTCAAATTGTAATTAAAAATCACGCTTTTTATCGAAGCGTGATTTTTTTGTTTTTATGCCTACCTTTTTACATGAAATTAATTATAAATAGTTGTGATTCCATATCTTTGCGCTTATGCAATTTGAAATCAAAGGAACAGATCCTCGCAGTAAAGCACGTGCAGGAATCGTAACAACAGACCACGGAAAAATTGAAACTCCAATTTTTATGCCCGTAGGTACTGTGGGAACCGTAAAAGGAGTACATCAATCGGAATTAAAAGACGAAATAAATCCTGATATTATTTTGGGAAATACCTATCATTTATATTTACGTCCTAAACTCGAAATATTAGAAAAAGCGGGTGGATTACATAAGTTTATGAACTGGGACCGTAGTCTTTTGACTGATAGTGGAGGATATCAAGTGTATTCTTTATCAAACAGTAGAAAAATTAATGAACAAGGAGTGAAATTTAAGAGTCATATAGATGGTTCTTATCATTTCTTTTCACCAGAAAATGTGATGGAAACACAGCGTACTATCGGAGCAGATATTATCATGGCTTTTGATGAATGTACACCATATCCTTGTGATTATAAATATGCAAAAAGATCTATGCATATGACACACAGGTGGTTGAAAAGATGTATCACACATTTGGATAAAACACCTACCAAGTATGGTTTTGACCAAACATTTTTTCCAATTGTTCAGGGGAGTACTTATACGGATTTACGTGAACAATCGGCTGAATTTATTGCTTCTGTAGGGGCAGAAGGAAATGCCATTGGAGGATTGTCTGTAGGTGAGCCAGCAGAGGAAATGTATGCAATGACGGATGTAGTTTGTAGTATTTTACCAGCCGATAAACCTAGATATTTGATGGGAGTAGGAACTCCAATAAATATTTTGGAAAACATTGCTTTGGGTGTAGATATGTTTGACTGTGTGATGCCAACTCGTAATGCTAGAAATGGTATGTTGTTTACGGCCCACGGAACCATCAATATTAAAAATAAGAAATGGGAAATGGATTTTTCTCAGATTGATGAAAATGGAACTACTTTTGTAGATTCAATGTATACAAAAGCCTATTTACGTCATTTGTTTGCTGCCAAAGAATTGCTTGGAAAACAAATTGCTACCATTCACAATTTAGGGTTTTATATGTGGTTGGTTCGTGAAGCAAGAAAGCATATCTTAGCAGGAGATTTTGCGACATGGAAAACAATGATGGTAAACCAAATGAATAAGCGATTGTAAATTGAAGATATTAGATAAATACATATTAAAGAAATATCTGTCTACCCTAAGTTTGGTATTAATACTTTTGATTCCAATAGCTATTGCTATTGATATTTCGGAAAAAGTAGACCGGTTTTTACGACATGATAGTCTGACAGTAGGGCAAATTATTACCGAATATTACGTAAATTTTGTTATAATTTACGGGAATACTTTCTTGCCCTTGGGGCTGTTTATTGCAGTAATTTTATTTACTTCAAAATTATCTAATAATACAGAAATTATAGCCATTCATTCCGCTCAAATTTCYTTTAGGAGGTTCTTATATCCCTATTTTATAGGTGGAACTATTGTTACTTTGATTGCCTTAGGAATGAATCATTTTGTGGTGCCTCATAGTAATAAAGGCATGGAGGAGTTTACCGAAGATTATTTACGGAAACGAAAAGTAACCAAAACCTCTGCTTCTGATGTTACCCTACAATTAAGTGAGTCAGAAATTGTACACTTTAAAACAGTTCAGTTAACTCAGAAAAAAGCCTATTGGTTTTCTTATGAGCGTTTTGATGGAATCCAATTAAAATATAAAATTATTGCTGATAATATTACGTGGGTAGAAAAAGATTCGGTCTATCGTTTGAGGATGTTTCGGAAACGATGGTTTAAAGATGGAAAAGAAATTATAGAAACTGGGACTAAGTTTGATACCATTTTTAATTTCACCATTAAAGAATTAATTTTGGTGGATAATTCGGCCAAAGAAATGCTTACTCCAGATTTGAGAACTTTTATCGACAGGTCTGAGAAAAGGGGAGTCAAAAATTTGAATGTCTATTTGGTAGAATTGTACAAACGAACCAGCTTGCCTATTTCTTCCTATATACTCACATTTATTGCTGTTATATTAGGAGCTGAGAAAAAGCGTGGTGGTATTGGTATTAACTTAGCCAAAGGAATTGCCTTGATGTTTATTTACGTCTTTTTTTTAAAGATTGTCGAAGTGTTGGGAGCTGGTGCAGAGTCTAATCCATTATTTTTAGTGTGGTTGCCAAATATGATGTTTGGATGCTTAGCTGTTTATCTATATTTTAATGCAAAAAACTAACCTCAAAAATTACCTGCAACTCCATCTTATAATATTTATATGGGGTTTTACTGCTATACTAGGAGCTTTGATTAGTTTAGATGCTATTCCATTGGTATGGTTCAGAATGCTTTTTGCTGTCGGATTTATCTTTTTGTATTTTCTGTATAAGAAAAAATCACTGCGAATAGGCCCTAAAACAATGCTCAAATTTCTAGTTGGAGGAGCAATTATTGCTACGCATTGGGTGGCATTTTTTGCAGCTATAAAAGTGGCCAATGTTTCTATAGCATTAATTGCTATGAGTACAGGAGCTTTGTTTACATCTCTGATTGAACCGTTGTTTTTTAAACGCAAAATTATATTTTCTGAATTTTTGATGGGGCTCATCGTAGTTGCTGGACTCTACATTATTTTTAGCGTGGAAGGTGAATATATGCTTGGGATTATTTATGCCTTGATTGCATCATTTTTATCTGCTTTATTTTCTGTAATCAATGGGTTGTATGTGAAAAAGTACGAAGGATCTGTAATTTCGTTTTACCAGCTATTATTTGGTGTGGCATGTATTACTGTGTATTTATTAATTACAGGAGGTTTTTCCTTAGAGTTCTTTCAATTGAGTAATTCCGACATTATGTACTTACTCATATTAAGTAGTATTTGTACAGCTTATGCTTTTGTAGTATCTGTAAATGTGATGAAATATTTATCTCCTTATACAGTCATGCTTTCTATCAATTTAGAACCGGTATATGGTATTATATTGGCCTTGTTAATTTTTGGAGAGAAGGAAAAGATGACCCCTCAGTTTTACTTAGGAGCTATAATTATTATAGGGACCGTACTTGTAAATGGGATAATAAAAGCTAAAAAAACTTCATAATATAGCAGCTAAGTTATAGAAGTTGTTATATTTGTCGCAACATCCAAACTTAAAACTTATGGAATATTTAGATTTCGAACTACCAATTAAGGAGCTTGAAGAGCAATTAGTGAAGTGTGCTTTAATAGGTGAAGAAAGCGATGTGGACATGACAGAGAGTTGTTCCAACATTGAAAAAAAACTTGTAAAAACAAAGAACGATATATACGGAAACTTGACAGCATGGCAACGTGTACAGGTATCTCGTCACCCAAATAGACCTTATACATTAGATCATATTGCAGCGTTAGCTGGTGATACTTTTATGGAACTTCATGGAGATAGAAACGTAAAAGATGATAAGGCAATGGTAGGAGGCCTTGGTAAAATTGGAGATCAATCATTTATGTTTATTGGTCAACAAAAAGGATACAATACCAAAACACGTCAATACCGTAATTTTGGTATGGCCAATCCAGAAGGATATAGAAAAGCCTTGCGCTTGATGAAAATGGCTGAAAAGTTTGGTATTCCTGTGGTTACCTTATTAGATACGCCAGGTGCTTATCCTGGATTGGAAGCTGAAGAACGTGGACAAGGAGAGGCTATTGCTAGAAATATTTTCGAAATGACCTTGTTAAAAACACCTATTATTACCGTTGTTATTGGTGAAGGAGCTTCTGGAGGAGCTGTAGGAATTGGTGTAGGAGATCGTGTTTATATGATGGAAAACACATGGTACACTGTGATATCACCAGAATCATGTTCGTCTATTTTATGGCGTAGTTGGGAGCATAAAGAAAAAGCTGCAGAAGCCTTAAAATTGACTCCTCAGGATATGAAAAAGCACAAACTGATAGATGGAATTATAAAAGAACCGTTAGGTGGTGCACATAGCGATAGAGAAAAAGCGTTTAAAGAAGTTGAAAAAACAATCTTAAAAGCCTTTAAAGAACTCAGTAAATTATCTGTCGAAGAGCTGGTAGAACAGCGCATGGAAAAATACTCTAATATGGGTGTTTATAACGAATAACGTATACCAAATGTATAAAAAAGCCTCTCAATWTTGAGAGGCTTTTTTATRMATGGTATTTTGCTTGTCAAATTTGAGGATTTGATATTTATTAAACTATTTTGTGCAGACCTGTACGAAAAATATCATATCTTCAAAAAAAAAAACAAATTCACAAATGAAAATATTAAACCCAGCAGAGTTAAAAGCTGCCGATCAGGCCACCATTCAATCTCACGAAGCTTCGTATTTGGATTTAATGGAGCATGCAGGAACGCGGTGTTTTAATTGGTTAGATAACTTATTAAAAGGAAATCCAATAAAAATAAATGTGTTTTGTGGGGTAGGGAATAATGGAGGAGATGGTTTAGTTATAGCGAGACATTTATTACAAAGTGGCTATAATGTGAGCTGTTATATTGTGAATTTCAGTGATAAGAGAACCGAAGAGTTTTTAGAAAATTACAACCGAATAAAGGAAGAAGGGATTTGGCCTTCGGTGATTAAACGTGTACAAGATTTCCCAGAATTGAACGATGGAGAGATCATTATAGATGCCATTTTTGGGATCGGCTTGAATAAGTCTCCTGAGGGGTTTATCAAAGAACTAATTCAACATATAAACAATACCGAGGCCTTTATTTTTTCTGTAGATATACCTTCTGGCCTTTTTGCAGAGAAGTCTGTAACAGATATTGAAGCTGTTATAAAAGCATCATATGTAATAACCTTTGAAACGCCTAAATTGGCTTTTTTGTTGGCAGAAAACGAATCATATGTGATGGATTTTGAGATCATTGGAATTGGTCTGGATGATGCTTTTATAGACCAAATTCCTTCCAAGCATTTCTTTACTCTTAAGGACGATGTTGTTGCAATGTACAGACCTAGAAAGCGATTTTCTCACAAGGGAACATTTGGTCATGCCTTAATTATTGGAGGTAGTTTTGGTAAAATGGGAGCTGTAAACTTGGCGGTTAATGGTGCTTTAAAAATAGGAAGTGGATTGGTCACAGCCTATATTCCTAAATGCGGATATTCCATATTGCAAACCACTATTCCTGAAGCTATGGTAGAAATAGATGCAGCCGAAAAAATTGAATTCTTTAACCCAAAAACAGTGGCAACTGTAATTGGTATCGGAATTGGGATGGGAACACATAAAAAAACGATTGAAGGATTTGGAAAACTATTAAAAAAGACCAAAATCCCAATGGTTATTGACGCAGATGCTATAAACTGTCTTTCGTTAAATAAAAAATTATTAAAGGACATCCCAAGTCATTCTGTCTTAACACCCCACCCTAAAGAGCTCGAAAGGTTAATAGGTGCTAGTTCTTCTAATTACGATCAATTAGAAAAAGCAAAGAAGTTTTCTAAGAAATACGATGTTATTCTTGTGRTAAAAGGAGCTTATTCTAAAGTTATTTACCAAGATCARTTGTATGTRAACTCATCTGGAAATCCGGCTTTGGCAACAGGAGGAAGTGGCGATGTGCTCACAGGAATTATTACGGGACTCATTGCTCAAGGCTATTCTTCTTTGAATGCTACTATTTTTGGAGTGTTTTTACACGGTGTTACCGCAGATTTAGCCATAGAGAAAATGGTTATGGAATCCTTTACAGCAACTACCATTGTCGATTTTATTGGGGATGCCTTGAAGGATATTTTAAGTCCAGATACTACAGAAGAAATGGAGCAGGAGTTGTTAGATGAATTAGAAGCTGAATTTGGWGATGATCTTTACGATGATTTTGAAGATGATGAATATGACGACGACGACGANNNTTATTAATTAAATAGAAAAKYACAAAAATAGACCTACCAAGTTTTAAATTATGGAAAAACGTTTCACATCTTTTAAGGAATTTTATCCTTTTTATTTAAGTCAACATCAGGATAGAATATGTCGTTTATTGCATGTTATTGGTACTACTATTGTATTATCATTGACATTTACAGCTGTATATCACCTAAATTTCAGATTGTTTATCTATGTTCCTATCGCTGGATATGGTTTTGCTTGGATAGGACATTTCTTTTTTGAGAAAAATAAACCAGCTACTTTTAAGTATCCATTGTGGAGTTTAAAAGCCGATTTTAAAATGTATTTCGATATTCTAATGGGTAAATTATCTTTGGATGCATCTAAAGATAAAATTTAGAGAATTATCCTGTTGATTTTCAAAATGTTTTGTTAAAAACGAGGATTGTCTTAAGTATTTGAATTTATATAAGTTATATTTGAATTCTTATAAAATTAACAAAACTTTCAATCATGAAAAAATTACTCTTATCTTTAATATGTGCGGCAGCTATTGTCTCATGTACTAAAGAAACCCCTGTAGATTACGTATTGTTTTCTGGTAAAATAGCAAATGCTAAAACGAAGAACTTAAAAATTGCCACTTTAGACAGAAAAACGGTTAAGACAATTACTTTAGAAGAAGACGGATCTTTTTCTGATACCTTAAAAGTAGCTGATGGATATTTAAATTTTTCGTTAGGACGTGAGTATTCTACTTTTTATGTAGAAAATGGTTATGCATTATCTTTGGATATGGATGCGTCTAAGTTTGACGAGTCTATTGTTTATTCAGGGAATGGAAGTATTGAGAACAATTATTTAAAAACAAAGTTTGCTTTAAATCAATCGCTTAAAAAAGCAGGAAACATGAGAGAAATCTCTAAGTTGGATGAAGTAGCTTTTATAGCAAAAATAGATTCAGTAAAAAATGTAGCAACTACTTTTTTAGCAGATGCGAAAGGTTTATCTGCTTCGTTTTTTCATCTAGAAGAAAACAGTATTCTTTTGAGTAGTGTGAGTAAATTACAAAATTATGARCGCTATCATAAGCATTTTGCGAAGCTCCCAGAATTTAAAAACTCTGAAAGTTTTCCAAATGCTACAGAAGGAATTAACATGCAAGATGAGAGCCTGTTGGGATTACCTGTTTATARAAGTGTGATTACGGACTTTTTTATGGCGAAAGTTGAAAATAAAGAGGACGAATCTGGAATGGGCTATTTAGCTGTTATTGAAAAAGAAGTGAGCAATCAAAAGGTGAAAGATGCATTGGTATACGATGCTGCAAAATATACCATCACTTATACGGATAATTTGGAAGGGTATTATGCTAAATTCTCTGAATTGCAAAAAAACGAAGATTTTGCAAAAGAGATAAAAGAAACCTACACAAAATTATTGGCAATTGCTCCAGGAAAGGTATCTCCTAAATTTGCAGGATATGAAAATATTAATGGAGGTGCAACTTCATTGGATGATTTGAAAGGTAAATTTGTRTATGTGGAYGTSTGGGCAACTTGGTGTGGWCCGTGTAAAGCTGAAATCCCATCGTTAAAAGCATTGGAAAAAGAATWCCATAARGARAAYATTGAGTTTGTWAGTATTTCTGTWGAYAAAGCAGCRGATCRYGAMAAATGGRTKGCKATGGTRAAYGAYAAAGAAYTRRAAGGTRTTCARTTRTTTKCWGATAAARRYTGGWSTTCTGACTTTGTAAARGGATATTTRATYAAAGGRATTCCTCGTTTTATATTAATTGATCCACAAGGGAATATTGTAAATTCAAATGCTCCTAGACCTTCAAGTGATAAAATAAAAGGATTGTTAAACACTAGTTTAGGAATTTAAAGTTTATATAACAAGTAAACAATGCTACATTCATATTTTTATGAATGTAGCATTGTTATTTATAGAATAATTATGAAAAAAATACTTACTATTATTGCAGTGATACTTTTTGCCTCTTGTGCAGAGGAGAAAAATAATTTTGTAAACATAAGTGGACAGTTGCATTCCGATAAGGAAGGGCTAATTACCATCCAAGGACGTAATTTTAAAAAGGAAATTAAAGTAAATGCAGACGGAACATTTTCAGACACATTGAAAGTAGTTGACGGAGTGCATAATTTTGTTTATAACAAACAGCGACTGGCATTATTTTTAAGAAATGGGTATGATTTATCCATTGCTTTTAAAGATGTAGCTTTTAACCAAGGGGTGTCTTTTACTGGGAAAGGGAAGGAAACTAATAGTTATATGGAAAAGAAAAGAGCTTTTTTTGAAAGTGATAAAGCCAATCCAAAAAGCTATTTTAAATTGGAACAAGAAGCTTTTAAAATTGCAATTTCTGAAACGAGATTACAATTAGAAAAATTAAGTAATTCTGCGATAGATGTTGATTCAATTATCTTGAAATCTGATATTAAAAACAATGAATTGTTCTTGAGGTTTATTAATAATAAATACGTAAAAGAGCATAAAAATATAATGCGTTTGGCTAAAGGAACTCAATCTCCTAAGTTTTTTGATTTTGAAAATTATAATGGAGGGACTTCATCGTTGGACGACTTTAAAGGTAAGTTTGTTTATATTGATGTTTGGGCAACTTGGTGTGGACCTTGTAAATCTGAAATTCCATATTTAAAAGAATTAGAAGAGGAGTTTCAAGGAAAAAACATTGCTTTTATTAGTCTGTCAGTGGATAAAAAATCTGCTCATGATAACTGGAGAAATATGATAGCTTCTAAAAACATGGGAGGTGTCCAATTGTTTTCGGATGAAGATTTTAATTCTGAATTCATAAAGGAATATGCAATTACAGCAATCCCTCGATTTATTTTATTGGATACAGAGGGTAAAATTATAGATTCCGATGCTTCGAGACCATCCAATCCTAAAACAAAAGAATTATTAAATTATCTTGTTAATTAGAAATAGAGTTCAAGTTAATACTTACAAAAAAGCCTGAGAATTTTATTCTCAGGCTTTTTTGTTCTTGAAATAATTTAATTGTGTTCTTCAAAAATAATGTTTTCAACGGGTTTAATTTCTTTTTTTTCTCCTATCGTAATTTGGAAAAACAACTCATGAGAGCCATTGCTGAATTCACCTAAATTTCCGAAAACGTAGTCATAAGAATAACCCATTTTAAATGCATCAGAAAGATTGAATTGTAGTAAAGTTGCCACCGATTCACCGAAACGATAAGAAACACCTGCTTCTAATAGTTGATTGTAGACTCCGTTTAAAGACAAGTCCATGGATAATGGAGTTCCTTGTACATATCTTGTAATAAAGGAAGGCTTAAGTGTAATAAATTCATTTAAGAGATAATTGTAACCTCCATTCATATAAAATTTTGATTTTTCGGAAGCCGATGATGAGAAATTATTATTCGATTTATCAAAATGTTTTTTTTCAAGTAAATTAAGTGCAGACAATCCAATATAATAGTTTTTTGTAATATAGTTAACRCCTATTCCAAAATTAGCATTAAATTCATCTATGTTTTGATTGAATGCAGGATCATCACTAATATTTAAGGAGAGTAAATCAGCATTTAAAGAACTCCCTCCAGCTTTTAATCCAAAAGAAACAGAGGCCTGCTCTTGTACTTGAATTGTATAGGAGATGTCAGTAAAAAAATGTGTTTCCTTTAATACAGAAACTTGATCGTTTACGATAGAAAAACCGATGCCAATTTTATTGTTCAAAGGAAGTCCAATTGCAAATGATTGCGTTCCTGGTGCGTCTTCAATCCCAGTCCATTGGTTTCTTGTACTGAGTGTAAAAGTAGTATTTGTAAACTGCCCTGTAAAAGAAGGATTTAATAGGGGAAGGTTATTAAAATACTGCGTGTACAATGGATCCTGTTGTGCTTGAATTATGGTAGTAAATAAAATTAATAACAGGGTAATGTAGCGTTGCTTTTGTATAGTAAACATGTTCAATTATATTGATGATTGTTATTGAGTATTTTACTTTTATAAAATAGTTTAGAGTTGGAATCGGTTGCCTTTGGCAATAAAATCGTCAAACTTTTCTTTGTCATATACATATAAGAAAGCTCCTTTTTTGGAAGCAGTCTTATCTTTTTTCTCTGTTTTGTTCAAGATATTAAAAGAGAGTATTTTTTTTCTAAAGTTTCTAGAATCGAGGTTCTTTTGGTAAAAACACTCATATATAGATTGTAATTGAGGGATGGTAAATTCCTCAGGCAGCAGTTTAAAGCATATAGGCTCCCTTCTTGCTTCGTCTCTCAATCTATGTATGGCATCATCAACCATTTGTCGGTGATCAAAAATTAAATTAGGAATGTCGTTAAAATCAAACCAATGTGCATCGTATTCTTCCACATTTTTGATGTCTAATTCGTTGATCCGTATCAATGCGTAATGCGCTACTGAAATTACGCGGTTCCCAGGGTCTCTGTCCAGATTACTATAGGTACGCAATTCTTTTAAAAATATGTCTTTCAAGCCTGTAGATTCTTCCAAAACTAATTTTGCAGAATCGTTTAAGTTTAGATCATTTTTAATAAAAGAACCAATTAAAGAAAGAGATCCTTTTAATGGTTCTACACGTCGCTTAAATAATAATAACTTGATGCTTTCCGAATCAAAACCAAAAATTATACAGTCTACTGCCACAAGGATTTTTTCTTGTTTGATATATTCGGCGGAGGTATTTGTTGTATTCATTAATTTTATATTATAAGAAGGACTTAAGTCTTTCTTACCTGTTTTTATTAATTCTGTATTAGAGTGTCATTTATGTAAATATACTAAGTTTCTATCGAATACATTTAATCAGGGTAAAAAAAACCCTTATTACTGGTGCTGCTACAGTTAAACTGTCAAATATTTATATTTTATGCGTAGTTTTACGACATTGGTCGAAATAATTAGAGGCCTCCTGTAGAATGTTGCAATTTAGATAAAATCTTTTTAGTTCAATATAAATATACAATACAATTATGAGAGTAACAATGTTAATTTTGACTTGTTTTTTAATGATTTCTTGTGCTGGGAAATATGAGCATGTAGAAAATCTAAAACAAGATTATCCTGTAATTCCAAAACCTGTTTCTATGGAAACCTTGACAGGTAGGTTTATAGTGAGTAATAATACAAAAGTTTTTGGAGATGCTTCCTTAAAAAATGAAGGTGAGTTTTTAGCCAATGTGTTGAGTGGGGCTTCTGGTCAGGATATCCAGTTTTATGAGGGAAACCTAGGGAATATTGAGTTAAAATTAGATCCTAGTATTTCGTCTAAGGAAGGCTATCAGCTAACGGTTGAAAGTAAAAACATTGTTATTTCTGCTAATACCGCAAAAGGGGTGTTTTATGGAGTTCAAACATTGAGACAATTAATTGGAAAAACAAATAATGATATTACTATTCCTGCGGTAAAAATTAAAGATGCACCGAGATATGTGTACAGAGGAATGCACTTGGATGTTGCTCGACATTATTTCCCTGTTCCTTTTATTAAAAAATTCATCGATTTAATTGCCATGCATAAAATGAATACTTTTCATTGGCATTTGACCGAGGATCAAGGATGGAGAATTGAGATTAAAAAGTATCCAAAATTGACAGAAGTAGGTGCGTCTAGATATGGTACCATAGTTGGTCATCATCCAGGGACTTCAAATGATGAAACTGTACATAGTGGTTTTTATACTCAAGAAGAAGTAAAAGATATTGTTGCCTATGCTACAAGCAAGCATGTAACTGTTATTCCAGAAATAGAGTTGCCTGGTCATAGTGGTGCTGCTATTGCAGCTTATCCTAATTTGAGTTGTTTCCCGAACGAGCCTACTAAAATATACAACGATATGGGGTCGAAAAAAGGGAAAGAAATGCAAGCCAATGGAACGCCTAAAATAGTGCAAGAAACTTGGGGTGTTATGGACGATGTGTTTTGTGCAGGTAATGAAAATACATTTAAGTTTTTAGAAGACGTATTGGCAGAAGTAATTCCTTTATTTCCGTCGGAGTATATTCATATTGGAGGTGATGAATGTCCAAAAGGAAACTGGAAAAGATGTGCTAGTTGTCAAAAACGTATGAAAGATGAAGGGTTGGCAGATGAGCATGAACTACAAAGTTATTTTATCCAGCGTATGGAAAAATACCTAAATGCCAAAGGGAAAAAAATTATTGGTTGGGATGAAATTCTTGAAGGAGGATTAGCTCCTAATGCAACTGTAATGTCTTGGAGAGGTGAAAAAGGTGGGATTGTAGCCGCTAAACAACATCACGATGTTATTATGACTCCGGGTCATTCGGTATATTTTGACCATTATCAAACAAAAGATAAAAAGAACGAACCAGTGGCTATTGGTGGATTGACTACTGTTGAGGATGTGTATAATTACAATCCATCACCAAAAGAATTATCTGCTGATGAACAAAAATATATTCTAGGTGCTCAAGCAAATGTTTGGACAGAATATATGGCGACTACTGATTATGTAGAATACATGATTTTACCACGTATGAGTGCCTTGTCTGAAGTTGTTTGGTCTCCTGAGGAAGGAAAGGACTGGAACGATTTTAGCGAACGATTGGTGTCTTTAAAGAAGATGTACGATGCGCTTGGGTTAAACTACGCAACGCATACTTTCGAAGAAAAATAGATTTTTTTTTTTTTTNAGTAAATGAAAGCTCAAGATATTATATGTCTTGAGCTTTCTTGTTTATATAAAGATTTAAAATAGSTTTTGTATCTACTATTTTGAATGGTTCTTTTTATAATCAGGAAACTTGATTAAAGATCCTTCTCTATGTAAAATAATTTGTCTTTTAATTGTTTTTTTTATTTTAAAGAATGATTTTTATGATGCATAGTTTAAAATTATTGTTCAATAGATATGGGTTAATATGCATGTTGCTAGTGACTTGATTTTTTTTATTTCGGAACTATTTCGTATATTTGAGTGCAATAGTGTTTCCTAGGCTATTGACTTCCCACTTTTAAAATTGCCCCAGAGATTTTCGCGTAGTAACCAAATAGTAATATTATACTAACTTAATTTCTAACAATTATGAAAACAACTAATCCTTTAATTTCAGTATTAGTAACACTACTTATGCTGATAAGTACACCTGTTATTTTGGCTCAAAATGGAGCAGAAGCACCTAAGTTTATTACTGTAACTACTTTGCACTGGAATATGRATTTAGAAAATTTTGACCTTGATGAATGGAAAGCCGTTGAAAAAGAATTTCTTGACAAAGTTACTATGAAAAATGAACATATTATTGGGTCGTCTTTTTATTTACATCGTTTTACGGCAGACAATACAGAAGTGGTTCATGTACAGGCATATAGTTCTTGGGGAGCTATAGAAAAAGCTGCAGAGAGAAGCGGAGAACTTGTAGAAGAAGCTTGGGCAAATGAAAGTGATAGATCCGCGTTTTTTAAAAAGAGAGACGCATACTATTCGAAAGAACATTCGGATGAAATTTATGCCACAGTATCAGGGGCAAAATTTATGGCTGAAGATCCTACAGAAGATATGATTTGTTATGTACGTAAAAGTCATTTTTCAATTCCAGAAAATGGTTGGTGGAAAGAATTTGATAAACTAAGGACTGAAAATAAGCATATTATTGAAAATAATGAATATTTGAAAGCATATTATCCAAATGTACATGCTTGGGGAACAGATAGGACTGATTTTGTAGAGGCTTTTTATCTAAATTCTTTAGCAGATCTTGATAAAATGTTCGACAGATTTGATGAGCTTATTAAAGAGACATATCCAGATGAAAAAGTGCGTAAAGAAAGAGGGAAAAAACAAGGAAGGTACTTTACAGGTGTACACAGTGATTATATCTACACTTATATTGTAGGACTTACTAAATAATAATAATAATAGGAGTTTTTATCAACCGATTTATAAAAATAGGAACACAATTTGTGTTCCTATTTTTATGGCAGGTCTTTTTCTAAGGAATGTTCAATTAAATATTAATAAGAATTCCCCCATTACCTTGAGGGTTTGAGGAGAAAGTACCAAACATATCTTGTCTCATTATTACATGCTTGTTTTGCATATCTTATTTATAGTTTAGGAAAAATAAGTGTTGCTATTTTTAAATAGGGAATTTATTACTCTTCTTAATTTCCATTAAAAACGTTGAATCATCGTGATTTAGCGCGTTTTTGTTTCACATAATGAGTGTGTAGTTTCTTATATGGAACAGAAGTTCTTATATGGAAAATACAGTACGAAAACCTTTGAGTTCTTATAAATATTAAATACATTTGAGCTATAGACGAAAAAATAAAACAAAGATTCATATATGGAACAACTCGATAACGTAAAAGAAACCACAGAAAAATCGTACTCAGTTCCTAACTTGGAACGGGCATTGACAATTATCGAACTCTTACAAGATTGCCCACATGGATTAAGTTTAACAGAACTTCAGGTGGAATTGGGGTTTCCTAAAAGTTCCATATTTAGAATTACACAAACCTTAGTGGATCGGGGCTATTTGTCCAAATCTGAGCAGCCTTCTCTATTTACTCTTTCTAAGCGATTTTTACATGTAGGTTTATCTACATTGTCTGAACCTAGTATTATAGAAAAATGTTTGCCTCTAATGCGCTTATTGAGAAATGAGTTAAAAGAAACGGTATTGGTGGGTGCTTTATTGGAGGAAGAAGGAGTTTTACTAGAGCAGGTTTTGGGAACGCATCCTTTTACTTTTATGCTAAAAGTAGGACAACGTTTTAATTTACACGCTTCTGCACCAGGAAAAGCAATTCTAGCATTTTTACCTGAATCGGAAAGGGACACTATAATAAAATCAATGTCATTTAATAAATTTAATAATCGCACAATCACAAGTATCGAAGCTTTTAAAAATGAACTTGTAAAAGTAAAATCATGTGGTTACGGTGTTGATTATGCAGAGGAATTAGAAGGGGTTCACTGTGTGGGCGCTCCTGTTTTTAATCAGTATGGTTACCCAATTTCTGCCATTTGGATTACAGCTCCATCTGCACGTTTACCATTCGGAAATTTTGAAGAAGTTGGTGAGAAAATTAAAGAAGTCTGTTTGGATATTTCACGTCAATTTGGGTACAATTATTAAATCGAAATTTATGAAATCAATTTTCTCCTTATTATTCTTACTTACGATATTTTCTTTTTCATTGAAAGGGCAAGACAATAATGTATTTAGAACAAGTGCTATTGCTTTATCTGATGATGGTATGTTCGTTTTTATGGCGCATCAACAACCTAAAAAAGTGGTAAAGTACAGTCGTGAAACAATGGATCCTATTCATGAATGGGAATTCGACGAATCTCCCACAGGAATAGTTGTAAAGGCAAATAAATTATATGTTACAAGTACCTATGCAATGGGGTTTTTGACATGTATAAATATWGAAACTACAAAGGTTGATTGGAGTATTGTTATCGGGATGGGAGCCATATCTCCAATCATTACAAATGATGGTAAGAAGTTATATGTAAGCAGTCAATTTAATAATACGGTCAGTGAAATTGATGTATTAGAAAAGCGAGTAATTCATAGTGTAAAATTATTGAGAGAGCCTAGATCTTTGGTGTTGAGCAAGGATGAGAAGACCTTGTATGTGGCAAATTTTTTACCGTTACAGGATGCCACTGATAAAGTAGTGACAGCAAAATTAAGTGCGATTTCAATAAAGACGTTTAAGGTAATTAAACACATAGCATTGACAAATGGGAGTAACGCCTTACGTGACGTTTGTCTTTCTCCTAAAGGGGAGTATGTATTTGTGTCGCATAATTTAGGACGATTTCAAGTGCCTACATCCCAATTGCAGCAAGGTTGGATGAATACAAGTGGTGTGAGTGTAATTCGTACCAGTAATAATAGTTTAATAGGTACTTTTTTAGTTGATGAACCTGAGGCTGGTGCAGCTGGCGTATGGGGGCTGGCTTGTGATGATGAAAATTTAGTAGTGACTCAATCCGGAACGCATGATTTGAGTGTGATTGATTATAAATTGTTGATAAAACGTATGGAAGAAACAGTCGATAAAACGACGTTCTCGTACAATCTTCGTTTTTTAAATGGTATTCGTCATCGTTTTAAAATAGAAGGAAATGGGCCTAGAACCTTTGTTATGGATGCAAAAGAAATTTTAATTCCTACCTATTTTTCGGACACACTTTCTATCGTAAATCGTTCTGATTTAACAGTGAAGTCTTTGTCATATAACAGTAATTTCAGTGAAAATATTTCTCAAAAAGGAGAAAAATATTTCAATGATGCTAGCTTATGTTTTCAAGGTTGGCAATCTTGCATTGGCTGTCACCCAGGAAACGCGCGAACAGATGGATTGAATTGGGATTTATTAAACGATGGTATTGGAAACCCTAAAAACTGCAAGAGCATGTTGTTTGCACATCAGACCCCTCCATCAATGATTTCTGGAATTAGAGCTGATGCTGAAACTGCTGTTAGAGCTGGGTTTACCCACAGTCAGTTTACGGTGGTTGCTCCTGAACGAACCTATGCAGTGGACGCATATTTAAAATCGCTGAAACCATTACCGAGTCCGTTTTTGGTAAATGGAGCATTAAGTGAAAACGCAAAAAAAGGTAAAATAATTTTTGATAAAGCCGATTGTATTTATTGTCATAGTGGTCCATTGTATACCGATATGAAGATGCATAGGATAGGTGAATCGGAATTTGAAAAAGGATGGGATACACCAACCCTTAGAGAGGTTTGGSGTACAGCACCATATCTTCATGATGGATCTGCCAAGAGTATTGAAATATTACTTAAAGATAAAAAGCATGGTTTGAAGTCCTTCCATTTGCGTAAAAAAGAACTCAATCAATTAATCGAATTTGTGAAATCCATATGATATTAGTTAGTGATATGTTAGATATGAAATTTGAATATGCAAACTCCTTGTGTAAGGATGGWTTTAAAAGTGCTTTTAAGGATGCTTTTTCCAATATTGAAAAGGGAGATTGTTTGTTAAAAATGACTGTTTTTTCGAATGCTGATTCAGGAGATAATTATTTTGAGAATTTGAATTTCATCAAGGAACAAGTAAATAATACTTTTAAGAACAAAACTATAGAAGTCTCATATGTAGCTCAAAAAACGTTGAAAACAACGGTGGCAATAGAACTTGTTTTTGCAAGTGATGCGTGTGCAGTTTTGTACAAATTTTATAAGGATATATCTTATGTGACTTTAGGAATTGGACATGAAAAAGTGCTTTTTATTTCTGGAATACTTGGAGATATCAGTCAGTCTATTTCTCAACAATCCAATTCAGTTTTCCAAACTATTGAAGCAATTCTACGCATAGAAAATATGCCTATTTATTCTATTGTTCGTCAATGGAATTATATTCCTGAGATTACTTTGATAGAAAATAAGTTCCAACATTATCAAGAATTTAACGATGCTAGGGCGGTGTTTTATGAAAAAAGTAAATGGGATAAAGGTTATCCAGCAGCTACAGGGATTGGAACTAAAAACGCACCATTATTAGTAGATGTAATTGCCATRCAGGGACATAAAGATGAAATCGCATTGGTGAATTCAAAACAAATTGATGCACATATTTATTCGGATGACGTRTTGTTGGGAGCAAAAGGTCAGTTGCTTGAAAATCGTGCTACACCTAAGTTCGAAAGGGCAAAACTTATTATAGAAAGTTCGGGTGCTTCTGTTTTTGTTTCTGGAACAGCTGCCATTATGGGAGAAGAAAGTTTGGCATTGGACAATGCTGCTAATCAAACGGAAATCACGATTGATCATATAGAGAAATTAGTTGAAAAAGGACAATTGAGTACAACTAGTTTCAGCTTGAAACCAAAGTTTGAGTTGGTACGGGCGTATGTAAAAAACATGTCTGATTTCAATGATGTAAGGCGCGTGTGTGAGAGGCGATTGCCAGGGGTTCCTGTTGTGTATGTTGAAGCAGATATTTGTAGAGACGAATTATTGGTGGAAATAGAAGCTTTTGTGAAAATTTAAGAAGAATATATAAAATAAGTATAAATAAGACAGATGTAATTTATTGTGTTTGTCAGTTAAAATTAAAAAAATGAAGAGAAGAGATGCTATAAAAGTGGCGGCAGTTAGTTCGTTAGGAATTATATCTAGTGCTTCATACTCCTGTATTTCGGGAGATGATAAACCTGCAACAAATAAACCGACAATGAAGAAATATACCAATGAGTATTTCTATGATGACGGAGTTTTAAATCCAGAAAAAGCATTAAATGCTTACAAGGAATTAATGGCATTTTACCATGTTCCTTTTGATGAATTTTTATCAAAAAATATTTTTATCACCGATTTTGGTTTAGGCGATTTTGCAAATGTAGGGATGGCAGGGGTGTTTTGGCACAATAGTAAGGAGTTCGCCTATTTTGCTCATGAGATTTATTTGTTGCCGGGTCAAATGATTGTAGAACATAAACATGTAAAAACTGATAATCCAGCAAAAATGGAAACGTGGCATGTACGAGGAGGGTCTATTTTTAATTTTGGAGAAGGAGAAACAACTCTTGAAAACCCAGTAACCCCAAAAAGTCAGGAAGGGTTTATTACAGTATCAAATGTAAATGAATTAAAACTAAATGGATTGCAAACGTTGGGTGATATRGAGGCACCTCATTTTATGATGGCAGGAAAAGAAGGAGCAGTGGTTTCTGAATATGCCAATTATCATGATGGTTCGGCACTTCGTTTTACAAACCCAGCGGTCATATTTGCCGATATTTTAGGGAATGTCTAAAAAATAGTTGTGCAGAAGCGGAGAAATTATATTGAGCGCTTCTGCATTGAATTCAATCGTATTAACAATTTTAAAAAGTAATTTCAATGAGAAAATTTGACCATGTCGGGATTCCGACAACCGTAGTTCAGGCGAATGAAAATTATATGGAGGGTGCTAAATTATTTATTACTGATTATGCAAATAGCCCAAACAGAATAGAATGGTTGCGRTTTGAATCAGGTTCAGAATTTCCTGAATTAATCCAAACCACTGCTCATATTGCTTATCAAGTATCCGATTTACAAGCCGAAATGGAAGGGAAGAAGGTACTTATAGAACCCTTTTCACCTAAAGAAGGATTAACCATTGCTTTTGTAGAAGAAGAAGGAGCTCCTATAGAATTAATGTATTTAGAATCTTAATACAACCTTAAAATAGTTAACGATGTCAGAAATTACAAGTACTTGCCAAATCAAAAAATTTATTAATAATCCCGATAATATTACGAAGGAATTACTGGAAGGATATACCCTGGCCTACAGAGATAAAGTAACATTGTTGGATGGAAATACAGTAGTTAGAACTCATAAAAAACAGCAAGATAAAGTGGCAATTATCACTTTAGGAGGTGCAGGACATGAGCCAGCGCTGAGTGGTTTTGTTGGAGAAGGAATGCTAGATTGTTCTGTGGTTGGCGATATTTTTGCAGCTCCAGGAGCTCCAAGAGTATTAAATGCTTTGAAGGAATTTAAGCGTGAAGCGGGTATTCTTTTAATAGTGTTAAATCATGCAGGAGATATTATGAGTGCTAACATGGCCATTCAAATGTCAAAACGATTTGATGTGAATGTAAAGAGTATTATAACCCATGACGATATTAGTGCCGGAATAGAGACTCCAGATGAGGACCGTCGTGGATTGGCTGGTTGTGTGCCTTTAATCAAAATTTTAGGAGCTGCAGCCGAAGAAGGTAAATCTTTGGAAGAGCTTTGTGAAATCGGAGAGAGATTCAATAATCAAGTTGCAACGCTTGCCGTAGCTATGAAATCTTGTACGCATCCACAAAATGGAGGAATTATAGCGGAATTGCCTGATGGTATCATGGAAATAGGAATGGGACAACACGGTGAAGGTGGAGGAGGCCAAATGGAACTTTTGAGTGCTGATGATACCGCTGCTTATATGATGAAACCTTTGATGGAAAAATTAGCCGTTAAATCATCAGATAAATTGTTGTTATACATCAATGGAGTAGGGGCTACTACACATATGGAAATGAGTATCGTATTCCGTAAAGCATGTCAGATTTTAGAAGAGAAAGGATGTGAATTAGTAGAAGGGAAAATAACAGAAATATTAACGGTTCAAGAGCAATCTGGTTTCCAAATGATTTTGGCTAAGTGTGATGATGATCATGTGATTTATTTAACAGCGTGTGCTTCGGATGCTCCTTATTGGACAGTAATTGGAAAAAAATAAGCCATGGAGAATTTAACAATTGAGGCTTTTAAAGCCATGATGCATACGACGCTAGTTAATATTACAGAGCGTTCTGACGAATTGTCAAAATTAGACGCCATAACAGGAGATGGTGACCATGGTACTGCTATAGTTGCGGCACTTAAAGCTATTGTAAAAGCAGGGAGTAGTGCCTTGGAATTTGAAGAAATGTTAAACGATATGGCTTTTGGAGCTATGGAGGAATCTTGTGGCTCAACAAGTACACTTATGGGGGCGTTTTTTATGGGAATGGGAAATGCAGTTAAAGGAACAACACTAGATGTACAACAAGTGAAAGAAATGTTTAGAGCAGGATTAACCATGCTAGAACAGCAAACAAAAGCTAAAGTAGGAGATAAAACCATGATGGATGCGTTGATTCCCGCAGTAGAAGCCATAGAAGAAGCAGAAGGAGATGTGATGATGATACTGAAAAAAGGCGCTGAAGCAGCTTCAGAAGGTGCTGAAAAAACCATTGCTATGAAAGCTAATTTTGGACGTGCTCGTAATTTAGGAGAACGTTCCATAGGGGCCGCAGATCCCGGTGCTACTTCATGGGCTTGTATGTTTAATTCCTTTGCACAAGGACTAGAGGCGTATGCATAAGTAAAAATAATAAGAGTGTTTGATAATAAATAAAATTTGTAGAAAAAATATATTATGGCTGATTTAGATGATTTAAGAGAGGGAGCTAACTTTTCAAATAAACCTGTTAGTAACCAAGGGTTTTACTTAAAGGGGAGTGACAATATGGATTGGGGAATGAAAGACCGTCTTTCACGTATTTTTCGCCCATCAACAGGTAAAACTGTGATGCTAGCCTTTGATCATGGGTTTATAATGGGGCCAACTTCCGGCTTGGAACGTATCGATTTAAGTATCGTTCCATTAATAAAATATGCCGATTGTTTAATGGGAGCCCGTGGAATGATTCGTTCGAGTATTCCTGCTGATTCCAATAAGGCGATTTGTTTGCGTTCGGATGCTGGAACTTCGATTTTGACAGAATTGAATCACAATGTGTTGATTGATATTCAAGATGCTGTTAGAATGAATGCTTCTGCAATTGCCGTGATGGCTTCTGTAGGTGATGCCGCAACCGAAGCTATTACCATGGCAAATATTTGCAAAGCTGTAGATGCAGGTCAAAAAGCAGGGATTCCTGTAATGGGGGTAACCGCCGTAGGGACAGCAATGACTAGAGATGCGCGTTATTTTAGCTTAGCATCACGTATGTGTGCTGAGAATGGAGCTAATATTGTAAAAACATATTACTGTGATGGGTTTTCTAAAGTAACCTCTTCTTGTCCAGTACCTATTGTGATTGCAGGAGGGAAAAAATTACCGGAATTTGATGCCTTGGAATTGTGTTATAAGGCAATAAACGAAGGTGCTTCCGGAGTAGATATGGGAAGAAACGTATTCCAATCAGAAGCTCCAGCAGCCATGATTCAGGCGATTTGTGCGGTGGTTCATGAAGATTTAAATCCGAATGCGGCTTTTGAAATGTTTAACGATTTAAAAGCAACAGAAACTGTAGGGATTTAATTCCAAGAGTCTGAATACTATTCCCAAATAAGTAAAACCAAAAGTATAAATTATGAAGTTTAAGATAAATAAGTTAACCCTAACTGTATCTATTGCTATTGTTTTTTTGATGAGTGCATGTTCTACACCAGTATCTCATTATTATTTGGGAGGTTCAGGTTGGAACAAAATTGCCTTGGTTAATAGTCAAGGAACGATGGTTTGGAGCCATGATTTAGAGAAAGGACAAGAGTGTAATTCAGTAACATCTCTTCCAGGAGGTAAATTATTATACGCCTTCAAGCAAGGGGCTAAATTAATTGATGAAAACCATCAAACTCTATGGGAGTATACTTGCGAGAAAGGAGCTGAAATACATGCTGCATCATTAACAGATCAAGGAACTATTTTATTGGGAGTTTGTGGGCATCCTGCACGGATTATWGAATTTTCTACTGAGGGCGAGAAATTAATAGACATTACATTCGAAACTGAGATTAAAAATACACACAGTCAATTCAGACAAATCAGTAAAAATAAAAAAGGAAATTACCTAGTTCCATTATTGGCAAAAAAATCAATTCTTGAAATTGATGCCAATGGTACAGTACTTAAAGAAGTGAATTTGGATATGTCTGTTTTCTCTTTAGAAGTATTATCTTCTGGAAATTGGTTACTTAGCTGTGGCGATAGTCACAAGCTGATAGAAATAGTTCCAACTACAAAGGAAGTGGTTTGGGAATTAAAAGAGMATGATGTTTCTGGTGTTTCGCTACRGTTTGTGGCTGAAGCAAAACGCTTAGAAAATGGAAATACCATTGTTTGTAATTGGGGAGGGCATTCTAAAGGCAAATCTAAAACAGTACAGGTATTTGAGATAGATGCAGCTAATAATTTGCTATGGAAGATAGAAGATTATAAAAGTTTTGGAAATGTTTCTACCATGGATGTTTTAATTCCTTAATAGATACTAAAACTGTTTTTTAATTTAATACAAAATAAAATGTTGAAAAAAATTATAAATATCATAGTGGTGTTTCTAGTGCTGATTCCAGCAACTTGGGCGCAAGCTCCAACTACTAAAAAGAATTGGAGTAAAAGCATCATTGAATTTAAAAAAGAGCTTCAAAAAGAATTAGGGGATCGCTTTCCTGTGAATTCAAAAATACTAAGAAAAGGAAATACGCCAGAGAAATTATCCATTGATATAACTGGTGTTGAGAATTTGGTAATGATCACTGATGGTACTAAAGATGGAAATGGTTGGGATCATGCCGTTTGGGCAGATGTAAAATTATTTAAAGCGGATGGCAGTTTTGACTATGTCGATGCATTAGAAATACAATCTGGACATGCTGGTTATTGGAAACCATTAAAAAATATTACAGGTCACGGTACAAAGATTTCAATAAAATCAAAAAAATATAAGCATGGTATCTTTATACATGCTGATGGAGAAGTAGTTTTTAAACTGAATAAAAAATATGTTAGGTTTGAATCACTTGTTGGTATTGACGATGGTTCTAATGCAATAGCTTCTGTTAGATTTGTCGTTCAGAATGTTTCTGCGCATGCTATTAAAGAGCAATTAATTTCGGAATTTCCGAAAATAGGAGCCTTGTTTTTTAATAAATTAAATGTGAGTACTATAGCGTGGTTAACATCCAATGATTGCTTGGCTGAACGGGCTGTAGTTGCTAATTTGGTTAACTTGTTAGATAGACCAGCTCATTTTGAAAATTTGTTGAAAGAAGCGACCACATTGCCGAAATCAGAACAATTAGGGAACTACCTAACCTTATTCGAAAGAGCGAGTACTATTTACAATCTTCAGAATGAATTGAAATGGATTAATACGGAAGCGATACGTTTGGCTTTTGATAATATGAAATCAAATCCAAAGTTTAARGCTTCTGAATATCAAGGGAAACTTGATTTTATTGAAAAAGTATATGATGCTTCTGTGGACGGAATGTTYAAAGAAGATGCAGCATCTATTAAAAACCTTAAGAAAGTTAGTGCCTATAAAGATGAAATTTTGTTGGCAAATCCAGTGCTAGACTTTGATAAGATTATTGCCGTGCGTTACAAATTAGGGGATCGTGCGCGTAAAGCAATGGCTCCTGAAATTGGAACACAAAGCAATAACTGGAGCTCTCATATGTCTGCAAGAAGGAGTAATTTTGATTGTGAATTAACAGTGTTGAGTAATTTAAGAGGTGATGTGCAATCTAAAACCATTTTTAAACCAACGAATAGCGCACCTTTAAATAGTTTAAAACTACATTGGGACGCTGATAAATTGATGTTTACGAGTGTAAATAAAGAGGACAGATGGCAGATTTTTGAGATGGATGTCAATTCTAATAAAGTACATCAATTAACACAGGTTGATGAGGAAGATTTAAACTTCTTTGATGGCGCCTACCTTCCAAATGGGAAAATTGTAGCATCGTCTAATATCGCTTATCAAGGAGTGCCTTGTGTGAATAGTGCTGATATTATTGGAAGTTTTTGTGTGTATGATCCTGAAAGTAAAGATTTAAGAAGAATTAGTTTTGGACAGGAAAATGATTGGTGTCCAGAAGTAATGAATAACGGGAGACTGATGCAATTGCGTTGGGAGTATAGTGATATTACACACTATTTCTCTAGAATAATGCTACACATGAATCCTGATGGAACCAATAAAAAAGAATTGTATGGTAGTGGTTCGTATTGGCCTAATTCTTTGTTTGATGCGAAGCCTTTGCCAGGRAAAAATAAYAGTCAATTCATTGGAATTGTTTCAGGGCATCATGGTATTGCTCGTTCTGGGCGATTGGTAATGTTTGATCCCGCTAAAGGTAGAAGAGAAGCTGATGGTGTAATGCAAGAGATACCTTATAGAAATAAGGTGGTAATTCCAGAAATAAAAGATGGACTTGTAGATGGTGTTTGGCCACAGTTTTTGAAACCTCAAGTCTTATCAAAAGACTATTTTTTAGTCACAGCTAAATTAAATCCAACATCTTTATGGGGCTTGTATTTGGTAGATGTTTTTGACAATGTTACACTTATTGCAGAATTTGAAGGTGAAGGTATCACAGAAGCAATCCCAGTTTATAAAAAAGTGACACCTCCGGTTATTCCTGAGAAAGTGAATCTTAATAATATGGAATCTACGGTGTTTATACAAGATATCTATACCGGTCAGGGGTCAAAAGGAATTGAAAGAGGATCGATTAAAGAGCTTCGTGTATTTGCTTATGAATTTGCTTACGCAAAATCTCCCTCTGGACATATGGTACAGGGAATCCAAGCAGGTTGGGATATGAAAAGAATTTTAGGAACTGTTCCTGTGGAAGAGGACGGATCTGTTATTTTCAAAATACCATCTAATATACCTGTTTCAATGCAGCCATTGGATGAAAATGGAGCAGCATTACAGTTGATGAGGTCATGGATTACAGGAATGCCAGGTGAGGTTGTTTCATGTACTGGATGCCATGAAAATCAAAATACAATTGTACAACCTAAATTTACAATTGCATCACGAAAAACACCAACCAAAATTACACCTCCAGAAGGTGGAGTCAGAGCGTTTACGTTCGATTTGGAAATTCAACCAATATTAGATCGTAATTGTATTTCATGTCATGATGGTAGTAACACGGAACCAAACTTTAAAGATGATTCGATAGATAAAACTACAGGTTTTGGTAAGAGTTATTTAGCCTTACATCCATTTATAAACCGTCAAGGGCCTGAAGGAGAAATGCCAGTAACCAATCCAATGGAATACCATGCGAGTACTTCGGATCTAATACAGCATTTAGAAAAGGGGCATAAAAATGTAAAATTAACGGATAAAGAAACAAGGAAATTGTATGAGTGGATCGATTTAAATGTCCCCTATCACGGTACCTTCAAAATTCAAAATGTTTATGGTATAAATCCAGAAGCTCGTCGTAATGAGTTAATGGAAAAATATGCCAATACAAAAGTAGATTGGGTAAAAGAAATTGAGGATTATACCAATTATTTAAATGGAAAAGGAAAAATTGAACCCGTTAAATACATGAAAGTAAAAGATCGGAAGGAAAAGAAAATTAAACTTAGAAATTGGCCATTTGATACTGCAACTGCACTAAACATGCAATCTCAAAAAAGTAAAAAGGAGCTCGTGGTTGATTTAAACGAGGATGTTAAAATTAAACTTAAATACATTCCGGCAGGATCATTTGTAATGGGGACTAATCATGGAGATGCTGATGCATATCCACCAAGCAAACAAGCCGTGAAAAAAGGGTTTTGGATGTCGGAGTTTGAGATAAGTAATACCCAATTGAGAGCATTGTTTCCAACGCATGATAGTAGATTTCAAGTGCAATTTTGGAAAGATCATACAACACCTGGTTATCCTGCCAATGATCCAAATCAACCAGCCGTTCGTGTAAGTTGGGAAGAAGCCATGGAATATTGTAAAATATTATCGGATAAAACAGGGCTTAAAATTTCTTTGCCAACGGAATCTCAGTGGGAGTGGGCAGCAAGAGGCGGTAGTGATAATGAATTTTGGTTTGGAGATACATCTGTTGATTTTTCAGACTATGCGAATTTGGCGGACATGCAGTTAGCTGAGATGGCTGTTACTGGTGTCAATCCAAAACCGATGTCTAAAAAGCATCCGCTACGTCCATATTTTGATTATTTACCACGTTCTAAAGTTGTGGATGATAACAGTATGTTGGCCGTAAATGTTGGTACCTACAAGCCGAATCCATGGGGACTATATGATATGATTGGAAATGTTTCAGAATGGACACGTTCTGATTATAAAGCATATCCTTATAAAAATAATGACGGAAGAAATGATGGAAATAAGAAAGTTCAGAAAGTTGTTCGTGGTGGTTCTTGGAAGGATAGAGCAGAAAAAGCCACTGCCTCATATCGAAAAAAATATGGTTCTAATCAAAAAGTATTTAATGTAGGATTTAGAATTATTGTGGAAGAATAATAAGCAACCACAAATAAAATACCAATTGACAAAATGCTAATTCTTCCAAAAGGTTGAATTAGCATTTTGTTTACCAATTACATCAATTTAATCTCAGAATAGTTTACTGAATACTCAAGTATAAATCTGGGAATAGTGAATGATTACGTGAAAAACTTAATTATAGTACTTATAATTAGTGATTTAATTTTTTATAACAGCATTGAAACTCCTTTTTAATGTAGTTCAAATTCCATTAACTAATCTTCTTTTTAGATCTCGATTTAGAATTTAATCGCATTGTCATACTTAAAATAAAATACCTTCCTAAAACCTGATTTGTGGTTTCTTCAAAATAATTTACAGTGCTTTTTCTGATAATATCTAAGTTTTTATCTAAAATATCTATGAGGAGTAATTTGATTGTTCCATTTTTGTTTTTTGTAAAAGAATATGAAACACTTGCATTCCAAAAGGGTATTTTTTGATTCGAATCGAACTTGTTATCATTGTAACTGTAATAATCAAATTGTGAATTAATATTCAGTTTTTTTGAAATGTCAAAATCAAATTTTGCATAAAAGTGTTTTTTGATATAATCTCTATCTAGATTTTCAATTACTGAAAATGAGGTTTTGTTAATTCCATAATTAAATCCAGATTTTATATCAATAAAATTTTTCTTATTATTTTCAAAACCAACWCCAAYCGAATAATCTGATGATTTTACATCATTTAATTTTTTGTCTACAATAGAGTTGGAAGTAGTATTGGCTCCTTTTAAATTAAGATTGTATCGGATACCTAGTGGTTTATATCTTTTGTTTATGTTGAAAAGGGCAGAAAATCGATCTTGATTTCCTTGGTTTATATAGCTTCTAGTTTGAACATAATTTTGATCAATAATCAAGTTTGGAATAATAGCGTTTTTTATGTGGATGTATGAAATTTTCGAAAAAACACTTAGCGAGTTTTTAAAATTATGAATAGAGGAGTTAAAAGTTATATTGTCAAATTTTTGAGGGTCTAGATTTGGATTCCCCATGCGTATGTGGTAGGGGTTTAAGTCGTTAATTATGGGTGCGCTTTGGTAGTTTCCAGGAGATCTTACCGTTTTTCTATATATTAGTCTATAGTTGATTCCCTTTTTAGGTTTGTATTTTAAAGAGGCAGAAGGATTTAGATAAGTGTAATTGTGTAAAATAGGATGATCTCCTGTTAGCATTATTTTTCGATATAATTGCTGTAATTCAGACCCAATGTTGAAATTTAAAACCTTAGAACTGTAGATGTAACTTAATTTTGAATTATAACTTTCTTCTTTATTTTGAATTAGATAAATTAGTGGAGTTTGTTCAATGTTATTCTTTAATTTTTCCTGATTTGTGTCTTCCTTAGCCTGTTTGAAAGTGAAAAATGTTTGTAATTTCAAAAAATGATTTCCTCCCAATGGTTCTGTGTAACCAAATTGGAAGATTAGATTATTGTTTTTAAAATACTGATTTTTAGTAGTATTTGTATTGTTTGTTACTTGATTAGAAACTCTTGTATAAATATTGTTTTGATCTATAAATGTAGCTGATGAGCTCGAGAATATTGAAATTCCGGAATTGAAATTTCTTTTTTTATCAGAAATTTTTTTATAATAATTTATTTTAATTCTACCATTTTCTTTTTCCCTAGTACTATAGTTTGATATGTCATTAGTGTTACTTAATTCATCTAATTCATTGAAAAATGAAATGTTTCTTTTATGATTAGTTGAGCTGATATCCGAACTTATACTTCCTTTAATGAATAATCTACTATTTTTATTACTCTTGTTTTCATAATTAAAATTGAAGTTATGATTATTAGTTGTTTTGTGAGTTTGATTTTCTGACTCAGAATTAAATCTTTTCAAATTTGAAAAAGAGATTCGCTGTGAGGTGGAGGTTCCTTTATTTTCAAGGAAATTATAAAAATAATCGACATTAATTACTTCCTTTTTTTTCAATTCAACTCCAAAATTCACTCCGCCAACTCCTGCAGTAAGATTTCCACTGAGACTTCTTTTTCTTTTTTCAAATAAAGAATTACTATCCTCCTCCTCATCCAAGTCATCTGTTAAACCACCTGAGGACTCTAGAAAATCTTGAATGTTTGAACCCGTAATATTAATATTGTTGTACTTTCCAATTACAGAAAATTGAGTTTTTGAATTGAAATTATTAAAATTTAAATTAGAGAAATATTTGTTGTCTAATCCAGCCCCAATGGCTGCTTTTCCAAAACCGTTATTTTTTTTATTTTTTTTCAAAGTAAGATTAATCACAAAGCTTTTTTCGTCATCATTTACGCCTGTTAATTCAGCTTGGTCACTTTTTTTGTCAATGACTTCAATTTTAGAAATCACATCAGCAGCAAGGTTTTTCAAAACAATGGAAGGGTCACCACTAAAAAATTCTTTTCCATCTACATAGATTTTAGTGACCTCATTTCCTTGGGAAAAAATGTTCCCCTGATTGTCCAATTCAATTCCAGGAAGTTTTTTTAGTAAATCTTTAATAGTATCATCATGGTGAATTTTGAATGATTTTGGATTAAAAACAATAGTATCATTTTTTATTTGAACGGGAATTACAGCTGTAATAGTTATTTCATTCAATTCTTCAAAAGTAGCTTTCAGAATTACCGTCCTTAAATCAATAGTTTTATTTTTAAATTCAATTTTATGGTAATAAGGAGCATGCCCTATCAAGTAAATTTGCAATAGGAATGTTCCAGTCGGACTATCAGTTAATTCAAATTCGCCTTTACTACCTGTAATTGCAAAACTAACCATTACAGAATCTTGTGGTTGAAGTAATGCAACCGAGGCGAATTCTAAAGGTGTTTTTGTTTCGTCAACTACAAACCCTTTTATAATAGGATTCTGAGAAAAAATGAATTGAAATGGAATAAGTAAAAGAAATATTAAAAAACTTTTTTTGTTTCTTGGAAAAAAATGGATGCTCATTTGGTAGTTATTTGAATGAAAGTTTTAACTAAAATGTACGTGTTAAATATAAAAGTAAAGACGTATGACTGTTTATTCTTATAATAGTTTAATTCAAAAAAAATATTTTTAGTAAGTGGAGTTCGTTTATAAAAAAAATAAATTAATAGAAGGTGAGTGAGTATTTAGTAGTTCTATAATATTTAGCACAAAAGAACCAATATATAACACATATTAATAACTATATATAGTATGAAAATATTTTAAACTATGTTTGAGTTTTAAATTCTAAACGAGAAATTCAAAAGAGTTTAGTTGTGACCTAAAGAGTTTAGTTGTGACCTTATAAAACTGCATTTAGTTAAAAAGTGGTGTATAAAGGATAATAAATGAAAACAAATTAATCGAATTTTGAATAGCTTTGGTTATTGAAAATGAAGTTGATTTCAATTAAAAATAAAATGAAAGCTTTAGTATTAATATTATAGATTTCTTAATGATACCAATCACTAAATGGAACTTGAATTAAAATTGTTGCTTACCAAAATGCTAGTTTAGTGCATAATATTACACGATGAACGATTTTGATATTGGAGAGAATTCAAATGCATACAACCGATATTATACCAAGAGGTTTTATTTGCAAAAATATTGATTACAAACAATCAGGTTAGAGAGGAAATATTAGTTAAGGAGTATGACCTTATAATAAAATCATTAAAATAAATTTTAAAAGTAAAAAATACACTTTATATTTGAAGCATGAAAAAATTAGTAAACAGAATATTAATAGTAGCAGTTCTAATTGTATGTATTAGCTGTAAAAAGGAAGTAAAGACAGTAATAGAACCGGTAAAACCCAATATCGTTGTTATTTATGTTGATGATCTAGGTTATGGAGATGTAGGATTTAACGGTGCTACAGAAATAAAAACACCAAACTTAGACAAATTAGCCAACGAAGGTACACGTTTTACCAATGGATATGCAACTTCAGCGACCTGTACACCAAGTAGATATGGATTATTAACAGGTGTATATCCATGGAGAAATAAAAACGCAAAAATATTACCAGGTACAGCTCCTTTAATTATTAGTACAGAGCAAATGACCATTCCTAAAATGTTAAAAACAAAGGGATATCATACAGGGATTGTAGGTAAATGGCATTTAGGTTTAGGAACAGGAAATGTAAATTGGAACGAAACAGTTAGCCCAGGACCGAATGAAGTTGGTTTTGATTATGCCTATATTATGGCGGCTACGCAAGATCGTGTTCCAACAGTTTATATTGAAAATGGAGACGTAGTTAATTTAGATCCAAATGATCCTATAGAAATTAATTATAAGAAAAATTTTGAAGGCCAACCAAATGGGGTTGATAATCCAGAATTATTCGATATGAAGTGGCATCATGGTCATAACAATAGTATAGTAAATCGCATTCCACGAATTGGGTTTATGAAAGGTGGAGAAGCGGCAAAATGGAGTGATGTTGATATGGCGGATCACTTCTTAAAAGGAGCTCAGGACTACGTTAAAAAACACAAGAACGAACCGTTTTTCTTGTATTATGCCATGCAACAACCACATGTTCCAAGAACGCCGCATCCTAGATTTGTTGGAACTTCAGGTATGGGTCCAAGAGGAGATGTAATTGTTGAAGCAGATTGGTGTATTGGAGAGTTTGTAAAAACCTTAGAGGAAGAAGGATTATTGGAAAATACTTTAATAGTATTTACAAGTGATAATGGACCAGTTTTAAATGATGGTTATTATGACGATGCTGTAGAGAAAATAGGAAATCATACGCCTGCAGGACCCTATAGAGGAGGTAAATACAGTTTGTTCGAAGCAGGGACACACGTTCCATTTTTTACGTATTGGAAAGGTAAAATTCAACCTGTAGTATCAGATGCAATGGTTTGTCAAATAGATTTACTTTCATCATTAGCAAAATTAGTTGATAGCGATATTAGAGTAGAGGATAGTGAAGAGTTATTAGATGTTTTCTTAGGTAAAGCAACTGAAGGAAGAAAAAATTTAGTTATTGAAGCAACCTCTAGAACAGCTTTTAAAGAAGGTGATTGGGTAATGATTCCTCCTTATAAAGGACAACCTATTATTAAACAAGTAAACATTGAGATTGGTAATTTAAAAAAATACCAACTATACAATTTGAAAGAAGATATTGGTCAACAAAATAATTTAGCTGAGGAAAATAAGGAAAAGTTAGAAGATATGATTGCTAAATTTGAGGCAATTAGAGGAGACTATAAAAATACTCAAAAAATTAGATTGAAGTAGTTCATATAAATTAGTTTGAAAAAAAAAAAGGAGCCTAAATGGGTTCCTTTTTTTGAATACAACGATTTCGAGGAACAGTTATTTTAAAAATTATATGGATATTTAATAACTGAGTTAAAATTTGGTGACTAGTAGATAAGTAGTGAAGTGTTAAAAACAACACGACGTGATATTTTTGTAGTATTCAATTTAAAAAAGAAGTTTTATATGAAAAATAACATACAAGAAATAATGTCTTCTGAAATAATTCAGAAAATTAATAATTCAGGAGTGGTTATTTCTCTTGTAATTGATGAATTGAAACATGCGGTACCTGTGGCAAAAGCATTGGTAAAAGGAGGTGTAAAAATTATTGAACTTACATTGCGTACACCAGTAGCTATGGATGCTGCTCGCGCCATTATAAATGAAGTTCCAGAAGCTATTGTGGGATTTGGAACGGTGTTAACAGTGCAGCAAGTTAAAGAATGTGCTGCAATAGGAGCGCATTTTGCAGTTGCACCGGGTTGTAATACACGAGTTATTCAAGCAGCCAAAGAACATGATTTATCATTTTCACCTGGGATAGCAACGCCTACCGATATTGAAATGGCTCTAGAGCAAGGGTGTAGAATGCTTAAATATTTTCCAGCGGAAACTTCGGGTGGGATCAAACATTTAACCAATATGGCAGCACCTTACAAGCATTTAGGCATAAGTTTTCTTCCTTTAGGAGGAATTAACCCGTCAAATGTTACGAGTTACCTAGCATCTCCTCTTGTAAGTGCTATTGGAGGGTCTTGGATAGCGACTAATAAAATGATTCAGGAAGAAGCATGGGAAACCATTACAAAGAATGCCTTAGAAATTAAAGAAATAATCAAAAACATAAGAAATAAATAATATGAATACGGTTGTAACCTTTGGAGAAATAATGGGGCGTTTAGCAGCGCCAGATAACTTAAGATTAAGACAAACACGTCTATTTGATGTTACTTATGCGGGAGCAGAAGCAAGTGTAGCGGCGTCCATTTGTAATTTTGGAGGAAATGCACGCTACATAACAGCACTTCCTAAACATGCCTTGGCAGAAGCTACAGTGGATTCGGTGAGAGCAGTTGGGGTAGACACCCAATATGTTGTACGAACAAATGAAGGTAGATTAGGACTTTATTTCTTAGAAACAGGTGCAAACCAACGTCCAAGTAATGTAATTTACGATAGAGCAGATGCTGCAATTGCTATTACTCCAGCTTCAGCTTATAATTGGGAAGCTATTTTTAAAGGAGCCTCTTGGTTACATTTAACTGGGATTACACCAGCTTTATCTAAAAATGCAGCGGAGGCAACCTTAGTTGCTGCAAAAAAAGCAACAGCTGCAGGAGTTTCGGTTTCGATAGATTTAAACTTTAGAGGGAAACTTTGGAATTGGGATACGTCAAAAACTGCCAGAGAATTAGCACAAGAAACAATGCGTACCATTTTACCTTTTGTGGATGTTATTATCGGAAACGAAGAAGATTGTCACGATGTATTGGGGATTCAASCTGGAGATACCGATGTTAATTCTGGGAAATTAAACACCTCTCGTTATCCAGATGTAGCACGCCAAGTTGTTCAACAATTTCCAAATGTGAGTAAAGTGGCCATTACTTTGCGTGAGAGTTTGTCGGCATCACATAATAATTGGGGAGCAATGTTGTACGAAAAAGCTACTGATAAGGCCTCATTTGCACCTTTAGATGCAGAAGGGAATTATCAATCCTATGAAATTAAAAATATTGTAGACCGTGTTGGAGGTGGAGACGCTTTCGCCGGTGGATTAATTTTTGCATTAACCACACCCGAATTATCAGCATCTAGGGTGGCTGTTAAATATGCGGTAGNASCYYSYWRYTTGMMGSATTCAATTAAAGGCGATTTTAATTTTTCAACCAGAAGCGAGGTTGAAGCATTAATGGGAGGTGATGCTTCAGGTCGTGTTGTTAGATAATAGTTAAAATATAAATTTATGAAGATTTTAGTGAAGGATTTTTCTTTTTTATTCATGATTCTTGTATCAATAGGATGTCAATCTCAACAAGAAAAAGTGCCATTGGAACAACCAAATGTATTGTTGATTATGATTGATGATTTAAACGATTATCAAGGTGTTTTTGGAGGGCATCCACARGCTAAAACTCCTAATATTGATAAATTGGCGAAATCGGGAACGGTATTTTCTAATGCTCATAGTAATGTTCCTGTGTGTTCCCCYTCAAGAAATAGTTTATTTACTGGGATATATCCTCATAATTCKAGAGACTTTGGATGGACACCTCATTTTAAGCAAGTCGTTTTAAAAAATCATAAAACAATCATAGAATTGTTTAAAGAAAATGGCTATAAAACCTTAGGGACWGGTAAATTATTRCATAAAAACGTAARAAAATATTGGGACGAATGGGGGGTGCCCGAAGGTATAAACTACGGTCCTCATGCCTATAGTGGAATTGATGAAAAAGGAAAACGAATTATGGGTCATTCTTCAGTTCCAGAGCCATTTAGAAGTATCAATGTAGTKGATGGTTCTTTTGCTCCATTATCTGATACACCCGTAATTAAGGATCAAAACGGAACGATTCTAAAAACGGGTTGGACTTATGGTAATAAAGCCTACAATTATGTGTCCGACACAAATAGAGATTTACTACCAGATGAGCAACATGCAAAATGGATTTCTAATAAAATTTCAGCATTAGAAAAAGAGATGAGCAATCAACCATTTTTTATGGGAGTAGGCTTTGTGAAACCACATACACCTTTGTATGCTCCTCAAAAGTATTTTGATATGTTTCCGTTAGAAGAAATTAAAATGCCTGTGAGTAAAGAGGGTGATATTGATGATATTTATTATTCAACAGTATACCCTCCTACTGAAATGGGCTTAGCGTATTTTCAAAAACTAAGGCAATCATATCCGGAAGGAAATGAAGGAGTGAAGCGATTTTTACAAGCTTATTTGGCTTGTATTGCTTTTGTAGATGATCAGGTGGGTGAAGTAATGGATGCATTAAATAATAGTGCATTTAAAGAAAATACCATTGTAATATTAACCAGTGATCACGGTTGGCAAATGGGAGAAAAGGAGTACTTGTATAAAAATTCTCCGTGGGAAGAAAGTACACGTATTCCCTTTATTATACGTCACCCAAAATTGTCAAATCCAGGAAGTGAAGTTTTTCATCCAGTTTCTCTAATTGATATTTTTCCAACATTAACCAATGTATGTAATTTGAAAGGGAGTATTACAAAAGATGGAACAACAGCCAATGTTGATGGGTACAGCTTAAAACCATTTTTAGAAAACCCAGAAACTACTAATTGGGAAGGCCCAAATGGAGCACTAACTGTATTGGGAGCTGGGATTAATCATCCAATTGAAGGTGTTGGTTTTAACAGTAATCCTGGAGCTTTATGGCATATTGAAATTACTTCAGAGTTGGATGCATCCTATATATATCAGCAAAATTATTCCTATAGAACTAAAGATTGGAGATACATTTATTATAGAAATGGAAAAGAAGAATTGTATAACCATACRAMTGATTCTTATGAATGGAACAATTTAGCGGAAGATGCTAATTATRSCRAMATWAAAGCACAGCTTAAAGGCGAAATGATGCATTTACTTCAATCTAAGTAATTTTTTTAACTGATGAGTACACCTATAAAATATTTTAAACGGTATGTTTTTGTAATATGTATATTGCTGATTAGCTGCAGTCATAAAAAACATAATTCAAATAGGATTGATAGTATATCTGTACAAGATAAGATAGAAAGTCCACATTTAAAATCTAAAATAAACCCTGAAAATTTTGAAGCTGTAATTGATGGTGAAAAAACCAGACTGTTTGTTTTGAATAACAAAAATGGGTTGGAAGCTACTTTTACCAATTTTGGGCAAAGGCTTGTGTCTCTTATGGTTCCTGATAAAAATGGAGTATTTGAGGATGTCGTGTTAGGGTTTTCTAATTTAGAAGGTTATCAATCGGCCAGAGGGAATTACTTTGGAGCTATAATAGGAAGGTATAGCAACAGAATAGCTAATGGTGAATTTTCAATTGATGGTGTATCGTATCAACTTGCTGTTAATAATGGGGGAAATCATATTCATGGAGGCAACAAAGGTTTTAATAATGTTGTTTGGAAGGGAGAACAACAGAGTAATAATGAAGTTGAGTTTACAAGAATTTCATCAAATATGGAAGAAGGATATCCAGGTAATTTAAATGTAAGAGTCAATTATAAACTTACCGAGGATAATGAATTACAAATTAATTATTACGCTACTACTGATAAATCTACCATTGTAAATTTAACAAACCACTCATTTTTTAATTTAGCAGGAGAAGGAAAAGGAAACGTAAATAATCATCTTCTAACAATAAACGCGGATTTTTTTACACCGGTAAACAATAATTTAATTCCTACAGGTGTCTTGGAAAATGTAGAAGATACCCCCTTTGATTTTACTATCGAGAAAGCAATTGGAAGAGATTTAGATTTGGAGAATGAGCAATTTAATTATACCAAAGGATATGATCATAATTTTGTTTTAAACAACAGTCCAAAAAATGAACAAGGATTAATTTTTGCAGCCAAAGTTGTTGAACCAAAAAGTGGAAGAGTAATGGAAGTGTATACTAATGAACCTGGAATTCAATTTTATGAAAGTAATTTTCTTGATGGAGTTGCTATTGGTAAAAGCGGGAAACCTTATGTTTTTAGAGGAGCCATTTGTTTAGAAACACAGCATTTTCCGAACTCGCCAAACCAATCTAATTTTCTGTCTACACTATTAAAACCGAACCAAATCTATAGCTCTACAACCGTTTATAAATTTAGTACTCAAAACTAACTAATAAACTCGGTATAAATTGTTTCCTTGTGTTTAATGAGTTTTAACTAAGTTACTAAATGCTGATGTGCGTTATTTATAGGGTATATGTAATTGCTAGATAATAGTTGATATAACCTGGGTAATTACAAAGCAATTAATAGCAGTGTAATCTAATAGATTTGTGAATATAATTTAAGAACACAATTTATTATGATGCGATTTTATATTTCGGTAATTGCAATTTTTGCATTAATATTTACAGCTAATGCACAAAAATCAGATTTTTATCAATCTTTTGAACCCTTAGAAAAAGGAAAAGATATCACAAAACTTAAAAAAGGAAAATTTGGTACTTGGGGAAAATCCACTTGGACCGTTACTGAGAAAAAAGGAAAAGGAAACAATAAATCTGACAAATTTGCTTCTAGTAATGGCGCAATAAATGCAACTTTAGTACACTACAAAACATTAGAAGTTGGAGTAACATATGTATTTAGTGTTGCAGTTAAAATGACGCATGCTAAAGGAAACGTTAAGAAAACCAATTACTCGGTAAAGGCAACCTCCGGAAAAAAAGGAAATACACACAAATATGGAGAAGTTAAGGTAGTAGAACCAGGGGAAAACAAATGGAAACAGCATACAATTGAATTTACGGTTGTAAAAGGTCGTGAAAAAGTAACCTTACAAGTATACCGTTGGGCTGAAGGAGTGATTTTAAATGTTGATGATTTTAAATTGATAAAAAAATAAAGAGATTTCTTTAAGAAACAATGGAGAATAGATTTTAAAATGGACTTCAGAAAAAGAAATTTCATAAAAACTAAAAAGAACAGTAAATAATTTCAGATAAACTTCCCTAGTGTACTTGAGAAACACGGGGAGTTTTTCTACCTCTTAAAACAACCAAATTATGTATAAACATGTAGTATTGTGGAAGCTAAAAGAACAAGCAAATGGGATGTCTAAAAAAGAATTAGCTATTGAAGTTAAAAGACGCTTAGATGAGCTTCCTACACATATTTCTGAAATAATTTCTTATGAAACAGGAATTAATATGGGCGATTACGGAGCTTCCTTTTTTGATGTAAGTGTAATCTCAGTTTTCGAAAACAAAGATACTTTTTGGAAGTATACCAAATACCCTAAACATGATGATGTTGTAGCCTATATTCAATCGGTTATGGTAGCAGAGGAAATTGTTGATTATGACGATGAGGTCTAAAATTGTAAAAAATTTAATTTGAAATTGATGATGAGTATTCTTTGTTATGGGTAAAAATTGATAGTTTGATGGTAACAGTTGCATTTAAAAAGGCGATTTAATCAAGTATTTTTATCCATTATATACGAAGTCCTTTTATGGGGTTTGTTACTAGAAAAAAAAGAAATTATTTATGAAAATTGTAAAAATAGAAACGTTTATACTGAAAGATACTTTATCTAAGAGTTTTTTCTTTTCTCAATGGGAATATTCTGAAAGATGTATTTGTATTGTTAAAGTAACGGCTTCTAACGGACAATATGGTTGGGGAGAAGGTTATGGGCCAGCAAGTGTATTGGAAGCGGGAATTGAACTATTAAAACCAATAGTTTTAGGTTTAAATCCTTTAGAAAACGAAGTTGTTTGGAATACAATGTATCGTAAAACATTGGACTTTGCCAGAAGAGGCACATTGGTTGCTTCAATAAGTGCTATAGACATTGCAATTTGGGATTTAAAAGGGAAAATTTTGAATTTGCCAGTTGCTACTTTATTAGGAGGAGCCCACAGAGATAAGATAAGACCTTATGCAACGGGTTTGTATTTTACAAGTCATGACAATCCTTCACAGGAGTTTGATGAAGAAGCTCGCAAGTACGTATCTCAAGGTTTTAAAGCTATAAAAATGAAAGTGGGGCTTGGCATAGAGGAAGATTTTAAAAATGTAAAACGAATGCGTGAAGTAGTTGGAGATGACATTCAGTTAATGGTAGATTCTAACCATGCGTATAATTTTAGAGAAGCCGTTTTATTAGCTAAAAAAATTGAACCATTTAATATTAGTTGGTTTGAAGAGCCATTATCACCAGAGTTTTACCATCAATACAATGAATTACGAAGCAAAACTACCATTCCCATTTCAGGCGGAGAATGCGAGTATTTACGTTTCGGATTTCATCAATTATTAAGAAATAGATCGGTAGATATTATTCAGCCTGATATCTGTGCTTGTGGTGGTTTAACCGAAGCTAAACGAATTGGAACTTTGGCAACAACTTATGGGGTTGAAGTGATTCCTCATACTTGGGGTACTTCAATTGGGATTCATGTAGCGCTACATTTTATTGCAAATTTAGAAGCAATGCCAGGGAGAATGAAAAGTCCAGATTTCTTAATAGAATACGATCAAACTGAAAATGCCTTGCGTGAACAACTCACCTTTCCAGCTATTGAAATGAAAGATGGGATGATCGAAGTTCCAAATAGACCAGGTTTAGGAATTGATGTTAACGAAGAAGTTTTACGAAAATTCGCCATTCCTAAAGACAAAATAAAAAGTACCTTGTAAAAAATAAATGACAATGAAAACTCAAAATTTCGGATATAAAAAATTATACATCAATGGTGAATTGGTGGATGCTGAAAGTAAAAAAAGAATTGAAGTTGTTTGTCCAGCAACTGGTGAAATAATTGCTGAAGTAGCACAAGCAGGTGAAGCAGATGCCCAAAAAGCATTAGTGTCTGCTAAAGAAGGATTCAAATATTGGTCAAAATTATCCCTTGTAGAAAGAACTGTTTGGATGAGCAAATTAAGAACAGCTGTATTAGAAAAAGAAGCTGAATTGCGTACCGCAATAGTTCATGAAATGGGAAAAACCTATGCAGGTGCTTGGGAAGATATTGAGGCTGTTGCAAATGCACTCGAATGGTATCCTGCTGCAATGAAAAACTTGCGCGATGAGCAGATTCCAGATTACGAAAATACACATACACATAAAATGATTCAGCAACCTGCAGGGGTGGCTGTAGCATACTTAGCATGGAATTTCCCATTGTTGAATGTAGGATTTAAATTAGGTCCGGCTTTGGCATCAGGGTGTTCGATTATTATTAAGCCATCGTCATTATCACCTTTATCAACTTATATGATTGGTGAGATTTTAGCTGAAATTAATTTTCCAGCTGGAGTTGTAAACATATTATCTGGACCAAGTAGGGAAGTGGCAACACCAATGACAAAAAGTAAAATYCCATCAGTAATTACTATGATTGGTTCTACAGCAACTGGTATGCAAGTAATTGCAGATAGTACAACTTCTATTAAGRAATTAGGAATGGAATTAGGAGGAAATGCACCGTTCATTGTTTTTGAAGATGCCGATATTGAAACGGCTTTAAATTTGGCCATTGGGTTGAAATTTGGAAATACCGGTCAAATTTGTGTAGCTGCAAATAGATTTTTTGTTCATAAAAATATATATGATGCATTTTTGTCTGCTTATATTAAAAGAGCTTCTGAATTGAAACTTGGATTTAGTTTAGATGATACTGTTGATATGGGGCCCTTAGTAACTCGCAAAGATCGCGATCGTATGTTCGATTTAGTGGAAGATGCGGTAAGTAAAGGTGCAACCTTAGAATACGGAGGAAAAATACCGGAAGGAAAAGAAAATGGCAACTGGATTGAACCAACTGTTTTATCAGGAATGACTCCAGACATGCGRGTTTTTCGTGAGGAAACATTTGGACCTATTGCACCATTTATGTGTTTTGAAACAGAYGATGAAGTGTTGGAACTAGCCAATGATACAGAATATGGATTGGCCTCTTATATTTTTACAAATAATCATAACAGAATYCATCGTTTTTCAGAAGAGTTGGAATTTGGTGAAGTGCAGGTAAATGGTGTAAAATATGCTATTTATTTACCTCACGGTGGAATTAAAAATAGCGGAATTGGGCATGATTGTTCGCATTTAGCTTTGGATGATTATTTGGTAAAAAAACGAATTTCAATTGCAATTAAATAATTAATAACTAAATTTTATATATATATGGAATCAATGATTTTTCCTTTTTTATTAATAATTTTTGCCAGTGTCTTTCAAGGATCATTTGGTTTAGGTATGAAATATATGGCACCTTTAAAATGGGAGTCTTGGTGGCTTGTTCACGTAACAATTGCCATGATTGTATTACCATTGGTTTGGGCATTTATCGCAGTACCAGATTTGTTAGGTGTTTTAAGTACATCGTTTTCTGATCCTACAATGCAAAGTGTTGTTTATATTGCTATGTTATTTGGGTTCCTTTGGGGAATAGGAGGAATACTATTTGGTGTAAGTGTACCATATATTGGTTTGTCACTAACCATGGGAATTGTAATGGGTTTGGCAGGTTCAATAGGTGCTTTAATACCTTTATTACGAATGGAAAATGCAACTTCTTTACCACAGTTTCCTTATGTAATTTCAGGTTTAGCAATCACATTGGTTGGAGTTGCTATTACAGCCAAAGCAGGTATTGATAAAGATAAAATGACTTCTGAAGCATCCGGTGAAAAATCTAATATTTTAAAAGGAATTTTAATTGCTGTTGTTTGTGGTGTGTTATCGGCTTTATTGAATGTTGGATTTGTTGAAGCAGCTCCAATTGCAAAATTAGCTGAGGAAATGGGAGCGTTAGATMGAAATGCAAGTTTAGCCGCTTGGGTRGTTGTACTATTTGGTGCATTTATTATGAATGCAGGGTATGCCATATTTTTATTATTTAAAAATAAAACGTGGAGCTCTTTTAAAGTTAAAGGATCTGMAAAAGCATATAGATGGGCAATAGTTGCAAGTATATTTTGGTTTGGAGCATTAGGGATTTATGGACAAGGAGCGGCATTAATTGGGCCTATAGGAGGTGTTATAGGTTGGCCAATGTTGTTAGGGTTGTCTTTAATTGTCAGTAATTTTTGGGCCTATAGAGCAGGTGAATGGAAGGGAGCTAAAAAACCTTTTAATTTGTTATTAGTGGGCNTAGTGGTACTAATTACAGCAAGTATTGTATTAGGGTATTCTAATTCAGTAATCTAAAAAAAGTTTTATAATAAAAAAGGGGTCTAAAAACAGTTGTTTTTAGACCCCTTTTTTATTCTGATGTTATTATGAATTCAAATTGATGTATTTATTTTTGTATTCACTTGCAGAAATGTTTTTTAAATTTTTAAAAATTCTATTAAAACTTGAAAATGAATTGAAACCTGAGTCATAACAAATTGCTGAAATGCTCTTTTCTCCATTAATCAACATTTGGCAGGCTTTATTGACTCTAAATTCACGAAGAAATTCAAAAGCGGTCTTACCTGTTCTGTTTTTGAAATAACGACAAAATGAATTCGTAGTCATAAATGCTACTTCAGCCAGGTCCTCCAGAGAAATATCTTTAATATAGTTTTCACCGATGTAGTCGATTACCTTTTGGATTCTTTCTTCACCTTTGGTAGAAGCTTTTAAATGGAAATCTTCACTGGCTAAGAATTTATAATCCTCAGCTTCTGAAAGGATGTTAAAAACACTAATAAAATGCATGATTTTATTAGCAGCACTACTTTCAGACAATTTGATGATTTGATTTTTTAGTTGATTTGTTGTCTTATGAGAAAAAATAATACCTCTTTTAGACGCTTTTAGAAGTTGTCTAATTTGAGAAAACTCTGGAAGTGAAAAAAAGGAAGTGCCCTCAAAAAGATCTCTAAATTTAACTACAATATAGTCTGCTGAAGAAGATTCATCTTTTTCTTCATTTTTGAATAAGTGGGGAAGACCGGTCCCCATCAAAACCAATTCAGAGTCCTTAAAATGATCCATATTGTCTCCTACAATTCTCACCCCTTCACCTTTTAAAGTAAGCATCAATTCAAATTCTTCATGGTAATGCCAATGTACTCCGAAATAAGGAATCTTTTTACGTTGTACAAAAACGGATTCTACATCTTTTTTATCTAATGGTTTATATTTAAGTTCCAAAGTTAGACTGAGTTTATTAGCGATAAATATATACATTTTTTATCATAAGAAAGCACTTTAAGTTTGGTCTTTATTGAATTTTAGGGGGCTATATTACATTAAAGAGTACTAATTTTCTTTAAGCATGTTAAACAATTCTTTTTTATGAGCCATCTTTAGTTTTTTAAATTCTTTTGAATTGGCTAAATTTTCCCATTCATGAGGGTCTTTTCTATGGTCATAAAATTCTTCTGCACCATTTGCATAATGAATATATCTAAAATCTTTAGAACGAACGGATACATGTTGCTCACTTGGTTTTTTTGATTTCCAACTTGAAATTATGCTCAACGCCATTTTTGGGCCATTCCACATAGTTGTTTTTGGATTTTCGAGAAATGGTTTTAAACTAAAGCCATCTAATTCTGCTCCTTYTTTGTTGATTAATGTACTTCCTTTTAAACTACATAAGTCTTGAATAGTTGGATAAATATCGACTAGGCTAACAGGATGGTCTACTTTTTTTCCTGCATTCTTAGCGTAATCAGGATGTTTTATAATTAAAGGGACATGGGTGCTTTCTTCCCATAACGAATATTTAAACAAATACTCTTTTTCACCTAAATTATATCCGTGATCACTAAATAAAACGACCATGGTATTTTTGTTAAATTTACTGTTTTCCAAAGCTTTTAGCGTTTTTCCAACCATGTCATCTGCAAAGGCTACACTTGCTAAATAAGCCTGGATGTATTTTTGAATTGCTATTTCTTTTGTAGAATAGGAGCTGGTTAAAGTTCTGTAAGCTGTTCTTCCTCTTGGTTCTTTAGTAGTGTTTTCTCCTAATTTTGTGTCACTTCGGTCATTTTCCTTAAATACGGGTATTTGAACTGTTTCTAAAGGAAACATATCAAAGTATTTTTGGGGAACAACTAGGGGGGTATGCGGACGAATAAATCCAACGCTTATAAAAAACGGATTTGATTCCTTTTCATTTTCTAATTGTTCGATTTTATTTACAAACCATTCCGCACTTTTTTCATCCGTCATTTTATCTCTGTCATTGTCATTTTTATAATAAAAGGGTGCATTTGTTTTCCAATGTGTATTGTACCAGCCTTTGTAACCAGGAGCGTTTTCTGTAGCCAAAACATTTGGGACATTTGCTAATGATGTAAATGTTGCGTCTAAAGGTCCTAACGCACCCATTGCCACTGGACAAGAAGGATGTAAAGTTGCTTTTTTACCATTGTAGGCCATAGGTCCGTAATCTGGAGTAATTCCCATTTCATTCCAAACTCCTTTTTTAGAATTATGAAATACTTTTCCTGTTTGATAGGCTTTGTAACCATTTTCTCTCACATATTCTGGCAGCGATTTCGAATTGATTAAAGTTTCATTTTTTAACCAATTGTTAAAACCCCAAGTTCCAGATGTACTAGGTAAAATCCCATTCATAAAGCTCGCTCTGGAAGGCATGCAAATAGGGACATTGCTATGCGCATTTGAAAACAAAATACCTTCACTTGCCAATTTATCAATATTGGGTGTTTGTGCTTGTGGATGACCTCCCATAACACCTACATAATTGTTTAAATCATCCAAAACAATCATTAAAACATTTGGTTTTTCTTGTGCGTGAGCTAAGAAAGAAAATACGATAAAAATTAGGGGTATTACCTTGTTTTTTGAAATCATTTGAAATGAAGTTTTAATTTTAATGCTGTTATTATATAAGCTTGTTTTCTTTGACTGAATCCTTTCCCAGAGAAAAGAGAACCAATAATAAAATAGTGCTGATGATTCCCGAAAAAACCTCATTATTTATTTATTTTTTGTCAATCCACCATTTATCACTACCAAGTGTTGGAAAAACTCTATCCTTCAATTCTGAATTCCATTTTTCCCATTCCTTTAAAAGCTTGTTGGAAACCTTTTTATTCTCAGATTTAATATTTGTTGATTCAGCTCCATCAGCTGATAAGTCATATAATTCTGGTGAATTTTGGTCTTGATTTCTATTKGCAACCAATTTGTAGTTCCCAGATCTAATTGCCATGGCATTTTGTTCCCATTTTCTCCAAAATAACATATCATGTGGAGTTCCAAGGTCTTCACCTGTTAAAAAAGGAATTAAATTAACCCCATCTAAAGGTCTTTCATCGTTTATTTCTACCGCTGTTTGAGCGACAATAGTTGCCATAATATCAAGTGATGATACAGGTTTTTTATACGTTTTTCCYTCAGGAATAACACCTTTCCATCGGATGGCAAAAGGTACGCGTACACCTCCTTCAAAAAGGTCTCCTTTTAATCCTCTAAGTGGACCATTGTCTGAAGCATTATTATGTGCACCACCATTATCAGACAGGAACACCACAATGGTGTTTTGGTCTAGTTTTTTTTCTTTAAGTGCCGCTAAAATGCGTCCTACACCATCATCTACAGCACTTACCATAGCAGCATAGGTTTTTCTTTTTTTATTTTTAATGTTTGGAAAACGCGATACATATTTTTCTGTTGCCTGTAAAGGTGTATGTGGTGCATTGTATGCGAGATATAACATAAAATGTTGATCATTATCAGCCTGTTTTTTAATATATCTAACAGCTGCATCACTTAGTTCATCCGTTAAATAGTCGTCTGTTTCAACCTTGGTTCTATTTTCTATGATTTTGGTTCTGTACCATCCCCATTTAGAAGTTACATCTGATAAATCGTTATATATTAACTGATCAGGATAGTAATTATGACCTCCAGATAGAAAACCGTAGAAATAGTCAAATCCTCTTTCTAAAGGATGAAAAACAGCATTTGTTCCCATATGCCATTTGCCAATAATAGCATTGTTATAATCAGCTTTTCTCAATACTTGAGCCATGGTTTCTTCTTCTACAGGTAAACCTGCAACAGGGTTCTTAGGGTTAATGGACGGATTGGTGGTGAAACCAAAACGATCTTGATAACGTCCAGTTAAAAATCCAGCTCTACTTGGCCCACACACAGGAAACGATACATAGCCCTCATCAAACCGAACACCTTCATTCGCTATCATATCAATATTTGGCGTAGGAATGTCTTTACAACCATTAAAACCAACATCTGCATAGCCCATATCATCTGTCATAATAACAATTAAGTTGGGTTTATCTATKTTTTTAGTTGGGGTAACTTGCCCAAAAGTAAAACTACACGATAGTAATAAAAGGAATGCTATTTTATTCATACTGTTTATCTATTCTAATTAGTTATCAAATAACCTAAAAATCATTTAAAATTAAGTCATTGGTATTATCAAAGTTCATTCATTAATTATCTTTGTTTAGCTTAACAACGATAAAATGTAAAATAAACCATTTATATCGGTCATTTTGGATTGTAATTGGTATTACTCTTTATTTTTTTCTGAATCGAGCCATTCGGAAGCCAATCTAGTCCAATCGGGAGCACTTTTCTTACTTTTTCCTAAGCTATACCCATGTCCACCTTCTGGGTAGATATGCATGGTTGCCTTTATCTTATGTTGCACTAACGACTGRTACATTTTGATAGCATTTTCCACAGGAACTGCTTTGTCATCTCCTGAATGAATGATAAAAGTTGAGGGTGTATTTTCAGAGACATGTAATTCGTTTGAAAATTGCAATACCAATTCTTCTGTTGGTGTTTTTCCTAACAGATTTCTTCTGGAACCCATATGAGTTATTCCTTTTTTCATACTAATAACGGGGTAAATAAGCATTAAAAAGTCAGGTCGAATTAGCTCCTTGTCAATAGAATCCGTTGGTTTGTAGTAAGTCTTGTCAAAATGTGTGCCCAAGGTTGATGCCAAATGTCCACCTGCTGATGACCCAATAACTCCTACTTTATTCTTATCTATATTAAACTYATTAGCGTAATATCTAATGTATCTGATGGCTCTTTGAGCRTCCTGTATAGGCGCTTTGTAGGAGGTYACAACAGATTTKGCTTGTGGCATACGGTATTTTAAAACAAAAGCAGCTACCCCTTGGCTATTGAACCATTTGGCATAATCGGTACCTTCCCAATCGTAAGCCACACCACTATATCCACCACCAGGGCARATTAATACAGCCATTCCATTTGCATTTTGTTTAGAGGGCAAAAAGRKTTGTAGGGTAGGGGTCTGAACATTTTTAATAAATACAATATCTCTTGGTGGAATTTCTTCTCGTTCTGCTGATTTTTGATGATTAGGAATATTTCCAATGCTCCAAAGTGGAATCACTTCTTGTGCCGTTAACCCATTAAATATCAAAAYGGCACAAATGCAAGTAAATCGTATTATTTTCATARCGTTGTAATTAATTATTTTATTGAAATTTCAAAAGCACTATTAATTTCTARAAYMTCMTTCGTTTTTACTTCTATTGAATGAAGTGTATTCCCATAACGGATTTTGCAAAAACCATCTTTACTAGACAAWATTTSAGCTTTCAATAATTTTCCGTTTTCCCATTGGATAGTTACYTCATAACCGCCTCTCGCTTTTAAACCATTTACACGTCCATTTTTCCATGCAGAAGGCAATGCAGGTAATAATTCTAAAGTTCCTGTATGAGATTGCAACAAAATTTCTGCCATACCTGCTGTTCCGCCCATATTACCATCGAGTTGAAAAGGCGGATGTGCGCAAAATAAGTTTGAAAAAGTACCACTACCTTGTCCCATCAATYTTTCTCCCTTTATAGTTGCTGGAAATAATAACCTTCTAAATAACTTATAAGCACGGTCTCCGTCTTTGAATCGAGCCCAAAAGTTTACTTTCCATGCCAATGACCAACCAGTACCATCGTCTCCACGAGCATTCAAGCTAACTTTTGCTGCCTCTGCCAATTYAGGAGTTTTTTCCATTGAAATTTGTTTTCCAGGATGRAAAGCATAYAAATGWGAAACRTGACGGTGTTTAGTTTCTGGATCGTCCACATCTTCTTTCCATTCCTGTAACTGCCCCCAGCTACCAATTGTTGGTGGWGATATTTTGTCTCGAATACTTTGAGCTTCTGTTTTAAATTCACTGTCTATATTCAATATTTCACTTGCAGCGATGCAATTGTTCAGYAAGTCCCAGGCTATTTGATGATCCATTGATGCACCTCTGGAAATACCTCCGTGCTCAGGAGAATAAGAGGGTGAAGAAACTAAATRYCCGTTTTCGTCTTCAATTAAATAATCGATCCAAAACAATGCAGCTTCTTTCATTAATGGGTACGCTGTTTCCTTTAAGAATTGTTCATCTTGTGTAAATTCGTAATGCTCCCAAAGATGCTGACATAACCAAGCAGCTCCTCCAGGGAAGGCTCCCCAAGGAAAATTCCAACCTGGTGAAGTATAGCCAAACGGATTGTTCATAGTATTCACCACCCAACCACGTGTATTGTAAAACTCCTTTGCTGAAATTTTACCTGGTGCTACCAAGGATTCCATATAATCGAATAATGGTTCGTGACATTCGCTTAGGTTGGTGATTTCTGCAGGCCAATACAACATTTGCTGATTGATATTCATGTGGTAATCGTTAGCCCATGCCGGATTGGTGCTGTTATTCCATTTCCCTTGTAAATTCATAGGCATGGTTCCTGGACGAGATGAACTAATCATCATATAACGACCAAATTGAAAATAAAGTTCTTCAAGACCTAAATCTTCATTTCCATCAGCATATTTTTCTAAACGAACATTAGTTGGAATGCTGTCTTTAGCGTTATCTCCCAATTCAAGTTCAACTCTTTCATACAATGCTTTGTAATCTTTTTGATGTGCTGCATACAAAGTGTCGTAAGATTTACCTTCAATGTTTTCTAATATTTTTTTATTTTCAGCTTGATAATCATTCCCATTATATTCAGGGTATTTATTGATGTAATCGGTCGCTGCTACATGATACATATTCAAATATTCGGCACCTATAACTTCTATTTTTCCATCATTAAAGTTTACTGTTCCATCCGTTTCAACTTTTATACAAGTTTCAAATTGCATTCCRTTGTCGGCAACTTCACCTTGGAATGAATAAACGGAATTATTAAATGTTTCACTATTTTTTTTATGAGGTGTTTCAAAATTGATTGAATAATCTGTGGCCTCATCTGCTTTAAAGCGATAGACCAACGTTTTTGCAGGGTAAGAAGCAAAATAGGTACGGCTATAGTTTACCTCGTCAATTTTGTAGCTTACGCGCCCTTCCGCTTTTTCAATATCTAATTCACGAATATAATCTGCTACATCACCTTTATGGTGTACTTCAACAAAAAAATCGCCCATGGTTTGTTGTGCACCATAATTACCAAATGAGGATTTTGAACCTTCAGCTTTGTGCATAGAACCAGTTAATTCGCGATTTGCCAATTCGTGGGCTTCGTCCATTTTTCCGGCATCTAATAAACTACGTACTTCGGCAAGGTGTTTCCACGCGTCTTTTTTTATACCATAATTATAGGCTTCCCCCGTTCCTGGTCCGCCGCTCCACAATGTACCTTCTGCGAATTGGATTTGTTCTTTTTCAACACCTCCGAAAAACATAGCTCCTATATAGCCATTACCTATAGGCAGCGCTTCTGATTGCCAATCGGTTGCTGGCTGGTTGTACCAGAGTTTYAAANKRCTNTTNTTTSGTNMTKGNTNMTTWTTANWWGCARKAAANCTRACCMTNTRATKKCTGCAAATAATATTATTATTTTGTGAATTTTCATTTATTTGTAATTATTTTTTATCTATAAACTTAAGAAATGCATTTGCATAGTACTCACCAAGTTTCAATTGTCCGTTTGTATTGTAATGTACATTTTTAGGATGTTTTTCTAAATTAGGAGTAACAACCACTTTTACGTTTGGTATTTTTTCTTCCGCTTCAAACCTTGCCCGTATAACATATTCAACTCCAGGTCGTGATTTTTTGATTTTTTCCAATTGAGCATTGTCTATATTATTCAATGTTTCCTTACTCACTGAACAACCAATGAACATTGGTAAATTTGGTATGTTCAAATCATTTCTCAAACCTTTTATCAAAAATTTCAAATTATCGAAGTACTCTTTTCCTAAAGATACCTTTGTCATATCTTTTCCTCCTTGCTGCCACAAAAATCCAACAATTTCTATAGCTGCTTCTTTTTGTGCCGCTTTAACCTTTTCAATTAATACTTTGTAAAAATCTCCTTTTCTTCCATCATTTGTTCGGTCGGCTTGTTCTTTTGTCCAATTAGGTGACCAAGCCAAAATGCCTGTACCTCCGAAACTACTTTTAATAATTCCTATAGTTTCATTTGGATATGACTTTGAAATTTCTTCTGCTAGCGAAATTTCTGGACCAAATGTATTACCAGTTAAACCGTACCTCTTCTGACCTTTATTTGCGGGTTTAAAAGGCTTTAATTTTTGCCATTTCCCATTTTCGAACATTAATTTATGTTCATCTCCGTCACTCAGATTATTAGGCAGTTTTGAATCTTCTCCCCAACCCACCATATTAGACTGACCAGAAAGGATAAACACCTTTATTTTTTTCTTCCCTAATTGTAAATTATTATTGTTTTGTGCAAACAACAACGATGTACAAAAAATAAAAAACAGCATTGAATTGATTTTTTTCATGATGTATTGTTTAATTAGTTTTTCCAAATACTTCAAATTCTCCTATTACAAGAGGATCGTTAATGTTCTTTGGGTTTAAATTAATTTTTAAAAACCGCACTTTAGAATTATCTTCTATTTTGCGATTTAACTCTTTACTGTTTTGGTAATTATTTTCATCAACAACAGTCCACTCTTTTTTATTCAACGAAGTTGCTATAGAAATCTTTCCACTATATGCAGATACAAAATTAAGTTCTACGCGATCTACATCATAAAAGTTTTCCATGTCCAATTCCCACCAAACACTACCATTTTCCAATCCAGGTTTCCACTTGGTCCATTTATGACCATCATTTGCTAGAGATGGCAAACTATTACTTGTAGAGTTTGTTCGAGTAGGTCTGGTATCAGATACTTTAACAGGCACTCCCTTTTTAATTGCTTTTAATAATCTGTAATCAGTGTATATTCTATCCTTAACTAAAGGTGTTTTTCCTTCAACAAATACAGGTTCACCCGTTGTTATAATTTCAATTCGAGCCGATTCTAATCCTTCAGAAGTGGCTTCAATAATACTAATTCCGCCTTCATAACTACGAAATTCAATGGCTGCATGCCCATCTAAAATCTGAATGTCATTGTATGTTGTTTCCTTAAAAGTAATGCTTCTTCCTGTTGGAAATTCACCTGGACCCGAAATAATTGTCAAGGTTACATCTGGACTGTTTGAAATATGCTTTCCATTTTCGCCAATTACTTTTACATTAATATGTGCATCGTCTGTTGCGTTGGTACCTTGCAGTGTTGTTTTATCAGCAAAAAGTTTTAAACTTTTAGGGGTACCATTAACAGGCCATTCTGGTGGAGCAATTCCATTAAAATAACTTCGATACCAATACCAAGAACGTTTTGGGATTCTAAAGAAATCAACAATTCCCATTTCRCCCATATTTCCKGCAATACTACCGTGGTCGAAACCACACCATATCGCATGGCCACTWCGCCATGCTGGTTTTTCTCCATCCTCWATATGACTMGTCCAACAAGCCGTATATTCACCTGGACGATCTGTTACGCAAGAACCATATTCACTTACCATATTTGGCATTCCAGGATTTTTAAATAAGGTAGCACCATCGCCATTATAACCAGCTATATCTCCTAAAACATCAACATCTCTACGTTGAGCACCACCAATCATAGCAAGTCGTGAAGAATCTAACTTATGAGATAAATCCACCAAACTAGTCATTAGTTCTTTCATTGGATCCATAACCTCATTGGCTGTAAAAAATGGTTCATTACTCATGCTCCATGCGATAATTGAAGGACTGTTTTTGTTAATATGAATAAGCTCTTCAAGTGTCTTTTCTGCACTTTTATTATACGCTTCCATATCTTCTTTATGAATAGGGTAGGTGCTTGAATTCCAATAGCCATCATCAACAAAACCACCAATTCCCCAAACACAGTTTTCGGCCAAAAACATAAGTCCAAGTTGGTCGCAAACTTCTGTAAAGTAGGGGTGATGTGGATAATGAGATCCACGAATTAGRTTRAATCCTGCATCTTTCATRAGTTTYAAATCRCGATAAACCCCTGCTTTRGTAACWGCATCWCCCCAWCCGGCATGGTCTTGATGTACATTTACACCTTCAAGAAAAACRTGYTCMCCATTYAAGAAAAAACCTTTRTCRGCRGTCCAATCCATCCATCTAAAACCAAARKTTGWTTCGTARTTATCWACYAACRMATCATTTTCATARATAWAWGTAMGTGCTWTGTATAARKTRGGMGWATTTGGYGACCATAATTTAGGATCRTTAATTTCTTCACTTAATTGATTAAAATCTGATGTGACWCCTGCAYYAATWGATTTCTCAGAAAGCATTTCAGTTATCASTYSATTKTCAYTRTCAACAATAACMGTTTTTAWAGTGAAATTTYTTAWKGASTTACTTTTATTTTCTATGGTAGTTATGACATTAACSAYCGCTTTTTCTTTAGTTACAACWGGWGTTGTCACAAAAGTTCCATTCCATGYAATGTGTAAAGGATTTGTAATTGTAAGATAWACATCCCKGTAAATTCCTCCRCTAAACACRTGCTCTCCAGCACGAGGRGCTAGTTGAGCATCCCATAGATTGTTTACCCTCACRGYTAAAMGGTTTTCTCCTACTTTTACKGCTTTTGAAATATCAACAGTAAAYCCAGTATATCCTCCTTTGTGCTCACCAACTTTGTCACCATTTAAAAAGATCTCTGCAAMTTGGAAAACACCATCAAATTCCAAACTTATATGTTGACCCATCCAGTTTTCCTCAATTTGCAAGTTTTTTTGATACCAACCATAGCCGGTATAAAAACTTTCAGATCGAAAATAAGGGATACTAAAACTATGAGGTAATCCTACGCGTTCCCAATTTTCTTTGGACGATTTTTCTTTTGAAAAATCAGCTGTTTCGGAACTAAAGGTAAATTCCCATTCGCGATTGATGTTCTTCTTAAGCCTTACTTGTTCTACCTTTTCAAGATTGGTACATGAAAATAGGCTGATCAAAATGACTGCTATTGGAAAAATTAAGAGGTTTTTCATTCTATTCTAATTGTGTGATTTTAGTTTGTTCAATTTTGACAATCTAAGTGAGCCTAAAGCTAACTAAAGCACTACAACTTTAATGACACAAATAGCACGAAATATTAGCCCATATCATTTATCTATTTAGATCTGAACAATAGACCCCTCAATTATATGTGCAGTAAGTATTTCTTCCCAAAATACTGAATTGTAAATTCTAATTATTTTTTTCAAGTTCTAGCGCACTAACACCTTTTAATCCTTTGAGATATACTTGCTTAATATCTTCTCCACTAAGTGATCTTGTCCATATACAAAAATCGTCGAGTAGACCTTCGTAATTTTTCATATCCATTTCCTTAGATAGGTTTGTCTTATACGCAGGAACTTGAGTGGCAATAGACATCCAGTTTGCTTGTGATGTATTGATTTTCGTTTTTGGACTAACAATATGTTTATCTTCGATTATCTGCCCATCAACATACAGTTGTATAGATGCTAAGTTTCCGTTTTTTAGGGGAAGTACAACTGCCAAATGATGCCATTTTCCATCGTTGATTTTCATTCCTTTTGAATGTGTATAAATCTCTGGGCGTAGTGAGAGTTCTATGTTTCCTTCATTAATGCTTAGATTAAAAAACTGTCCTTTRCTCCAATACGACCCGMTATTCAAAATTAATTGCCTGCCTGAAGACGCTGTTTTTACCCAACAAGACATCGTTCTTTCATACCCTGCATCTAAAGGCCCAATAGGCAATACAAACAAGTTTGAATTTTCATTTATCTTAGCAGCATTTCCTATAATTCCCTTTTCTACGGTAACATTTTCTGAAATCAAAGAATAGTCAAAATTGAAATCTCCATCATTTAGAAAAGCGATAGGAGTTTTCATWTTTTTTAATAGTGTATTTTGTTTTGCTATTTTAGGAAAAGCACCTTCTATGCTATTTATATAATTGGATTCATCAAGTTTTTTGTCAAAACTCCAATGTATTTGAAGCCCTTTAGGATTGATTGGTTTTAGTAGTTTTGTTCCTGTAATTATGGTGYTTGTGCTAGATTTGTCTATRGTTAAACTACCCAATTGCTTTCCGTTTTGGTGGTAAGCAATTAATGACAATTTATTTTCTTCAACATCAACTGTAGTAAGATTAGAAAGTTTATTTCCTCTTCCTACAAATTGGATAAGGTCCGATTTTGGATCTTTTGTAACCGTATTCATATGAACCTCTCCGGCTAGGTAAATATCAACATGGTACTTTCTAAAAAGATTTAAAATCTTTTCACTTTGGTTGTCTTCTACGAGCATTCCACTACTTGCAAACTTTCTAACGGGGTAAATAATTGGCAAATGAGATTGTACAATAATATGTTGTATCGATTCAATATTTTGAGCCTCTTTTAAAACATTTTCAAGCCAGTCCAAATGCTTGCCGCTAATATCTCCAATGACAACACCTTGACCACCCAAAGTTTTGTCTTTGGAGTCAAATCGGAACATGTCTAGGGTCACAAATAATATATTTTTATGCTGATAAGCGTTAGATGTATGCTCATATATGGTTCCTAGAGGTCTTGGAGGGGCGGCTCCGATATTTTTATTGAAACGCGATTGTCCACTTTTATCTAAAGTAAATACTTTGGAAAAACCGGCTCTAAATGTTTCAATATGCTTCACTACTTCTGAGCCTTTTTGCCAAGGGTTGTCTCCAATTTCATGATCTCCAACAGCCATTAAAAAATTATCATACCCAGATTCTTTTATGATATCCCAAAGTCCTTGATAACTCATTTTAGCCGATTCAAGAATAACTTGCTTTGTTGTAAAGTTGGCGTAGCCTTCTATTGCTTTGTATTTTTTTAGGTATTTATTTCTATACCAATGTCCACTTACAACATCTCCAGGAATGGTAATAAGTTCGCCACCGTGACGTTTTTTCATTTTAACAAACCCTTCCTTTCGTTCTTGAAGTCGCTCTTGCCTTTCAGGTGTATTGATTGCTAATCCTTCAGCATTGTGATAATCAGGAATATTTATAAAGCGCCACTTTTCAAAATCTGATTGAGCAGAGGTAGATACAACTATTAATAATACAACAATTGTTGAAAATATTTTTTTCATGATTCTTTAATTATTTAGGTTGTTCCAATTGGTAGTTTTTATCGTATAAATCCACTTGGTTTCTTCTCCAAGGATTGCCTTCTAAATATAATACTTGAGGTGTTGAAACATCCCAATCTCCTAATTCTTTTAGCGTAGCTGCTACCAACTCCCAATTTTTGCTAGCTACATTATTCAATTCTGATGGATCTCTATCCAAATTGAATAATAGCGGTAAACGATCTGGCAAACGCACCAAATTCCAATTTCCTTTGGATGATTTTTCTTTTGAAAAATCAGCTGTTTCGGAACTAAATGTAAATTGCCATATGCGGTTGCTTTTTGTTTTTATTCTGTCACTTTTTTCATTCTCTACAGCCATGCAAGAATAAAGTGATATAAAAAATGTGAGGAAAAGGTAATTTATTTTCATTTTATACTTAATTATTTTATGTTTTTAATACCTCTCAATATCATTATAATGAACTTCAAAATGGTTTTCTTTTTATTTAAATTGGAAGCTAGATTTATTAACTAAAATTAATACACAAAAATACAACGGATTATTAATTTTTAAAATTTGTATTTTTATATCTAATTCAAACATGACGCTTAATTTTAGTTGTTACGGAGCATGTGGAAACAAAAGGAGTTATCAATATAAAAATTACTTTTAAAGATTCATTGTTTATTTAATACTCCATTCATCAATCCATTTGATAATAGGTTTGTTATTTTCAAATTCTATAGGTAACCAAATATAGCTGCCATCAATTGCATTTTCGGGAGTCCATCTATCAGCCATAAAAATATAAGAGTCTTGCTTTCCTTGAACGGGAAGTATGTAGGTACTTTGCGAGTAAAAAGTTTTATTGATCGCTTCTTTTGTACCTCTACAAGGATTCCCTAATTCTTTCCAAGGGCCTAAGGGGTGATTAGCAATTGCAGATCTAGCAGCATTAGGTTTCCAACCTGAAAGTCCTGAACTGAGCATAAAATAGTTGTCACCTCTTTTGAAAATTGCAGGAGCTTCATTGCTCTTATTTGGAAGTGCTCTTACATATTTGTCTGTAAAATCTAAATAGTCATCTGTTAATTCTGCAATATGTAACGTTGTATTTTCTTCGGAAGAGTGAATGTGATATGCTGTGCCATCGTCATCTACAAAAAGTGCCATATCACGAGCCATTTGTCCACGTTCAAAATCACGTTTTAAAATCGCTCCTTTTTCCATTTCTTTATTCCATTCTTTTGACCATTTTTTGAATTTGCCCAAATTAGAACCAAGTATTTTTAAACTATCTGGATAATTCATTGGCCATATACCTTTATTTGGATTTACACTTTTGATATACGAATACGGACCAGTTATTTTATCACTAACAGCAACACCAGTCATGGCTGCATTGTATCCTTTTCCTTTTAACTCATGATGAAACCACATGACAAATTGCTTGTTTTTAGTGTTGTAAATTACCTTGGGGCGTTCGATTATACAGCCTTTAACAATTAAACTAGAAGTATTCTCACTTACTGATAGTGCAATTCCTTCATCTTTCCAATTGTACAAATCTTTTGAGGAATAACAGTGAACACCAACATTTGCTTTGTTTCCAGCCTCTCCTTCCGTTTTGTGTTCTCCAAACCAATAATACGTATCATTAGAAAAGAGAAAACCACCTCCATGAGCATTAATGTGAACTCCGTTATTATCTAACCAAAGCTGCCCTGGCTTAAATGTCTCTTCTGATTTATCACAAGAATAAATTATGAGAGAAGAAAATAGTATTAAAATATAGTTGAATTTCATCTTTTAATTTGAAGGTGTTATTGTACTAAAGCTAAAAGTTTAGTTTAATTTATTTAAGTCGATATAAGATATTGTATAGGGTTTGCTGTGTGATTTATTCACCATACCTGGAGCCACCATTGAGTCAAAATTAGAAATCAATAGTTTACCATTAAAAAAGCAAAGGTCCACAGGTTGATCTAATTCACCATTAGAACCATCATTGTCGGGATATTCAGCTAATATTTTAACATTTTTATTAGCATCAACTTTTATTAATTGATTCAATGAAAAACCTACAACATAAAGATTATTGTTTTCATCCATTATCATACCATCTACTCCAGTATTTTGTGGTAATTGCACATACACTTCATCATTGGTAACAATCCCTTTATCATTAATAGTTAGTTTGTAGATAGTAGCATCACCAAACTCTCCTACATAGAGGTTTCCTTCTTTATCAAAAGTTAATCCGTCGAGACCCGCCTTGCGTTGAGGATTGGTAGTCTCTGCTGTAAAGATGAGATAAGGATCATTTTTCTTACCACTCACCAACACATTTCTATCGCTTTCTTTGAAGCGATATACTCCACCTATTACACTTTTTTTCGATAATTTTCGCATTCGTGGTTGAGTTACATAAACGTATCCATTGCTATATTTTAATCCATTTGGACTAATACCTGTTGCAACTACTTGAGTAGAATCAACAACTCCATCTTTAAACGTTAAGCGCAATACCTGTCCTTGTCCTTTCCCCTGATTATTACAAACAAATAAAGATCCATCAGGTGCATAATCCAAGCCCATAGGTTTGCCTACAAGTCCCTTCTCTCTTCCTTGTAACTGTGCTAATTTTGTCACTTTTTTATCGGCAGTAATACTGACAATAACACCTTCCTTTCCTCCCTTAAAATTAGGGCAAGTTAAAGTCAATGTGCCATCTGGAGCTACCGCTAAATTATCAGGTATTGGACAATAGTCTGGCAGAGAAATAAAGAGCTTTGTTTGTAGTTGGGCATTTGCTTTCACTCCTAAAAGAACAAAGAATAGAGATAGTTGTACTATGAGAAAAAATTGTTTCATGAGAGAATTTTATTTTAAGGTTATCTAAACAAACGTCTATGCAAAAGTTCATACTAAAAACTGTATTTTATTTCAAATAAGCTTCTAAACATATTATTAATTGCTGAATGTTTGAATACTGTTTTATAATTTTAATACTAATTATTAGGCTGTGTCAACTGGTATTTCTTATCATACAAATCCACTTGATTTCTTCTCCATCGGTTTCCTTCCAAATAAAGAATCTGTGGACAAGAAACATCCCAATCGCCTAATTCTTTGAGCATAGATTCAACCAAATCCCAATGCTCACTTGCAACGTTATGTTGCTCAGAAATATCATTATCCAAATTAAATAATAATGGTAAACGATCTGGAAGCCTCACTAATTTCCAGTTACCCTTTCTAATTCCAGCGCTAATTGTGAATCGCCATAACATAGTTTCGTGTGGAATTCCTTCAATTTTATTGGTGATATATGGGACTATATTTACGCCGTCAAGTTTATCTTTCTTCGTTGTTTTTCCACCTGCCAAAGCCACAAATGTTGGTGTTAAATCTAAACTGGAAATTGCATTATCATAYGTTGTATTAGCTTTCAGTTTTGCTGGATACGACATTACAAATGGAACACGAATACCACCTTCTAATAAAATTCCTTTTTGTCCATTGAACGGTGCGTTAATAGAAGCATTATGACCGCAAGGACCTCCATTATCACTAAAAAATACAACCACAGTATTTTYAKCTATATTTTGTGTTTTTAATTCACTCATTATTCTACCAACATTTACATCCAAKCGATGAACCATAGCAGCATAAATGCGTCTTTTTTCATCTTTTATRTGACTGTAYAATTCTAAATCYKCTTCGGTTGCTTGCATAGGTGCATGTGGTGCATTAAAAGAGGCAAACAAAAAGAACGGTTCGTCTTTATGTCTYTTRATAAAATCAACACATTCATCACCTTTATCATCCGTTAAATATGTTATTTCTTGAGGAGTTTTGTAATTACTTTCAATGCTGTTTACATAGGAACTTCCATCAGATCTGTTTGCAAAATAATTATGTCCGCCTCCACGGTATCCCCAAAATTCGTGAAACCCTCTTTTTGTAGGATGAAAATGATCCGCTTCCCCTAAATGCCATTTACCAACCAATCCATTTACATAACCTAACTCGGCTAATCTATCGGCTATTGTTATTTCGGAAACAGGAACACCAACAAAATTCTCATCAAATTGTGGTAAATCTACAATAGGGTTGTTATCAAAACCAAAATTCACCTGATTTCTACCTGTAATTAATCCGGCACGTGAAGGACCACAAACAGGAGCAGAGACATAACCTTGCGTAAAGGTTACACCAGATTTTGCCAGCGCATCTATGTTGGGTGTTTTAATTTGAGTACTTCCAGTAAAACCAACATCGCCATATCCTAAATCATCGGCTAAGATGATAATGAAATTTGGTTTTTCTTTGTTAGTTTGAGCCTTAATGTTTGAGATTAATAATACCCCAAGCACCATAAATAAAAATAATTTAGTATTCATATTAATTGATTTTATACCGTTCTATTCTTCTAAACGATTGTAATATATTTTGTAATTTATTTCTCTCATATAAGAGATTAATTCATAATAAATTTGATCGGTCATTGATACCAATCCGCAGTTTGCGTTTTCTCCATTACCACGTCCTGCTGTGGTGGAGTTTGCCCACATAAACCAATGAGCACCTACACATTTAGGGTTTCTTAATGCTCCCTCTATAAAGTTTTTATATTTCTCACCTCTATTTCGTTGATTAGAAGCATAGCCCAAACCAGTGAAAAATTTACCAGTATCTAAGGCACCAAAATTAAATTCAGAAATAATAAATGGCTTGTCTATTTCTTTTGGTGGATATGGATACTGTTCTACTTCATTTTCATAGGCGTTAAATGTTAGAATATCGAGATATTTTGCCGCAATACTCACATTAATTTTATTTTTGTGATTGCCATGCCATCTACAGCCAATATACATTTTACCCGGAGCATATTGGTTTATTAAGTTTTTGGTAGTTTTAAAATAGCGCGCTACCATATGCTCATAATGCTTCTTATTAATATTTTTTAGATTATGAAGTTTTAGCGAATTGTTCTTAACCTTGGTTTGAAGTAATGCTTCCCAACTGTTAAAATTACCTCCTGTGTTGGTATTGAAATTTTCTATAGAACCTAACTCTTTTTTTAGCAATTCGATAAATACCTTTTTACCTGCGGTGTTTTGGCCTTTTGCCAAGGTTTGATTTGCTAGACTAAAGGGTGTACCCCAATGAATTTCGTTGTTGATAAAGAATCCAAAGAAATAAGGATCGTCTTTAACTATAGCTGCCTTTTCTTTCACTTTTTGCGCTACATCTTTTTCCCATTTTGGGTCAAATACATCTGGAAATTTTGAATTGATACCAGGTGCTGTAGCATTGATATAAACCGTGTATGGTAATTTAATTTTTTCTGGTTGTAAAGCAACATCTTCATTAGACCAGCCTCCCAGCGTATTGAATCCCCAACTTTTCATTCTATTCAAGGCAATTGGAACATATTTTTCCTCAGCATTTTCTCCGTATTTCTTATACAAATTTTGGAGTCCGAAGTGGTATGAGTTTTTCTTAAAGAACTTTTTGTAATCGGGATTGTTTTTAGGGATCTTTTCAAAAAAATGTTCCCTTTTCTTAAATGGAGTAGCCACTTCTAGTTTACCTGCACCATTCACACCAGTAGACCAAAACAGATAACCATCGGGATCAATAATCCACCATTTTTTTTCTATTTTTTGAGTCCTGAAATTCCCTGTTGCTTCAAACTTTGGACCATTCATAAATCCTCCAAAACGGTTCCATTCTAAAGAACCTGGATATTTATTGAGCTCCTTGTTTTCTTTTTCTATGGCATCTTCAAACTGACTGTCATCTGTAATTTTCCCTTCCCATGTACCGTGTTTGTATTGTCCATATTTGTTTATGAAAGGAAAGAATACTTTTTTATCATTTACATACAACTCTGGAAGTGCAGGACGGTTTTTAAATACTCTTTTTAACAGTACTTTTCTATCAACATTATCGGTTGGAAAAATAATTTTTAAACCCTTGATGTGTTTTGCATCTACACCGTCAAAATTTAAAATCACCCCATTTGGCAAGCCCTTCATAATTGGGAAATCAGGTGCCTGAGGGTAATCTTGTATGTTGATTTTATCTCGAATCAAAACACAATTATAAACTAAGTTTTCTTGTGGTTTCAAGAATCCGATATGCCGGTTTTTAACTGATTTGAATTTTTTGAATTTCTCAGCTCTTCTAGGGTTATCATATAATATTACTGGTTCAAAACGAACTTCTTTTCCGGTTAGATTTTCTAACTCTAGGCTTAAAAAGACAAATTGCGTTAAATCCCAATATTTGTTACTAGGGTAGATGGTAAGACTTCCTTCTTCTCCCGATTTTAAATAGATTTCTAATCCACTATTATTTTCTTTTACAAGTAGGTTTTGAGAACTGTATTGTGATTTTTCAACTGCACTTAAATCAATTATGGTTTCACTTTTTTCTTCTTGGCCAAAAGAATTTATTGACAACAATACGAAGAGGTATACTAACTTTTTCATTTATATTATTTTTTAARGCTTCTAAAATCCATTCTTAAGCGATAACTTTTATCACAGATATCTGTAAAATACTTCTCCATCGGAATTGGTCCACAACTACCATTACCCAATGCTCCATGATCAAAATCTATATTTAAAATTGTAAAAGGGTTYGCTTTTAATTGGTGTGGATACACGGCTTCATTCAATTGACTTGTGGTATATCTTCTGAAAGAGAAATTTAAGGGTTTTTCTCCTTGAATTAAAAAGCCATTTTCATTTTYACTATAAAATTTGGCCCAGCGAACTTCTGATTTATTTCCATTCTCTTGTGGACGTGCATAATTCACAAAATGGGCATCAACATTCGCCGAATAAACACCCATTTGCATTCCTGTATTTCTGTCCTTATAWGAACTTCCAGGGCCTTTCCCATACCAAGTACTTTCTGAAATGGTTTTATGCAACTTTATTTCATAACCAATCCTCGGGAAAGTAAATGGTATGCCTTCGCCTAAATAATCAACATTCAAATCTATGTCAACCAATCCATTCCCATAAATGGTGTATTTTTCAATGGTAGTAAATCCATTTGTATGCCCAATTGCTTGCTGTTTTTTTCTAACATCAATCAAAACCTTGTTACCGTCTTTTTGAATTTCAACG
>NVSY01000018.1:59798-76628 GCA_002401385.1 Flavobacteriaceae bacterium | reverse complement strand
TCATCATTCTTAATATAATAAAAACTCTTATCTCTATACTCAAATGGTAAATTATTAAATGTTTGGCTCCCCTTACTCCTATTAGGGTCAAATAAAATTTTATGATTCTTCTTTATAAAATAATTCGWATTCTCCAAATTGAATACAATTTCATAAAATCCATTTTCTTCTTCTCCTTTGAAATTTGACTTTTTAAGCTTTACAAAATCATGTTTCAAATTAGATGTTGCTTCTAAAATTGAAAATCCAGTTAAACTCGCATCCATAATCTCTACAATTTCATCTAAATTATTCATGTTTTTTATAAACACACGCTTACTATAAGCATCATATTTAAGATAATTCTGCTTTGAAAAAACACTATCATTTAATAATAGTATTCCATTATTCCATTCATCGTAAACAAAGTACTCTCCTTTAATTTCAGAATTAGATTTTATAATAACTCGATCTCTATCTAGACTGTAGATATTATCTCCATTTTGGGTATAACCATTTATACATAAAAAAATAAAAAAAACACTCATCATTGCTTTCATATAAAAAAATTTAAAATTAGTTACTCAAGTTTCGCACCCTTCATTTACAGAGGTTTGCTCAAAAATAAAYAGCATGAAAATCAAGGTAAACCCTTGGTTTTGTCGTACTTTTAAGTTTCGACACACAAAGTACAAAACATGCTAGATACGAAGATATTGCAAAAATACAGAAGATAAAAGGAAAATTTACTAAGATTTGGCTTAGCTCAGAATACTTACAAGCACATTTAAAGATTTTAGGATTCAATAAAATTAAAAACAAGTTTAGTTGGTGTAAGAAATCAGGAGTTTCATTCGGAAATTTGATCTCTACACTTTTAATTTTACCTCTTATTGGATTTCATTCTATTCATGGACTTACAAGGAATTGGGTCAGTATGGAAAAGACTCGTACTATCAAATTCTGGCAAACCAAAAAATAAATTGGAGAGTTTTTATAGCCCAGTTTGTGAAACAATACCTCTTAAAAGATGAGTTCTTTACTCCTTCCCAAGACGCTATAAGATGCTTGATTTTTGATGATACTGATCTTTCCAAAACAGGAAAGACAATTGAAGGTATTTCGAAAATATACAACCACGTATCAAAAACGTGTCACCTTGGATTCAAGCTGCTTGTTGCTGGTTATTGGAACGGAAGCCTATTTATTCCTGTTGATTTTAGTTTGCACCGTGAAAGTAAAACAGCAAAATTAAAATACGGACTGACAGCAAAACAACGTAAGCTTCAAAAGAAAACTCCAAGATACTGTAAGACAATTGCAGCAAAAAGGTATCAGGAACTTAATAAAAAGAAAACAGACCTGTTGGTCAAATGTTTTCAAGACTTATAAAACGTAAAATACCAGCAGATTACATCTTAATAGATACATGGTTTACAAGTGTTAGTCTACTCAAAAAGCTACGAAACATAAGTGGTTCAACTCATGTTTTCGGAATGTATAAATACAACAGTAAAATTGAAGTTAAATCAAAGATTAAAACCTTGGCACAACTCAAAAAATAGAAAATAAAACCAAAACGACGTCGTAAATTTAAGTATTACTCCCATCATAACATCACTGAAATTGACGGACTTAAGGTCGCTGTATTTCTTTCAAAACGAGGAAAGAATGGTAAGTATCACACATTAATATCAACTAACACAACAATAAAATTCGTAAAGGCGATTCAAGTGTACAGTATTCGATACAGAATGGAAGCGTATGAAACTATTGATGGATTATATAAAGACTTGAAACAAGACTACATAGAGAATGAACTAATTATCAGGATATTAGCAGTTATTAATTTAATAATTGACATTTCGGAAAAGATGAWTGAACCTATTGATATTGAATTGATTACTCGAAAAATAATAACAAATATTGAAGATTTTGGACTTTTAGTAAATAGGCACATTCAGAACCTATTTAACTTTTTGTATATCAGCAAATTAAGTTGTATCAGGCTAAGTTCTAAAATAAATATGTGTTATTTTAGCAACAAGTAGCATAATTTTTCCTTTACAAAAAGAATACCAAGCAAACGTATGCACTTTTTTGAGGTGAATAACGAAAATTATGACTTATACGGAGAATTTAAAAAATCCAAGTAATTTGTATAGAATAAATCACCAGAATTATGTTTTTATCTTGCTACTTCTGAAAGTGCCTATTTAAACATAAGTTTAACTATCAAGTGATTACATAAATCCCTCAAAGTGCGAAACTTGAGTAAAAAATTAACTAAAAACAACTCTATTTCAGAAGGACATAGTAGAGAAAGTATTAATCTATACACCAGAAACATGACAATTATAGATAATGACTATCCAACTATCTTCGAAGAAATGGTGGAAGATTCTCAAGAGAAGACAACTGTCCATATTCAGGAAGACCTAGTCAATCAAAAATCAACACTATATTTGACGATAACACGTTCCAAATTTCAGGTATTGATTTTGGATGGTTAGAAGGTGAATTCTGGGGAGAACTAGTTGTGTCAAGTACACCTTAACAGATACTATAGACCCTATAACTGGAGAGTCTACAATTCCACAAACATAAGTTGTTTCAACAATTTGGGAAGGTGATTCTCAATCAGCATATAACGTTAAAGGATTAGGGAAATTTCTATTCTGTTCTAAATCTATGCAACATCTATATCAAATCCAAATAATATAGATCCAATAGACACTGCTAATGGAGGAAGTTTTGAAAATCTTGTATTATCATCTGACAGTCCTGATGGAACTTASTACGAAATCGCAGATTTCTGGAGTGCAAATGAAGATATTACCAGAGACATCAATTTAGAACTAGGTTTTATCCAAGTTGGAGTAATTGACGGCGAAAAATTTACATTTGAAAAAGCACTTAACAGTGCTGACGCATGTTCAGTAAACTATTTTGTACTAGCTAAAGTAACAAAAACAGGAGAGAACTTTACACTTGAAGAAGTTGGTGATTCTTATGTTGCTGTATTAGAAACATTAACTTATGATGTTAAAAATAACGGTGAATCTACAGATTGTGGCCCAGCTAACAACCCATTAGTTGATTTTGACACCACAGCCACAATTACAAATAATAATGATGGAACTTTTACGCTTTCAGATGGTTGGGCTGGAATTTACATAGATTGGTATACTATTTATGGAAATACTGATGCTGAACCACAAACATTTACATTAACAGCATGTGGTACGTTCGAAGCAGAATGGACAGGCATATTCGCTGGTTGGCAAAAACTTAGTGGCGAAATAAATTCTGATGGAACAATTTCTATAAGAGTAGATAATCAATGGTGAGGTTTTGTTGATCAAGTATATACTCCACAATAATAAAATACGCTCTTTAATTTAAAAATGATTAATCTAGAGCAAATACATCAAATTAATAACTAGTTCTAAATAAAACACAAATCAGATTTACAAAAATAAAAAYTTATTATAACCGAAATCACTTAAGCATTTGTTTGASCGATTTTTTTGACAAAAACTCAAACTTTTCACAATTACAATAATAATAATAAAAACAAAAATATATGTTAATTTTTACGTTTTTAATCAAAATTTAACGTTGTAAACATAATTCGACAGGTTATCAACGATAAAATTACGCCTATCGTAAGTTTTTTGTTAAAAATTTCACAATTAAAACACCTCTAAATTTTCATATTGAAATTATAAATACTAAGTTTACGCAACTTTAGTAAGAATCTAACATCTTATAGCTATAAGTATTTTCCCAAAGTAGCACATTGTGATAGTCTTATACAAATACGATGTATATTTATACATAAAGTCATCTAAATAAAATTAATTCAAACAATTTTACAAATGAAAACAAAGTTTAATGGAATTTTGACGCTCTTGTTAGCGTTAGTTGTGCAATTCACATTTGCACAAGAAAAGCAAATTTCTGGAACTGTATCGGACGAAACTGGTCCGCTTCCAGGAGTAAGTATAATTATTAAAGGTACGACTTCCGGATCAGAAACAGATTTTGATGGTCTATACAAAATTATGGCAAAACCAGGAGATGTTCTTGTTTTTAGCTATATTGGTATGGACAAGAAATCTGTTACCGTAGGAATTAGCAACACTATTAATGTAACCTTAACAGGAGGAAATTTATTAGAAGAAGTTGTGGTTGTAGGATACGGTACTGAAAGAAAAGGTAAAGTAACAGGGTCTGTTTCAGTAATTAAGGCTGAAAAAATCGCTTCTGTTCCAATGGGATCTTTTGACCAAATTTTACAAGGTCAAGCACCAGGTTTATATGTTACTGCTGGTTCAGGACAACCTGGAGCTAGTGCGAAAGTGCGTATTCGTGGTTCTCACTCCATAAATGGAGGAAATAACCCTTTATACATTTTAGATGGAGTTCCAATTACCTCAGGTGATTTTGCTGCTTTAAACCCAAGTGACTTCTCAAGTGTTTCTGTCCTTAAAGATGCAGCATCTACAGCTATTTATGGATCTAGAGGTGCTTCTGGTGTAATTTTAATTACAACAAATAAAGGAAGTTTCAATACTGAAACTGTATTCACTTATAAAACTCAGCTGGGTTTTTCAAAAAGAGGAGAAGCTAAAAGTGGTGTGATGAATGCCAATCAAAAAATGAAATTTGATAATATTTTAAGTCCTGGAACTTGGAGTGATGCAGAAATAGGGGATGCTTTAAATAACACTACAGATTGGTCTGATGTGTTTTTCAGAACAGGAACAGTGAAATCTAACGAAATTTCTGCTTCAGGAGGTAGTGAAACCACTAGATTCTATACTGGTTTATCTTATTACGATCAAGAAGGTATTGGTAAAAGATCTGACTTAAAAAGATTTCAACTAAGATTGAATTTAGAAAATAAAGCTTCTGATAAAGTTTCTTTTGGTWTAAATACGTCACTTGGATTTACAAAATCCAACTTTATTGATAGTGAGAACAGTATTTCGTTACAAAACCCATATGCGGCAGTATATTTAGGTTCTCCTATTGACACACCATATAATGAAGATGGGAGTTACAATACAGGAAGTGGAAAAGTTGGTGCTAATGCATTAGAAAATTTAATAGAAAATACAAATTTTCAACATGATTTAAAATTTGTTGGTAATGTATACACTCAAGTAGAATTAGTTAAAAATATTACGGGTAGAGTTGATTTAGGAATTGATTACTTACAAAGGCGTTCAGTAAGATCTTCACATCCTGACACATATTATGGAGGAACAACAAATCCTGGAAACGAAGGTTTTTATAGAACTGATAACGTATATAGTGCAAATATCAATTCAACTTCATCTTTGCGTTATGATAATTTATTTAATGAAGTACACCATATAACAGCTACTATTTTTACTGAATACTCAAAATACCATTATGATGATAACGGATATACTGGATACGGTATAAATCCTAAATTAGTTGGATACCCTGCAGGTATTACAACAGTAACGCCTGAAAATGGTTTAACTCCAGTTTTAAGAGGACAAAACAATGAGCGCGGACTATTCTCTTATTTCACAAATATTAAATATAATTTTGACGAAAAATACAAACTTGATTTGACTTTTAGAAGGGATGCATCTTCAAGATTTTCAACAGAGAATAAATGGGGTACATTCTGGGCAGTAGGTGCATTTTGGGACGTTATGGAAGAATCTTTTATGAGTAATTCTAAAATAATTAATGACTTAAAATTCAGAGTCAGCTATGGTGTCACTGGAAACCAAGCAGGTATTGGATCTTTCCAAGATGAGGGACAATATGGAACTACGGATTATGCTGGAATTTCAGGAATAAGACCTATTTCAATTGGTAATAACCAATTAAAATGGGAAGAGTCAGCTAAGTTCAATACAGGAATTGATTTTGGTTTATTTAATAATAGATTAAATGGGACCTTTGAATATTACTATGATGTTACAAGTGATTTATTTATAAGTCAATCTCTATCTGCAACTTCTGGATTTAATTCTGTTGATACAAATGCAGGTGAAATGGTTAATAAAGGTATTGATTTAAATATAAATGGTATAATACTTGAAACAGATGATTTCAAAATGAATCTTTTTGTTAATCTTAATTATAATAAAAATGAAATTACGGACCTAGGTCAAGTTGAAGAATTTGAAACAGGTACTTCAATTATTAGAAAAGGTTTACCTTTAGGGTCACACTACGTTGTTGGATGGGCTGGAGTAAACCCTACAAATGGAGAACCTCTATATTTAGACATAAATCAAAATGTCACAAATGTATTTTCAGCTGATAACAGTTTAGCAATTTTCGGGAGTTCTGAGCCAATTTATTCAGGAAGTTTTGGTACTGATATAAGTTATAAAGGATTTAATTTGTCCGCAATGTTTACATTTGCTGGTGACTATTTTAGATTTAATAACCAAACATTCTTCCAAGAGAATCCTAATTTTAATCAATTCAATATGTCAACTATAATGTCAACTATTTGGCAAAAACCAGGGGACATAACCGATATTCAAGGAGCTCAATATAACAGAGAATTTTCTTCAAAAGATATCGAAGATGCTTCTTTTACTAGGTTAAGAAATGTTACTCTTTCTTACACAATGCCTAAAACTATTCTAGATAATATAGGGTACATTGACGGTATTCGTGTTTATGTTCAAGGTCAAAATCTAGCAACTTGGACTAACTTTACAGGATTTGATCCAGAAGATGACAACAACATTGCTGGTTATGAGTATCCAACACCAAAAACATTTACTTTAGGTGTAGATTTTAAATTTTAAATTATAAGCTTATTAAATTATGAAAAAACTTAAATATTTGTCTATTGTATTAGCAATGACACTTGCTTTCACAGCTTGTAATGACGCTATAGAGATAGATCCAAAAGATGAAATTGTAGAATCAAATGCACTAACATCGGTTCGCGATATAGAAGATGCAGTAATTGGTGTATACGCAGCAATTTCTGGATCCAATTTAATTAATTGGAATTCAAGATTTACAGATAACACTCGTAAGGGTGTTGGTAATAGAGGGCAGGGTGTACAAGTCCATACCTGGAGTATAAACTCATCAACTGGTGATGCTGCAGCAATGTGGAATAATATGTATTTAGTTAATAACAGATTAAATAGAGTATTAGACGTTATTGATGGAATCCCAACTGAAAACGATGATGATATTAACTTAATTAAACAATTAAAAGGAGAATTATTGGTAATTAGAGCAATGTCTCATTTTGACTTAGCACGCTACTACTCTACAAGTTACACCAACGAAAGTGAACTTTCCGTTCCTTACATTGATTATACTGTTGTTTTAGAGAAACCTTCCAGAAATACAATGGGAGAAGTATATGCATTTTTAGATAAAGATTTAAATGAAGCAAGCGCATTGCTTGCAGGATCTTCTAGTAGTAACATATATATAACCCCGGATTTAATTCCTGCTCTTCGAGCTCGAATAGCTCTTTATAAAGAAGATAATGTAAGTGCAATTACAAATGCTACTATAGTTATCAATAAATTCAATTTGGCTCCAAATGGTGAGTTCGTAGATATTTGGACTGACGATATAGAGGACGAAGTTATTTTTAAGTTAAAAAGAAACCCTGGGGAAGGAGCAATAGGAACTTTATTTACAGCCTCAAATGGAGATATTTTCTTTAGCCCATCTGACGAAATTGTTTCGTTATATTCTGATTCTGACATAAGAAAAGAAGTTTATTTTTCTAGTGATTTTCAAGAAGTGGTTAAATACCCTGGTACATCTTCTAACGCTGGATTAAATGACATTAAGCTTTTTAGAGTTTCTGAACAATATTTAATTAGAGCCGAAGCTTACGCAAAAGAAGGAGATTTAGTTAAGGCGGCTGCCGATTATAACAAGTTACGTGAAAAAAGAATTACTTCATATGTAAATGAGTCTTTTGCCAATTTAACAGAAGCACTTTCTAAAATCGCTTTAGAAAGAAGAAGAGAATTAGCCTTTGAAGGACATCACTTTTTTGATTTAAAAAGAACAGGAATGGACGTAGATAGATGGGAAGTGGACGCTGCCCCAAATCCAAATTCAATCTTATTAAATGCTGGAGATTACCGTTTTACTTTACCTATTCCACAAGCAGAGATTTTCGCAAATGAGAATATGGTTCAAAATAGCGGATACACTTCTAACTAACATATAAAACATAAATTATGAAAAAAATATTAATATCATTCTTCGCTTTACTTATGATTTTAAGTTCTTGCGAGGAAGTACAAACACCTGATTTAGGTACAGCTGGAAAACAATGGTTACAGTTTGGAGCTACTAATTTTCAAGGGAATGAGGCTGACGGTAAAATACTAGTTACAGTTCAACTAGCAGCGGATACAAACCCAACCGATTTAAGCATTGATTTTTCTATACTTGAAACTTCAAATACACAAGGATATACAATAGAGCCAAGTAGTGGTACTATTATTATTCCGGCAGGAGAGCTTGAGGCAGTTATTGAAATCACACCAATTGACAATAATGCAACGAACGATAATATTTCTATTAAATTAGCACTCTCTGAAAACACATCATACCCATTGGGTCTTTTAGGAGAAGGTTTAATAAATCATGAAACAACAGTTACTATTTTAGATGATGATTGTACATTAGATTTATCTGAGTTTTATGGTACTTACTTAGCCAACGAAGATGGATATTGTGATGGATGCTATGAAGTTGTAATATCAGAAGGTCCTGTTGAAGGAACTTTACTTATGGCTAATTTATATGAAACTGGTGGAACTACTGTTGTTGAATTAGATAATAGCGACCCTAGTAACCCATTTATAATATATAGAAGTTCAGAATTTGGTGCAGTTATTCAAAATCATGGAACATATGGGCCTGGAATGGCAACTGGTAGTTCTGATATTCCAACATCAACATTCAGAACTTGTGACAAATATATGGATCTATATTTCAAACGATGTTTTGATGCTGGCTGTTTCGCATATAACCACATACAACTAACAAGAAAATAAATTTATTATATAAAAATTAAAAACCACCGCAATTGCGGTGGTTTTTTTTTGTTATAACAATTAATTAGCATAAATACGAAAACAATACAAGCAGAATCCCTTACAAAAAATTTAACAACAATACAAAATTATTTATTTCAAGACACAAACGTGAAAATTAAATTAAAAATACTTCAATATATTTCCATTAGAGAAGAATAATATCCAACATAATCTATCATGTCATTAATTATACACAAAAGTAATTTTTGATCATTTTTAACAACTAAATTGTTTTTCACACCATATAACTACAAAAAACTAAYAAACGAACCTTAAWCACCTTCTCATCTACAACCAACCCCCTCATTTTTTGTTTTTTTCCTAAAAACAACCAAAGCTTTCAAAACAATATTTGAGCTAGCTTTACTCCTCTTTAGTAGTGAAAACAGCCTTTGTATTGAGTTTGTGCTTATAGAAGCCAAATTCTGATTTAAGGTTATGACACTCATAAAGTCCAAATAAAATTAATTCAAACAATTTTACAAATGAAAACAAAGTTTAATGGAATTTTAACGCTCTTGTTAGCGTTAGTTGTGCAATTCACATTTGCACAAGAAAAACAAATTTCTGGAACCGTATCGGATGAAACCGGTCCATTGCCAGGGGTAAGTGTAATTATCAAAGGTACCTCCACAGGAGTTGAAACCGATTTTGACGGTTTGTACAAAATTATGGCCAAACAAGGAGATGTTTTAACATTTTCATACGTTGGAATGAATGACACGAGTAAAACTGTGGGTACTTCAATCTTACTAAATGTTACCATGACAAGTTCTAACTTACTTGAAGAAGTAGTTATAGTTGGATACGGTACCACTTCGAAAAAGGATCTAACAGGATCTATTTCTACAATTAGTGCAGCCAGTTTAGAAGACAAACCTGTTGCTGATATTGCACAAGCTTTACAAGGTAAATCAGCTGGTTTACAAATCGTAAGTACTGGTGGTAGATCAGGAGACGGAACTCAAATTAGTATTAGAGGAAACGGATCACTAAGTGCATCAAACAGTGCTCTATACATAATTGATGGTGTTCCTCAAGAAAGTATGGGTAGTGTATCTACAGACGACATTAAGAGTATTAGTATTCTTAAAGATGCAGCTTCTACAGCTATTTATGGATCTAGAGCATCTAAYGGTGTAATTCTAATCGAAACAAAAAAAGGAAGTTATGATCAAGAAACAGTAGTCACTTTTTCTACATCCTATGGTATCCAAGACATTATCAAAACTCCTAATATGTTAAATGCAAAACAATACAAACAAGTATTGGATGCAGCAAGAGTAAACTATGAAAATGACATTGCTGATGGATTATTAGCTGGTCCAAAAGACCCTACAGAACTAAATCCTTTACCAAACAGCAATGTTGATACAGATTGGATGAAGCTTATTTTAAATAACAGTCCTATTGTCAAAAGAAACCAATTTAGTGTATCTGGAGGTGGTGCTAATACGAAAGCATATTTATCAAGTTCTATATTTACACAGGATGGGATCATAAAACAAGATTCTTACAAAAAAGCAAGAGTTAGACTTAATGTAGAACAAAAAGTAAATAAATACTTAAATATGGGAGTACGCTCCTATTTCTCCTACTCGGAATCTGTTCCAGTAGCTGATGACAATAATACCTACCAACCATACTCGAAAGCTCTGGAAGCTAGACCAGATGTAAGCCCACGAGATGAGAATGGAAACATTGCAAAACATAATTTTATTAATCCTTTATTTGCATTTGAAAGACAAATTACTGATAAATGGCAAAATTTAGGAGGTACATTTTACTTAGATATAAAACCTATGGATGGCCTAGTTTGGCACTCATCATATAGCGGTAACATTCATATTAACAGATACAACAGGTTTGATGCTCCAAACACGAGAAGAGGAGAAAACGGAGATGGTGTACCAACTGGTTATGGATACTATGGAAACTCAAATAACAGAGATTACCAAATAGAAAACACCGTTAACTTTACAAAAAAATTCTTTGATGACAGATTAAAATTTAATGTGTTAGCAGGTCATTCATTTCAAAAATGGGAATATGAAGATTCTTACGTTCAAGGAGAAAATTTCCCGTCAAGTGATTTAAAATGGTTAGTTTCTGCAGGAGAAATAAACAAAGGGCGTAGTTATTTTAAAGCAATGTCTTTAGAGTCTTATTTCACAAGACTACAAATGTCTATGGACAGTAAATATCATTTAATGGTATCTACTCGTTATGACGGTTCATCTAAATTTACAGAAGATAATAGATGGGGAAGTTTCCCTGCAATTTCAGCAGGATGGACTATCTCTAACGAAGAGTTCTTTAATGTTCCTCAAATTAATTCATTAAAATTTAGAGCTTCTTTAGGTTACACAGGAAATCAAACTGGTATCTCATATTCTTCAGGGCAAAATTTAATTGGATCAGGAGAAAATTACGATCAACAACCAGGTTTAGCAGCAACAAGCATCTACAACTCAAATTTATCATGGGAAAAAGGGGAAGCTTTCAACTTAGGTTTGAACCTAACAGTATTTGACAGATTTGATGTAACTTTTGATTATTACAAAAAAGAAACCCAAGATTTATTGAGCAGAATTAATGTACCTCAAGAAAGTGGATACAGAACCATGCTTACCAACGTAGGTACAATATTAAATGAAGGTTTTGAAATAGATGTAAATGCAAACATTGTTAACAATGAAAATTTTAATTGGGACTTTGGAGTAAACTTTTCTTATAACGACAATGAAGTTGTAAGTATTGGAACAGAAAAAGGGGAATACACCACAGGTTTCATTTCAATCGTAAAAGAAGGAGAAAGCTTAGGAGCGTTTTACGTTTGGGAAGCAAATGGAATTGCACAAGAGTCTACAACCTATTTAAACGAAGAAGGAGAAGCGGGAATTACGGTTGCTGCAGGAGACATGCTGTATGTTGATCAAAATGGAGATGGACAAATTAACGATGATGATAAAAAGGTTTTTGATGGTGGTATCGCTCCAATTTATGGAGGAATTCACACTCAACTATCATATAAAGGACTTGACTTATCAATTAGTGGTCAATATTCCCTAGGAAAAAGAGTTTATGCTTTTTATAAAAAAGGCGCACTAAATGGAGGTAGCGTAGGTGCACCATCTTATTCTGAAAATATGATTACAGAAATGTTAGATTATTGGACTCCAGAAAACACGGATGCTTCAATCCCAAGACCTCATTTATCGTCTACAATCGCATCTTGGAACACAGAACATTCATCTCGTTTTATAGAAAATGCAGATTATTTACGTATTTCTGATATCACAATAGGATACGACCTTAAAACTCTAAACATAGAGAACATAGACTTTATAAAATCTATGAGGATTTATGTTCAAGCAAGAAATCCATTTACATTTACTAAATATTCAGGAGCAGATCCAGAAGTTAGTTATGTAGATCAAAGTTCTGAAAAAGGACAAGACAGATCAGACACAAGTAAAATTACAGCAGGTGTTGACTTAGGAGGAATCCCTAATATTAAGTCATTTTTAATCGGTCTAAATATTAAATTTTAAAAGAAACAATTATGTTTAAAAAACTTATAATGATATTCTGTATAGGAATATCTGCAATTATCATATCATCATGTAGTAAAGATTTAGAGATCCCATCAGAGGCTTCTCTTTCCGCCACAGGTGAATTAGCAAAAGAAGACGTTGACAAATTATTGACAGGAGTTTATAAGAAATTAAGACATCCTAATGGTTACGGATATTTTGCAATTATGAACACTGAAATAATGGGAGATAATTACAAGCCTGTAAAATTTCAATGGTTTCAAGTAAAAAACTTTTATGAAAACACCGTACCTGCATCAGATATTCTATTGAGTTATTTTTATGCAGATTATTACGCAGGTATCGATAGAGCTAATGTAATTTTAAATGTATCTTCTTCAGATAATGATCAAATCGGTAAAGCTAAATACTGTAGAGCTTTAAGTTATTTAAGATTGTATGATATGTTTGAACGTGTTCCATTAATTGATGAAAACTACGATAGATCACCTATTGCACCATCATCAAAAGAAGATGTTCTAAACTTTATAATAGAAGATTTAAAATATGCAAAAGAAAACTGTGCACCTTTCGATGGTTTGAATATCTTACTTGACCAAAAAGAACCAACAAAAGAAGCTGCAATGGCGCTTTTAGCTAGAGTTTACAGATTACAAGGCAATATTACTGCTGCTGGAGCTGAAGCTGAAGAATTGATTTTATCTGATAAATTTTCTATCGCATCTAATCCTTTAGAAAGATCTTCAGAAGTAATATTTATGTTCAAAGGAACTAAGGCTGAAGAAGTTGGATCATGGGGTTGGATAATGAGTCCAGAAGCGTCTTCTTGGAATTGTTTTGCTGCAGCTGATGATTTAACTGCTTTAATAAAAGGAGAAGATACACGTAAAATCCTTTTTGATTTTGAAAATCAAGTAGAAAATGAAGGATATATCTATTCTAAAAAATACAAAACAGAAGATAATTCTGATTTATTAATTTCTAGAATTGCTGAAATGTATTTAATCTCAGCTGAAGCGGGACATACCAAYCGTTTAACTGAACTTCAAGAGGCAAGAAAATCCTCATTAACTTTAGACGAAGAAAGAAGATTAGAACTTTCTTTTGAGTGGACAAGATGGGAAGATTTAAAACTAAAAGGGGAAACATATTTACTTCCTTATCCAACTCGTGCAGTAGATTCAAATCCACTTTTGAAATAATTAGTATCCTAAAACGTACAATACGTTATAGACTATAACTATTTTTTATAAAAAAAAGCTGAACAATTTAATTATTGTTCAGCTTTTTTATCTTTTAGCATCTAATAACATAACAATTACTACATTCTCAAAATAAAATTTTAATATGTCTACAAACCTACACTTTATATACATAAAACTGAATTTTTTATTTCAAACAATATCCCTACCTTTGCGCCCATGGAAAAAAAGACATCTAAAATATTTGGTTTACGTGCTATTATTGAGGCAATCAACAATGGAGAATCTGTTGAGAAAGTATACATGCAACGTGATTTAAAAGGATCGTTATTTAGCGAATTGAACAGCTTGATCAAACGCGAAAAAATCACCTTGAGTTATGTACCTGTAGAAAAACTAGATCGTCTGTCAAAAAACAGTAACCATCAAGGAGTTGCTGCACAAATAGCACCGATCACTTACCACGATTTAGACGAATTAATTTCCAAAACAGTAGCATCTGGAGTGACWCCCCTATTTTTAATTTTGGACGGAATATCTGATGTGCGAAATTTTGGTGCCATTATTAGAACTGCCGAATGTACAGGTGTACATGGTATTATTATTGCCAAACATGGAAGTGCCCCAGTAAATGCTGATGCTGTAAAAACATCTGCAGGAGCCGCTTTTAAAATGCCTATTTGTAAAGTAGACCATGTGAAGGATGCTGTATTTCAATTTCAAGCAGCAGAAATACAATTAGTAGCCGCTACTGAAAAAACAGAAGACTCTTTGTATRCTATAAATTTTGATCAACCTACTGCTATTATTATGGGATCGGAAGACAGAGGTGTAAACCCTTCTATCTTAAAATTGGTAAACGCTAAGGCTAAATTACCACTCTTAGGAACCATAGAGTCATTGAATGTTTCTGTAGCCTGTGGTGCCTTTTTATACGAGGCTATTCGTCAGCGTCAGTTTGCGAAATAGGAGACTCTTCTATACTTTCTTTTAAATTACCATCTTCATCGAAATAAGTATCAAATTCTGATGATGTATAGGTATGTTCCATTTTCTGTATTCCTRTTTTTCTATACAKAATGGCAAAAATAAGTCCTACCACAAATCCAGATAAATGTCCCTCCCAAGAAATGCCATCTTTTACTGGAAACACATACCAAATCATACTACCGTATAAAAAAACTACGCCTAAGGATATTGCCACTAATCTGTAATTCTTCCGAATCAATCCACTAAAAAAGATAAAACTAAATAACAAGTAGATGACACCGCTAGCACCAATATGATAGTTCTCTCGAGCAATAGTCCAAGTCATCAGCCCAGTAAAAAGAGTACCTATACCTAATACTTTCCAGGCAACTTCTTTATAAAAAAACAATAAACAAGCAGATAACACCACTAATGGCACAGAGTTGTTCGCTAAATGATTCGTGTCGCCATGAATAAACGGCGAAAATAGTATCCCTTTTAATCCTTTCAAAGACTGAGGATAAATACCGTATTTATTAAAATTAAAACCAAATTTTAATTCAATAATATACACTGTCCATATAGATAACAACAATAATAATGGAATTAACCAAACTTGTTTCGAGTAACTAATTTCTTTTTCTTGTTCCATACTTGTAAATATAAAACTAAATTATCTACAAGCTCAAAATTTTAGTATTTTTACACCATGAATGCACCATTAGCCGAAAGAATTAGACCTCAAAATTTAGATGACTATATCAGTCAGGGACATATTGTGGGGCCAAAAGGATCTTTAACCGAACATATCAAAAGAGGATTTATCCCATCCCTCATTTTTTGGGGACCACCAGGCATTGGRAAAACTACTTTGGCTAATATTATTGCACAACATTCTGGGCGTCCTTTTTACTCATTAAGTGCCATTAACTCAGGGGTAAAAGAAGTACGTGAAATCATCAACAAAGCAAAACAACAAACGGGGCTTTTCACAACAAAAAACCCTATTTTATTTATTGATGAGATTCATCGTTTCAGTAAATCTCAACAGGATTCATTGCTCGGAGCTGTAGAAAAAGGATGGGTTACATTAATAGGTGCCACAACAGAAAACCCAAGTTTCGAAGTGATCCCTGCCCTACTCTCTCGCTGTCAGGTGTATGTTTTAAATGCCTTTACTAAGGACGATTTAATTCAACTACTAGAACGAGCCATGACAAAAGACAGTATTTTATCTACAAAAAAAATAGAATTAAAAGAAACAGAGGCKCTATTGAAACTCTCAGGAGGAGATGCTCGAAAATTGCTGAATATTTTTGAGTTGATTATCAATTCTGAAGACGAACCTATTTGCATTACCAACGACATGGTGGAGCATAAAGTACAAAAAAATACGGTGCGTTATGACAAGACTGGAGATCAGCATTACGATATTATATCTGCCTTCATTAAATCGATCAGAGGAAGCGATCCAAACGCAGCGGTATATTGGTTAGYAAGAATGATAGAAGGAGGCGAGGATGCTAAATTTATTGCACGTAGATTACTCATCTTAGCATCTGAAGACATCGGAAACGCCAATCCTACCGCTTTAATTATGGCAAATAATTGCTTCCAAGCTGTAAATATTATTGGATTCCCAGAGTCTCGAATTATTTTGAGTCAGTGTGTGGTGTATTTAGCAAGTTCTGCAAAGAGCAATAGTAGTTACGAGGCCATAGGAAAAGCACAAGCATTAGTCAAAGAAACAGGAGATTTACCCGTGCCTTTACATCTCAGAAATGCTCCTACAAAATTAATGAAAGAACTCAACTATGGCAAAGAATACAAATACTCTCATGGATATGATGGTAATTTTGTAGATCAAGAATTTATGCCTGAAGAAATTAAAGAAACGCGTTTGTACTCTCCGGGATTAAATCAACGAGAACACGGAATGAGAAAGTTTCTAAACGAAAAATGGAAAGGGAAGTATGGTTACTAGTTGTTGGTTGCTAGTTGCTGGTTGTTGGTTGTTGGTTNTTG
>NVSY01000018.1:0-59792 GCA_002401385.1 Flavobacteriaceae bacterium | reverse complement strand
ACAAACTAAAAAGGTGTAACATAAATGCCACACCTTTATTAATTCTTATAGAAAAACGATTCGTTATATTTTCCTAACGTATAYKWWARSYSCWGMRKNCGKRNCAATTTCCAAGGTGTTTTCACTTGTGATTGTTACTAGTTTTGCTTGTGGTTTACCAAGCCATTGTACGATAAACAAACGCGTGTTTGACGTCTTATATAAATCCGCTATTTTACCTATTTCTGGATGAATCAACTCAAAATCATCTCCATTTGATCTTACCAAAAAAGACATAGTTCCATTGGAGTAAGTTCCTAAAACTGTTGTTTTAGAAATAGCTGCAACCACTTTTTTTCCTTCCTTAACTGCAGTAGATTTCACTGTAGCTACATCATAAGTACCATCAACTTTGGGCTGATCTTTTATAACTTCCTTAGCTACTAACAAAGACTTACTTCCTATGTAGTTATATTTGTAATTCTTAAACACCTCAAAACTTTGTCTAATAGCTGCATGATAAGCTTGCTTATATTCTTTSACMTTACTCTTACCTATTGGCGAAGTGAAAATTACTTGGTTCTTACAATCACGAAAGTTAGCAGACAATTGTGTGTTAAACATTCCTGAACCATCTAGTAACTCCACTTTTAAACCTAAACACGCATTAACCGCCAAATCGTCTGGAAATTCATCAGTATCAAACAACACGTTTAAATTACTTTTGGTTAATAAAAACTTAGTGAGTGAATTTAATTGATGTATATCTGCAGAATTCTGAAAGACGTACTGTTTTTCTACAATAATATATTTGTAGGCATTCAACTCACTTTGTGCATTTACATTAAAAACACCACATAAAATTGCGATAACTAATATTACTTTTTTCATTTTTTCTATTTTAATGGATAAATATACAATTAATAAGCTCCAAAAATTAAATTCATTCCAAATTGAAAATTGCTACTCTTCATGGCATAGACATTTCTTAAACCCAACAAGTTATCCGCAGTTGCATAAATGTTAAAGGCTCCAGCCCTAGCGGAAATTCCAAATCCAACATTTGCAAAAGAAAACGGATCTGCTGTATAGGTAATTTTAGTAGATAATGCATTTCCTAATCTACGTTCATAAAACAAGGTGGCTGCAACATAAGAGTGTACTATATTTAATCGAGAGAACAAATGCGCTCCCACTTTATGAGTATATGGAGATATTCTATTTATAAAAGTACAATCATCACGACGTTTTCTACCAAAAGAATACGTTAGTGACCCATTAATTTTGGTAGGTCTAAAATTCATATAATTTGCATGAATGGTATCGGTACCAATACGCTCTTCAAAATCATTTTTTAAATCATTCCAATAATTATCAGGAGTATTTGGATCAAAATTCAACTGAAATCCGTCCAATTGGTAATTTCCTTTTACACGATAGGATTCCACATTTTTTGTATAATAAATAAAACCTAAATCTTGAATACTTCCTGTAATTTCCCATTGGTCTTTCGGCTTAAACGTAAAACCAAGGTCTAGCCCTATTCCTAAATTCCCTCCAAATAAAAATTTATTCTGAATATAAGATTGATCTACATCTACATTATCTGGCAACTGAATCCCAGAAGTTTCCAATAGCAAATCAACATTTGCTAGGTGTTGCCTGTAGATATTGTCTGTACCATTTTCCGTATAAAAATACCCTCTATTTTGTTTCGTAGAAGCACTTGCAACACTGGAATATATTTTTATGCGGCCACCTACTCTAGTGAACTCACTAATTTTACGTGATACACCCACATGAAAAACACCTAGTAACTCAGCTTGAGCTGACAGTTTTCGTGCAGAATATTTCCGATCCAAAACAGTATTCCCGTTGTAGTATAAGTCTACCAAATCTTTTGGAAACTTAAACAAAACATCCAATTCTTGGTAATACCCAAAACTTATATAATTATTATTTTTATGTCTAAATCCAATGTTTAAAATTTCTAATTGTTGATTAAAACTTAAGAATTCTGTTTTTCCAAAGGACTTATAAACCTCTTTTATCTTATCGTTAATCGAAACATCATTATCTGCCAACAAATCAAAAGCCGAAAAACCACTAAAACCTCCATGTAATGAAAWATGGGACAGCCCAGGAATACTGACATGAAATTTACCTTGAAAATCCACCGCAGGATTTAACATCAAGGTTTGGGGAATTTCTGCAAAATCGTATAACACTTGTTTATTTTGTGCACTGGCTAAAAAAGTAAGTAGAAAACTACTTATCAGTATTAATTTTCTCATACTTTTTTAAAGTTAAMATATAATTTCATTGAAGATTTCAATTTGAATTCTGAAATATCTGTAACAGTAATTATCTCACCGGAACCACTATTCCATAAGGACATATACATTCCAAAATAACGTGTACTGTACATAATATTGATATCCTTTTCAGGTATCACAAGTTCGTGGGTCAGTTCTGATGAATTTGAAGGAACCGTTATTACTGGTTGCAATGTGTAAATAAGATTTTTCTCTTCATCAAAAAAGAGTATGTTAAGTGTAAAATTTCTATTGAAACTATTGGTTGTTTTCACGGTGAACTCAGCCCTATTGAGGTAAGGGTACAAATCATGCATACTAGGCACATTAATTACGTCACTTGTAACTGGGATTTCCTGATTAAATTCGTTTAAAAAATTAGGTGCATTTAATTCCAAATGGATTAATGGAAAAAGGTAAGCTGTTTCAAAACTTGCATCATCTAACTGATCAATATCTATAGGCTTTGTACATGCAAAACACAGTACAATAAGCATAAAATAACTGATTTTTGTGGGGGTAATCATCATTTTTTTAGGGGGGTTGTTATTTATAAAAACTGTTTAATCTCTAATAAATTGTTTACTGATTTAATATTATTTCCTACAGACTGTTTATTAAAATTACAATAGATCACATCCAGCCCAGCATTTTTTGCTCCCATAATGTCCGCTTCCCAATTATCTCCAATCATAATGGCATTGGTAGCAGTAACATTTGCCATTTTCAGTGCTTCATTAAAAACAAGTGGATTGGGCTTTTTTACACCTACGCTTTCAGAAGTAATAATTTGGTCAAAATATTCATTAATATTGGAATTTTCAAGTTTTTTAATTTGTACTTTTTCAAAACCATTGGTTATTATGTGCATATTATACCCTTTAGCCCTTAAATATTGAAGCAATACATGAGTCCCCTCAAAAAGGGTATTGCTCTTAGGTAACTCTATTAAATAATCTGAAGACAATGCTTTTATTTGATCAAAAGACACTTGAATTTTAATAATTTCAAATGTTTCCTTTAGACGTCCGAATTTCAATGTTTCCTGTGAAATTTTTTCATCTCTATACAATTTCCAAAATTTAAAATTTATTGGAACGTAATAATTTAAAAACTTCTCGATATTAATAGGCAATGCATGTTTTTTAAAAATTGATTCGAATGCCACTTTAGAATTTGCTTCAAAATCCCATAAGGTATGATCTAAATCAAAAAAAATGTCTGTAATTTTTCTCATTTATTTTACTATATTTTTATATACGGTTTTCCATCCTTCCCATTCTCCGTAATTCCCAACGCTTTCATTATGAAAAACAGTAATAAATGTACCGTTTACTTTTTTAACTTCATTTTTTAATGTGGTAATCTTCACCAAACTTTCATCTACCGTGTAATCTAAAATTGTGTTTAATGCTCTGTCAGAAACTGCGAATGGAAACAATTTTAAAGGTGTCTGAATTTCAAGGTCTATATTGTAAAAATAAAAAGGGGTACAGGAACTTGCTCTAAAACCCACTGCGGTATTATAGCCCATGGAATAATCTTCTAAAATATCCAGATCTAACAAACTTTCGTAAGTATCTGGAAAATTTAACCTCAAATAATGTTGCCTAGATCTATACAATGGAACATTCGTAATACTTTCAAGTTTATTTTTTTCTTTTTTCAATTTACTGGAGTTGTTATACGTAAAATAAGAAGATAATAAGCCAACCTTTGCATAATCACCCACCGATTTTATCAAAGAAACATAGGTAGCACTAGTAGTAGAAATATTGGTATCAAAAGTTGTATAATTACTAATCAGAAAAAAAAACAAGGTTTCTATACCTGTCTCTTTTTGCAATTTAAGAAGGTGCGTAAACGTATTATAAGGATCTCTTTTAAAATTAAAGACAACCAAAAACCGGTTCCATAAATTGACCCATCGGAGCGTGAAAAAATCATTTATAAATCCTCCAAAAGTACGAATTAACCCTTTGTGTTTGAATGCAAAAACTTTGCTGACATTAATTATAGAAATAAATTTAAACGTTCGCTTTGGATACTCATAGCGTGGAAATTTCTCTTTTAAAAGTTCTAAAAATTTATAGGCCCAAATGTCTATGACAGGTTTCTCTAAAAAACCATTTTTATAGGCGAGACTCTGTTCAGGAGAAAAGCGTTCATGCTCGTCTGTTACAAAAGGTAAATATTCTTCATATCTACTTAACAAATAAAAACTAGCAGCAAAAATATCATAAGGAATAGTGGAAGCATCTCCTGTACTAAAAAAACAAGGTTCATCACCCCATTTCTGAATATTTATTTCAACATCATTTACTCCTTGCTCGAATAACAAATCGTGGCTTCTAATAAAAAACTCAGTACCCAAAGGGGCTTTTGTGTAAGTAATTTTAGGTCCACTATGTGCTACAAACTCCTCTACTTTTGTAGTAAAAGAAACAGGCATTTGTAAAATTCGAACAAAAATATGTTTGAAAATATAATTAACTCTTGGTGTAATTTTATGCGTATATACAAGTAGCACTCAGTCTAAATTTAGATTTATATCAGTCCTTCATCGGCAAAGCTAAAATACATTTTTTCTGTAATAATTACATGATCCAGCACTTTTATATCTAAGGTAAGTCCTCCTTTAGTGATTTTCTGCGTCAACATCTTGTCAGATTCACTTGGAGTCACCTTTCCTGAAGGATGATTATGACATAAAATTATTCCCGTAGACAGCAAGCCTATAGCGTGTTTAAACAACAAACGCATGTCCACTAAAGTCCCTGTTAACCCCCCTTTACTCAACTGAATTTTATGCACAACTTTATTGGAATTATTTAAAAATATCACCCAAAATTCTTCATGATTCAAATCTCCGATTAATGGCTTCATCAAGTTATGAACATCCTTACTTCCGCCAATAGACATAGGTATAATTTCTCTTGAAACGAGCTGCCTCCTACCTAGCTCTAAGGCTGTTATAATAGAAATTGCCTTCGCTTCACCTATGCCATTAAATTTCATTAATTCAGCCACAGAAACTTTTCCAAACGCAGATAAGTCATTATTTATAGACGCCATTATGCGCTTAGATAAATCAACAGCAGACTCATTCCTATTACCCGATCCTATCAAAATTGCTACCAATTCTGCATTAGATAAACTGCGCTTCCCATATTTTAATAATTTATCCCTAGGTCTATCATCATCAGACCAAGATTTTATGGTCATTGATTTTGGTAATGTCTTCATAACTTAATTTTTTTACTAAAGATAAGATTTTTATATTTGTACTAAATATTTACTTAATATGAAGATTATAATTGCTGGTGCTGGGGATGTAGGCTTTCACCTGGCAAAATTACTCTCTTTTGAATCACAAGATATTTATATTATTGACTTGGACGCCGAACGATTGGAATATGTGAGCAACCATATAGATGTGATTACAAAAAAAGGAGATGCCACTTCTATAAAAGACCTCAAGGATTTAAAAATTCATGAGGCAGATATTATGTTAGCAGTAACAGAATCTCAAAATACTAATTTCACCATATCGGTACTAGCCAAGCAATTAGGAGCAAAAAAAACCATTGCGCGAATCTCTAGTCACGAATATCAAAACAATCCAGACATTGATTTTGTAAAAATTGGAATTGACAATATGATTTCTCCTGGTGAATTAGCAGCTGAAGAAATTCAACAATTATTGCAGCAATCTGCCTTTAACGACACTATAGAATTTGAAAACGGTATCCTAAATATACTGGGAAGCACATTAGATTATAGTTCACCTCTTATCGGACTGACAGTAAGTGAAGCAAAAGACAAATTTCCAGAAGTAGATTTTATAACCATTGCCATAAAACCAGAAAACAGTTCAGAAACAATTATTCCACGTGGAGAATCTGTGTACAACTCTGGTGACCAAGTATATTTTTCCGTCCCTAAAAAATCCATCCCTCACATATACAAATTGGTTGGAAAAACACAATTTGGTGTAAAGGATGTTATGATTTTAGGAGGAAGTAAAATAGGTATTAAAACCGCACGCCAATTATGCAAGTCTAATTTCAAGGTCAAATTGGTAGAAAATGACAGAAAGCGCGCTAATGAGATTGCAGAAAAAATCCCAAACACATTGGTGATTTTAGGTGACGGACGAAACGTAGAATTATTAGACGAGGAGAATATTGCAGAGATGGATGCCTTTGTAGCTGTTACTGGAAATACGGAAACCAACATTATGTCTTGTTTAGTGGCGAAATCGAAAGGAGTAAAAAAAACCATTGCCTTGGTAGAAAACATGGATTATATCAATATTTCTCAGACCATAGGAATTGACACACTTATCAATAAAAAATTATTAGCTGCCAGTGCTCTTTTCAAGCATGTACGAAAAGGTGAAGTACTTAAATTAGTGAATTTACACAATGTAGATGCCGAAGTATTGGAATTCAAAGTTAAAAAAGGATCTTTGGTGACCAGAAATTTAGTCAGAGATATAAAATTAACAAAAAAAGCGGTATTTGGAGGCGTAATTAGAAATGGAAAGGCTTTCATGACTTTTGGTGACTTTCAAATTCAACCAGATGACAAAGCCGTTGTTTTCTGTTTGCCAGAAGCCATCCATAAAGTAGAAAAATTGTTCAATTAATCATGAGGCATTTTAACTTTAAAATTATTCTTAGCTTTCTTGGATTGACTTCTATCTTAAACGGTCTTTTCATGTTGCTGGCTGTCCCTTTTAGTTTGTATCACGGAGAAGAAGCTTTCAAAGGAATATTAATCGCAGGTATTACAACAATTGCCCTTGGCTTTACCATGTGGTTTTTTAATAGGAATTCAAAAAAAGCAAATCTCCAAAAAAAAGAAGGATATCTTATTGTAACTCTTGGCTGGTTAATGTTAACAATTACGGGAACCCTTCCGTACGTTTTTACAGGAACCATCCCTCTTTACACCAACGCATTTTTTGAAACTATTTCTGGATATTCTACCACTGGATCATCCATTTTACTAGATATAGAATCCATGCCTAGAGGAATCTTGTTTTGGAGAAGTGCCACCCACTGGATTGGAGGAATGGGAATTATTGTATTAACTGTAGCCATTTTACCACTTTTAGGAATTGGAGGAATGCAACTTTTTATGGCAGAAGCTCCAGGGCCATCTGCAGATAAAATGCACCCCAGAATTACAGAAACAGCAAAACGTCTATGGCTGATTTATTTTACGCTAACCATGGTTGAATTCCTTTTACTAAAAATAGCAGGAATGACTTGGTTTGATGCTATCAACCATGCCATGGCGACCTTAAGTACAGGTGGTTTCTCTACAAAAAACAGTAGTATGGCATTTTACAATAACATGCCTCTTGTACAATATATAGTGATTGCCTTTATGTTTATCGCCGGAACAAATTTTATCCTCACATACTTTGCTTTAAAAGGAAAAATACAACGTGTATTACAGAATGAAGAATTCAGATATTATCTATTTGGAACTTTATTCCTTGTTGGATTACTCACCATTCTGATCTATTTTAAACAAGACCCTAATTTACATACAAGCATAGACCATCCAATGGTTTGGGGAAAGGCAGAGAGTGCATTTAGACATGCTTCCTTCCAAATAATTTCTATACTTACAACTACTGGATTTGTAACTGCCGATTTTACAATGTGGAACTATTTTGCAACTGCACTTATCTTTGCGTTGTTCTTTATAGGAGGTTCTGCTGGATCTACAAGTGGTGGAATAAAAATTGTTCGACATGTGATTATGATAAAAAACAGTTTCTTAGAATTTAAAAAACTCATACACCCCAATGCTATCATCCCTATTAGATACGATAAAACAGCAGTTAATCAAGGAATTATAATAAATATCATTTCATTTTTCATTCTTTACATGCTGATTTTTATTTGCAGTACAATCCTTCTTACCTTTATGGGATTGGATTTTAATTCCGCCTTAGGAGCGGCAGCTTCTTCTTTAGGAAATATAGGTCCTGCAATTGGTACTGTAAGTCCTGTAGATAATTTTGAACACTTAAGTATAAGTGCAAAATGGTTTTGCTCTTTTTTAATGCTCATTGGTCGTTTGGAATTATTTACTGTATTGATATTGTTTACCCCGTTCTTTTGGAAGAAAAATTAAAAATGGTCTCATCTTTGAGGTATAACAATTGATTAAATAGCATATATTTGATTTTCTTTAAACACATAAAATAACATTTAACTCTACAATACCCATGAAACATTTATTTACAACATTTTGTGCAATTTTAATCGCAGGAACTATATCCGCACAAGACATTTTTGGAAAATGGAAAACCATAGATGACGAAACTGGAAAAGAGAAATCAATAGTAGAAATTTACCAAGAAGATGGTAAAGTTTACGCAAAAATATTACAATTGCTAGACAAAGATAAACAAGACGCAATTTGTGATAACTGTAATGATGACGATCCTAGAAAAGACCAACCAGTAAAAGGAATGGTTATTATAGACGGCTTGAAAAAGAAAGGCAACGAATATAGTGGAGCTACAATTTTAGATCCTAAAAAAGGAAAAATATACAAATGCAAAATTTGGTTAGACGAAGAAGACCCGAACAAATTAAATGTACGTGGATATATCGCTTTTTTCTTCAGAACACAAAACTGGTTTAGAGCAACCGAATAACAACTTATTACAGCAACAAAAAAGTCCGGTTTACCAAAGTAAACCGGACTTTTTTATTGTTCCTGTTTTTAGACTAACCCAACATTTTTCGTCCTTCATCACTAATCATAGCAGGAGTCCATTTTGGTTCAAAAACCAACTCAATACTTACTATAAAATCAGGATATTTCTGGTTGATTGTTTCTCTAATATTCGTCATAATAGTATCTCCTAGAGGACAAGACGGCGTAGAAAAAGTAAGATCTATATTTACAATTCCTTCTCCATCATATGTCAGTTTGTAAATCAATCCCATGTCTACAATATTAATTTCTACTTCAGGATCTATTACTTCTTTTAACAATTCTAATAATTCTATTTCGAATAACATGATGTCTTCTGCTGTCATAATTAAGGGGTGTTTTTAGATGAATGCACTATTATTTTCATCACATTAATGGTATATAAAATCCCTACTAGTAACAGTAAATAACTTGCTATTTTAAGGAGGATTAAATTTTGTGTTATAATTCCAATTCCCATCACTATTAAACACAGAAAATAGGTGTAAAATTGAATGCTCGCTATTTTTTCAGAATACAATTCTCGCGGGAGTGGTGTCTTTGTCTTTCCTACTAGTTTCTGATATTTATGCAACCAAACAATAAATGGCAATGTTTTATACGTTTGCCCTAAAATTAATGTAGTTATAAACCCAAACAGAACCGAAAACCCATATAAAATTACAGCTCTGTTCACAAACTCATCATCTAAAGGAAATACATTAAAAACTATGGTCAATATAATTATTGGCAATACTAGTAAAGCCATTGCTAATGCAGAATAGCGCATTCCAACATCTAATTTTTTACGCAATCGTTTTTTATAAGATTGATAAATATATCTCAAAAAATATGCAATACCTAAAATTGAAAAACTAAAAGTTACTATCTCTAAGCTTGTTTCATTTACAGAAAATCCATTTACTAAAAGCACCAACATGGCCAAATTCAAAAATACAAATGATTTTCGCAACCAATTTTTATTCAATTCATGAGAGATAAAAAACATTGGAAGCAAAGTGGATCCAACACCAATAATCAAAAACAAAAACCAACCTACAAACCCAATTGTAGCATGAATTTTTAAATAGTGTAAATGAATTTCACTTAAAAAATTAAATTTAAAGTTAAAAGCAATCATGGTTCCAATAAACTCCGTGACACTCAACCATACAATAGACATCAAAATAAATTTGGATTCTATTTTATTTACAGGTGATTTTTTATAGGAAAGAAACACATTAATTACAAAAAGCAACAACGATATAAAGGTTGCCAAGGCAGCATAAGGCAGTAATACTGTAAAACTATTAATCCAAAAAGCATAACTCAAAAACACCACTGAAACTCCTAAACTATAGAATGTGATTTTTGCCAATCGCTCACTATAAAGTGATGTTTCAAACACCACAGGTATCAATTGATACAAAGCACCAAAAATAATCATACTCGCCCAACCAAGTATAGTTAAATGTGTTATTGCTATTAATTTTCCGCTAAAATAAACTTGAATCAATGCGCTCTCACTAAGCAACAATAACATAGCCACTCCTATCAAAGCAATTGATGCAAAAACAAAATGTGGAATAATAACGCTTGGATGCGGTGCATTGTTGGTCTGTAATCCTTGCATTAGGCTTGTTTAAAAATGAGTAATTGTAAGTGGTGTTCACTTATGGTTTTATACATGATTTCATACCCTCTATTGGCCAATTCTGGCAATAGAAATTGAGGTACTTTTTTATGATCCACAAATAGTGCTGAAGTTGCTGTAATATTTTCTAAAGCTTCCAAAATCGTTGTCATTGGTTCAGGCATTTCTAACATTCGAACATCGATTCGAATCAAATCATTTCCAAAAGAATTTAATTTCGAATCAAAATCTTCTTCCTTAGCTTCTGCCACTGGATGTAATATATCAAGTTCTTCACCAGCATCCGACTTCCTAAAATAGGTATACACAACACCATCGTCCGAACGTTTTGTCCAAGAATCATAGCCTTTTTCTTTTAACTTATGAATCAATGGAATTGGTTCAAAACTGTTGACAATYTCCAAAGTTTCATCTTCTTTCAATTCCTTTACAGCTGTCATTATAGCCTTAAAAGGATCCGTCCCACCTTCTAAAATGGGGCGCACATCCAAACTTACGAARTTCTTAATATCTTTGTTTTCTACTGATTTCATATACTCTTCTTGTTGATTTTGTACCGTTTCCTTCTCTTCTATCTCAAAACCTAGTTCTTCCAATTTTTTATAAAATACTGCTACTGGTACTCCTCCCACTTTAGCAGCATCAGCAATGGTAATTCTTGCCGCCAATACTTTTCTAAGTATTGGATTCTGTAATTTCTTAAAATGCTTATTTATAGATGCAATCGCATCAATTGTTTTTGGGTTCTCCTTTATAAGACTTGAAATTTTTGTACTACTATTAATTTTCATGTGTTTAAAATTTTGTAATTGACTAAAAATATTTCAAAATTTGAGAACTCATGTAAGCACTCGCTACTCTCGTTCTCTCATGAATTTATTTTAATCATACCCTTGGGGGTATTTTTTGATTAAAAAAATTCATGTTCGGTTCATGTGTTTAAAATTTTGTAATTGACTAAAAATATTTCAAAATTTGAGAACCCATGTAAGCACTCGCTACTCTCGTTCTCWCATGAATTTATTTTAATCATACCCTTGGGGGTATTTTTTGATTAAAAAAATTCATGTTCGGTTCATAACATCTATTTATAAAAGGTTTGCTAGATTCTCAAAATTGAGTCCACCATAATTCCCTGAGCTCATTAATAATAAGGCCGTATTTTTAAATTTCTTGGCAAACAAAAATTCTTGAAATTTTGATGGATTTGTAAACACAATCAAATCTTCTCGTCCAAAGGCCTCTTTTATTTGGGCTTCACTCACTTGCTCCAATTGTTTTATAGCCACTGCTTTTGGAGAGTAAAACACCACTGCTTCATCCGCAGCCTCAAGTGCTCCTTTATATTCTTTCAAAAAATCAGCATTTAAACTACTATAGGTATGCAATTCGAAACATGCCAATACATGCTTTGAAGCATACTGCTCTTTAACCGCCTCCATAGTTGCTATCACCTTAGAAGGAGAATGTGCAAAATCTTTAAAGGCAATATTAGATTCGGTTTTTTTAATAATTTCCAATCTTTTATTGGCTCCTGTAAAGCTTACAATTGCTTCATAAAACTCTTCTTCACCCAATCCCATATGAGCACAAATCCATTGCGCTCCTGCCATATTTTGTAGATTGTGTTTTCCGAAAATTTCTAATGGCACATCACCGATAGCCGTTTCTACAAAAGTAACTCCGTCTTCTATTCTAAAATTAGGTGTATTGTATGGGTATTGTTTGAAATGATGCTTGCTGTTTTCCACTACATTTTTCACTTCAAGGTCTTCTTCGTTGTACACCATAATACCACCATTCGCCAATGAATCCGCAAAAATCGAAAACTGTTCTACATAATTTTCATAGGTAGGAAACACATTTATATGGTCCCAAGCTATTCCACTAATCAAAGCTATATTAGGACGGTATAAATGAAATTTAGGTCTTCTGTCTATAGGCGAAGATAAATACTCATCGCCTTCCAATACCATAAATTCGTTGGTATGGGTAAGGTTTACCATGGTATCAAAACCATCCAACTGAGCTCCCACCATAAAATCCACTTCCATATCATGATAGTGTAGTACATGTAAAATCATCGAAGTAATGGTTGTTTTCCCATGAGAGCCTCCAATAACTACACGTGTTTTATWTTTGGATTGTTCATATAAAAACTCTGGATATGAATAAATTTTAAGTCCTAATTCCTGAGCCTTCAATAATTCAGGGTTCTCTTCTTTTGCATGCATCCCAAGAATGATGGCATCCAAATTGTTCGTAACCTTATTGGAAAACCAACCCATTTCCTGTGGTAATAATCCTTTAGCTTCCAAACGAGATTTAGAAGGTTCAAAAATTGCATCGTCACTTCCTGTTACTCGATCTCCTTTTTTATGCAATGCCAATGCCAAGTTATGCATAGCGCTCCCTCCAATGGCTATAAAATGTACGTTCATCCTTTATTTTTATAAGGGATAAATTTACAAAAAAGGACACAATTATCGTTTATTTTTAAACAATAAACTCACAAAGCCCCAATTTTTAGGAAAACACAAATTCATGAATCTTATGTGCCAAAATAGTAGGTTGTTCCAAAGGAATCATATGTCCAGTTTCTGAAATTATTTCAAATGATGCATTTTCCAATTCCAAATACATATCCTCCATACTATCAGGAGTCACCAGCAGATCATCACTGGCTCCCAGCAAGCAAACTGGCATTTTTAACACAGCTAAATCTTCCATTAAAGAGGTCCTTTTCGAGGTTGCTTTCAACTGCCTAATTAATGTCTCTTTCCCCAAATCTACGTCCATCATTCTAATTACCTCAACTATTTTTTCGTAATTATCAGCTCCCGGATGAACGAATTGGTTAATTCTAGCCCTTGAAATACCTTTATAACTATGTGTTTCCAAAAAGCGAATGGTGCTATTTCGCAACCGAATTTCTTCATTATTCAAACCATTTGCTGAAGCACAAATCATCATTAATTTTGACACTTTATGAGGGTGTTGTTTGGTGAAATTCAAGGCTGAAAATCCGCCTAAAGAAAACCCTATTAAAATTCCCGGAGCCTCCATTACATCGTTGATCAAATTGCTTATATCCTCAAACGAATTCGCCTGAGTAATATCAATATAAACAGGATCAATGTTCTCTAACATCGGAAACACCCATTGCCAAAGACGTTCATCGTTCATGGTTCCTGATAAAAAATATACTTTCTTCATATAATAATTAATATCCCGTTGATTTAATCCTATTTATAACCAATTTTCTTCCTATTGGATTGATCAAAATCTTGTTCCTTTTTACCTTCTACTTGTTTTATGTATTCAAAAATTAACTTTATTTGCTCGTCATGAGAAGTTACTTTTTCTTGTATTTCTTGAAGTTTCAATACCAAATCACTTTGCGCCAATAAAACTTCTCGCATGGCAATAAAAATTTCAATTATTTTAATGCTCATATTTATTGCTTGTTCACTTCTGAGAACATTTGCAAGCATCAGAATTCCATGCTCCGTATAAACTCTTGGATACACAGATGAGTATTTCAATCCTTCAAGGTGGTTGCAATTTGCAACCACCTCTTTTTTCTCATCAATAGTAAGTTGAAACATAAAATGACTAGGAAAACGATTTTTATTTCTAGTCACCTGCTGATTAAGTCTTTTCGTACTGACTCCGTAAAGAGCAGCAATATCACTATCAATCATCACTTTTTTAGTACGAATCATCATAATTCTACTTGCTATTAAAGCATCTGATACTACTATTTTGTCTTTTTCTGTTTCAGTCATCACTTTAATTTTTCTTCCTCCTTGACTTTGTCAAGGGAATAATAGCCAAGACTAACTACTCCCAAGATTCCAGATCAATTTCTATGTCAGTTGTTCCATCGTTCATAAAAACAGCACCAACCATTGGTTTTTTATGAAATTTTACATAATTGACCTAAAAGTAATTACGTATCCGAACGGCATAAAATTAGTTAAGAGTCAAGCTTTTTTTCGTAAATATAAGGATTGATATTAAATTAGTTGGTTTTTAAGTACATTTGCAAAAAAACAATCAACATGGATTTAAATCTAATTCCTAACATAAAACATACCGATAGCGGAAATTTCTTTTTACTAGCTGGGCCTTGCGCCATTGAGAGTGAAGAAATGGCTATGGAAATTTGTGAAAAAGTTCAAAAAATAACCGATAAATTGAAAATCCCTTTCATATTTAAAGGAAGCTTTAGAAAAGCAAATCGCTCTAGAATAGACAGTTTTTCTGGTATTGGTGATCAAAAAGCATTAGAAATATTAAAAAAAGTAAGCGAAAAATACAATGTACCAACAGTAACTGACATTCATGAAACTTCAGACGCTGATTTGGCGGCACAATATGTAGATGTATTACAAATCCCTGCTTTTCTTGTAAGACAAACAAGCTTAGTTGTAGCCGCTGCTAAAACAGGCAAGGTAGTAAACCTTAAAAAAGGACAATTTATGAGTCCTGACGCCATGAAACATGCCGTACAAAAGGTAAAAGACAGTGGTAGTGAAAAAGCATGGATTACAGACAGAGGAACCATGTTTGGATACCAAGACATGATTGTAGATTTTAGAGGGATTCCAGAGATGCAAAAATACGCTCCTACCGTATTGGATATCACTCACTCTTTACAACAACCTAACCAAGCAAGTGGTGTTACTGGAGGAAAACCAGAATTGATAGAAACGGTTGCCAAAGCAGGAATTGCTGTTGGTGTGGATGGTATTTTTATTGAAACTCATCCAGACCCCGCCAATGCAAAATCTGATGGTGCCAACATGTTAAACTTAGATCATTTAGAAGATTTATTGACTAAGCTAGTAGCGATTCGCAAGACGATCAATCAGTTTTAAAAATAATATTATGAATAGCCCTACTGTTTTAGGGCTATTTTTTTTTGATTCAATTCAATGGAAGATCTAACGATACTTAAAAACGCTCCTTCATCCAAATCTTCTATTTTTTCCAATTGAAGTGATCGTGTAAATTTTCTATTTTTATAATCTTTTAAAATAGGAAACTCCTTCTTTAATTCTTTTCCTTTTACAAAGGCAATATCAACAAAACGAGTTCCCTTCAACACATTCAAATAACACAAGGGCTTGTTGTTAGCATAATAAAATGGAATACCATATTTGTGTTTTTCTACAATTCCTAACGCTGGTTTTAACAACAAACTACGGATGTATAACATTATGGATTGATAGGGTTCCTTTTGACGAAGAAAATAATTTTCTGTTGGATTCAGCATAAATTAATTAGTTGACATAACATGTATATTTTCCCTATTGGAGATACTTGTTTCAATTTTATTCAATGCTAGTATCGCCTCGTCCATAGTTCCATACTTGCCTATTATGGTATCTCCAGACAACCAAAATCCAGCACCATTTATGACGGCCATTATATAGGCTTTTTTTCCGCTCTTAACTATTTTGATAGATGACACATCTACTAATTCCTTATTATTTTGAGTTTTAATCCACATTTTCAAGGGGTTTATTTAGGTGACTTCATGTTATCACGTTCCACTTTTAACCGAAATAACATTGCAATAATTAGACAAATTGACGATATCTTACGAATATAATATCCCGCACTATCATCTTCCAAAATTGAAAAATCAACAATTAATAAAGCGGCACTACAAAATAATAGTACTGCAGGAAGTCTCATTTTTCTATTCATACTTCTAAAGTATATTTAATTGCAGCAATAAACAAGTTTGCATAAAAAAACTCGTTACTATTTTACGGCAACGAGTTTTATTTAGAATATATTTCTAGGTTTTATCCACATTTACTATCCCCACAGCTCTTGCAAATTAAACAACCTTCTTCATAAATCAATCCATCAGGATCACCGCATTCTCCACATTTTTTATCTGCAGCTACAGTTCCATTAGGAACAAATTGCTTTAGGGTACGTGCAACTCCATTTTTCCAAGTATTGATATTCTCGTTATCAAAATTYAGATTTTGTACTAGATCCACCACATAAGCCATAGGCATTCCATGACGAATAATTCCCGAAATTAACTTGGCATAATTCCAGTACTCTTTATCAAATGAACGAGACAAACCTTCCATGGTCACTTTGTAACCATTTTTAACTTCATATTGAAAATCGTAGCGAGCATCACCGTTTTCCTCTCTGTTTTTAATAATCCATCCTTTGTGTAATGTTGTTGGCAACACAAAAGAGTCGTCCACTTTTCCTGTAAATATTTCGTAAGGGCGCCCTTCTAAAATTCCTACAACTGCTACCCATTTTTCATAATCGTTTTGAAAACGAACCACTTTTGCATCCAACTTTCTAGGACGTTTCGGAAACTTGGTTTGTTCAAAACAATCTTCATTTTCTTTTTCATTTTTAGTATCATTAGAAACTAAGATTCCACTTCTAGAACCGTCTCTATATACTGTAATTCCTTTCACTCCTTTTTGCCATGACTCAATGTAAATATCACTCACCAAATCTGTAGTAACATCACTTGCCAAATTGATAGTCGAACTGATAGAATGTGTGGTGTATTTTTGCACTAAGGCTTGCATTTTAATACGTTTTTTCCAATCAATTTCTGTAGCCGTAGCACCTTCATAAGGACTTTTTGTGATATCCGTTTCACCAGATTGATCCATCCAAGTTTTTAATTTTGCATGATATACATCAAACTCTTCAAAAGCATCTCCCAACTCATCAACATAAGCAACTTTTGCATTGGTATCGTCTTTATTTACTTTTCTACGTCTTTTATAACTCAATAAAAACACAGGCTCAATTCCCGAAGAAACTTGCGCTAACATACTCAATGATCCCGTCGGAGCAACGGTACTTATAGAGATGTTTCTACGTCCATGTTCCATCATTCTATTGTAAATATCTGGGAAATCTGTAGCTAACATTTGGACAAATTCCGATTGATCTTCAATTTTTTGATCAAATATTTTAAATTTTCCACGCTCAATAGCCATGTCTATACTACTATCAAACTCTCCTGACAACTTCGCTTTCATAATTTCGTCTACAGTAGCAATTGCCTCGTCGGTATCAAACTTCAATCCTAAAGCTGCAACTGCATCTGCCAAGGCCGTAAATCCAAGACCTGTTCTACGTCCTGTTTTCCCCGTTTCTGCCAATAACTTCCACGTATCGTTTTCTATTTTTTTGATATCATCTGGTTCACCATCATTGTTAATCTTTTTAAATATTTTATCAACAGCTTCTAACTCCAAATCAACCAAATCGTCCATCAAACGTTGTGTATCATACACAACTTCGTACAATTTCTTATAATCAAATCGTGCATTTTTAGTAAAAGGATCTATCACAAAACTATAGAGGTTCACAGCAATCAAACGACAACTATCTCCACCTTGCATTGCAATTTCCGAACATGGATTGGTAGAATCGTTTTTAAACCCTGGATACAAAGAGGAAGTTGAATAATAATGTTGACGATCCCAGAATATCAATCCTGGTTCGGCTGTATTATGTGCACATTTTATTATGGTATCCCATAATTCTTTAGCTTTCACCACTTTTTCAAATTCTGGATCTGGGCTATCTATAGGAAAACGCAAGTTAAAATCTGTATCTCCGACAACAGCTTTCATAAATTCATCAGAAATTCTGATAGAAATATTAGCTCCTGTTACTTTGGTTAAATCTTGTTTTATTTTTATAAATTCTTCAATATCTGGATGGGCAATATCCATGGTCAACATCAAAGCTCCTCTACGTCCATTCTGAGCCACTTCTCTAGTTGTATTAGAGAAACGATTCATAAAAGAAACAGCTCCAGAGGTAGTTCCTGCCGAATTAGAAACGGCAGCTCCATTAGGTCTTAAATTAGATAAATCTACTCCAACACCACAACGTCTTTTGAACAACTGTGCCATTTGCTGATCGGTATAAAATATACCTCCATAAGAATCCAATACTGGTGGAATTACCACACAGTTGGACAAAGAGGCAATGGTATTTTTATCTCCCAAAGAAGACATGACGCTTCCTTGTGGAATAATGTATTTAAAATCTTTGAATAAGTCAAAAATAACTTCTTCCGTTAATTTTTGACGATTCTTACCGTAATTTGACAACCCTTCGGTAGTAGTTTCGATAGCGTCGTAATTTGCTTCTATTCTAGCAAATTCTTTCGCCATACGTGCATGCATATCATTTGGAGTATTTTCTAAAAAAGCTCCTTCCTTATTTTTAATTGCATATTTATTCATCCATGTGGTTGCTGCCAACTCATCGCCATTAAAATAACTTAAAGATGCTTGCAATACCTCATCTCGTGTAAACACTTTTTCCAAAACTAGCTGATTCTCCATTGTTTAAATTTTATTTTTACATAAATCTTATGACTTTAAAATTAGAAAATAAATGAGTCTAGTTGCAATAAAACTTCAATTAGTTAATAACAATAATTGTTGAAAAGTTTTATTTTAGAGAATTCATTGATTTCCATTTACTTTAATCGTTTACTGAAAATTGAACAAAAATAAGTATATATCTTGGTTGGCTATTACGTTTAAAAAGCATATTGTTTCAATTTTACGACAAAAAAAAGGATGCTAATTGTCTCTATTAGCATCCTGTCGATCAATTATTAAAAACAGTTATTTCATTAATTTTCGTACTAGATATTCCAGCCCGTTTAACTGCAGTTCATACACCAAGCCCATCATATCTCCAAGTTTTCCTTTTGGAAAACCTTTATTTTTATACCAAACAATATAATGTTCTGGAAGATTTATAAGATATCGTCCTTTGTATTTTCCAAATGGCATTATTGCCTTTGCGAGGTCTTCTAAATTAAAATTGGGTTGCATTGTCATTCTTTAGCGTCTACAAAATCCTGCAAATATAGAAAACGTTTTGTCAATTTACCCTCTTTTGTCATGCAGGCTCTTTCCAAGATACCGTCTTTATCATTATTAAAAAAAGCAGGAATCACATGTTCCGCAAAACTAGTTCCAAATCCTTCAGATGCATCTATGGGCAGTTCACAAGGCAAATTATCCACCGCCATTACAGCAATGGCATTCTCATTTTTAAAATACACCTCCTGCTCGGACATAGGCAAATACCCGTAAATAGGTTCCGCTATAATGGATGGCCTAATAGTTGAMGCCACAGGRCCATCAATATCACAACTAATATCAGCAACTACTTTAATATTAAAATCAGCAGATTTTGCGTCATCTCTTGTRAAAATATAMGGTGCATTATCTCCAAAAAARTGACCMGCAATATACATRTCACTTACTTTAGCAAAMCGCATAAAGTCACTCTCATACTCACTAGCATTGCTAWAAAAATCCTGTTTGGTTAGGATTTTATTGTCTTTCCGTTTATTGTAATCCAATACGTCTATCCGCACATAWACAGGTTCGGCATATACTGTGTTCAGAAAATGATCCACATTTACCTCTCTCATTCCCATRCCGTCMAGCATTTCCTTAGCTCCATTTCCAACACGCCCACAACCTGACAAKACAATTTTGGCCCGTTGCAATTTATCTTTAATAAGACTCARYTCATGTATTAATTCTTGCTGACTTTTTAAGGCTTCCGCTTTTGGCACGGCAAATAAATCMAATTTTAATCCGTACGTCCTAATACCATTATACGCCCCAACTATGCCAGCATATCTTCCAAAAGCCACCAAGCGYTSTCCTTCTTTATYKGTGATCACCTCATGATCAAAYAATTGAATACCTTTCTCTAAAACAGCCTGTAACAGTTTCTTATTATARGATTGCTTTTTAATTGTATGTGAAAAGAAAAAATATTTTTTATTTGGAATTAAGGTGTCAATCGGMACTTCTTTMACTCCTAACAATACATCACARTCATCCACAGTGTCTACCACTTGAATCCCCAAATCGGTATAACTCTGATCAGAAAAAGCACGACTAAAAGAACTCTCCACTACAATTTCCAATTCAGAAAAGGTATTCATTAACTCTTTACATTTTTGAGGGGACAGCACTACACGTCTGTCTGGTGGTGATTTTCTTTCTTTAATGATGCCTATTTTCATAAAATATTTTTGCTTTACTTGTGAAAATTGTAGCTTTTAACATCRCCACAATTAAGTTAATTACTTAAGAACTATTTATTATACACTAAAGTGACCAAAATGATGAAATTTTAATAACAATACTACCCTTTTGGTATAAATATTGCGCTAATATATTTGAAAATAAAGAAACTCACAAATTTATAATTTTATAGTTTTTTTTAGTACTTTTGCATTCCTTGTTTTTGCAAGGAATAAGATCATATACATATTGGGGACGACTGGTTTTGACAGCGAGATTAGTTAAAAAGTAAGCATGTCGAGTGATGAAATAGTACTCGTAAATCTCAATTTCAATTTTTTACACGGCGAAGATAACTACGCTTTGGCTGCTTAATCCGAATTACAGTAGGATGAGCCTCGGCGCACAAGGTGCGCAAGCTAAATGTCTCATGAAAGCCTTGGTTAGCGGCGTTCAGAATAGAGGCATCGTAAATGTTAACATAGAAAAGTAAGGATCTCGATTACTTTTTGAAACTAAGAGAATAAGCTTTTTGTGGATTGTTTTTAATCAGCTCAAAGTCGAAAATTAAGAAAAAACTAAGCATGTAGAAGGCCTTTTGGCAACTTGTTTGGACCCGGGTTCGATTCCCGGCGTTTCCACTATACACCCTCACAGACCTAGCGTTTGTGGGGGTTTATTTTTTTGGTGATTGTTGTTCTTCTCTCATATCTAACAACTAACTACACTGCGCAAAGTCTCTCCACTTTAAGCTTTGTTTTTAATAGTCACTTTTCCAACTCTCATTTTATTCTTGATTCAATTTCTTGAAATCTCTTAATAATTCCGCTGCGCAAAGTCTCTCCACTTTGAGCTTTGTTTTTATAGTCACTTTTCCAACTTACCATTATCTGATTGCACTATTAAGTAAATATGACTACATAACCATATAGAATTATCCCCTTTTTCTGAATGCAAAACTCCAAACTTTCTATAATCACATCTTTGTACCATTTCCTTGTAAACACATCTACCCCTCCCCACTACAGTAGCCGTAATAAAATGTATCTTTTCTTGACCTCGTATAATGTAACTTTCTTTCATTTTTTTGTTATTCTTTTTCTTTGTTAACATAAGCAATATTGTAGCCCTAAGCCAGGAGACTTTGCGCAGCAGAGTTGCCTCCCTTTGGATAGGACAACCCTACAAAATTATTTTTAGAATAGAATGACACTACAAAAACTTTGAATTATTATTAATAAATCGTAATAACTAATAGGTTTGGGATTGAATTATAAGGTTTTAGAAAGAATTCAATAAAAAATGAATCATTACAACTAAACCGTAATATTAATTGAAAAAAAATTTCTAAATTTAATAAAAAAATTATGAAAACTATGAAAAAATATATTTTAATTTTTAGTATTTTTTTTACGCTTGTAAAGTGCTCTAACAGCAATTCTCAGGTTCTTGATGATATTACACAATTCAATTGGAGATTGGTATCAATCGAACTAGAAAATGAAACAGTAACTGTATCTGAAGGGAGCTATGTAAATGATTCCTCTTATACACTAAAGTTTCTAGAGAACTCAACTTTTTCTTTGGATACGAGTATAAACGCAACCTTGGGTAAATATACAATTAACGACAATTTACTTGAGTTTACGGATTATCAGGAACTATCTGAGGCTGGAACAGATGACCCTGAACAATTAAGAATCAATGAAATTCTTCTACAGCAGCTTGAAAAAGCTACAAAATTCCATACTGAACATAATAATTTAATCTTATTAAGTAATGGATATACTTTTAATTTTAAAAAAATTGATCTATAACAATAACCGTAATGAAAACGAATCATATCCTTGTCTTATTTTTTGTTTTTTTTACACTCCTTGTGTTTTTTCTCAAAATAAAAAAGAAGAAAATCCCTTTATCATGGTAGTTAAAACAACTAAAAAGGAAATTCCAGTAATTACTATGCAATCTATCACTCAGTCGGAAACAGACAATATTAAAGCAAATAATCAATAGGTTTACAAATTGAATTACAATGTTTTAGAAAGAATTTAATAAAAATGAGTCGTTACGGTAAAACCGCAATATTATACATTTATGGTTTTATAATTTTACTATTATAAATTAATAACATATAAAAAATTTATGAAAACAATTATTTTAATTTTTAGTATGGTCTTCACACTTGCAAGTTGCAATAGTAATGAAGCCGAAAAACAAAATGATTCCTTGATTGGAGCTTGGGAGGAAGTATCTCCTTGTAAATCTTGCTCAACTATCACAATTAAAAATGATGGTACCATATTATTAAAACCTTATTCTAGCCTTGAGGATTTGAGAATGACATTTACATTTAATGGTGATTATATGGAAGTTAATAGGCTTTGGCTTGTTGGAGATGACAAAGAGTCCAATATAGTTCAAGTGAACTTCAAATCAAATGACACATTAGAACTTTTACAGTTCCGTGCTACTGACGCTAATAGTGTCACAGGTTTTGAAGATGTTACATTTAAGAAAAACTAAAAATCATGAAAGATATTGTTTTAATTGTTTCAGTATTGATTTTTATAATGAGTTGTAAAAGCGAAGATAATCAACCTGATTGTGGGTGTAAAGGAGTTATTGCTTTCACTATAAGTAATAGTGATCAACAGATAGGCTATTTGTACTCAAGTACTAGTGGGCAAAATGATAATTTGCCAGAATATAATTATGGAATTTGGTTTGACGAAATTGAATGTGGTAACTGCATTCACAAATTTTTAGTATGCAATGATAATTTTCTTTCAGATTTTGGAGATATCCCACCATATCCTGGAATAAAAGTTGAATTTTCTGGGGATGTAAAATATCTTTGTAAAAATATTTCTTCACCAGCAGATTACACATATAATTATTTAATAATCACAAAAATTGAAAAACAATGAAGAACCATTTAAAATTTACAATACTTTTTATTACGATTTCTAATAAAGGCAACCATATTAATAAAACATTATCTTATAATTAAAATCTTTATTTTATTGTAAGAATTATCTTAAAATTATTACATATGAAAACTACATATATTGTAAGATCTCTTCTTATTCTTTTAATGTCAATATCCTCATGTGATAAAGAGGTAGACCAAAATCTATATTATTGGGATCAAACAAAGTGTTCTGATCCTTGGAATACAGGTCAAAATGACAACAACACTGAAACGACAATAGCACTGAGGCAATATTTCGAAAATTTAAATGTCACTATTTTAGAAATTAGTTTCGAAAATTTATCACAAGAAGGCGAAAATTCATGTGATGCGTGTACTTGTACTTCAGGGGTGCGCATAACAATTAATGTCCCTGAAAGCGATAGCCAAAAGGTGCTTGATTTAGGATTTAAAAAAGCTATCTAAATAATGTATTAATAATATCAACAACAAAAAACAAAAAAAAATCATGAAAACAATTATTTTAATTTTTTGTATGCTAACCTCATTATCAAGTTGTAATAATGATTCAAATGCGCAAGATGTTTCAATAACAGGAAATTGGAATTTTATAAAATTTGAAAACGGATTTTCTCCTGTTGAAAATTTTAAGGAAGGAGATATTATAATGGTATTTCAAGAGGATGGAATTGTTTTAATAAACTCTTCTGTAGATTCAACTCCTATTAAACCTAATGGGAGTTATAACTATTCTGTAAATGGTAATAAATTAACTATAGATAATGAAGAGTATGACTATACCATTGAAAAAAATCAATTAATAATTTTTGATGACCCATCAGCTGACGGATTTAAAGCAACATTTTTAAAAGTAGATAATTAAATACACATAGATAGTATTAAAATATAAACAGATGAAAAGATTATTAATATTATTATCAATTATAATAGCAACGGTATGTTGTAAAAAAAATGAAGATTTAACACCATCAGACCAACTCCCACTGCAACACAAACAGGTGAGCAAAGCTTTGGTTGTTTAATTAACGATAAAGCTTTTTTACATGACACCTTTGGGAGTGGTAGACCCAATGCTTTTTACCAGTTTGTTGATGGTAAATATAATTTGGGTATTTCAGCTAGTAAAGGAGGTGGAGAAGAAAATGAATTTATTGTTCTCGAAGGAATAGATGTTGACGTGATATTTGAAAAGTATTATCAGCTTAAATCTGAATTAAATGGCAACTATTCAGCAATTTACAATAAAGGGGATGGGAGTATTGGAACTATAACAGTGGCAACTAGCGATGAACTTCCAGGAACATTAACAATTACACATATTGATGAGATAAACGGTATTATTTCAGGAACTTTTGAGTTTACTGTTTTGGACGATGATAATAATGAAATAAAAATAACCAATGGTCGCTTTGATCTTAAATATACAAATTAAGACAATAACAGTATAATAATAAAAACAATGATTATGAAAAATTTAATGTTACTTATCGTATTTACAATAAGCCTGTCTTGTTGCAAAAACGATGATGATACACCCTCCAACCCAATAGACCAACTACCACCGGCAACACAAACAGGTGAAAACACTTTTGGTTGCTTATTAGATGGTGAAGCCTTTTTGCCTGGAGCTGGACCAAATAATTTAGATTGTGTTTATCAATTTGTTAATGGAGGTTATTTTTTTGCTTTACAGGCTAATAAAAGAGATGAAAACTTTAACAGAATAACCATTGCTTTAGGTACAATTAACCTCCAAATTGAAGAACAACTAACATTTTCATTATTTGAAAATACAAGTGGAAATGCAATAGGAATTTATTCATATGCTACTAGAAAAAGTTATACTTCACACACACACAGGCGAATTAACAATTACAAAGCTTGATTTTGAAAACAATATTGTGTCAGGTACTTTTTGGTATGATATAGAGGATACTCAAGGTGTGATACATCAAATACGAGAAGGGAGGTTTGATATGCACTTTACATAATAAAAAACAGAACCGTTTTGCGCCAACAAAACGGTCCTTAAGAAGCTAAACAATAATTAATGTTCAACTTAAACAAGTTTTAAAAATATGAAAACTTTATTTAATCTCCCTAAAAACATCTTTGTTTTTACGTTCTTTCTTTTGTCAGTCAGTTAAACTTCACAAACCGTAAGCACGGATTACCAAACTCAAATTAACAATACTTTTGCAGGTGTTGACAAAAATAAAATTCCTCATAAATTATTGGTAGATTATGAGTTATATGATTTAAGTTCTACCCTAAAACTAAAAGGGAATCTARATAAATCAAAACATGTTAATGTTTCTACTTTAAAAAAAGGTTTATATATTTTAAAAATAATATCAAAAACAAAAGTCGAAACTCATCGCTTAATAATTGAGTAATTTAGAATCTAAAAATCTTTTAAAAAACCCTCAGTTATTGAGGGTTTTTTATACAATGAAAAAAGCTGACTCTGTCACATCTGCAAAAAATAGACATAAAATTTTAAACGATTTTTTTAGACGCTAATCCTATAAATGATTTGTAGGTTGTACTTTTAGGATTCAACAGTTGGGTTTTCCGCTGCGCAAAGCCTCCATTTTCATCACACCACCCCTACATAACTTATTCTTTAGGGACATTTATTATTYTAGGTAGCTGAAGATAGAATGTTGTACCTATAGTAAGTTCACTTTCTAAACTTACGGTACCACCRTATTGTTGAATTATTTTTTTTACCAAAGAAAGTCCTATACCTGTTGATGTTTCAGTTGGTGTTAAAGATTGAAATACCTCAAAAATTTTATCAAAAAATCTGGAATCAATTCCCATACCATTATCTTTAATCAAAAAGACAAACTCATCATCGTTTTCAATAACGTCTAATTCTATAAAACAGTGTTCCTTGCCATTATAAAACATGGCATTTTCGATTAAATTCTGAAAAACTTGTTTAAACCGAATAGCATGTCCATAAATTACGGGAAACTTATTTATAATTTTTATACTCACATTATCAGGAACATGAATAGATTTTATAGTATCATTTAATATTTGATTGATATCTACAGGTTCAACTGGTAAATTGTTAGCGGTACTTGAATAGCACAAAACATCAGAAATTAAGTTTTCCATTTTTTCCAAAGTGCTATCTATAAGTTCTAAATTTTCAAGGCCGGAATCATCAAAAACATGTTCATAGTCCTCCCGTATCCATGCCACTAGTGTGGCAATATTTCGCAATGGAGATTTTAAATCATGAGATACAACATGTGCATATTCTTGTAATTCTAAATTACTAGTCTCTAATTCCTTTAACAGTTTATTTCGCTGTTTTTCGACTTGATTTTTTTGTTTTATACTTACGGCACTCTTTATTTGGCTTGCCGCCAAGTTTGAAATATTTTTTAATGTTTCTAAATGTGTTGGTGTAAAGTAATTTTTTGTTGAATGCTCTGAATCTATTACTCCAATAATTTTTCCGTCTGCAATAATAGGTACTGTAATTTCAGAGAGGCGAAATCGATCGTCTACAATATACCTGTCGTCTTTTGTAGTATCTGGAATAATTTCAGAAACACCTGTTTTAGCCACCGTACCAACAATTCCCTCTCCTACTTTAATACTAATCTTATTATAAATTTGTTTTTTCTTAGGATTTTTAGGACCGTACGCAGCAATTTGTTCAAGTTCTGTGCCTGTATCATCCATCACATATACCACACAATCCTCAAAACCAAAGAGTTTGATTGTTTTCTTGGCTATCTCCCAAGCAATTTCATGAATGTCCATTTTTCCAATTATCGAAGCCATCAGGCTATTTATAGCGGACAACATAGAGGATTCATGCACCTCACTTGTTATATCTTCAATCATGGCAACCTGGTATAACACCTTCTGGTTATTATCTTTTACAACATTCACAGTGGTCTTGGCAATCAATAATGATTCATCTTTTTTTATGTATCGTTTAACAATCGTGAATTGATCAATTTCCCCTTCTGCCATTTTTTTAATCAACGACAAAGAATCTTCCAAGTCTTCGGCAAAGGAGATTTCTTTTACCGATTTTCCTATTAGTTCCGTCTCGGAATACCCTAAAAAACCAGCAAATGTTGAGTTGGTTTTTAGGATAACACCCAATCTTGTCAAAACAATCCCTAAGGGAGAATTTTCTATAATTACAGACAACTGTCTTTTTTGTTCTTTAAACAATACAGACGCTTTACTTTCTCTCGTAATATCACGAATMATTCCTTGTACTGCAATCGGTTTTTGAGCCTCATCGTATACAAGATTAGAATTTACGTGTACTAATTTAATCGAGTTATATTTTGTATTTACACGAACTTCAAAATCAATAAGTTTTCCGTTTTCGAGTAATTCATCAAAGGATTTAAGGGCAAAATCATAATCTTCCTCAACAATAACATCTAACAAATTAACCGCATCATTCTGCTGAAAACCAAATAATTTGACAGCAGACTCATTCATTCTCATAAAATTACCTTTTAAATCAACGAGAACATATGCATCCACCAAATACTCAAAAACATCGTGTAACACAGCACAACTTCCAATAAAATCACAACCAGAAGTTTGCCTTAATTTTTTAGTTCTAGGCAACAACTCCATTCCTTGTAGCTTTTTATTAACATGCTCCTTATTACTATATAAAATAGTATTATGCGCACGTATATTTCGAAATTTATTTGGGGGATTATCCATATACCTATATATTTTTCAAAAGCAATTAACAAGTAAATCACCTCTAAAGTTAACATTTGTTAAGTATTCGCTTACAGCTAAACCAACTCGTTGGTATTCCAATATGTGATTAATGAGCGAATTTTTATTTCATATTCATCATATCTCAAAGGTTTCAAAACATATCCTGCAATGCCAATTCTATAACATTCTAACAAATCTTTTTGATTGCAAGAGGTGGTCAAAACAATTGCTGGTAAATATTTTAATCTATTGTCTTTTTTTAGTTTAGATAAAAATTCAATACCATTCATTTTTGGCATATTCAAATCTAAAACAACAATACTTGGCAGCTTACTACTTTGTAGCAGATACTCTATTGCTTCCTCTCCATTCTCAACTTCGAACACTTGAGATTCAACTGCCATTTTCTTTACCACTTTTAAAAATTTAAGTCGTTCTATTCTATCATCTTCTACCAATAAAATATGCAGTTTATTTTCCATTTCATCTTAATTTATATAACCAAAGCTCTTTAAATTAATTTCAGAAAATTACACTTTTCGACATACCTTCAAAAGAGTGTCGATGAACAAACAAAAAGTATCGACGAACAGAACAAATCGTTCATTTTTTAAAACTTATTACACATTAAAGTAGCATACAACTACAATTAATTATATAAAGTTATTAAATATTTATTAAATTGGGGAGTAATACCCTAATTATGAATGAAGATTTCAACCTAAAGTACATTGATGAACTTTCAGAAGGCGACCCCATTTTTAAACAGCAATTAATTGATATTATAAAGTTAGAGCTGCCTTCCGAAATACTAATATACCAGAAAAATATTAAGGAAAAACTTTTCGTAAAAGCCGCAGATAGTGTTCATAAAATAAAACACAAAATAAATATTCTAGGACTTAACAACAGTTATAACGTAGCGGATAAACACGAAAACAAATTAAACAATAAGAACCCCGAACTTCACGACAGTTTTGATTTTATTCTCTCGAGACTTGTGGAGTTTGTCAAAAACTTATAACCTATGAAAAGTATCATAATTGATGACGAAAAAATAGCGAGAGCAATAGTAGAAAGGCATATTGTAAATAATCCAGATTTAAGTTTAACTGGTGAATTTTCAAATGCCATGGAAGCAATAAAACACTTAAACCAACACAGTGTTGATTTGATTTTCTTAGACATACATATGCCAAACTTTAATGGTTTTGATCTTATCCAAACTTTAAAATCACCTCCAAAAGTTATTTTAACAACCTCTGACAAACAGTTCGCTATTGATGCATTTGAATACGATTGTATTGTAGATTATTTAGTGAAACCAATAACAAAAGATCGGTTTAATAAAGCCATTTTAAAAGCCTCTACAAGTTCAAAAACAACAGACATCAACCAAAATAGTACTGACATTGAAAGAGAATTATACATTAATATTGACAGGCGATTGATAAAACTAGACATGAACACCATAAAACTAATTGAAGCCCGTGGGGATTATATCATTGTAAAAACAGAAGAGAAAAACTATACTGTACATTGTACTTTAAAAAAGATACAAGAAAAATTACCAGAAGACTTGTTCTTAAAAATTCATCGATCTTATATTATCAATACACAAAAAATAATTGACATTGAAGACAACAGCGTTTTAATAGGCAACGATGTTATTCCAGTAAGTAGATCAAACCGCCCCAATTTATTGCAACGCTTAAATTTACTTTAATACCAATTTAAATACCTATTGTCGCATAAAACAGTTTCTTTTTCACAATCTTATTGTTAAAATATTTGACCGTAACTATGGCTATGCTAAAATATTTTGTCTCAATCTTGTAAAAAATAAAAGTGTTTTATTTTACGACATCAAATATTTAAATTGGTATTAAAAGTATTAAGTGGGGTTTGTCTATTATTCTACAATCGTTTTTCTATATTTCGCTTCTTTAATTCCTGCCACAACTATTARAAGTACTACGGATARKATGGCMATCCATGCCCACATTGGGAACACAGGAGTRCTTCCTCCTCCATAACTGTGCATWCCTTTKGTGAAATAGTAATTTACTCCAATAAAKGTCATCAATACAGAACCAAATCCAAAGATAGAAGCTACGTTAAATATAAATTCTCCTTTTAATTTTGGTGCCAATCTAAAGTGTAAAATAATGGTGTACACAACRGTWATTACTAGKGCCCAAGTTTCTTTGGAATCCCAACCCCAATAGCGTCCCCAAGACTCATTCGCCCATACACCTCCTAAAAAGGTTCCTATAGTGGCTAAGAACAATCCTATGGTTATGTTCATCTCGTTGATGTAAGTCAATTCCTTGGTAATTAAAGAAAGTCGTTCAGCGTTTTTTGGTGTTTTTATCAAGTAGATAACCATATTAAAGAGTCCTAAAATCAATCCTAAGCCCAAGAAACCATAACTGATGGTTAAAGTGGCTACGTGAATAATCAACCAGAACGATTTTAATACAGGTTGTAAATTGGTCAACTGTGGGTCGTAACTACTGTGACTCGCGGTCATTAAAGTGAAAAAGGCTAATAATGCCGTTGCTGCCAAAGTGATTTTTGAATAGCGCATAAAGCTAAATCCTGCCAATAAACTAGACCAAGAAATTAATACTAAAGCTTCATAACCATTAGACCAAGGTGCATGCCCAGAAATGTACCAGCGCATTCCCATTCCGTAAGTGTGATAGATAAAACCTACAGCTAAAATGGCAATACATACATTGAGTAATACAGTTACTATTTTGCTCTTTTTAGCTCGAATATTATCAATAAATGCGAAGACAAGTAATAAAATACTAAGCAATCCATATACATTTTTTAGGTTGATAAAAATGTTTGACTTGGTATAAGAAACTTCGGAAGCAATTTTAGCTTCTGAAGGAATAAGACCGTTGGTGCTTGGTTGGCGTTGGATGCTTTTTATATATCCTAATATTTTATCCGATTTGCTGTAATCTGCTGTTTTTGTAGCCTCGATTAAAGAGATAAAATACGCACGCATAATATTGGAATAATTCAAAACAGGTAGTTGTAAATCATCATTTATAATGCGAATGCTACTTGTCAATTCTTTTCTAGCTAATTTATCATCCCAACTAATCCATTTGTTATTTTYAGAATTCTCTACGGGGAAAATGTCCATCATATGCCCTTGGAAAGTCATCATAAAAATTTCTAWRCGCTCGTTAATCTTTAAAATCTCTTTGTCAAATTTATTGCGTTTACCATCGGGTTTTCTAAAACTTTCTTCTGCGTAATTTCTTAATTTGTATTCCCCTTTCTTGGTGAAAAAATCTCGGAATGCAACGCGTTTTCCTTGTACATTAATAACATCATTTATAGATTGATCGCTCACATAAATCAACTTTTGTTGTTTCCAGAAATCAGGATTCAGTGGCATGTCTAAAAATAGTTGTACGGCCGTCATTTTTCCACGACCAGGAACATCTACATAGTCTTTTTTAGAAATTTTATGAATCACATCTACGGCGACAGTGTGTATAGGTGCAAATCTACCTTCGTAAGTTTGGGTTACCAATGCACCAAACTTATTGGCATGAGCTTCACTTACAGAAAACTGTGAAGTAGCCACGTGTTTATGTCCTTYATCTTGCTGATGATTGTGATTGTCCTGAGCGTTTATTGTAGTGCTCATCAATATTCCAATTATAAATAGTGATAAGGTATTTCGTTTTTCGCGTAACTTTTTAATTTTCCCCATCAATTCCCAGTATCTAGAGTGTTTGTTAAATAAGGTCCATATAAATCCTATAATCATTAAAGTATAAGCGAAATAGGTAATCCAGGTTCCCCAGAAATCGAAATTTACAGAGAGTACAGTTCCTTTTTCGTCTTGGTCATACGAAGATTGAAAAAATCGATACCCTTTATAATCCAAGACATTATTCATATAGATTCGGTGTTTTTCTCGTACTCCGTTAGATGGGTCTATTAAGGTGACTTGACTTGCATAAGAAGAAGGGCTCATAGAACCTGCATAGCGGTCCAATTCAAATTTATCCAATTGTAAAGCAAATGGTAATTGAATTTTCTTAACGCCATACGCCATTTGTAATTTGGCTCCTTCTAATGGAATGTCTTTRAAATTATCCACATAACCTGCGCCTCCGGTAAGGGCCACTTCTTGGGTCTTGTTTTTATGTGTTACCGCTACTATTAATGCATTAGGACCACTTTGTCCAGGAGTTCCAGCTACGTATTTTATGGTGTTATTCCCACTTGCACTTACAAATGATATGGAAAGTCCAGTACCTATTGGYTGGTATGTTTGTTGTTTATTGAATACCCCTTTATCACCTCTTTCTATGGTTGATTTTTCGTCAGAATTSAAGGCCGATTGCTCAATTATTCCAGGGAAACTAATTTTTAAAGAGTCTATGGTTCCCGAAATGTTTACAGCATTTGGATACTTTGTATTGTTAAATGCWACAGGGATGTTGTGCAACATTTTCACATCACCATCTCTTATTGCCACATCATGTTTGTGTCCACCATCGTCATTTACACTTATTTGAATGATGGCAAAACCACCACTTTCTGAAGGTACATACATTTGTTGTGCATTGTAAATATGATTTTTATATACAATGTCTATATCGTTTCCTGAAGCTGTTTCTATACTAGTTTCAAAATAATTTGACGTCATTTGACTGATAGAAACAGGTTTGCTCAAGGTAATTTCTTGACCGTTTTCAACTGCCTTTACATGCAAGTATTTGTTGCTGCTTACWATATGGTTTACTGTTTGTCCTTGACGGATATGCATCATCCCTTCAAAACCRGCATAWCKAGTAACCGCTGCACCAATCATCATTAAAACAAAAGAAATGTGAAAAACAAATCCAGCCATTTTTTTCCAGGTAAGCAATTGATAACGTTTGATGCTTCCAAAAAAGTTAACGGCCATTAAAACCATTAAAACTTCGAACCAAAAAGCGTTGTAAACTACTATTTTAGAAGTCTCTGTGTCATAGGAGTTTTCAATAAATGTGGCGAGTCCCATGGCGACTCCAAAAATGACTAATAGCCCCAGGGTAGTTCGTGGGGAAAATAAAATACTCAATAGCTTGTTCATACTCCGTTAATTTATTAGATAATTGAAGTGACAAAAGTAACTTTTGTTACTCATAGAATCGCTGATATTTGTCAGTGAGAAAACYTGARAAATGAATGATTGTTCTGGCTTTATGAAGATTWGCTATTTGGAACTAATATCTGTGTTTAAAAAATCACAAAAAGTAGATTTATATTGATTTWTTTAGATCTTAAAATTCCTTGTGTGGAATGACTCTCRTTGAATTTGTAAGCGAAATGAACCGAGAGATAGTCCTCTGAAAAAACAGAAATCAAAGCGTACTGTYAGGGRAGTTYGGRMRAAGTTTTAGGACTGCTTGTTCAGMRAAACAATACGTATTGTGAAATATTTAACAGGTTGTGAAAGATGAGTTTTCATTTKGTGTTCCTTAAGAACTATAAAGGCGCATCGCTTTTTTATATAAATAGTGAAGCAGTGAGTAGGGTAGGTTTTTAGATGATATGAGGATGAATTGTTTTAGAGTTGTTTCTCAAAACACAAAGAGGCTTCCACACCAGCGTATTGTCCATAATTATCAATCTGATGATACTCGTTTTTTCTGTACAATCCAATGGCTTCTTGCTGATTGATGCCTGTTTCTAAAATACACTTTTCAATTCCTAATTCTCTTGACCAGTTTTCTAATTCTGTGAGCATTTGGGAAGCTAATCCTTGCCCTCGATTTGATTTGACTACATACATTCGTTTTATTTCAAACGACTGTGGATCGTATCTTTTCAATGCGCCACAGCCAASGATTTTGCCATGTAGATAGACTAAAATTACATGGTGTAAGTTTTCAATACCATTAAATTGATGGTAAAAATCATGATCTTCTCCATCGCGAATTTTTAAATCAGCATCTAATAATAATACGAGTTGTTTAAAATCGAGGTGTGTTGAGTTGGTACGGATAAATTGTATCATTTTCGATCAGCCATTTTTTGTTTGTAATGCTTTTTTGTGGCGATATATAAGGTCTTGTCAATCTCACAAAAAACAACTCCTTTGCTTGAGTGGATATTGGTTTTTAATTCCAAGTTCATTTCTCCTTTCAAAGCTACTTCTTTTTTTATGTCATTGAGTAATTCATCATTCAATTTAAAAGTACAATACCCATTTTCGTAAGCCGGTTTTTTATATCTGATGGTGGCAGATTTGTCCCAAACTACATAGTCTTTTCCTAAAATCCACATCAATTGAATCATAAAAATAGGATCTGTAGCGGAGAATAAAGAACCTCCAAAAATGGATCCTACAAAGTTTTTGTTCTTATAATTGAGAGGGATTTTAATCGCTACTTCGAGTAAATTATCTGTTACACGTATAATTTTTGCCGTCGTACTTCGGTACATTGGAGAGAGGTTAAAACCCCATTTAAATAGGGTTGCTTTGGACATAAATCGCAATAAAATTGCGGTTACTTTTTGGTACATGTAATTGGTTGCTAGTTGTTAGTTGTTNGNNGTTGNNNNCTGGTTGTTGGTTGCTAGTTGTTGGTTGCTAGTTTTAAGCTGAGCACTTACAGTTGTTCAATATGTTATTCGTTAATTCTATTATTCTTGATGATACTCTCTTTTGGCTTTTGGCGCGTCGCTTTTCGCTAATTCCTTTTTCTTCCCTTTTCGCTCATCCCTATTTCAATATTTTCTCATAGCGCTTTGCATTGCCTAATACTTTCATGGCCTCTAAAATAACAGGGTCATGGGCTGCCTTTTGTTGATAAACACCTTCATTAAAATAATAACGACGCACAATATTTTCTGTGAGTTTGTCAATTATTTCGGCTTTGTTACTTGCTAGTTCTTGCTGTTTTTCTTCTTGAATTTTAGTTAACAATACATCGTAACTAGCACGTATGTTTGTGAGACCTTCTTTTTGGGCTAATTCTAGTGAATTTTTAAAAGCAAACTCTGTTTTGGTACGATAGCCATCCCTATTATTAGATAAATAATTTATTAAATCAGCAAAAATAGTTGGTGTTAGGGTAAATTTATCCGCCGTTGCGATAGTAGGATTCTTAAAATAATAATTGGTTCCAAAATTAAAAAAGGCATCCGAACTAAAAAGTGCTTTGGTAGATTCCGTTGTTTTATTTTTTTTAATAACAATGTCAGGCATCACTCCACCGCCATCATATACAGTCCTTCCGTTGCTAGTTTTATAGGGATTCACAGTGCCATCAGAAAATTTTGGCACTGTGCCATCTTTGTCTCTATTGGCATAATCCAATTCTTGAATACAACGTCCGCTTGGTGTGTAATACTTGGAAATGGTAACTTTCATTTGGGTTCCGTAACTCAGTTTTCTATAACGTTGCACCAATCCTTTTCCGTAAGAACGTTGTCCTAAAATAACAGCTCTGTCATAATCTTGTAATGCTCCTGATACAATTTCACTGGCAGAGGCAGATCGTTCGTCAATTAAAATTACAATGGGTATTTCTAAGTCTATAGGCTCGCTTTTTGTGCGGTAGTTGTCGCTCCATTTTTTCATCTTTCCACGAGTGGTAACAATAATTTCTCCTTTAGGCAAAAACATATTGCAAATAGCAACTGCTTCTCCCAATAATCCACCTGGATTGTGACGAATGTCTAAAATGAGTTGTTCCATGCCTTGAGATTTCAACTCTTTATAGGCTTTTTTAACTTCGGAAGATGCGCGACGGTTAAATTTTACAAATGCTATATAACCTACTTTGTCATCCATCATTTGGTAAAATGGGACAGGATTAATTTCTATTTTTTTACGAGCTACGGTGATTTCTTCTGTTTTGCCATTGCGAAGTATTTTTAGTTGCACTGAAGTTTTAGGAGTTCCTTTGATAAGATTCACCACACTTTTATCTTCAAAATCTTTGACTATTACGTCATCTATCTGTATAATTACATCACCTGGTATCAACCCAGCCTTATGTGCGGGACCATCTTTGTATACAGACGTTATGGTTATTATATTCTCTTTATATTTTGACCGCATTCCTATGCCTCCATAGTCACCAGTAGAAGATATACGTGCATCTTCCACGCCTTGTTCGTCATAATATTTAGTGTATGGATCCAAACCGCTCAACATATTTTTGATAGCTCGGTCCGTGAGTTCTGCAGGGTTTACTTCRTCTACATAATACATGTTTAACTCCTTAAACAAGGTAGTGTAAATGTCTATCTGTTTGGCAATCTCGAAAAAATCGGAACTAAAAGCAACAGTACTCATTACTGCGATTACAATAAAAGTTCCTATGGCTGTTTTTTTGAATTTTTGAAACATAATTATTTTTTTCGTTTTCTTATTTTTTTTCTAATGATGTAAAACAGCACAATTCCAATTAAGACAAATGGCCATACATATAATATGCCAATAATAAATTCACCGACTCCGATAACGCCTCCTCTAGTGGCGTCCCAAATTCTAGCTCCAAAAGATTGTGAACTTGGTTTTTCAATAGGGGTTATTTCGTAAAATGTAATGTGTAGAGTACTTAAGTTTATCTTGTTGTTTAAGTATTTTAAACGTCCTTGTTTTGCTTCAATTTCTTCTCTTATTATTGAAATTTGACGTTCTATTTGCAACATGTCTTTGACATTTTTTGCCTTCGCTAATAGTTGTAAATACCTTGCCTCCAATGCTCGCTTGGATTTGAGTCGAGCTTCTAAATCTATAAATTCTTCGGTGACATCTTTGAGTGTTGTTTCTTTTGAATCGAATACAGTTACTTGCTTGGAAATACTATCAATTATAGGTTGAAAATAATTTGTAGGAATGCGTACAATCAATGTTTTTTGAAAGCGATTGTATAATTTTTGTTCTTCATCGTGTTGAATATAGCCGTTACAAGCGGTGATGAAGCTTTTGATGTTTTCAAATGTTTTATGAACGGAAGCTGTCTCAAAAGTAAGAGAACTTGTTTTTATTAATTTTTGAGTGGAGTTATTTGAAGGAGATACTTTAAAGTTTACATCACCAWTATTGTATGATAACTTTGATACAATTTCTTGACTTTCTATGGCCTGAAAAGCGTCTGAAGATCTGTTTTTGTCGCAATTTATAATTAATAGAGCACCTAAAATAAGTAGTATGTTTTTCATAATTTGTATAGTATCAGTAGAATTTTGATTTAAATATACAAAAATGATTCAGACTTGTATTGACTTAAATGTCTTGTGTTGTATCTAAGGCAGCCGATTTGGTTTCARAAAGTGTAAAAAANCAGTWAYATAATRGTAGCTACCTTATTATTTTTATAAGAAGAAATAGGTAAAAAGGAAGGAGTTTAGTTTGATTGARCTTTGTTTCACTATGCAATACTGTCTGTAAATTTTTGAAGTAATGATTTCATTTTTTGATGTACCTGTTCAGAGGTCAATTCTTTATTGCCCATGTACACAAACATTACAATGTAACGTTGCCCAATTTTATCGGTAAAATAGGGTTTGTTTAAACGATAACCTTCACGCATCAATCGTTTTAAATGATTGCGATCTACCGCTAATTTAAACCCGCGTTTGGGTACTACAAAACCTACCTGCAAAGGCGATGCTTCGCAATAGTGTTCTATCGGATGATATATCATTCGAATAGGAAACGACTTTACGGATTTTCCTTCGGCAAATAAAACTTGCATTAGTTTTCTGCTCTTTAATTTCTCTTTTGTTGAYAATGTAAACCTCACGCAACAAAAGTACTGAATAAATGAATTAAATTTTTATATTTGGATAAACAATATTTAACACTCTATGTCACAAGATCTATTTCAAGCACCTGACTATTTTCAGTTAGACGAATTGCTTTCAGAAGAACATAAATTAGTGCGTGATGCTGCGCGYRAATGGGTRAAACGTGAAGTTTCYCCTATWATTGAAGAGGCTGCTCANAAANGCAGAATTYCCWACATCTATTATAAAAGGATTGGCWGARATTGGTGCYTTTGGRCCTTATATTCCAGAAGAATACGGAGGAGCAGGCCTTGATCAGATCTCTTACGGGCTTATCATGCAAGAAATAGAGCGTGGAGATTCTGGTGTGCGTTCTACCGCATCGGTACAATCGTCTTTGGTGATGTATCCTATTTGGAAATATGGAACCGAAGCGCAAAAACAAAAATTCTTACCAAAACTTGCCAGTGGTGAATTTATGGGCTGTTTTGGATTGACAGAACCTGACCATGGTTCCAATCCAAGTGGCATGGTTACGAATATAAAAGATATGGGCGACCATTTTCTGTTAAACGGTGCGAAAATGTGGATTTCAAATGCCCCTTTTGCAGATGTTGCTGTGGTATGGGCAAAGAACGAAGCTGGAAGAATTAAAGGGTTACTAGTAGAACGTGGAATGGAAGGTTTTACAACTCCAGAAACACATAATAAATGGTCGTTAAGAACATCTTCTACGGGAGAATTGATATTTGACAATGTGAAAATTCCAAAAGAAAATATACTGACAGAAAAAGATGGTTTGGGCGCTCCGCTTGGATGCTTGGATTCTGCAAGGTATGGAATTGCATGGGGTGCTATAGGTGCTGCCATGGATTGTTATGATACGGCTTTGCGTTATTCAAAACAGCGTATACAATTTGGAAAACCTATTGCAGGATTCCAATTGCAACAAAAGAAATTGGCCGAAATGATTACAGAAATCACCAAAGCACAATTGCTGACTTGGCGCTTAGGAGTGTTGAAAAATGAAAACAGAGCTACCTCTGCTCAGATTTCTATGTGTAAACGTAACAATGTAGATATGGCTTTAACTATTGCTAGAGAAGCAAGACAAGTATTAGGAGCTATGGGAATTACAGGAGARTATTCCATCATGCGTCATATGATGAATTTAGAATCTGTAATTACGTACGAAGGAACCCACGATATTCACTTGTTGATTACTGGATTTGATATTACAGGTATTCCTGCCTTTAAATAGGAACTAGGAAATAGTGAAAAGGGTCTCTGAGAAAGAGATTTTTTCCTTGACAATAAAAAACACCCATTACATTATTTGTAGTGGGTGTTTTGTTGTTTTATAGGATTGTCTTATGCTCTAATTTAGAGAAATATCAAAAGAAGCACCTAGAGTTTCAATGTCTTCACTTGTGAGTTTGGTTTTACAGGCTAGAATTACAAATTCGTCGGCGGTTTTAATGCGTACAATCAATTCTCTAATTATTTGGTCTTTGTCTTCCTGGAAATAAATATCTACACGGTCTTTTTTGTCAGAAATACGTACGAGTTGTTCGTAGTCATGTCCTTTTACAAAACGGGTAAAACTTTTATTTGCCTTGTAATCGTTTTCATCAAAAACCATCAATCTAAAATGACTCGCTTTTTTTAATAAGGGTCCCAATAGTTCTTTTTCTTCTTTAGGGATAAACATACGCCCTAAAGTTCCAGAAACACCTATGGAAAATTCAGCATCTGCTTTGTGATCTTGGTAAAATGTTTGAAAATCTGAAGTTGATTTACAAGAAATCATCATTAAAACAACTCCTACGAGTACAATATATTTTTTCATGTTTTTTGAGTTTACAGTTTTAGGTCTTGTTTTAAAGAGACGAGCTAAGATTGAAATTGTAACAGGAATTAGTGAGAATTTAGTATTGCCCTGTGTACACGAGGATGACATACGTGTGGATTTGAAGCATATAAAGGTTCGTGTGGTTTTTAAATTGATAAAAGCGCATAAAAATAGCGAGAACAAATGATGTAAACATCAAGTACCCTCGCTTTTTAATATATCATAAAGAACCGCAAAAGGCACCCCTTCTTTTGGTTCATCGCTTTTCGCTAATTCCTAAAAATACTACTTCCAGTATTCTGCTACCCAAGGAGCAGGGCGTACATAGCGGTACCATTTTCCACGTCCACCTTCTACAGCTTTATGAGGGTTAATTTCGCCATGAAAGATAATGATTTTAGAACCTTCTGGTATGGTTGGTTTTTTCCAAAATGCCAATGGGAATCTAGACACACAATCGTATTTGAAACTAGGACACCATTCTTTTGGCCAGTATTTTAAATCTCCGTGGTCGTTTACGGCATGTGTTAAGTATTCTTGCTCGTTGCGATGGATCTTACTTATTTCGTCRAATTTACCTAAGAAATCGTCAAAWACATAACCGTGTTTTCCAATGTCAAACCTGTAAACAGAGGAGTTTCCAGTAATTCTCCAAGTTCTCCAGCTGTGGTCTTTTATAATTCTAAAAGCACCTTCTACTTCAAAAAAGCAGTCGATGTTGTCTACAATTACAATGTCTAAATCCAAAAATAAAGCTTGACCTTCCAGCCCGTATAAATCGGTTTTTAAGGTGGTCAATTTTTTCCACATGCGTTCTGGAATGTCTGTTCTTAATCCCATTTCAGGAATTGGATGGCAGGTAACTTCTTCTCTAATTCCGGTTTCGTCATCGGTAAAACAAATCATTTTAAAATCGTAACTCAAATTACGTTTAACCATGCTGTACAATCTGTTTACATATTCGGGGCCGTACAAAGTACCCCATTTCATGCAAAATATATGTTTATCTGTGTTTGAACTGCTCATTGTGCTGTTTTAACTTATTTATGAAAATTTGCGTTCTATAATTTCTAACAATCGGTTTTCTATGTCTTCGTGATCATTCCAATTGTAGTCTGGTTTTACCATTTTGATAATAAAACCGGTGGCTTCTTTTTGATTAGTAAAAGTATTTAGTTGTGATAATACTCTATTGAAATCTGTCAGGTTCCCATTAAATAAATACTTGACAAAGGCAATCCTGTCATTCAATCCAATTTGAATTCCTTGCTGAAGACCACTTTGATTCAATGTTTTTTTAATAGGTTCCGATTTGGGGGCAGAGAGGTCACTTTCTGTAACTCTTCTGTCGGCTCTCTCAAAAATATCCTGGGCCATATCTGCCGAAACGGCATCTTTAAATTCAGATTCTAGAGAATATTTTAATTCAGTGGCTTTTTGTATGTCTTTTGCTGCTTTGATTGCAGCATCTATTTCGTTAGTTGAGCTCGGTGTTTCTATTTCTTCTTTTGGACTATTTTCTTTTGTTATTGCTATTGGTTTTTCTTTGATAGCTKGGTTTTCTTCTTTCAAAGCTGCTTTTTCAGGTGCCTTTTCTTCAGGAATACTTACAATTGGAGCAGGACTTGGTGAAGCAGGTGTTTTTTCAATTACTTCCTTTCTTACTTTTTTAGGAGCCACAATAGCGGTTTCCATATTTTTTTCGATAAATTTTAATACGGATAGTTTCTCGTATAATTTTCTCGATTTTTTGTGAAGTGACACAATATCAGCATCCTCTGGCATAGATAAAATACTATTCGCAAGACTGATCAATTCGGAAGTCAATTTTTTGTGCATAAGTTGGAATATTATTTAAATTAGGGTGGTGAATTTTTAATACATTTGTAAAAGTACAAAAATACAAAAAAGAGTACACTAACTTTTAAGCGTGAAAATACGAAATGTTTCTTGAAAATACAGTAAATCATACAGAACAATTTGGGTGGATAGAGGTAATATGTGGATCCATGTTTTCTGGTAAAACAGAGGAGTTAATTCGCCGCCTTAAACGCGCGCAATTTGCCAAACAAAAAGTCGAAATTTTTAAACCTGCTGTGGATGTGAGATATGACGACGATGATGTAGTATCTCACGAYAGTAATAAAATAAGGTCTACKCCAGTACCRGCTTCGGCAAATATTAGATTGCTTGCYAGTGATGTGCAAGTGGTAGGCATAGATGARGCACAATTTTTTGACGATGAAATTGTAACCGTTTGTAACGATTTAGCCAATAGAGGAGTGCGAGTAATTGTGGCGGGCTTAGACATGGATTTTAAAGGAAACCCTTTTGGCCCAATGCCTGCTTTAATGGCAACGGCGGAATATGTGACAAAAGTACATGCCGTTTGCACGAGGACTGGAAACTTAGCACATTTTAGCCACCGAAAGACCGATAACGACGATTTGGTGTTCTTAGGAGAAGTGCAAGAATACGAACCGCTAAGTAGAGCGGCTTATTTTAAGGTAACGGAAGCAGAAAAAGMAGCGAAGAAAAATGAGTAATAATCATGTGACCATATTGGAAATTGATGCAAATGCCATGGCGTTTAACCTTCAGTTTTTTAAAGCRAAGTTGAAGCCAARTACCAAAGTGTTAGTGGTGGTGAAAGCTTTTGGRTATGGGAGTGATGCAGTTAAAATCGCTGAATTTTTGAGTGATAAAGTTGATTATTTTGCTGTTGCTTATACCGATGAAGGAGTTCGACTTCGGGAAGCTGGAATCCAAAATCCGATTCTAGTATTACATCCTCAAATTCCAAATTTTGAGTTGTTAATAACACATAGTTTGGAACCGAATTTGTATAGTTTTAATGGCTTGACGGCTTTTCATCAATTGCTAGAGAAAAAGAACATGAAAGCCTATCAAGTGCATATAAAAATTAACTCTGGATTGAATCGATTGGGCTTTAAAGAAGTTCATGTTCCTGCGTTAATTACTGCACTTAAAAAATGCAAGCGTTTTAAAATAGCTTCCTTGTTTTCTCATATAGCTGCCAGTGAAGATTTGGAAGAGCGCAAATTTACATTGGGTCAAATAGACGTGTTTAATAGGCTTTCTTCTCAATTGATGGAAGCATTAAACATCCGTCCAGACAAACATATATTGAATACTTCAGGTATCGTAAATTATTCCAGAGAAGCACAGTTTGAGATGGTGCGTTTTGGAATTGGACTGTTTGGTTTTGGAAATGATGCTTCTGTGACCTCCCAGTTGAAAAATACACTGACGCTAAAATCTATTATTTCTCAAATTCAGGTGATAGAAAAAGGAGAAAGTATTGGTTACAATCGTGGTTTAATAACCGCAAAAAAGATGCGGACAGCTACTATTCCAATTGGCCATGCCGACGGCATAGGTAGAGCTTTGGGTAACGGTGGATCTTATGTGACCATAAATAAGCAAAAAGCACCAATAGTAGGAAATGTTTGTATGGATATGATGATGGTAGATGTTACAGATGTGGATTGCGATGAAGGTGATATTGTTATTATTTTTGATTCGCAATTAAAAGTTGAAGAGATGGCAAAAACATCCCATACTATCTCTTATGAAATGTTAACTGCTGTCTCTCAGCGTATAAAAAGAGTGCTWACTTTTTAATTGCATTAATTTTAGTTACTTTCGTTTAAAAATTAATTTAAAACGAAAGAAAAATGGGAATGCTCAAAGAATTTAAAGAATTTGCCATGAAAGGCAATCTGGTAGATATCGCTGTAGGTTTTGTAATGGGAGCTGCTTTTAAAGAAGTGGTGACTGCATTTACAGGAGGTATTGTCTCTCCACTGATTGGTATGATTTTCAATGCCGATTTCAAAGATTTGAAATATGTCATGAAAGAGGGGCTTACGGATACTGCAGGTAAAATTACGGGCGAAGTAGCCGTTCTTTACGGTGARTTTTTAACCAACGTGATCGATTTTATTATTGTGGCATTTGTGATGTTTATGGTTGTAAAAGTGGTGAATAAAATGAAGAGAACTAAAGAAGTGGTACCAGCTAAACCATCAGGGCCGACACAAGAAGATTTGTTGGCAGAAATTAGAGATTTGTTGGYTAAAAAATAAGACGTAATATAATTTTGAACAAAAAAATGCGACCTGTTTTAGAGGTCGCATTTTTTGTTATTTAAAAAAATAATTTTCTAAAAGAAGTCATTTTTATAACTTCCATTCTCAGGAGTAAGGCTTCCAGTAATAATTCTAACTAAATCTATGATAGCCCAAATACCTAATCCACCTAAGGTTACAATAAATAGTAWATTCATTATCCAAGGTTTTCCTAGATACCATCTGTGAGCTGCTAAACCACCTAAAAACAGAAACAACAACAAGGCTACTCCTTGACTATAGTTCCCTGCAGTTGCTGCTGGTGAAACGAGTATGCTTGCTTCTTGACTCACGGAAGTTTGCGCTGTTTTTACTTCAGCTTTTACACGTTTTACAGGAAAAGATGCATAGCTTAAGCTTGTTACTAAAAACAATGCAACTAAAGAAAAAATAATTTTGATTTTCATATAAATTGAGTTTTATTTGTATCAAATTTAATAAAAAATGAGTGTAAAACAATCATATCTTTTTGTTTTTTTTGTGCTTTTGTTGGGCGATGTGTTGATATATGCACAAAACCAGCAGGAATATCTCGGAGTTTTAAAGCTAAACGATTCTGCTTTTATTTCCTATAAAGTGAATTTAATTGAAAAAAACGGTACTATTAATGGTTTCTCCATTACCGATATGGGAGGGAAGCATGAAACTAAATCGCTGATATCAGGTTYTTATGATAAGAAAAAGAACATGTTAAAATTTAGAGAGACAACAATTGTATATACCAAATCAGAAATAACAACGTATGATTTTTGCCATGTGCACTTTTCAGGAAAAGTAAGGGGTTTTAAATCAAAGAAAAACATTGAAGGAAAATTTGAGGGGAAATATTCAGATGGTACTAGTTGTATAAATGGTGAATTAGCGTTAAAAAACATCAATAAAATAATAAAGAAAGCCGCAAAAATAGATAGAATTATACAACGAACGAAAAAAATTACTGAAGAAGAAAAATCGAATATCAGTATAACAAAACAACTAGATTCTTTAAAAATGAACGTGTTAAGGAATAATGATAACCTAAATATGTTTTCTACAAGTCCTTTTATTATACTTAATATTTACGATGCTGGAAAAGAAGATGGAGACCGAATTCGTATTCTTGTTAATGGGCAAGTATTGTTGGAAAACTACACCATATCTAAAAAGGCAAAAAAAATAAAAATCCCTTTATTGGAACAATATACTATAATTAAAGTTCGTGCCTTAAATATAGGAACTATCTCTCCAAATACCGCAAAAATTGAATTTATTGATCGGTCTAATAAAATAGAAGCAATTGTGAGTTTAAAGAAATTTGAAAAAACAGAAATTACGATTATCAACAGAAATATTGAATAAATTTATTTTCCTTAAAAAAAGTACATCAAATTATTCAATGGCTTTTTTTTTGCGTTTTTCAGTATAAACTTCTGCAATAGATTTACTGTTTTTGCTGGATTCAATGAGGGTTAATTGTGCTCCTTTTTCAACAGTTCCTTCTTTTAAGATTTTAAAATAGAATCCACATTTAGGAACGCTCCAAAATTGTTTCAGTACTTGTTGTGTACCAAAAATAATTCCGAGTTTCATACATGGCTGTCGGGGTTTGGTTACTTGAACTATTGCGGTGCCAAGTTCATAAATAGCACCTACATAAATAGTGTTTTCATCTAGATTTGAAATGGTTAGATTTTCCCCGAAGAAACCAGGTTTCATTTCTATAGAAGGATACAGATTTTGCCAATAGGCGTAGTGTTGTTCTCCATAGGCATATACTGCTTGGTCCACTCCGCCATGGTAGCGACGGTCTATTACGGCGTCACCTTGTACATCTTCAATCCCTARAGTAATAGGAGTGTTTGTGGCCTTTTTGAGAATACCAGTTTGCACTTCTTTACCTTTCCATAAAAGCGTTGTTTTTTTTCCTATGTTGGTTGATATTACTTTCATAAACAGCTRAATTTTGTGAGTTCATCCGCTATTTTTCTGTCGTTGGATAGGCGAGGGACTTTATTTTGTCCACCTAGTTTACCAATAGACTTCATATAGGCATTAAAACCACCTTTTTGAATCGGAGTAATTTTTAATGTTTGTAATATTTTTCCGTCCAATAAATCCAAATAATACACATTTTGGCCTTGCATAAAATCATCTAATTTTTTAGAAAATTCGTTGAAGTTTGCGGGTGCTTCGTCAAATTCTATAAACCATTCGTGATAAGGTAATCCTTCTTTTGGTGCTATTTGAGGACTTACAGTAAACTCGTTAACTTTTATGCTAGTTCCTGTTATGGCATCATTTAATGCATATTCCACTTCCTTTCCAATTACATGTTCTCCAAAAGCAGAAATAAAATGCTTGATACGGCCAGTTACGATGATTCTGTGTGGCTTTAAAGATACAAATGCCACGGTATCACCAATATTATATCCCCATAACCCAGCATTTGTATTGAGGATGATTACATAGTTTACGTTCAGTACAACATCGTCGATACAGATTCTAGTAGGGTTTTCATCAAAAAATTCATCTGCTTTTATGAACTCATAAAAAATACCTCCATCTAGTAACAAAAGCATTCCTTTTTCGGTTTGAGAATCTTGGCTGGCAATAAATCCTTCGGATGCAGGGTATAACTCAATGGTGTCTACCTTTCGGCCTATTAAATCTTCAAATTTATTTCGATAGGGTTCGTAGTTAACGCCTCCGTAAACGAATAAATTAAAGTTAGGAAACAAGTCTCCTACTTTTTTTCCAGTTACTTCAATCAGTTTTTCGAAATACATTTGTACCCAAGATGGAATCCCACCGATAACGGTCATGTCTTCATTTCTAGTTTCTTCTACCAAGGCTGCTATTTTTGTTTCCCAATCTTCAATGCAATTGGTCTCATAGCTAGGTAATCTGTTTTTTAGTAAATAGGATGGGACATAATGAGCTGAGATTCCAGATAAACGACCTATTTTAATGCCGTTTTTCTCTTCCATTTCTGGGCTCCCTTGTACAAATATCATTTTACCATTTACCCAGCTTGCATCACCTGTTTCTTCAATGTAATGAAGCATGGCATTCCTAGCGCCGTCTATTTGCATGGGCATGGATTCCTTTGTTAAAGGAATGTATTTTACTCCAGAAGTGGTTCCAGAAGTCTTGGCAAAATACAAGGGTTTATTTTTCCACAATACATTAGATTCGCCGGCTACCACACGATCTATGTATGGACGTAATCGCTCATAGTCCACGATAGGGACTTGGCGTTTAAAATCGGCATATGTTTTTATATCCTTAAAATTGTGATCTTTCCCAAAGGCCGTGTTTTTGGCTTCTTTTAGAAGGTCTAAAAACACTTTTTTTTGTGTTTTTTCAGGCTGCATGGCCCATTTTAAGGTTTTTTTCGATACTTGTTTTGCAAATGGTTTTGCTAAGATTGATTTAATTTTCATTATTCAAAATCAATAAATTTAATAGGGTCTACAGGGTAGCCCTCGTTCCATAATTCAAAATGTAAATGTGGTCCCGTACTGAGTTCTCCAGTGTTTCCAGCAGAAGCAATTACTTCTCCAGAGACAACCAAATCGCCCTGTTTTTTATGAATGGAAGCATTGTGTTTGTACACGGAAATAAATCCACTTGCATGTTGTATGAGTATTACATTTCCGGTTTCTGCTGTCCATTCTGCAAAGATAATCATTCCATCAGCAACTGCTTTGATAGGAGTTCCTTTGTTGATGGCAATATCTACGGCATAATGCCTAGCGGTTACATTATAGTTTTCTGTGATGGTTCCTGTAACTGGAGCAAAAAATACAATTTCTGGATTTTTTTGTGCTTCTTCAAAGATATTGAACCGTTCTTTTTGTTCTATTTCTAATCGGAAAATCGAGTCTGCTTGAGAAGGACTTACATCAATCGTATCTTTTTTGATTTTAAACGATTCTAAAATAGAATCCTTGTTAAAATTAACTTCTGTTATTTTTCCTGTTAGAATTTCTTTTACAGAATTAATGTAAATACCATTGACTAATAATTCTTGTTGTAAAGAGTCGACTTTGTAGACGAGCGAACTTGCTTCTCGTTTTAATTTTGTGGATGAATATCCAGGAATGTATTCTTTTAAGGGGGTGAATGCAATAAAAAATAGGGTCCCTATTATTAATAAAATAGAGAACACAGCACTTGAAATGAATACATTTAAGCGAGTTAATTTAAACGATAATTTTTCTTCAAAAGTGTCTTCGTTTAAAATAACTAATCGATACTTATGGGTGAGTTTTTTGCGGAAACCTACCGTTTTTTTCTTGTTTTTTGTCATAATTTAGAGAAAGACAAATATACAAAGGATTTTATTATTAACGGACATAAAGCAAGAAGTATGAAGTGTTAATTTACTGGTAAAATTAGCGGTAAAAGTTCATTTCGTCCATGTATTTCCAAACTTTAGCGGTTACTAGAGGTAAAATGTTCTTTTTTTGAGCAATGGACTTTCTAATAAATGTGGATGAAATTTGCACTATTGGGGCGTCTACCTTGTGTATTTTTGGGTGATTTTTTAACTGATGTTCTACAGCGCCTTCACCCATCCTTGGGTACACATAAATATGGTGGTTTTTCAAAATTACTTCGTAGTTTTTCCAGCGATGTAAACTTTTTAAATTGTCTTCTCCCATAATCAAACAAAAATCAATGTCTGGGAATTTTTCATCCAAATGGGCAAGGGTATTAACCGTGTAATTTGGCTGTGGTAGATTAAATTCTATAGAGGAGCTTTTGATATTCTCAAAATCTTCCAATGCAATATCAACCATAGAAAGCCTGTGGTGATTGGCTAATAAGGAAGCCTTTTTTTTGTGTGGATTGTGTGGAGTGACTACCATCCATATCTCATCTAAATCTGAATGTTCTACCATATGGTTGGCAATAATAAGATGCCCTATATGTATGGGGTTAAAAGAACCAAAATACAAACCTATTTTTCCCATCGACTAATTGCTTTTTTACTGAAAATTACGGACTAAATTTTCCGCGTCTGTTTTAGCTGTTTCCAAATGGTCATTGATTAAAATTGTGTCAAAATCTGCAGCGTAATTAATTTCTTTCTCCGCTTTTGCCAAGCGTTCTAGAATTTTGTCCTCGGTATCGGTATTTCTATCTCGCAAACGTTGTTCCATCACTTTCAAAGAAGGTGGTTTTACAAAAATAGCTAAAGTAGTATCAGGAAACTGACGTTTGATTCTTAGTCCTCCAATAACATCGATGTCAAAAATCACATGTTTTCCTTGTTTCCAAATACGTTCCACTTCAGATTTAAGTGTGCCGTACATGGCTCCTTTATACACTTCTTCGTATTCTACAAAATCGTCGTTTTTTATATGTTTTTCAAACTCGGAAAGTGGCATAAAATAATAGTCTTTTTCGTTTATTTCCTTACCTCTAGAAGGACGGGAAGTGGCAGAAATAGAAAAGTCTAAATTTAAATGTTTTAAACTGAGTAAGTGATGTACAATTGTAGTTTTTCCTGATCCTGAAGGTGCAGAAAAAACAAACATTTTACCTTTAAATTGACTCATAATTTAAAGTACGTTAAGGTTTTGTTCTTTTATTTTTTCTAATTCATCTTTCATTTCTACAACCATTTTTTGCATTGGCGCATAATTGGCTTTAGATCCGATAGTGTTTATTTCTCTACCAATTTCCTGGCTTATGAATCCTAATTTTTTTCCATTAGAACCTTCGCTAGACAGTTCTTTTAAGAAATAATCTAAATGATTTTCTAGCCTTACTTTTTCTTCTGTGATATCGTATTTTTCGATATAATAAACCAATTCTTGCTCAAATCTATTCTCGTCTACTTTTGTTTTAAGCTCTTCAATTCCTTTTTGTAAACGCTCTTTTACAGCGGCTATTCTTTCAGGATCTATAGTGATTACTTTTTTCAACAAGTCTCTAATTATAGCAATTCTTTTGATGAAATCTGCCTCCAATACTGCTCCTTCATCGTTTCTGTAAGTTACAATTTTAGTCATCGTATCACTAATACAATCAGCAATTTGCTCCCATTCGTCTTGGTCTAGCTCTTCGCGTTCTGTTTTTAGGGTGTCTGGCATACGTACGGCCATTTTTAAAAGTTCGGTACGATCACCATTTACAATTTCCTTGAGTTGGTCTATGTATAAATTTACAACAGCGGCGTTTATTTTTGTGGATAGTTTCCCTCCAGTTTCTTCTATGTAAATCGAAAAATCTACTTTTCCTCTTTCCAAAAAAGTCGCCAAACGTTTGCGTATTTTCAATTCTTTTTCACGGTAATAAGCAGGGATACGAACGTTTAAGTCCAGGTTCTTGCTGTTTAAAGATTTAACTTCTACAGTTACTTTTTTTGTCTCTAATTGTAATACGGTTTTCCCGTATCCAGTCATGGATTGTATCATCTAAAAAAATAAATTTAGGCAAATTTACGTATTTTAAATAATCTCATCAACTTTATACCGGATGTATTTGCAAGTGACCATTTCTAAACAGGGTTGTTTTTTGTTTTTTATATGATAAAAATCTAAGGATAGCTACTGCTATCGTGCTGTTTTTTAGGATGAAAAATTGAAAAAGAAACTACTTATTTAAATCTTTTGGTGCTAAAGGGTGCTTCCTTTTTATTCGTTCTTTTAGTGGAGGTTGTGTTACTAAATATACTCCTATAAAAATAACGGCGGTTGCTCCTATTTTTAACCCGTCCAATGAATCACTTCCAACTAGCAATGCATGTGCGGAAGCTATAATTGGTTGGAAATATATAAACACACTCACTGTAGTTGGTTTGAGTGTTGTGAGCCCTAAAATATTAAACATATATGTAAGGTATGTAGTACATACTATTATAAAACTGATTTTAAAAAGCCCTGTAGTTGGGATGTTGGTAAAATCTACTTCCATAAGTTCATTATAACCAAATGGCAATACTAAGATAAAAGCGATCAAATACATCCATTTAACAAAAGTGAAGGGGTTGTATTTTTGTAGTAATTTTTTGACAATAATAAAATATAAGGCATAGGAAACTGCATTTACTAAGACTAAAAAGTTTCCGAAACGTATGTTCTCTCCTCCTGAGGATACTTGCTGCTTGTAAAAAATAAGTACTATTGCTCCTAGTAATCCTATCAAAACCCCTGCACCTTTACGAATGGATAGTTTTTCTTTTAGAATGATTATGGCTAGAATAAATACCAAAATAGGTGTCATTACCATTATGGAAGCTGCGTTTATAGGGGTGGTTAAACTCAACCCTTTAAAGAAGCATAGCATGTTTAGTGCAACACCAAATAAGGCTGCGAAAAAAATACGTATAAAATCTTTGCCAATTATTTTTTCGGATTTTATAAAAAGCCCTGTAATCCAAAATAGGATGGTGGCACCTGCTACACGTAATACAATAAAACCAAATGGTTTAATATGTACTGGCATTACATCTTTTGCGAAGGTAAAAGTTACGCCRTATATAACGGCGGCTAATGTCAAGAGTGTGAGTGCAATATTTCTGYTCATTGGTAAAAATTTTCGGCAAATAAACGGATTAAAACTGACAATTATCACATTTGYATTAATCATTAATTGGCGAATAATTATACTATTTACACCTTTGTGTTTTATTGAAACAAAAAAAATGCGATTCTAAAAAGAAGCGCATTTTGAAGTTTGAAATTTGTTTTTTAGTCCAATGACGGAATGCGTAATACTTGTCCTGGATAAATTTTATCAGGATGAGATAACATGGGTTTGTTTGCTTCAAAAATAACAGGATATTTTATGGCGTTTCTATAAAATTTCTGTGCTATTTTACTTAAGCTATCACCATTTACAACGGTGTAAAATTGTGCTTCAGTAGCTACTGTTGCAACTGTTATGCGGTCATCAACAGCTGCAATGCCATTTGTGTTACCCACTACTAATACCACTTTTTCTTTAGCAGCTTGGTTCGCAGCTTCTCCCCAAACAGTGGCTGTGTCTCCATTCAATTCAATGTTTAGGTCTACAACTTCAAGCTCTAAGGTTTCTACGGCGTTTACTAATTTTGCTCCTTTTGTACTTTCTGCTACAGCAATTTCTACCGCTTCTTCTTTTTCTGTTTTTCCGATTCCAAATACCTTAATACCGGCGTTTTTAATGAAAGAAAATAATCCCATAACTTTTTATTAAAAATTATTAATGAAGTGAATATACGAAAAAAGAAGGTGAAAGTAAAAAACGAAGAGGAAAACGAGGAAGCCTAATTTTTTAGCCATTAATTCCATGACCTAGGTTCATTTTAATTAGCCCTTAGTTACAGTGTTTTTTTGGTGCATTTATGTATCTTTGCATTCAAATATTTATCACATGACTATTCATAACCTTACAAAGAAAACTTCTATTTTAAATAAATTTATTGCTGAGATAAGAAGCGTGGAAACCCAAAAAGATTCTTTACGTTTTAGAAGAAATATTGAGCGAATCGGAGAGATTTTAGGGTATGAATTGAGTAGTTATTTTAATTACCAGTCTGAAATTATTGAAACACCATTAGGAGAAAAAAAAATTCAATTGCCTTCTAACGAATTGGTGATTTGTTCTATTCTAAGGGCWGGAATTCCTTTGCATCAAGGTTTATTAAACTATTTTGATGATGCCGAAAGTGCTTTTATATCTGCATATAGAAAACATACAAGCGAAAAAGAGTTTGAAATAGTGGTAGAGTATTTTGCCTCACCAGATTTAACTGGTAAAACATTGTTGTTGGCAGATCCGATGTTGGCAACAGGACAGTCTTTGGTGTCTGTGTACGAAAGTTTGCATAAGCATGGGACTCCAAAAGAGATTCATATTGTTGCTGTGTTAGGTTCTACAGARGGAATTGATTATATCCATGATAAATTTCCAGAAAATACGCATTTGTGGATTGCAACCATTGATGATCGCTTGAACGAAAAAGGCTATATTATCCCAGGTTTAGGTGATGCTGGTGATTTGGCTTTCGGAAAAAAATTATAAAAAATAGACTACAAAACTTGTGCTTATAAACAGCCATAAGATAACCTCTTTAAACCAATTATCTCGAACTGTTTCTAGGTAGTTGGTTATTATTACCGCTACAGGAAAAAATGCATATACAAATTCTGATCCGTCTTTATTAGGTGAGAATATGACAATTAGTGCAGCTATTATCAAGTGGTTTATTAAAAGTATCCAAGAATATTTTAGTTTGTTGGCGCGAGATAATATCTTAGGAGAACAACTTATWACAGACCAAAAAACAATTGAAATTAAAAAAGTGATTGGAATCAGTARCTTTAAGTTTTGATAGCGTGTACTGTCGAAACTCCAAGAAATGTTAAAGAAGTTTTCGAAGAATGCCACTTCGTTTATTAACAAGCAACAGGTATAAAATAAAAATATTGGAGTCCCAGCCCCTAGGATAGGTAATAACAAGTTAGAAATACTCATGCGTTTATATAAACTCATGCCTATATATACAAGGATAAGAAAGAATATTGCCCAAGGACTGAATATAAAGGCAAGTCCAATCCATAATCCAGCATCAAATATTTTTGATTTTACGCGGTTCTTTTTTTCTAAACTAAAAACTCTTCTTAAGGCCATTAGTAGGAGCAGGTTTGAAAGGACTTCGGATAGCTCGTGTATGGAGAAGGAAAAAAATCCTATTAATAAGACATATAGTAAAATAGCATAGGAATTGTCTTTTGTCAAGCTGTTCTTTCGTATAATAAAATAAACAAAAAAGAGCAATAGTAACCAACAACTAAAAATGGCAAATTCTTCAGCTATTTGTGACACCGTAATATGAGTAAAATCTAATGTGTAATAGGAGGAAATGTAAAATATACACAGTAAAAATAAGATGCTAATAATATTAGAAGGTTTAGTTTTGCTAAAAAAATTTGCTATCATTACTATATTTTATACTTTTGCGCTGTAAATATATATATAATACAGCATATGATTACTAACAATATTTTTAAGGCGATCGGTGATTTTTTTACAAACGTAGCATTTGCTCCGTTTGAATGGTTAAGATTTTCCGATAATTGGTGGGTACAAAGCACTTTAAGTTGGGTGTTTACAATAATTGCAGCAGGTGGATTTATCTACTGGATGATGCAACTTCAGAAATTTAGAAAAGCAGGTGCCGAATAATTAACGGTATTTTATATTCAGACAAAGATATAATTCTGTTTATTTTTTATTGAAAGTTAAAAATAATTTAGTTTGTGCTAGATTGTCTTTTTRTGCTCAATGAAAATGTACAGGGATATATTCTTCAAATACTATTCTTCCATGGGGAGCAAAAATAAATTAAAAAGATTTCGTGAGAACGAAACGTTTCCGAATGTTATTCAACCAACACGTGAAGAAGTGATCGATAATTTTTCCTTGAAAGGAAAATGGAACGAGCATTTTGGAAACAATAATCCTATTGTCCTTGAATTAGGCTGTGGAAAAGGGGAGTACACCATTGCGATGGCTCGTAAAAATCCTACTACAAATTTTATAGGGATAGATTTAAAAGGCGCTCGTTTTTGGAGAGGTGCTAAAACCGCTATTGAGGAGGACTTGCCTAATGTTGCATTTATCAGGACTCAAATAGAATTGATAACGTTTATTTTCGCCGAAAATGAAGTGTCGGATATTTGGATTACTTTTCCAGATCCACAAATCAAGTTTCAAAGAACGAAACACAGAATGACCAATCAAACCTTTTTACAAAAATACCATACGGTATTGAAAAAAGATGGGACAATCAATCTAAAAACAGATAGTGAGTTTATGCATGGTTATACTTTGGGGATTTTACATGGAGAAGGGCACGAGATACTCTACGCACATCACGATATCTACAAAAATTATCATTCTCCTGAAGATGTAATTAATACACAGACTTTTTACGAAAATCAGTATTTAGAAGTTGGAAAAGCCATTACATATATTAAGTTTAGATTGAATTACTAATCCTCGTTAGAAAAAAAAGTTGACGAATGGGTAAAAGTGATAATTTTTTTTCTCAAGTGCACGAAGTTGCAAAACTCATACCGTATGGAAGAGTAACTAGCTATGGAGCTATTGCAACATACTTAAGTGCACCTCGTTCTGCAAGAATGGTGGGTTGGGCGATGAATAATACCAATCAAAATCCAGATATTCCTGCCCATAGAGTGGTGAATAGAGTTGGCTTACTGACAGGAAAGCACCATTTTGATGGAACAAATCTTATGCAGCAACTTTTGGAAAGTGAAGGTGTTGAGATAAAGGATTTGCAAATTCAAAATTTTGAAAAGGTATTCTGGGATCCTAGAATAGAATTGGAATAATGRCCTAGATACTTGTATAAAACGATGTTTTTATTTTTGTGATTTTTTTAACGATAGCTTCATTTCCTTTACTAGTACMGCCTTATTCTGAAACAACGGTACGATACCTTTTTAGGGGTTTTTAAAGGTGCATAAGTTTGCGTATCTTTGCACCATATAAGATCATACATCATGGAATTTACTAAAAAAGATATAATAAATGCATTAGAAACCATTACGGCTCCTGGAGCTGGAGGTAATCTAATTGCGACCGATTCAATCAAAAATATTGTCATTTTTGAAAAAGAAGTACTCGTAGATGTTGCCATTGGAAACCCTTCWTTACAAGCGAAAAAACGTGTAGAGGTGGATATCATGAAAACCATTCACGACAAAGTACATCAAAAAATTCAAGTAAAAGTAAATGTTATTACGGAGGCCGCAAAAGCAGCAGCACCGACTCCAGCTCCTAAGGAGGATAAGTTGCCAGGTGTAAAAAATATTATAGCGATTGCTTCTGGTAAAGGGGGTGTAGGGAAATCTACAATTACTGCAAATGTAGCAGTGACTTTGGCTAGAAAAGGATATAAAGTTGGGATTTTAGATGCCGATGTTTATGGGCCATCTATTCACCTTATGTTTGATGTTGCCAACGAAAAACCATTGTCTATAGAAATAGATGGAGCTTCAAAAATGAAGCCTATCGAAAATTATGGAGTTAAAATATTGTCTTTAGGTTTTTTTACTAAGGCAAGCGAAGCTGTAATTTGGAGAGGAGCAATGGCGTCTAAGGCATTGAATCAAATGATTTTTGATTCACATTGGGGGGAATTAGATTTCTTATTGATTGATTTACCTCCAGGAACAGGAGATATTCACTTGTCTATTGTGCAATCTGTGTCAGTAACTGGGGCGGTGATAGTAAGTACACCACAAAATATTGCTTTGGCGGATGCTAAAAAAGGGATTGCAATGTTTAAGCAGGTCAATATAAATGTGCCAGTATTAGGTATTGTGGAAAATATGAGTTATTTTACACCTGCTGAGTTGCCAGAAAATAAATATTATATTTTCGGACAAGACGGAGCAAAGAATTTAGCAGAAGATATTGAAACTAAATTTTTAGGCGAAGTGCCATTAGTACAGAGTATTCGTGAAGCAGGTGATGTTGGACATCCATCGGCCTTGCAAGAAAATTCCCCTATTGCATTAGCTTTTGAAACAATTACAACTAACATAGTTTCTGAATTGGAAAAAAGAAACGCAAATTTACCAGAAACTGAAGCCGTTCAAATGACAAATTCGAAGGGCTGTAGTACAAATTAACAATATGGAGGCATCAATTTTAAAAGAGAAAGTAGAAATTGCACTGGCTGAAATCAGACCGTTTTTAGTTGCCGATGGTGGTGATATAACATTGGTGGAAATTTCAGATGAAACTGTAACGATTCAATTGGAAGGTGCTTGTGTTGGCTGCAATGTGAACCAAATGACCTTAAAAAATGGCGTTGAAGCAACAATTAAAAAATATGCGCCACAAATTAAAAGAGTTGTTGAAGTACAGGGAATAAATTAGATATTACCAAATAAAATCATAAAAAAGGGATTCATTATTAATGAATCCCTTTTTTTTATGCGTAAAAATTATATATTTGTGATGTTATGAATATTTTTAGTACATATTTACTAAGTGCATCTTGGCTTGGATTATTGGAGCAACTAAAATTCTTGATCAAGAGAGATCCTGAATAAAATAGGCTTGTTCGGCCTGTTTTATCTATTACTATTACACATACATTAACACCTTATATTATGCCACGATATCACAATTTAGGCAGTATTCCGCCTAAGCGACATACCACATTTTACAACGATGCAGGGAAATTGTATCAAGAAGAACTCTTTGGAACTGCAGGTTTTGCGGGAATGTCTTCACTTATTTACCATATCCACCCACCCACTGTAGTGAACGAAATTAAACGCGTTAGAGATGTAAGCCCTAAAATAGCCGTTGAAAAGAACATGAAAGCACTAAGTTTTAAAGGCTTTTCCATACAGGCAGAAGAAGATTATATAGAAAGTAGGAAAACCTTGTTTGTAAATAGCGATTTACACATAGGATTGGCAGCTCCCAAAACTTTTTCATCCGATTATTTTTATAAAAATGCCGATGCTGATGAAATGCTTTTTATTCACAAAGGAGCAGGAGTGCTGAAAACAATGTATGGAAACATTCCTTTTGCTTATGGTGATTATTTGATCATTCCACGAGGAACGGTATACCAAATAGATTTTGAAAATCGAGACAATAGGATACTATACATAGAGTCTTTTAGTCCTATTTTAACACCGAAACAGTATCGAAATAATTTTGGACAACTCCTAGAACAATCCCCCTTTTGCGAACGCGATTTTAGATTGCCGCAAAATTTAGAAACGCATGACGAGAAAGGTGATTTTAAAATTTATATCAAAAAACAAGGAATTCTATGGGAGTATAATTATGATAATCACCCATTTGATGTTGTAGGATGGGACGGTTTTAATTATCCATATGCATTTTCTATCCACGATTTTGAACCAATTACAGGTCGAATTCATCAACCACCTCCTATACATCAGCAATGGGAAGGAATTGGTTTTGTTGTTTGTTCTTTTGTGCCTCGTATGTATGATTATCACCCAGACTCCATTCCTGCACCATATCATCATAGCAATGTGGATTCTGAAGAATTATTATATTATGTGGATGGTGATTTTATGAGTCGAAATAATATTGAGATAGGACAATTTACCCTACATCCAGGAGGAGTGCCTCATGGACCGCATCCAGGAGCTATTGAGCGAAGTATAGGRAAAACAAGCACCGAAGAATTGGCAGTTATGATAGATCCATTCAAACCTGTTTCTATTACAGAAGAAGCAATGAAATTACAAGTAGATGATTATTATAAGAGTTGGAAATAAAAAAGATATTAGAAATGAGAGTATAGAAAATAGAAAATAGAGAATAGAGAAGTGAAAAAATGAATAATTGATATGCTTATGAGACGTCACAATTACAAGAATTTGAAAATCTGGAAAATAGCTTTAGAGATTTCTAAAGATGTTTCGGATGTATTATGTGATTTTCCAAAGGCAGAGAAATTTAACTTGTCAAGTCAGATGAGTCGTTGCTCCATTTCTATTCCGAGTAATATTGCTGAAGGATCTGCAAGAACGGATAAATCCTTTTCCTATTTTATTGATATAGCCATTGGTTCGTCTTTTGAATTATCAACTCAGCTACTAATTGCACAATATAAAAATTATATCAACAAAGAGAAATTAATATTAATAGAAGAGAAAATTATAGAATTTCAAAAAATGACCATGTCATTTCAGAATAAATTGAAAAAATAGTGTATTTGGTATGCCCTCTTTTTTCTCTATTCTTTTTTCTTTAATCTAAATTATATGACCAATGAGCAAGTACAAAAACATACAAAATTTTAATTACGGATTAGAGAAAATATTTCCAGAAGCAGACGATTTTTTACCACTGTTAGGAACGGATTACGTGGAGTTTTACGTGGGCAATGCCAAACAAGCTGCGCATTATTATAAAACAGCATTTGGTTTTCAAAACTTGGCTTATGCTGGGTTGGAGACAGGGATGAAAGATAGAACTAGTTATGTATTGGTGCAGGATAAAATTAGAATTGTTTTTACAACACCTATGCCTAATAAAGAAAGTGATCCTATATTTGATCATATTAAAAAACATGGCGATGGCGTAAAAGTAGTGGCGCTTTGGGTGGATGATGCTACAAAATCTTGGGAAGAAACCACAAAAAGAGGCGCGAAATCGTATATGAAACCAACAAAGGAATCCGATGAACATGGAGAAGTTATACGTTCAGGAATTCATACTTATGGAGATACAGTACATGTTTTTGTAGAACGAAAAAATTACAAAGGGCCCTTTATGCCAAAATATGTGGCATTGGAGTCTGGACATAATCCAGCAGATGTTGGTTTGCGTTATATAGATCATATGGTTGGAAATGTTGGTTGGGGAGAAATGAACATTTGGGCAAAATTTTATGCGGAAACCATGGGGTTTGCCAATTTAATTACCTTTGATGACAAGGATATTTCTACTCAGTACACGGCATTAATGAGTAAAGTGATGACCAATGGTAATGGGCGTGTCAAATTCCCTATCAACGAGCCTGCTGAAGGGAAAAAGAAATCACAAATTGAAGAATATTTAGATTTCTATAA
>NVSY01000045.1 GCA_002401385.1 Flavobacteriaceae bacterium | reverse complement strand
GGCAGCATTAAACAACGAAATCACATCTGGAAAAGCATCTCTAAAAAAACCAGAAATACGTAGCATCACATCCACTCTAGGTCTTTTTAATTCCAATAATGAAAGCACCTCAAAATCAGCTACCCTACGATTCATTCCAGACCAAATAGGTCGTATTCCCATCAGTGCAAATGCTTGCGCGATATCATCTCCCCCTGTTCGCATGGTGGAAGTTCCCCAAACGGAAATACCTATGGATGTTGGATATTCCCCATGTTCTTGTAAATAACGATCTATAATATTATTGGCACTTTTTACACCTAACTCATACGCGGAATTTGTTGGAATGGTTCGCACATCTACAGAATAAAAATTCTTTCCTGTTGGCAATAAGTCCAAACGTCCTCTTGTMGGAGCACCTGAACCACCAGCAGGGACATACTTYCCGTTCAATCCAGCTAACAAATTGGTGAATTCGTCCCTCGTACGTWTAATTTTMCCAAGGGTCACCTCTTCAATTTGTTTTAASACCTTGGTTGTTGCCTCTCCAATGCCTTTRTARTTCAAATCTTCTTGCAGCAAATCATCWATATAATTTTTTGCTTTCAATTCCAATACTTCCACTACTTGTCCATTTGTTCTACACAAAACTCCWGAAATTKYYCCTCCGAAACTCTCTTCAAAATCTACATYAATGGGATCCATTTTCAATTTCAAATCTTGTGCAATGGCTTGGGTAATCCCYTGTGTATTTCCACTTGGTAATCTGTGCAATGCCACCAATAAATCAACGAGYTTTTCATCTCTAGGATAGGATCCTAATATATGCAATCCACCTCTAATTTGGGCTTCTTTTAACTCACATAAATACCCATCTATCACTTCTAGCAAGGCGTCAATATCTTTGGCATCATTGTTTAAATCACTACGAAGGCTCGTGGTATTCACCAACTCTTCGATCTTGAATTTAATTAAATTGGCACGTTTGGGATCTAATAGAGCGGCTTCATAATATTCGTCTATCAATAATTCTAATTTTAATAAATCACCGTAATTTTCAGCGCGGGTCATTGGAGGAATTAAATGATCAATTATCACTGCATGCGTTCTTCTTTTTGCCTGAGTACCTTCACCAGGATCGTTGATGATGAACGGATAAAAATGAGGAATTGCTCCTAATATAGCCGCAGGAAAACAGGTCTCTTTACTCAATGCTACACTTTTTCCAGGCAACCATTCTAGGTTCCCATGCTTGCCCATATGAATAATGGCATCTGCTTTAAAATAATGCTGTAGCCATACATAATAGGCCAAATAGGCAAATGTAGGCGGTAAATCTGGCGAGTGGTAGGTGGCTTGTAAATCGATGTCATAGCCTCTACTTGGCTGCACACTGACAAATACATTGCCCAAACAAATYCCTGGRACAATAAATTGGCCATCTCTATAATTTGGAGACGCTTCTGGATGTCCCCAACGTTCCTCAATTTTTTGTTTTAATTCWAGAGATAATTGATTGTAAAACACATAAAAGTCACTGGCTTTTATTGTAATATCTACYTTGGCTTGGTRTAAGGAATCGGGATCGTTGGTGAYGTTTTCTGTCAATCGATCAATCAAATTTGGAACGGTTGACGGGATCTCATTCCCTAAATGATAGCCCACTTTATGTAATTCTTGTAAAAAATCTACGGTGCTTTGTGGTGTGTCCAAYCCAACGCCATTGGCCAAWCGACTATTTTTATTTGGRTAATTCGGAACTACAATGGCTATTTTTTTGTTTTCATTCGTTTTGTTCCCTAAGTGAACCCATGCTACGGCTTGTTCAGCAACCGTGGTACACCCTTCTTCAAATGCAACATATTGGATCACTTCAGAGTCTGTTAATGGATCTTTTTCTAAGATCTCTTTGAACGAAATGGTAGCAGCAATAATCTTCCCATCTACTTCTGGCAAGGCGATGTTCATAGCGACATCTGTTGGTGGCAATCCAAAACTCCCCTCCTGCCATGTCTGCTGGTTACAGCTGGCCATWATTCCCTGAATAACGGGTACATTAAAATCTTGAAACAATCCTTTTTTATCAGWTTCGTGGAAGGATTGTAAAGAAAACCCTGTYGTATTTACAATTACGCTAGGWGTTTCTAACTGGTATTTTTTTAATAATTCTAGGATTTGCATTTTTATATTAGCGTCCCTATAAGTCATTGCCATTACAGTAATAGCTCTTACATGTTGTTTTTCCAATGCCTCAGTAAGACGATTAATTGGATCTAAGTTATCTGCTAAATAATAACTACGATATCCAAAAATGATCGCCAATGGTTTTTCAGATTTTGGCATTGGTTTTTTTATTTCTCCAATCGCTGGATGGTATAAAAATAACTCTGGCGTTTCAATTTTTGSTTGTAAATCAAAGTCGATTCCCAACCCTACTTTCATAATACTTTTAAGTCCTTCTTTGGTGTTTTCAAATCCTCCAGCCATTAAATACTTCCAAATAGCAGCTACTTCTGTCAAAGAAACAGAGGATGTTTGCATTAATTCCAAATCTGGTTTGTCATCACCGGGCATCATGATTAACTGAATATCATTTTCTTGGGTATATTCGGAAATTGCTTCGCATAAATAGGAAAAATATGCGGAGCCTCCAAGTAGTTTTAATACCACTACTTTAGCTTGAGAGACCACTTCATCTATATAGGTATCCACCGTTAACTCTTGCTTAAAATAGCTCAAATTTGCCAACCTCAAACTAGGCAGCGTTGGATTTTCTTTGTGCAATTGATTGTACACTTTATTAAACAAGTATAAATCGGTATCAGCTGCAGATAAAAACAGGATATCTCCAGGAGTTTGTTGTACATAAAAGACACCTTCGTCGTTGGGATTCCACCCGCCTGGGATGGTTGAAATTAAGTGCATGTTGCTGGTATTTTTAGTGGTGATTCCTTTATTAAAAGTGATAATAATCCTGATGTAATAGCAAAACTAGCCATGATTCCAAAGAGTACATTAAATCCAAACTCCATGGCAAACAAGCCTCCAAAAATGGCAGCGACACCTTCAAAAATGGATCTGTAACCAAAGAAATTGGCATACAAATGACGTTCTTTTCCTTTTTCCAGTGAAGTAGCAATAATAGCACTCCACGAAGGATTAATAACTGTTTCTCCTAAGGAAATAATCCCTTGAATGAGAAATACATCCAAGGGTTTATTTGCAAACATGTAGGCTAAATAGCCTATTCCCATGATTACATAACCAATGCACATCATAATTCTTTTACTAAATAATTCCTCTTTTATTCTTCCAAAAATAAAATAGAACACTCCTTTTAGCAAGGCGTAAATTCCTATGGCTATTCCAGCATCAATCAAATCACCACCAATATCTTTGATAAAAATGGCATAAATGGGCGCTAATAAATTGGCTCCTGAATGAATTAAAATAGAGGTTAATAAAAGAATTTTAATGTTTTTGTGCATGTTAATTTAATAAATAGTTGCTGTTGATTCTTGTAAATTTCTACCAATGAGCACCAGGCAAGTTTTTCGAACTTCTCCTTCTTTCCACGCTCTGTCAAAATAATAATCAAAACGTTCTCCTACACCTTGTAAAACCATACGCATAGGCTTGTTAGGAATATTTACAAAACCTTTAATTCTGTATATTTCTTCCTTCTGAATACGTGCTTTTAAGCTTTTTACAAGCGCTTTTATATCTTCTGTCTCCCCACATTCCTCTACAATTGTTTTTATAGAATCATCATGCTCATGATCGTGACCATGATCGTGATGATGGTCGTGAATAGAATGACGGTTGTCCAAATCTTCCTCTGTAGCAGCTTCTATCCCTAAAAGCAATTCGTTATTAATCTGACCATTTTGAATCGGAATAATTTTGATATTTGGTCTCGCTTTATTGATAATTAACTGTTTTACTTCCTCCAATGCATCTGCTTCTAGCAAGTCTGTTTTACTCACTAAAACCAAATCYGCACAAGACAATTGGTCTAAGAACAATTCTTCAATAGGTGTTTCGTGATCCAAAGAATCATCYGCCAATCGTTGCTTTTGTACTTTTTCACGATCGCATAAATCACCTGTTATCATCCCTACAGCATCTACAACTGTAATCACTGCATCTATGGTGATATGTGGTTTTAAATCTGGCCAATTCACCGCGCGAACTAATGGTTTTGGCATGGCCAATCCAGATGTTTCGATTACAATATGGTCAATATCCTCTTTGCGTTCAATCAGATCCAACATGGCTGGTAAAAATTCTTCTTGCACCGTGCAACAGATACAACCGTTTGCCAATTCTATCAAGTTACATTCATCATCACCACAGCCAGATTTGATGATATCTCCATCAATCCCTACTTCTCCGAATTCGTTTACCAACACAGCAATTCGCTTACCGTTGGCATTTTTTATCATGTTGTGTACTAAGGTGGTTTTCCCCACYCCTAGAAACCCTGTTATTATWGTAATTGGTATTTTTTTCATGTTAATTAGTTTTTAGATATTAGTATTGAGATATTAGTATTGAGATGTTAGTATTGAGTTTAGTTTATTCTTAATTTGAGGTGTATTGATTAGACATAGGACATTCTTGAACCAGGAGTCAGGACACTCATCTTTGCAGAATTGTAAAAGTCAAAAAGTCCTGTTCCCAGTCCCTTGCCAACCGCCTACTGCCCACTGCCAACTGCCCACTGCAAACCGCAAACTGCCAACTGCAAACTGCCTACTACAAACCGCAAACTGACTACTGCCTACTGCCTACTGCCCACTGCCTACCGCAAACTGCCCACTGCCAACTGCCTACTGCAAACTGCCTACTGCCTCCTGTTTCCCGTCAAATCACTAATCTTTAGTCACAACTTTCTTCTTCTTTCTTTTATACAAAAACAAGTTCCATTTTTCCTCTGCCACCCCATGTTTGTCCATTTCTGCACGTGCTAGGATAAAGAAAAGGTCTGACAACCTGTTGATATAGGCTGCGATGTAATCGTGTACACATTCAGGATCTTCTTGCATAAGTGTTACCAGCGAACGTTCTCCTCTTCTAATTTGTGTTCTACACACATGGCATAAAGCTGATATTTCATTCCCTCCAGGCAATAAGAAATAATCCGAAGGTGCTGACATGGCTGCTTCAATAGCATCGATCCACTGTTCGCAAAATTCTGCTCCATCAGTAGGTTTAGGATTTGGGTTTTCCTTTTTTGAATCTGAAGGTCTTGCCAAATGCGACATCATATTCATCATGTCCTTTTGAATTTTGTGTAAATTCCCTTGCCATTCATGGTCGTTCCCCAATTTTGAGCGCAACAGCCCAATTGTTGAATTGGCTTCATCTAAAGTACCAATACATTGAATTCTTGGAGAATCTTTAAATTCTCTTTTTCCTCCAAAGACACCTGTTTTACCGGTATCTCCTTTTCTTGTGTAAATATTCATATTGTTAGTTTTAATAATTTATTACCATTGATCGTAATGCACGATCTCTTCTAATTTTAAACGTGGTAACCAGCCTGCTTTTTCCAGTTCTGGTTTTTCGTGAAACTCCGACACATAGCCCACACATAAATAGGCAATAGGTGTGATATTTTCTGGAATTCCTAAAGCGTTGCGCAGGGTTTGATGATTGATGATACTCACCCAACCAACACCCAAATTCTCTGCTCTGGCAGCCAACCACAGGTTCTGAACAGCACAAACAGCACTGTACAAATCCATTTCTTTATTTTCTGTTCTTCCAATTACAACAGGCCCTGTTCTCTCTTGATCACAAGTGATACAAATACCAATCGGACTTTCTAATATCCCTTCAAGTTTTAAGCGTTTGTAGGTAGATTTACGATCGCCTTCAAAAAGTTCAGCCGCTTCAGCATGCGCCACTTCAAATCCGTCTTTTACTTTTTGTTTGACAGATTGATCTTTGACAACAATAAAATCCCAAGGTTGCATAAAACCAACGCTTGGAGCATGGTGCGCCGCTTTTAAAACCCGTTGCAATACATCATCTGGAATAGGTGTTGGCAAAAACTCTCCACGGACATCACGCCTGTTAAATATTGTTTTGTACACTGCGTCTCTTTCTTCTGTTGTAATTTTCATAGAAATCTTTTAAATTTTTATTTCAACTATTGACTATTATCTATCTCCGCTCCCGCACGATTGTATCGTGTGGTCCTACCAGTATTTCAGCTCATTCTCGATACAATTTTAGCTGATTTTTAAAAAAAAATCAAATAAAATCACTCAAACTGACACTTACTATACGCCATTATTCCCGCTTGTTTTTCCATTTTCAAAAACTCAATTCTAGAACTGTTAATGCCTTTCAAAATTGAATCAAATAGCAATATATCAACCACTTCGTTAAGAAGCCCAGCTTACTGCCAACTGCTTACTGGTTGTTAGTTGTTGGTTGCTAGTTGTTAGTTGTTGGTTACTGCAAACTGCCAACTGCTTACTGGTTGTTGGTTGTTAGTTGTTAGTTGCTAGTTGTTGGTTACTACCCACTGCAAACTGCAAACTGCCCACTACCCACTGCCTACTGCCTACTGCCAACTGCTTACTGGTTGTTGGTTGTTAGTCGTTAGTTGCTAGTTGTTGGTTACTACCCACTGCAAACTGCAAACTGCCTACTGCCAACTGCTTACTGGTTGTTGGTTGTTAGTTGTTGGTTACTACCCACTGCAAACTGCAAACTGCCTACTACCCACTGCCTACTGCCAACTGCTTACTGGTTGTTAGTTGTTAGTTGTTGGTTGTTAGTTGTTGGTTACTACCCACTGCAAACTGCCTACTACCCACTGCCTACTGCCAACTGCTTACTGGTTGTTAGTTGCTAGTTGTTAGTTGTTGGTTACTGCAAACTGCCCACTGCCYACTRCCCACTGCCYACTGCCTACTGCCTACTRCCMACTRCCMACTGCCYACTGCCTACTGCCAACTGCCTACTGCCCACTGCCCACAGCCCACTGCAAACTGCAAACTATCTCTTACACTTTCAAACCCAATTCATTCAAAACAACATTCAATCGTTCCTCCGTACCCAGRTAACAATGAATATAGGATGCCCATACATTTTTAAAGCGATATATTTTTGTTTCTAATTCCATATTTCTGGCATTTATAACTTTCCCAATTGATACAGTTTTATGTCCATCGACAATCTTAGAATAATGAAATTCATGTCCTTTTATAATGGCATCTCCCAAATGAATATTTCGGTAACCTAGCGCCAATTTCATATCCTTCATAGTGGCTGAAAAATCAAAAATGCCACACATAGCATGTGCCTTTCCTTTATCATCAATRAGCTCATGTCCCAAATACATCATTCCTCCACATTCTGCTATGATGTTTCCTCCGTTCATAGCAAAAGATTTTATTGCGTTGCGCATGCTGGTATTCTGAGACAAGGTYTCGAGATAAAACTCTGGATAGCCTCCTGGCAAATACAAAAGATCAGCTTCGGGCAACACTGTATCGTGCAATGGACTAAAGAATTTCACTTCTCCWAATTGCTTTAGYGCTTCAATATTCTGAACATATGTAAAATTGAAAGCTTCATCATTGGCAACGGCGATTTTTAAATCTCCTTTTTGATTATTAGAAGTTCCTGYGMTGCTCTTTGGAGTCTCCAACAAACARCAAGMWATAATTGCAGAGAGGTCCACAGTATCTTCCATGGCAGTTGCAATTTTTTCAATCATTGGTTCRTAGYCACTCATTTCTTCAATAGAAAGYCCCAAATGTCTAGACGGAATTTCACAARCTGGAATAAAAGGYACATGTCCAAAAGAATGAATGCCTACATCCTCACAGGCTTCTTTTAAAAACTGATAATGACTCGCAGTATTCACRCGATTAAAAATAACACCCGCAATGACTATYTCCGGATCAAAATTCTTAAATCCATACAATAGTGGGGCAACTGAATAAGCCACTGATTTGGCATCTACTACWAGGATTACAGGCAATTTTAATACTTTGGACATGGCTGCTGTACTGCCTTCAGATTTTTTTGCACCATCAAACAAGCCCATCACTCCTTCCACACAAACGGCCCCTTTGTTATGGGAATATTTTGCATATGTTTGGTGAATATCAGCAGTACTCATCATAAACAAATCCAAATTTATTCCCACCTGTCCGCAGGCGACTTTATGAAATTTAGGATCTATATAATCTGGCCCCACTTTGAAGGGCTGCGTCTGTAAGCCTCTATTTTCAAGGGCGCGCAATAGCCCCAACGTAATGGTAGTTTTCCCCGAATTACTTGTAGGAGCAGCGATAATAAATTGTGGGATTTTAGTCATATTGAGGAATTTCTAAAGTTTCGTAAGTCGCATTGATTTTATGGGCAAATTTTGCTGCCATTCCAATTCGTACCACACCTTTTTCYGCATCTATAACYGAAATATCCTGAATTCCCTTGCAATATGTTTGACAAGCCAATACGGCTTCATCCAATGCATTATTCTCAGAACTATTAAACTTAGCATCTGTGATAATAATCAATTTTAAATCCGTTGTTTGATGTCGRTTTTTCAATCCTTTTATCAATTTAAATGCGGCAATAATATTGGTTTTTCCKCCCGTTTTCATCGCTTCTAATGCCTCTTGAAGTGCATTTAAATCGTTAGARGATTCTTGTAACAAAGCAGCATCACCATCAAAAAGTGAAATCAACGAGAATAACGGCTTTTTACCCTTTGCAGCATTGGAAAATTTCTCCACCAATCCCTTGGCATATGCCACCATTTTATCTTTGAGCATGGAGCCGCTTGAATCCACTATAAACATCAAATGTACTTGGGAGTTTGCCTGTGTAAATTTYTCTTTAAATTCGAATTTRTCTGTGGCTAAATATTGGCCTACCGTCTTTCGAACATCCATATTTTTATGAGTACCTGCTTGTGCTGTTATTTGCTGCTGGCCTTGGTTCAATTTTGATTGCGTTCCATTCTTAGAMTGCCCTTTGGATGCGGTTAAATTTTTWGGTTTATTAGTTGGTATGATGGAAGAAAATTGATGCTCATTTTGTGGTGCATCTGTATTTTTTTCTTCTTCTTGATTCTTTTCTTTTTCTTGCTGCTCCTGCTGTTGCTGNTNTNGCTGTTSTTGYGAATTAGCATTTGAACGATGCAACAATACAAAAGGCGCAATTTTTTCCAAATGGGACTCGGTCACTACTGTGTCACCTAAAAACGCACCATAGGCACGTGCCGTTTTTAACAATAAAATATCGGCTCTATGTCCTTCTACTTGGTGGGTAAGTGCTAATTGCGCAGCTTTCTCTATCAGTTCCTGAGAAATCTTCACTGTTTTCAATGTTGATTTGGCCAGTGAAATTTGTTGCTGTAAACTCTTTTCTTTTTCTTTAAATCGATTTACAAAATCTGGTGCATCATCATCAAAATCCAATCTGTTTTTAATAATTTGAGTKCGATCAYTCAAATCAAGCACTGTTTTAATGGCAACACTCAAACCAAATCGGTCTTTTAACTGTGGACGTAAATCTCCTTCYTCAGGATTCATGGARGCAATCAAGCAAAAACGACTGTCAATTTTTTTAGAGAGTCCTTCRCGTTCCAAATAATAAGCTCCCGTTGCGGAAGCATCTAAAAGGATGTCCATCAAATAATCGTTCARTAAATTGATTTCATCGATATACAAACAGCCTTTATCTGCTTTGGCTAATAGTCCYAACTGCAGYACTTCTTTTTTATCGTTGATYAGTTTTTCTAAATCGACATGCCCTAAAACACGGTCCTCAGAAACACCGATGGGAAGGTTTACAAACGGGAATTTTTCCGTCRCAGCCATCAAAGCAGCTAAGGAGCGAATCAAGGTTGTTTTTCCAGTTCCCTTATCWCCAATAGCCAAYACTCCTCCCAGCAACGGATCGATTACATTTAGAATCAATGCCAATTTAAAATCCTCTTGCCCTACAATGGCGGTAAAAGGATACGCCTGTTTATTTTGTATCATAACTCCATCAATGTTTTTGATATCCACCAAACTCCAAGCCCGATAGAAGCGATTCCTGCCAAGCCATTCATCCATTTATAAATGGATATATTTTTCTTRAAAAAACGACTCAAWACAGAAATCAACGTATAACTATAAATTCCCATRGCGATAATGATWCCCGCACATTCCACCAATAAAATRATGATGGCATCCATGGTAGTATTCGCACTCAACACCAATGCGGATGTCAATGCRCCACCAGTTCCAGCCAAGCCGTGTACCATACCCACCCAAAAGGATTTATTCATTGGATTCATCGCAATTGTTTCTCCCTCTTTTCCATGTATATGAGGAGCTGAATTTAAACTATGGGTTGAATTTTCTGCTGCTTGCATGAGGGCTTCAATTCCTCTATTTCTTCGAATGGCTACAATTCCCAACCAAAGCATAATAGGYCCTACAGCGATGTCTGCCCAAAACGAAATTTCGTCTACAAAACCACCAAGTGATGCTTTAAATAACAAGGCCAAACCACCAAATAACAACAGTGTTGCAGAGTGCCCAAAAGCCCATTGTGACGCTTTTAACACCGTTCGAAAATTTGTTTTTTCTTTGGTAGTAGCATTTTCTGTAGCTAAGACAGAAATTGCTGTGACATGATCGGGTTCAAACGAATGTAAAATCCCTGTCATTAAAGGTCTTAATAAACTTAATGTACTCATAGTTAGTTGTAGTTAGTTGTTGTTAGTTGTAGTTTTTAGTAGTAATAATTTCAATATTTTAGATACCTGTAGTCGTTTTATAAATCCAATAGCCACCTATCAAAATAGATAGCAGTCCCGCAACCCCGTTCATCCATTTAAAAATGGACAAGTTTTTTTCTATAAATCGACTCATCACTGCGATTAGAGAATAACTATAAACGCCCATGGCAACAATAATCCCAAGGCATTCAATTAGCAAAACAATAATGGCGTCCATCACTGTGTCTGCACTCAATACCAAAGCAGAGGTTAAAGCACCTCCTGTTCCTGCCAATCCGTGTAACATTCCTACCCAAAACGATTTGTTCAAAGGGTTCATCGCAATTTCTTCTCCCATTTTACCATGTAAATGAATGGGATTGGAATCTAAATGATCGTGTTCCTGAATTTCCTTGTGTAAGGCAATCATCTCCTTTATTTTGTGATTTCTGCGAATGGCAGTCACGCCCAACCAAATCATAATTGGTCCCACAGCCATTTCTGCCCAATAAGAAATATCTTGAATAAATAATTGTGCTGAAGATTTAAAAGCCAGTGCCACCGCACCAAAAAGCAATAAGGTCAAGGAATGACCAAAAGCCCATTGCGAAGCTTTCAATACCATTTTAAAGGATGTTCTTTCTTTAGTAATGGCATTTTCTGTTGCCAATACCGATATCGCCGTTACGTGATCGGGTTCGAACGAATGCAATACTCCTGCCATCAAAGGCCTTACAAAACTGATGATACTCATTATTTAATATATTTTATAAAACTTCCATCTTTCCCTATCAGGTATAGATCTAAGTGTGTGTTTTTTATTTTCTGCTTACTTTGTTCATAGCAGTTTTTTAAAAGAGCTTGAAAAAATGGTTCCTCTTGTTCAAAAGGAAATAGTTCAATCAGCCTGCCTGCCATATTCAATTCTAAAACTGCATTTGCTTTTTCTTTTTCAGCTCCAATTTCCAGTGCGATATCTCTGATAAACTCCTTGTTCCAACTAGAAACACAGCTGTGGGTATCTGTACGTCCAAAAGCTAATTTGACCGCTTTTCCCAGCATGATTCCAATGGTAACTTTTTCAATTTTTGAAGTACTAATTTTTGTCAATGTCTCCCCTATCCAATTTCCAAAATGAATGAACGATTGCTCCGTCAACTCAGGAAATAAACTCCGTAGGTATTTTTCGCTACGTGCACCAGAATTGATCACAACTTCTTTGATACCATTGGCTACTGCCACATCTATCCCTTGTTCAATACTCGCAATATATGAGGATGAGGAATAAGGCTTTACAATGCCTGAAGTCCCTAAAATGGACAATCCGTTCATAATTCCCACACGCTCATTCAAGGTTCGTTTTGCCAATACGCGCCCATTGGTAACAAATACTTTGATCAGTACCCCGCATTCTAAGTCGTAGTTGTGTAATAACTTTTGCACTGCACTCTGCATCATTTTTCTTGGCACAGGATTGATTGCTGGTTCTCCAACCTCCAATTCCAATCCAGCCAAGGTCACTGTTCCAACACCTTCACCCGCCATAAATACAATCTCTTTGCATTGGGTAAGTTCAATATCACAGCCAATTTCAGCTCCATTGGTCACATCAGGATCATCACCTGCGTCTTTAATCACACTACATCTTGCAGCGGTTTTTGAGAACACATTCGAATGAATTGGGATTTCCAACACACGATCAATGGGCAATTGCACCTTTACATTCTGTTGTAATTGCTGTGTAATAATGGATATCAACCCCGCCTTTACAGCTGCCGTAGCGGAAGTCCCTGTAGTAAAACCTTCTCTTAAAGGTCCAGATGGAATGGGTTTTAAACTCATAATTTCAATGGTTTTAAAAATGATTCCAATACTGATACATTAGCTGCCAATTGAAAATAAGGAGGCAAACTCGGTTTTTTAATAATGATGATTGGAATTCCAAGACTTTCTGCCGCAGCTATTTTGATGCTCAAAGAGCCGCTATTCCCACTTTCTTTTGTCAATACCACCTCAATTTTCTTCTCTTTATACAAGGCTATTTCGTCCGAAACTTTTGTATTTGGATAGCCCAAAATCAATTGCGCTAAGGGAAAATTACTTTTTACAGCAATATCTATAGACGATTGCCTGTCCAAAATTCGAAAATAACTCAAATTGGTTTTCCAATAATCGGTCAGTTTTTCTATGGTTTGGACTCCTGTCAACCCCAACAGTCTTTTCTTTGAAAATTTCTCCTTTAATAAGGAAATTACATCTGGATACTCCGAAACATAGTGCACATTCTTACTTGTTGAATGTGCAGGATATTCCCGTTGCAATCGAAATACTGGAAGGCTGTGTTTTTCAAAAACACGGGCTATAGTTTCATGCAAAACTGTCGCAAATGGATGCGATGCATGAATGCAATAAGTAATCTGATTCTCTGCTATAAACTGAGACAAAGATTCCTCTGAAAACGCGCCAAAACGGTACGTTCCATAGCTTTTTAAAGCAACAGTTATTTCCGTTTTGGTTGAATAGATATAAGGCAATTGCAACTTTTCTAACAGTTGAATTACCTTTTTTCCTTCCGTAGTGCCTCCAAATACAAGTATCATAAAATGGTTGGTATAAATTGTAATTATTCGCTTAACACAAACTTTTTATTCGTTCTGAAAATGTGTTTCCACTCTGGATTGTATAATTGAGATCTGTTTTTACGAGCTCCAATAGCTTCACCCACAATAATCAATACTGTTCTCGTTTTTTTGCTGTCTTTTACAATCTGAGCTAAGTTTTCCAAGGTTCCTTGATAAATTTCTTCATCTTTCCAAGTCAATCGGTACATCACCGCTACAGGAGTACTAGGATCGTAATGTTCTAATAATTGGTTTTGTACTTTCTTGGCAATTCCAACACTTAAAAACAGACACATAGTAGCTTTGTGTTTCGCCATCTCCACTAATTTTTCGGTTGCTGGTAAAGGTGTTTTTCCTTCTCCTCTAGTTAAAATGATTGATTGCACTACTTCTGGAATGGTAAATTCAGATTTTAAGGCTGCTGCTGCTGCACTAAATGATGAAATCCCTGGAACGATGAAATAATCCATTCCTAATTCATCAAAAATGGTCATTTGCTCTTGAATCGCACCATAAATTGATGGGTCACCACATTGCAAACGTACAATTGCATTTCCTTTGATATAATGTTCTTGCATCAAAGCAACTTGTTCTTCCAAAGTCATACTTGCCGAGTTGCGAACTACAGCTCCTTTTTTACACCAATTGGTCATTTCCTCTGGGATTAAACTTCCTGCGTACAATACACAATCAGCTTCCTCTAAATATTGTTTCCCTTTTACGGTAATCAATTCTTCATCACCAGGACCTGCTCCAATTATCGCAATTTGTGCCTTGCGCTCTACTGAGCTATCCAACGCAACAGCAAAGGTAAATCGCTCTTCGTTTTCTAATATTATTTTTTGTTTTTCTACCAATAAAGAAGTGCTTTTGGCCATCAACATCGCTGTAGATTCCGACACGCCATCTACCCCAATTTTTTCTTGTACAACCAAGCTAGGATTTGGAACTGTAACACCGTCTATTGCATCACTTGTAAACGTATGAAAAGGAATATTGTGAGTTTCACTCCAAGTTAGATAAGCTGATTGCTTTGCTTTAATATCGATAGAACCGAATTGTTGAATGGCAGAGAAGAACAGGTCTTTCGCCTCAAATTCCGTTCTAAAAGCGGTATCAAAAATCTGATCATCAATTTTTTTAGAACATCC
>NVSY01000017.1 GCA_002401385.1 Flavobacteriaceae bacterium | reverse complement strand
GTGATAGCATGACTATAATTAGTGTCACCTCTAAATATTGAGCTACAATTAATCATGTCTGGCCAATCATTACATATTAAAACTAATACCTTCTGTTTTTCAAAAACAACTCTAACTGAGTCAATGTTTTTATCTGAAAAAAATGTTCTATTCTCTCTAAGTACTCTTAAAAAACTTTTTTTATCGCCACTACTAATTCTAATAATATCAGCACTATTGTTGCCTCCTGAGAGTACTCCATTTACTCTTCTCCTTGAATAGGGTTCTATTATTATGTCCTTAGTAGAATTATTTATTAAGGTAAAAGTAGTTTCAGGTACATTTTGGTCAACACACGATTGGACTATAACAAGTGATACAATAAGTAAATAAATAAATTGTTTCATAATATTTTTGTTTTAACGATATTCTCTAAATAAATAATCCAATTCTTCCCCGTCAGTCGGACTAGTATACATTGACCAAATACGACACCATGAACCAAATGAACCTGGCAACGCTTCTTCTATCTGACCTAGGGTATAGCCAGAAACTCTGTCAATTGGTCTTGTAATATTTATAGTAGATTGATTAAAATCATCAATCATATCAATAACAATAGGAGTATACCCCTTACTAGATGTCTGAATATATCTAAGGCTTCTTTGCTGTTGATAGTCAAAATCATAAATACCATAAATTTGTTTAGGATATACTCTTTCTGTAATGACATATTCCACACCCACAGCCCAACTTTCGGGTAGAAAAGGGTCATCTGCCAAAGCGTCAATTACAAACTGTGCTGTACTATAACCAATTTCCCAATGTGATACATGTGCTAATTCGTGAACGGTTGTAGCGAACAAATCTCGACTGTCCTGTACTACTCCATTTTTATGACTTGAATATATAACAACAGGGGCTGACCAAATAATTTTATTGAATGTAAAGTAATGCGCCCTACCTGATTTATGCTTAGCGCCAATATGTAACCTCCGTTTTAAAAACCACGATTTATTATATGGTTTTCGTATGCCATAAGAGTTATGGTTGTAAAAATATTCCATAGCTCCTCTATGTATACTTGCATAAAGCCAATTTCTTGGTGTACTACTTCTTCTTATTATTTTGTTCCAGCTTTTACCTCTCCTTAAACTTTCAAAACTATACCATGCTTGTCCGTAACTACCACTTCTAATATCCCAACTATGTCTTTCCCATTTTATCGCACATTTTACTTTTTTACTTCTAAATTTACCTACTTTAAAATATCCGCTAGCGTTGGTAATTGCTCTTTTCCACTTAAACCACCTTTTAACAACAATTTGTACTCCTTGTAATGGAATTATTCTAGAGGTAGATGTTGTATTATCTTCATACCTTATTGTTCCACTCGGATACCATTTTCTTCTTCTTTTAAGAGTCGTGCTTTCCTCGATTAGAAGATCGTCTTCATTTCCCGTTATTTTTAATGCTTCATCTTCTAACTCATACCAAAAACTTATATCTATAGCACTCTTACCTGCCTTTTTTTCACCTTCATCATCTTGAAGATAAAGGTCTGAGAGTTTTTCATATTTAATATCTCTAAATTGGTAATCAATAGGCACAACAGTATATTGCCATGTAATCTGATCCAAAGGTATTGTCGGATCATGGTAAGCACCACCAACTCCTTCTTCTAATTCATAATCTAAAGGCATATCGAATAACATAAGTTCGTCTTCTTCTTGTAAAATTTCCTTTTCTTGATCATCTTTTGGTAAGAACCGAACATAGTAATCTGTTGCCTGTATTATAGATTTACTTGGTTTTTTAAAACTATTTTTGTTTTTCTGTTGTAAATTTTGATATGCCTTACGCATATTTTCTACCGAGTAAGGGTTTTCCAACTTTTTGCCTAAACCAATAATAGGATCAGATTTTTCAATAGTTTGTTCATTTTGTGTTTTCTCTTGGAAATCATCTTCTTTTTGACAGGAATAGAGCATTATTCCAATTAGGGTTAATGCTAAAACCCTTAAACTGTGCTTTTTCATGATTTTTTTAATAAAACTAATCAAAAAACAAACACTAAAGGTCAACTTGCGGAAATCCGCAATTTATAGCGTAATAACCACATTTCGGAAGGTCAAATTTATACGTGGTTTGAACACTTTTTTTGTAGGAGGCAGTCGATGCAACCAATGTTGTTGGCATTTCCCTGCCATTAACAGTAAACTCCCCTTTTCGAGCACTAGCGACACGGTTTGTTTGGTATCTTTATGTTTAAATGCAAATTTCCGTTCTGCTCCAAAGCTCATGGAAGCAATTGTCGGTTCATCTCCCAAGGTTTTTTCGGCATCAGAATGCCAAGCCATCCCTTCGGAACCACTGTGATATAAGTTTATCAAACAGGAATTAAAACGGGTATTCAGTTTAGATTCTACTCGTTTTTTTAARTCCAACAATTCCTTCGTCCATGGCAAGGCTTTTTTGGTAATCTTGGAGTAGGTATAGGAAAAATCAGTATCACCATACCATGCAATTTTACGTTTGGTAGTAATTAGTTTTCCAAAAATAATGGCTTGGTCATATTCCCAAGCGATAGTATCCAATAACAATTGATAATAGGTTTCCGCTTTTTCATAAGACATWACCCTACCAAAATATCGTACTTCCCCGTCCATAGGAAGGAGATTTGGATGCTGCTCTSTGYTAAATAAATCCATGACATTTAGYTTTTAATTTTAAACGAATTAAACAAGCGAACTTTCTTTTTCTCTAGCTCCATTATCAATCCAAATAACACAAAAGGTAAAACGATGACATAGCCTGTTTTTTTGAATAAAATCACCACCGATTCTGTTTGAAAATAATCGTAATGATCCAAGTAAAACCGGTAGGTAAAAAAACAAATTACACTTGCCGAAATTAAAAAAACAACCAAGGCAGCGACAAACACTGATTTCCGCCTTTCRGCAATTAATTCGTTRGGGTGATARCTGCTTTTTTGATAGCAGTTTGAACAAGACAAATCAATTTTTAATCCTTCATCCATAGACATTYCTCCCCTATCTGAATAATCTTTTGAACAGACAATTTCAGTTTTACATCTTTTACAATAGCAATATACTCTCATAAAAACACATAATATGCACCGATTAAAAGTAACAWYACAACWGMWACAATCAATATATCTCGTCTACGTTCTTGMATAATTTCTCTCCGAATTTTCTTTTTAATTTCTGTCATTTCTTCAGGAGAAACTTGWACCTCTTTCAATTTCTTTGACTCAGAGACTTTAAAATCCAAGGAGCGGTTATTGCCCTTAAATTTTTGCTTGTTGGATGTTTTTGCGGCACGATTTTGACGCAAACGATTATTCATATCTGCTAAATGTCCCGCTCCTCCACTCATGGCTTTATATTTTATTAGTTACAGGATCTCCACAACTTGCACAAAAAGGCAAATGCACAAAATTCTCTTCCCCACATTTCCCACAGGGCTTGAACAATTCTAAGCCACAAAAACGACAGAAATTAGTCACTATACCATAGGAAGTATTTTGCTGTTTTTTACCTGAAGACTTGTCCCATTTTTTCACAATAAAATCCTTTCCACAAGAAGGGCACATATGGTTGTCTAGGGCTTTTTCGGCGGTCTCTGTTTGTACTTTTTTTGCGCGCTCTGTAGTCGGCGCTTTGAGTTCCTTTTTTTTGCGTTCTATAAATGATTTGATTTTATTGATGGCATATATTCCAAACAGCACACTTAAAATAATCCCAACAGAATACCTAATATAACCGCCATAACTTGGTAAATACGGCACCAATCCAAAAAAGAAGGCATAAAACGAGAAGAGTACAAAACCTAAAAACAAAGGCCAGTACTTGTGTTTTCTAAATTTTACAATAAAAAAGATTCCAATTAATAAAATGGGAAGAATAAATAACAAGCGAATTAAAAACACTTTTAAGTCGTATTTTTGAATGGCCTTAGACTGTAATTTATAAGCACGCTCTCGTTCCTCTGTAATACGATCCGTAACTCCCTTTTTCTCCTTTTTTAACAGCTCGAGTTCATCATTTAAAACCCTCAATTCTTTTTCCCAATCCTGCTCCGTTTTATAATACTCATCTAACTTTTTTGCCCGTTTTAAGATCGCTTTATCTTCTTTGGGAGATCCAATTGTTTTRCGAGCAGCCAACCAATTATCAAAAGATTCCTTGGCATTTAAATACTTGTTATTGGCAATATTAAGTGTGCTTTGAAGGCTTTTTAGTTGCGCTCTTTTTAAATCGATWTTGGCATCAATTTTCACAATCAACCCCTTTTCCTTGGCAATTAAATCTAGGTTTTCAAAAGCTTCTAATTTCGGTCTTGCTTTCCATTCGTCCACATCGTCCATCAATTTTGCAGATAGTGATATTAAAAAACCACAAAGGACTATGGCAATGATAAAGTTTATAAACTTAGCTGTTTTTTCTAATTTCTTATTATTGAATTCCATAAGATAACGGTAATTTTAAAACTAAGGTAAACATAAAAAACGGATGATGCGCTTTCGCTCATCATCCGTTTTTTAAATTTTTATTTTCTGTAATGGATTACATTTTCTGCAACCAATTACGTGCATCTACTTCTTCTTTAATAATAGCAGCAAGCTCGGTGATTTTTACACGTTGTTGCTCCATAGTATCTCTGTGACGGATAGTTACACAATCGTCTTTTAACGTATCGTGATCCACCGTAATACAGAAAGGCGTCCCTAAGGCATCTTGACGACGGTAACGACGTCCTACTGCGTCTTTTTCATCGTACATCACATTAAAGTCCCACTTTAACTCTTCCATTATTTTACGCGCCACTTCTGGCAAACCATCTTTCTTTACCAATGGGAATATTGCGGCTTTGTAAGGCGCTAATACCGATGGTAATTTTAACACCGTTCTAGTGGTTCCATTTTCTAATTCTTCTTCTTGCAAAGAATTAGAGAATACAGCCAAGAACATACGATCCAATCCAATAGAAGTTTCTACTACATATGGTACATAATTTTTATTTTCTTCATGATCAAAATACTGTAGTTTTTTCCCAGAAGCCGATTCGTGTGCTTTCAAGTCAAAATCTGTACGTGAGTGAATTCCTTCCAACTCTTTAAAACCAAACGGGAATTTAAACTCGATATCAGAAGCAGCATCCGCATAATGAGCCATTTTTTCATGATCGTGAAAACGGTAATTATCCGCACCCATTCCTAAGGACATGTGCCATTTTAAACGGTTTACCTTCCATGCTTCGTACCATTCTTTCTGCGTTCCTGGTTTTACAAAAAATTGCATTTCCATTTGCTCAAATTCACGCATTCTAAAAATAAATTGTCTTGCAACAATTTCGTTTCTAAAAGCTTTTCCGGTTTGGGCAATTCCAAATGGAATTTTCATACGTCCTGTTTTCTGAACGTTTAGGAAGTTCACAAAAATCCCTTGTGCTGTTTCTGGGCGTAAATATAAGTCCATTGCAGTATCTGCACTAGCACCTAATTTAGTTCCAAACATCAAGTTGAATTGCTTTACTTCAGTCCAGTTTTTACTACCAGACAATGGACAGCCAATTTCTAATTCTTCAATCAATGCTTTTACGTCCTCAAGGTCTTCTTTTTCCAAAGATTGTCCCATGCGTTGCAAAATAGCATTTCCTTTTTCTTTGTATTGTAATACGCGTGGATTGGTGGCTAAAAATTGTTCTTTATCAAAAGAATCTCCAAAGCGTTTGGCCGCTTTTTTAACTTCTTTTTCAATTTTAGTATCGTATTTGGCCACATAATCTTCGATTAAAACATCGGCACGGTATCTTTTTTTCGAATCTTTATTGTCAATTAATGGATCGTTAAACGCATCTACATGGCCTGATGCTTTCCATGTTTTTGGATGCATAAAAATGGCTGCATCTAATCCAACGATATTTTCATTCATTTGAACCATGGCTTTCCACCAGTATTCACGGATGTTTTTCTTTAACTCTACTCCGTTTTGTGCATAGTCATAAACCGCACTTAAACCATCATAAATTTCACTTGATTGAAATACAAACCCATATTCTTTTGCATGTGAAATTACTTTCTTAAATTTATCTTCTTGTTTTGCCATACAGCAAAAATAAATATTTTATGAGAAATACGGTTTTTATGARAAGATATTTACTTATAATCTTCCTCTTTTGTTATCAAACAACTATTTTTTCACAAATTTCAGTGAAAAAAGCGCCTCAGTGGATTTCTGACATCACCTTAAACACATCACATACTTTCAAGAAAAGTGATATCCAAAATGGAAATTTGATGTTGCTTTATGACARTCAAGTTAACATTCCCCTTGAGTCTCATTATTATAGATTYAGRTACAAAATCACCAACGAATCGGGGATCCAATCCATTTCCGAAGTAAGCGAGACTTACGATCCCAGCTATCAAAAGCTCCATTTTCATCATATTCGAATCATTCGGAACGGAAAAACCACAAACGCTTTGATTCCAAATGATTTTGAAACCATGCGTATAGAAAACAACGCCGATTCCTATATTTATGATGCYTCCCTTACCTCTCTTACCCATTTAAAAGATGTTAGAAAAGGAGATATTATAGATTATGCCTACACCCTAGTTGGCAGAAACCCTGTCGAAAAGGGTGTTTATTCAAGTGGCTTTTATTTAGGTTATTTTTCACCTATTGCCCAATTACACATCAAACTGATAGTTGAAAAACCATTAAATTATAAGCTCTTCAATACTACCAGTAAACCCACCATCACTTCTAAAGGTCCACAGCAAATTTTCACATGGAACTTGACCAATTTAAAAGCAGTAGAAACAGAAAACAACACCCCAAGTTGGCATTTTGATTACCCCTATGTTTCCTTAACTGAGTACGACACTTGGGAAGAAGTGGTTCTATGGGCAGACACTTTATTCAATCAACAACAAGAACCATTATCTAAAGCATTGATAAACGAAATAAACAASATTTCRAAAGCAACTAAAARTAAGGGAGAGAAAATTAGYGCAGTCCTCAATTTTGTCCAAGACGAAATTCGATATTTAGGTATAGAATCTGGAATTGGAAATTACAAACCCTTTGCTCCTTCTAAAGTGYACAAACAACGTTTTGGCGATTGTAAAGACAAGAGTTTACTGATGGTAAACATGCTTAAAAGAATGAATATTACCGCATACCCTGTTCTAATTAACACYTACAAAGACATAGAAATTCTAAACACATTACCTTCCCCTAAAGTGTTTGACCATTGTGTAGTAATGGTAAGTCTAGATAGCCAAAAATATTATTACGACCCCACAATTACAAAACAAGGAGGCGACTATAAAAACACGTACTTCCCAAATTACAAATACGGACTTATARTAGATCCAAAATATAAAAACTTAGTAGAAATCCCCTTTAAAAACAATTCAAAAACAAGCACTTTCGAAACCTATAAATTGGACAGCGTAAAAAAAGGAGCCACGCTTACAGTTTCCACAGATTATATAGGTAGAGATGCCGATGCAATGCGCAGTTATTTGGAAAATTCAGACCTTTCTTCCATTAATAAGAATTATGAAAACTACTATGCCAATTATATCCTCAATATTAAAAACATAAAAGACGTTGAATGGTCTGACGACATTGATAGAAACACACTTACTGTTAACGAATTGTATGCAATAGATAGTTTATGGATTCCAGATACAGAGAGTACATCAACTATAATTGCCGAATTTTACACCACTAGCATTAGTGATGCCCTATCAAAACCAGACAGAACAGATAGAAAAAGTCCGTTTGCACTCAGATACCCATTAGACAAATCTCACAATATTACCATTCAACTCCCAGAAACTTGGAATATAGAAAAACAAGCATCAGCAATTAGCAGCCCATCATTTGATTATTCTTATAATGTAAATTACGCTAAACACAGTAAGGAAATCATTCTCAGCCATCATTTTAAAACAAAAAAAAATGTGGTACCCGTATCCGAAATAAAGGACTTTCATAAAAAGATTAGCAAACTTGAAAACGAAATTCATTATATGATTTCTTACAATGCGGAGTTGGTAAATAGCAATAATTCTGAAAATCAGAAACTAGCACTTCAACTCGGCAAAATTATTTTACTCTTACTGCTATTATACGTTGCCTATTGGGTATATACAAACTACAACCCTCCTTCTAAAAAAAGGAATTACCTTTCAGAAGAAAACAAGATTGGAGGCTGGTTAATTCTTGTTGGAATTGGAATTACTATAAGTCCATTCATTCTTTTTTTCCAAAATATAAACTTAACCGAAGATGAATACAGCTCCATGATAGCATTTCTGAGTGAGCATTCAGAAAACTACAGCTTTGGTCATGGCGCTATGGTATTCTTAATTATGTTTTTAAACATGTCTCTTTTTGTATATAGCATTTTAGTTGCCATAACTTTTTACACTAAGAGAAGTAGCTTACCTAGTTTGGTAGTGGGATATTTTGCCTTGGCCATTATGATACAACTTGTAGATCAAGGGTGGGTTTCTGCTTTAGAAAGTGATTTTGATTTTATAGAAACAGATAACAATGAGACTTTTAAGGAACTTACAAAGAGTATCATTACCTTATGTATTTGGGGACCTTATTTCTTTATTTCTAACCGTGTTAAAGCAACTTTCACGAAACAATTAAATACAAAAGGGGAATTTGCCTAAGCAAATCCCCCTTTTATCAACAATTAAATTATTGTGTCTTATTTCAATGTAATATTTGAAGCGCCTACAAAACGATTGTCTAAATACACGTTTACAGTATAGCTCCCTTTAACTATTGTACTTCTGTCTAGTTCTACCAAGGAAATAACATCAATATTGGTGTTGTTATAATCGATAATTGTACGATCGCTGTAACCAACTTCGTTTCCATCATCAAAAGTAACCGTCCCTTTTTCTGCTATCACAGCACCTTTAGAATCTAATATTTGGATCAAAGCAATACGTTCTCCTAAACCAGCAATATCATTTTGGGCCACTCTAAAATTGATACGAAATGCATCTGTTCTTCTAGCACGAGTCGTTTCTTTCAACTGACCATTGCTACGTTCACGCATAGAAATAACATTGATTCCAATTACCCTTAACACAGATCCTTTGGTCACGGTATTTAGCAATTCATTATTTTGAGCAACTAAACTATCATTTTGAAACGTTTTTTGTAAAATTTGRGTATTTGCAACACCCAAACTGTCGGTTAACATGCTGTTTTCTTCAGTCAACTCAACTACTTGCAGAGACAAACGATCATAAGAAGCTTGCATATTTGCAATTTGCTTTCTGTATTTACGCATCAATCCGTAATTGCTGTTTTTCAATTTTTTAATCGATGCTTGAAAAGTCACAATTTTGTCTCTTTCGGTACGTAATTCGTCCGTTATTTCGGTGTTCTGCGCGATGGCTTCATCGTACTTTAACACCATTTTTTGTAGGTCCTCTTGGATTTCTACTTTCTCTTCTGTAATAGCATTTGTTAATTTCGTATGCTCTTGATTACTATAAAAAATATAGCCTAAAGCTCCTACTAAAAAAATTGCCAAAACGATGAGAATTACTTTGTTTGATTTTTTTTCTGTTGTACTCATAAAAAAATAATTAATTAAACTTATTGAGGGAGTCCTTCTAACGTACACCTTCATTAATTATTGCACTTTTTTACAAAAATAAACAAATGCAGGAGGTATATTTAAAGTTACAAACTGAATTTTAACATGTTGTCCAAATACTTTTTTTAGGTCTTTTTTGTTCTGCAGACTGTATTGGTACTGAATTAATTTTCCTTCTACTCTTAATACATCATACGTTTTTTCAAGAATACTCAACGAAATTTCTGGAGGCATAATAGCAAGTGGCAGACTAGAAACAACACAATCCACAGCATCAAACCCATGTTTTTGAATCACTTCTTTAATATCCAAAGCGGATGTTTTCACCATGATTAACTGCGGATGTTTATATCCTGATAAATGTTTGTAAAATAGCTCGTTGATTTCAAAACAAAATAGTCGTGCCTCAGGGTGCATTCGCTTCAAAATTTCCTCCGTAATAATTCCACTCCCAGGCCCATATTCCACTAAAATTCTGGCAGCATCAAAATCGATGTCTGCCAACATTCGTTTGATCAAAAATTTAGAACTCGGTACAACAGTCCCAGAAGTCCTAATATTCTTAATGGCCTCCTTAAAAAATGTGATCTTGTTTTTCAATTAAATGTCTTTTTTATTTTTCGTAACTTCCTTTCCCAAAGTAAGTTATTTATGCAGTTTTTAAAAGATATTTTTTATGTTTTTTTCCCAAACTACTGTTTGGGTTGTGATATTACGCTTCAAACTCATGAATCTTATATGTGCACCCACTGTCGTCACGACCTTGCTTTGACCTATTTTACAAACGAAGCTAACAACCACTTAGAACGTTCTTTTTTAGGACGTGTTAAGATCATTGAAGCTACGGCGCTTTTCTATTTTGAAAAACAACACAAAGCACAAGAGTTAATCCATTTATTAAAATATGAAAACCAACAACAAATAGGTGTTTTTTTAGGTGACTGGATGGGAAATGAAATTAAAAACAGCGAACGATTTCAACATATAGATTGTATTGTTCCCGTACCCTTACATCCAAAAAAAATGCGCCACAGAGGCTTCAATCAATTAGATAAATTTGGAAAACGTATGAGTCATCATCTTGAAATTCCTTATATAACACAAGTACTCATCAAAACAACACGTAGCAATAGCCAAACTAATAAAGGGCGATTTGCCCGAGTCAAAAACACGCAAGAAATTTTCACAACCCAACAAAAACACTTAATCAAAAACAAACATGTGTTGCTGATAGATGATGTGATTACCACTGGAGCCACTATCGAAGCATGTTATGATGCACTCATCCAAATAGAGGGTGTATCCATAAGTATCGCTACCATGACTTGCTCTAAATTTTAAGTTTTCTATTTATCAGTAACTGTTAAGAAATCTGGGAATAATGTCGGTGCTAAATCGTGAATTGGTTGGTACAGAATCGAAGACTTCGTAGTTTCTTCGGAAATGAAAGGTAATGTACTGTTCAGCTTATTAAAAATAATTAAGGCGATGCTTAAAATCAAACCAATTTTCAAGACTCCAAAAACGCCACCCAAAATAGAATTCACAATGCCCAAAGCAGCAAAATCGGCAATTTTTGTAAACATTTTCCCTAATAACGCAATCACTAAGACGATGGCTGCAAAAGTAACCGCAAATGAAACGATGGTAATATACCGTTCTTCCCAAGAAACAAGATCGGTTAAATAATTGGCCACAAAATAAGAAAAGTGAATGGCACCATACACTCCTGCAATCAATGAAACCAAGGAGGCCACTTCTACAAATAGTCCTTTCGTTAGACCTCTCACAAATCCAAAAATTAAAAGTACTGCTAGTATAATATCTATTGTATTCATGAAACCCGTTTTTTTTTGTAAATATACATTTTTTTAGTTCGTATCTTTGTCCCTAAAATTCAATAAAATGTCAAGAGATATTCAGTTAAAAGAGGATTGGAAAACGTTGGTAAAGGACTTATCAAATCGTTTTAGTGATGGAGATGAACTTAATATGGATGCCATTATTTATTTAATAGGAATTCAGGAATTAGGACAAGGAAAACGAGACTATAGCAAGGACGAAAAAGTGAATTTAATGCACATTGCTATATGTAGATTGCTAGAACCTTTTGGTTACTACGAATTTGATTATTTTGACAAAGACAACTGGCCACATTATAAAATAATAAAAGAATTGCCCGCCTTAAAAGCAGGAGAACAATCTGTATTGATGAAAGAAGCAATTGTGGCTTATTTTAAGAAAGAAGAGGCATAGTAGCAAAGTCAAGAGACTATAAGAACGAACGTACTGAAACAGTAAAAGTACTATTTTAAGTACTTTTTACTATCTTTGTCCCATGGAAACAGTAAACTACACAGATTTTCGTTCCAATTTAAAGCATTGGTTTGATAAAGTTATAGACGATGTAAGTGATATCATCATCAAAAGAAAAGGCGGAAAAGACTTGGTGCTTATGTCTCTGGATGAATACAATTCATTAAAAGAAACTACTTATTTACTTACTGGTAAAAACAGAGATATCTTATTAAGATCTATTAAAGAACTAGAGTCAGGAGAGGGACTTCAAAAAGAACTCCTATAATAATGAAACTCACATGGTCCAGTATTTCTTGGAACGACTATCTATATTGGCAAAAAGTTGACAGAAAAAATCTAAAACGGATAAACGAGCTTATTAAAAGTTCCCAAAGAACACCTTTTGAAGGCATTGGAAAACCAGAAGCTTTAAAAGGCGATTTGCAAGGTTATTGGTCCAGACGAATTACGTCGGAACACAGACTGGTTTACAAGTATGGAAATGAGCATTTGTTTATTGCAGCTTGTAGGTATCATTATGGGAAATAGGCAGGCATTCGAGTTGAAATAATTTATAACTCTGTTCCCGTTTTTCTGAGCAGCATCCTATCAATATTCTACTTTGTCAAATCTCCTATCAACTCATCATAAATAACAGAAAACGTTTGCTTTTTTAAGGAATTTCTATGTTTAGATTCCAACTCAATAGTTGGTATTTCAGCATGCAGTTTTGCACGTAACACCCCTGGTTTTCCACTAAAAAAAGTAAAAGAAAATAAACGTTTACAATCGTACATTGTAACAGGTACAATTGGGATTTTATGTTCTATTGCCAATCGGAAAGCTCCATTTTTAAAATCATTCAACACCACACTTTCATCGTCTGGCACTAATCCTTCAGGAAAAATACAGATACTCATTCCTTCTTTTAATCGTCTATTGGCTTCTACAATTACTTGTTTGCGGCTTTCGCTATCCCCTCTATCAACTAAAATATTGGTCTTTTTATAAAAATACCCAAAAATAGGAATCTTAGAAATCTCCTTTTTCCCAATAAAAACAAAAGGATTTTTACTAATTACATACATCAACATTACATCCATTATAGACGTATGATTCGGACAAAACAAATAACTCTTATTCGTTTCTAATACAGTTTCCTTTGTTAAATCGACCCGGAACCCCATGATAAAAAGAATGGTTTTAGACCACGCACGCGCTATTTTATAAAAAACAGGATACCATTTTTCTTTAGAAACAATTATTAACAACGCAGGAAAAACTGCTAAGACAGAAAAAAACACCCAGCCATAAAACCAAATTCGCCATATAAATCGCCCTGTATTTTTTATTGTTTGCATAAATTAGTAGCTGTAGTATTAAAAATCATTGTTTTTCTTCATTCACAGAACGACCAAAAATAGTATAAATAGATTACAAATCCATTTCCAGGGACACCAACATGGTGCACAACGATAGTAAATCACTGACTTCTAAGTAATAATTCATATATTGAAGCCTATTAATCAAAAATAAACATATGGGATTTTTGTATTTTCTCCTTATCGGAGCAGCTGCTGGTTGGATTGCTGGAAAACTAATGAAAGGCGGTGGATTTGGATTTTTTTTAAACGTCGCTTTAGGAATTGTTGGTGGTTTTGTAGGAGGATGGGTCTTTGGATTCCTTAATATCGACCTTGGAATGGGTGTTTTGACAGGACAATTAATAACCGCGGTAGTAGGAGCTGTAATCCTACTTTTTGTAGCTGGACTGTTTAAAAAATAGACTTCTTAACTCTTACAGAATAAAATCGGCAATTGCCGATTTTTTTTGGTTATTATCCGTATTTTTGTTTCCGAAATATATAATTATGGCAAGAGTTTTAACAGGTGTACAAAGCACCGGAACCCCACATTTAGGAAATTTATTAGGAGCAATTATTCCTGCAATTGAGATGTCTAATAATCCTAAAAATGAATCGTTCTTATTTATTGCGGATATGCATTCGCTCACGCAAATAAAAGACGGAAACGAACTTAGACAAAACACATATAGTACTGCTGCAGCTTGGCTGGCTTTTGGACTGGACATAGAGAAAACTGTTTTTTACAAACAAAGTGATATTCCACAAACCACAGAACTAACTTGGTACCTGAGTTGTTATTACCCATACCAACGCTTGACTCTAGCTCACTCTTTTAAAGACAAAGCAGACCGTCTGGACGACGTAAACGCAGGGCTATTTTCTTATCCAATGTTAATGGCCGCAGATATATTATTATATGATGCCGAAATAGTTCCGGTTGGAAAAGATCAATTGCAACATTTGGAAATGACACGTGATGTAGCTAGTAGATTTAACCATCAGATGGGAGATACTTTTGTACTACCAGATGCCAAAATTCAAGAAGGAACCATGTATGTTCCCGGTACCGATGGAGGAAAAATGAGTAAGTCGCAAAATAACATTATCAACTTGTTTTTAGATGACAAAAAATTACGCAAGCAAATCATGAAAATTAAAACGGATTCTACCGCTATGGAAGATCCTAAAGATCCTGATACTTGTAATTTGTTCAACTTGTATAAACTGGTTGGAAACGAGGCCCAAATTGCTGATTTACGTGCCAAATACGAAGCTGGAAACTTTGGATATGGACATGCAAAACAAGCGTTTTACGAATTGTTGATCGATAAATATAGCGAAGAGAGAAAACGCTACAATTACTACATGGAAAATGTAGCAGAAATAGACAAAGCACTCGCTATTGGAGCTGAAAAAGCACGTCTTATTGCGAACGATGTTTTGAAACGTGTGAGAACTAAAGTAGGATATTAGAAATTAGTTACCCGTTTTGGGTTGCTGGTTGTTAGCTTCTATGCTTTCCCTAGTTTCCAAAGGGGAGTATTGAGCAATGTAACTGTTTAAAAAAAGCCAAATGAGAATTGATTCTCATTTGGCNTTTTTTTATGGATACAAGGCTTTTTTGAATCAGGAAACAAAACGAGCATCTTTGAATTTAAAAAATATCATTCAATTTTAATTACAATCTGTCCTATGTCCTGTTTCTTGCCTCTTTTCTCTTGCCTCTTGTCTCTTGCCTAAAACAGCTACTTCTTAATAAAATCGATAGTCGTTTTTACTACCTCAACTAAATCGTCTGGCATTGTATCTTGGGTCCATGGCTGTGCACATCCAAAGGTATGGTTTGCATTTGGCATCATTTTAAGCGCTGCACTTGGATTCCATTGTTTCAAACAGGTTGCCTCTACTGAAGTTACCACTTCATCCTTTTCTCCTTGAATAATTAGTAGTGGGATCTGCAATCTTTTCACGGATGATTGTATTGTCAAACGCGCTTCGTTTTCTTTAAAATTAGTATAAAAACCGAATAGATGCGGCATTTGCTGTTTGGTTCTTGCATTTTCAATATACGCCACACCATTTGTTTTCCATCCTGCCAATGCATCACCCGTAGGGAAACGCGCCCCGAAATCAGAAACTCCCGCCCAAGAAACTACACGTTTTATACGCTCACTTTCTCCTGCTTTCACCAATACAATCCCTCCTCCTCTAGAATGTCCTACAAGGGTAATATCATTTAAATCTATATTATTTTTAAATGCAGCCTCTGTACTTATATAATCCAACACGGTTTCTATATCGTCTAGCTCTTTCGTAAAAGTATTTTCTCCAAAGGCCGCTAAATCTGGAAAATCGATAGGGTTCTCCATGGTTCCACCATTGTGAGAAAAATTAAACTTCGCAAAAAACAGGTTGGCATTTACAAAGGCTTCCACCATTAAGTTCCAGGCTCCCCAATCTTTATATCCTTTATATCCATGGCAAAATATCACCACTGATTTTTGTTTTTGATCATTTTTAAAATAGAAGTCCGCCAATATTGGTTTGCTATTTTCTTGGACTATTTGTACATTTTTATGTGCTTGCATATTTACTATGTTTTATGGATAGCACTTAAAAAGGCAAATCCGTTTTTTCTATAAAAGGAATATTTTTATCGAATATCTCTGCCATTATCTCCGCAAAAACAGTCGTAAATTCCACCATTTTCTCTTCGTTTACAATTCGGTCTTGTTGCCCTCTTGCCGCTGTGAAATTTAAAGGTAAAAAACCAGCATTTAAGTTTTTAAAAGAATAAATCCCTGCTTCCATTCCTTTAATTTCTACACGTTTTTCATCTTTTAAGTACATAAATGCATACATCAACACTTGCAAAGGTTTTGCATATTTAAAATCGGTTTTCAACAAGGACAAATCAGGTACTTTTAAATCCAACAAGGTTACTTTCCCTGTTTTATAATCAATAATTCTTGTAACACCATCTAGTTCGTCAATCCTATCCACAGAACCTCTTAGGTTTACCAAAAACGCTAAGGAATCGTGTTCAAAAGAACATCTTATATCCTTCTCTAAACTCAAAATTTTAAGTTTTTTACCTTCTTTAATAAATACCAACTCTTGATTTAAAAATCGAGTAATGTGATTTATAGAAACTTCAAATATCAATCTGTTTTTCCCAACTCCGAGTTCGCCTTTCTTAAAAAACAGTTCAAATTGCTTCTTTATCTCGTCTTTTAAGCCGCTTTTCATACTTTTAATTGCCACCTCATCAACAAATTTCCCCAAATACGGTTTGTACAAGTAATAAAGTGTTTCATGAATAACGGTCCCCATAGTATTGCTAGCTACGGTTTCTTCCACTTCCGTCGCTTCTTTAATTCCTAAAACATAGCGTTGATAAAATGCAATGGGATTGTACAAATACGTTCCCAAGGCAGAAGGTGACACTCCGCTTTTGGCCCAAGCTTTTAGGGAGTCCATCACTTCGTTGGTTTTAGAAATTTCAATCACAGTATCTTCCAACTTGGCAACGGAAGGGCTAATTAAATGATCCTTTACATTATTGTAATAATAACTGAGTTGGGTAATAAAACGACTCTTCTCTCCAGCTCCAAAAGCATCTGGTTCGGTATTGTATAATAAATACACGTTTTTTGCGCGTTGAATCAACCTATAAAAGTGATAGGAAAAAATAGCATCTTTTTCTTGATAGGTAGGAATACCGAACATCTTTTTTATCTCAAAAGGCAAAAACGATTGTTCCCCTTTACCATTTGGCAACACGCCCTCATTGGTTGAGGTTAAAATAACGGTTTCAAAATCCAACACACGTGTTTCTAACATTCCCATTAATTGTAAACCATTTAAAGGTTCTCCTTGAAAGGACAAGCTTTCTTGTTGTGTCAACAGCTTATAAAACTGTTGCAACACACGTATAGACCCAATATACCCATATACCTTGTTTAGATTTTTTAACTGCTTAAAAACGCTTAAATAACGATATGAAAATTCTTTATCCAGTCCCTCAACTTGCTGCATCCAAAACTCCAATAAGGAAATGTGTTGATCTAGCATGCTATTGATATCTGTACACAGATCAAACAAACCGGAGAAATGGGCATCTACTCCTTGTAATGTCTTTTGAATAACGGTTGGTTTTAAGAATACCACATTTTGCTGTACCATCTCTTTTTCTAGCTGTGAAACTTGCTCTTCACACTTTAAATGAGCTGCTAGTTTTTTTACATAAGGATGGTTTAACAAGGCCAATACATCTTTAAAATAAAACGCTTCTTTTTGAAATTTCTCTACATTCAATTGCATTTTAAAATACAATTCAAACAAACTAGACAAGCCTATTTGATGGAGCGGAAATCCCATCGTGATATTTACCTTACCAATAGAACTTGGTAACGAAGTAAGGGTTAAAGGTAGCAAATTTTCGTCTGCTAAGACTAGTGCTGTATTTTGAGGCGACTCTATTTTTTGTAATAATTCTCCAACAAATTTGAGTTGAGTAACATTCTTAGGTGCTCCTATACAATTAATGATTTTCCGACTAAAATCTATTTCTTCTATCCAATTAAACGGATGTTCTTGATAATAAGGCCATGTTTCTTTATACGAACGTATAAAAACACCTGCTTCATTGGATGGGTGCATAATAGCAGTGCTCGTATCCCAATACACTTTTGCTAATTTATGCTTCAATAATGCTTGAAATATGGTTTCTTCGGCTTTGTTTAAGGCGTTAAACCCTACAAAATACGTCATTGTCCCTTTTGTCTCAGCCACATAATTTACCAAATTATCAGTCGCCCTTCTGTAGACCAATCCTTGATACCCTATTTTTTTTGCTTGTAGTTGTTCTGTGATATTTTGATAATAACTGTGTAGTTTTTCAAAAAAGTGTAGGTATTTAGTCGTTAATATTGTTGGTTTTTCATCGTCGGCCAACCAACTTTCCATGCGTTTGATATCACTCAAGTAGGAAAATATCTGATGTGAATCTACCAAATAACTATCAATTTCATTAAAATCGTGCAAAGCCGTGGTTGCCCAATGGATAAAACTCTCAAAAGGTTCTACTTTATCTTTAGGAGTTTGCTTTAAATACACTTGATAAAATTCAAATACCAACTGTACAGAATCTACCATTCGCAGTCCCGCCATTTTTTGAATATACGCCTCAATACTAATTATTTCGGGCAAAAAACCTGCAGTTTTTAGTTGTCTTTTTAATTCTTCTTTTAAAAAAAGACACGATCGCTGACTAGGCAATACAAATAGTGCAGCGGAAACATCGGAATGTTCCAGTACATCGGTAACTACTTTTGAAAGAAAGGATGGCATGATTTATATTTTGTATAAAAATAAAAAAGCCATTTCAAATGAAATGGCTTTTTATAAAATATTTTAAGTGAAATTCAAATTAGTTCACCAATTTGATCTCAACTCTTCTGTTGTTAGCTCTTCCTGAACGAGTAGCRTTAGAACCAACTGGTTGATCCTCACCGTATCCTTGTGCAGTTAAGTTAGCAGCAGAAACTCCTTTAGTTATTAGGTAATCTTTTACAGCGTTTGCTCTAGAAGTAGATAAACGTTGGTTACCAGCACTAGATCCAGTAGAGTCAGTATGACCTTCAATGTGGAATTTAGCTTTTGGATATTCATTCATAATTCCAGCAATCATATCTAAACGACCATGAGTTTCAGATTTAAAAGTAGATCTTGAAGTGTTAAAGTAAACAGTTCTTGCCAATTCTTGTAAAGCAGCCTTAGATTCTTCACTTATAACTTTAACTTCTGGACATCCATTGTTAGAAGCAACACCTGCAACTTGTGGACATTTGTCAACATTGTCTAAGACACCATCTTTATCAGCATCTCCCCAAGGACAACCATTGTTTGCTTTAGGACCAGCTACTTTAGGACATTTATCTTTACCGTCAACAATTCCGTCACCGTCAGTATCAGGACAACCTTTGTTAGCTTTAGTTCCTTTTACATTAGGACAAGCATCTTTATCATCAGCAATTCCGTCACCATCAGCATCAGGACAACCGTTTAAAGCTGCGATACCTGCAGTGTTAGGACAAGCGTCATCACCATCTACGATACCATCGTTATCTGAATCTGGACATCCTTTAAATTCTTTCAATCCAAATACTTCTGGACATGCATCATTTTTATCATAAACACCATCACCATCAGTATCAACTCCACCGAATTTGATAATTATACCCGCAGCATGCTGGAAGTGTTGTTTTACCATATCACTATCAAAAGAGTGCTTGTAAGTAGTTTGGATGTTTAAACCAATGTTTTCAGAGAACCAAAAGTTAGCTCCTGCACCACCATTAAAAGTACCTGTTCCTTTTGCATCTATCCAAGAGTAACCTCCTCCAATAAATACGTTAGGATCAAACCAAGAAGTTTCACCAATCACTTTATTYAAGTCGTATTTAACAGCACCATCTAAACCAAAGTAAGACAAATCACCTTTAGGCATATCTCCGTAAAACTCAATTTTATTTAATGTACCTGCAGCTTCAAAGCTGAAACCATCAGCCAAGTATCTTCCAACACTCAATCTAGAGATAGAAGGGATCATGTTGTAATGKYYRTCYGCGTTAGCGAACTCATCAAACCAAGTGGTAGAWTKTCCCGAAGGAGTTACCATWCCTTCGATGTTAGCAGGATAAAAATCCACAGCATTTACACCGAATCCGATTGCCCAAGGATTATTTTCGTCCTGAGCATTTACGTTACTTAAACCAGCAACAACTAATAAAGCCACCAAGGCCATTTTTAAATGTTTCATTTTCAATAATTTAATTTAATGTTCTTTTTTATGTTTTTGCTCTAAGTCAATAGAAGCTAGAAACAAATCTACAAAATAATATTGATTGTTCGCTTTTTTTAGAAGATTTCTAAATAACATCTAACAATTTACCTACTTTAATGAAAGATTGCACTGCTTTATCAATATGATTGGTAGTATGTGCAGCCGATAACTGTACTCTAATTCGTGCTTTGTYCTTAGGTACTACAGGRAAAAAGAATCCAATCACATAAATYCCTTCGTCTAACAACATATTAGCCATGGTTTGTGCCAATTTTGCATCGTATAACATCACAGGAACAATGGCYGCATCTGCTCCGACCAAGTCAAATCCTGCTTCACTCATTTTGGTTCTAAAATAATTGGTGTTTRCTTCYAATTTATCTCGCAATGAAGTATCMTTKGTAAGGATCTCAAATACTTTTAGTGATGCCCCWACAATAGCGGGCGCTAATGAGTTAGAAAATAAATAAGGGCGTGAACGCTGACGAAGAATTTCAATAATCTCTTTTTTACCTGTTGTATAACCTCCCATAGCACCTCCCARTGCTTTTCCAAGGGTTCCAGTAAYAATATCTACACGGTCCATCACGTTTTTCAACTCTACAGTTCCACGACCCGTTTTCCCAATAAAACCTGCWGCATGGCACTCGTCYACCATTACTAASGCATCATACTTATCGGCTAGATCACAAATTTCATCCAATTTTGCAACAATTCCATCCATAGAAAACACACCGTCGGTCACAATAATTTTAAAGCGATGTCCTTTTTCATTTGCCGCGATTAACTGCGCTTCTAAAGAGGTCATATCATTGTTATCATATCTGTAGCGACCTGCTTTACATAAGCGTACTCCATCAATAATTGAAGCGTGGTTTAGCGAATCTGAAATAATGGCATCTTCAGCTGTCAATAATGGTTCAAATACACCTCCATTAGCATCAAATGCTGCCGCGTATAAAATAGTGTCTTCTGTAGTATAAAATGCTGCGATTTTTTCTTCCAGTTCCTTGTGAATATCTTGAGTTCCACAAATAAAACGAACAGATGACATACCGTAACCATGAGTATCCATCACATCCTTTGCTGCTTGAATAACTTCTTTATTATTTGAGAGTCCCAAATAATTATTGGCACAAAAATTAATCACCTCTTCACCTGTAGACACTTTGATAACAGCATCCTGAGAAGACGTAATAATACGTTCTGATTTATACAAACCTGCATCTTTAATTTCTTGCAGTTCTTTGGCTAATTGTGATTTTATAGTTCCGTACATTGTTTTGATTTTTTTACGAAATTACTATTTTAAACCAATTTTAAGGTGGTTTTTTTAGTAAATTAACAACTACAATTTCGTCAATTTCATCCTCACTGTAGTATTGTTCGCTTATTTAGTCAAGGGCACTTAAGTTCCCCTATATTAACACACTTTAATACACTTCTTTTACAAAAACATTACTCCCTAGATATACCAATAATTTTTTTACTACAACATAACCCAGTGAATTCAATACATTTGCATAGTGCAACACTTGACTATGATGCTTTTGTTCTTCCACTCCAGTTTTATAATCAATAATTGCCACCTTATTTTCAGGGTAAAAAACCAATCGATCTGGAATAATGATATTTCCAACATCTGTTAAAATTTCCCGTTCATTATAACTCAGCAATCCTTTCTTAAAACAATCYTGTAAATCTGGGTGCGCTATAATAGAAATAAGAATGTTCCTAAATGTTTCTCTTTTGGTCTCCTGTATACTTCCATCACTTATATATGCATCCAAGACCGCCGTAATATCTTCACCGGATTTCATTTCAGACAACATTGCATGGACTAAATTCCCATAGCTTATTGCTTCTCCCTGAGTTGTTCCCCAGAGCGTAGAAGCTTTTGTAACTACCGATATTTCTAAACTATCCCAAGAACTAGAAATAAATTCCTTCTGAGCTAATAATGTCAACCCATCAGACGCTTTCTTTTGAGTACCTATCCGGATGGCATCACCAAATTCATAATCTAATTGATCCGCATCCCACAGTCCTAATCCCTTTAAGTAATGAATAAAATAACCCGAATAAAAATTTAAATTCTCTTCTCCCTTTTTTGATATTTTATATTCCGAAATAATATACAATTGCTCCACCGCCCTTGTCAAGGCAACATATAAAATATTCAGATTATCCAATTCTTGCTCCTCCCTGTGTTGTAAATATTTAGCTTTACCTTCTTCCCCTGTGTATTTAATTTCTTTTTTTAAGCCTACTAATAAGGCATCAAAAGGCTTGATAGTATCCGAAGTTTCTAACCAAGTTTTTGGATTCATATCTCTATAAATATCCAAATCATAGGGAAAAATAACCACTGGAAACTCCAGTCCTTTTGCTTTGTGAACCGTCATAATATGCACTGCTCCACTGGTAGAAGGGGCTACAATACTCAAACTGTCCTTTTTACGCTCCCAAAACTCCAAAAAATCGAGTAAAGTAGCACTATTATTTTGCTGATATTCCAAGACTACATCTAAAAAAAACTGCACATATGCATCGGAACCAATCACTAATTTAAATTCTTTAATTAGCTGTTCTACCCCATTATAAAAGGAATTCTGAAAATAAGCTTCTGTATTAAAGTTGATATCATAATCACACATTTTCTCAAAGTACTCCACGGTACTCAAGCCTTTAAACTCAGTTAAAAACACATGTAAATTCTTGTCGCTCTTCACGTGCTTATGTAAAAAATACAACAATTTCACTTTGGCTTCTTGATCTTCTGGAAAACACAGTACGGACAAACAATCTATCAGAAACAATACTACAGGACTATTCTGTAACTGCAGGGTTTCTGAAGAAATAATACGAACACCACGTTCAGATAAATACTTGGCAACAGCCACGCCTTGGGAACGTTTCCGAACCAACACGCACACATCACTTTTATCAAAATTTGGATCTAGGTTTGTAATTACATCATGTACTTTAGCCGGGAAATCTAATTTCTTGGTTTCTTCGTCTTTTTCTAAGAACGATAACTGTACATATCCTCCCTTATTTTTATTTATTTCTTGGTAGCTCCCTTTTGCATATAGATTGGCATAATCTGCATGTGATAAATGAGAGGCACAATGGGTGAAAAATTTATTATTAAAATCGATTACCTCTGAAAAAGAGCGATAATTTGTACCTAATTGTTGCAGTGTTTTTTCCACAAAAAACGGATTGTACTCTGTTCCTTTTCCATTATTAGACAACTCTATAAATTGCTCTGCCTTTCCTCCCCTCCATCTGTAAATACTTTGCTTAGCGTCTCCTACCAACATCAACCTTCCAAACTCCCCAGCATCATTTTGACTAGACAAAGAATTGCTTATTAAAGGGATCAGGTTTTGCCATTGCATTTCTGAAGTATCCTGCATTTCATCAATAAAATAATAACGGTATTTTTCGCCAATACGCTCGTAGATAAACGGTGTAGGCTCGTCCTTAATCTTATCACTTATCAACTGATTAAACTCGGCGTTTAATCGAATATTATTTTCGTCCTTAATAGTCTGCAATGCTTGATTTACATGATTCAAAACCGCCAGTGGAATCAATCCTTGAAGCACTAAATTTATCAATACATATTCTTGATATACCTTTTCCGAATCTGCATACAATTTTAATAAAGTGGGTACTATAGCTTCAATGCTGTTTTTCACATGATCCGGCTTAGATTTGGTATAAAAATTCCGATTTTCCACATGTGTTTTTAGTGTATTCTGATCAAAAAACTTCACTTTATCAAAATTGTTTTTTAAATGATAAAAATGATTAGAAAACATGGAACGGTAAAAATCTTTGACCTCCAATCCTGCATTTTCAATTTCATTAACTCCAAGAACACCAAAATTTAAAAATTCAGCCTCTAGCACTAATTTACGTTCTGAAAGTGATTTTTTATATGCATTAAAATCTGCAACCGTTTTATCTTTTAAACCATTTATATATTGAATATCTGTTTCGTTTAACAATATTCTACCTACATTTCTTAGATCGTCTGTAATATCCCAAGCCTTATCTTCAGCCGCTTTTTGAATAGAGAATTTTATCAACAAATCTGTTAATTCAGCTTGCTGCCCTATGGTAGAAATTAATACGTCCACCGCTTCGTTTAGTAATGATTGCGCATCCATTTCCACTTCAAAATTGAGTGGTAATCCCAAATCAAAAGCAAACGTTTTTATCAATTTATGCGTAAAACTATCAATAGTAGTAATACTAAATGCTCCGTAATTTTGAAGTATTTTTTCAATTACATTTTTTGATCTACCAATCAACAAGTCGTCTTCACAACTCATCTCCTCTTGCAACACAAAAAACAAATCRTTTTTCTTCCCTTTGGAAAAATCTTGTAAATTTTCCAGCACACGAGATTTCATTTCATTGGCTGCCTTATTTGTAAAGGTGACTGCCAAAATCTGCTGAAAACGAAAGGCATTGTTTGTAGAGAGAACAATTTTTAGATATTCTTTCACCAAGGTAAATGTCTTACCACTACCTGCTGAAGCATTGTAAACTTGAAATAAATCGCTTGTTGGCATCCTGCTAAATTTAACTGCAAGATACTAAACTAGCAAAAAGTACAAGTACTAAAACTAAATTTTAATAAAAACAGCCCTTACCTCCATGACCACGTCTTCCTAACAATCCAGAAATACGCATAACTAACGTAGCTGAATATAAAAAATGTGCTGGCACAGATTGATTGGTATCACTTGTATGTTTATACATTCCTTGAAAATTCACTCCCACAGATTCGTTGATCCAAAAAGTGGATCCTAAACCAGCATTAAAAGTAGCAGCACCATTTTTATCCAACACTGTATAACCTGCCCCTACAAAAGCATAAGGTTGAATTTTATCATCAACCGGTAAAAAGGCATATTGCCCAGAAACATCAATTCCTATATATTTAAGATTCTTTGTCAATTTTTGATCTCCTACTTTGTTTATGCTATTAAACGAAAGTCCAAAGTCTACAGAAAATTTTCCTGCAATGTGGGTAGCACCATGTATTCGAGGACCAGCAATAGACCAATGATCCTTCGCATTAGCAAATTCACTAAACATTCCATCTGAATTACCCACTTTCGTAGGATAAAAATCAACGGCGGTAATTCCCACGCCAAAAATCCATTTGTCATTTTTACTTTGGGAAAACAACTGTAAGCATAAGGATAACAAGAAAATCACTAAAAAGCTCTTTTTCATCTGCATATTATTTTTGTGTTGGAACACTTAATTTATATTTTATAGAAACGACAATTTTTTACAAATAGTATGTCTAGATCCAAAGACCTTAAAAACACACTACTTTGTAAAAACTAGTTTCTTAAATTTTATTCACCTCTTTTATAGCTTTGGAAAAATCCTCTAAACTATTGTTATTCAGCACTAAGTGAATAGCCTCATCTGTAACTTTATCAACATTATCAACAGAAAACCCAATCCCTACCCCAATACGGCGCAATAACTTTGCTTCTTCTCCAGTGACTTCATTATCTGCAAAAATCATTGTTGCAAGATCATACAAACGCTCTATCCGAATGTCGTAACTCTGTGGAGTAGCAATCGCATACAGTTCTGGTTCCTTTAATATTTCCTTATAATGCTCTTCTAAAATATGGAAACGTATTGCCAACTTCTTTAACATTTTTTCTTCTATATCAGAAATTGCATGATCTATCAATGCTAAACGAACAATACTTGCAAAATGCATCACAATTCGTTTTTTCTCACCATTAAGGTTAAAGTTTGAAATTAACATATCTGTTTTTAAGCAAAGATAAGTAATAATTTCATTTTCAAAAACATCGCAACATCTTCTTCCCAAAATTTACTGATAGATTTCTTATATTTGCACAAAAAAAATTACATTGAGTAAACAACATATCTTAAGCGAAATACAGCAATCGCATAAAGTGCAAACTTTTATCGAAAACCTAGAAAAACCAGACACGCAACTAGCTATTTCCAGTCTTGTTGGTTCCTCCTTATCATTTGTTGTATCCGAGGTTTTTAAAAGTGCAAATAAACCTTTTTTATTGATTTTTAACGACAAAGAAGAGGCGGCTTATTACCTCAATGATTTTGAAGCCTTGTTAGGAGACAAAAACGTGCTYTTCTAYCCTGGRWSCTATMGMAGACCATACCAAATWGARGAAACAGACAATGCCAATGTACTGATGCGTGCCGAAGTACTGAACCGTATCAATTCGCGAAAAAAACCATCGTTAATTGTCACTTATCCCGATGCTTTATTCGAACAAGTTGTCACCAAAGCCGAATTAAATAGAAGCACTTTAAAAATTGGAGTTACAGATAAATTAGACCTCGATTTTGTAAATGAAGTTTTGTTTGAATACCAGTTCAACCGAGTAGATTTTGTAACAGAACCTGGCGAATTCTCTGTGCGAGGTGGGATTATTGATGTATTTTCCTTTTCTAATGATGCCCCTTACCGTGTAGAATTTTTTGATGATGAAGTGGAGAGTATCCGAACATTTGATATAGAGACACAACTTTCTACTGAAAAAATTAACAAGATTTCCATCATTCCAAATCTTGAAAACAAAACAATTAGTGAAAAAAGGGAGAGTTTCTTGCAATATATCGCATTTAATACGGTAGTTTTTGTAAAAAACACGGAATTAATTGCGGGTAGATTAGACACGCTATATTCCAAATCTGAAGCTGCATTCAGCGAGCTAAACGGCAGTATCGACAGGGGAAAACCTGCACAATTATTCTGTAACAGCGACCTCATAATCAAACAACTGGAAAATTTTTCTTTTGTAAAAATAAACACAAAAGCATCCACACAACTTGTAACAGATGCTACAAACATAGGTTTTGCAACGAGTCCGCAACCTTCCTTCAACAAACAGTTTAACCTTTTAATCGAAAATTTACAACAAAACACACGTAAAGGTTATCGTAATTACCTGTTTTGTGACAACCAAAAACAAGCCGATCGTTTTGATGAAATTTTTAGTGATGAAGGGGATGCTATCGAATACGAAACCATTGTTTTCCCATTATTTCAAGGTTTTTTAGATGATGATTTAAAAATTGCTTGCTATACAGATCATCAAATTTTTGAACGTTACCATAAATTCCGACTAAAAAACGGCTTTTCTAAGAAACAATCTATTTCTTTAAAAGAATTAACTAGCTTAGAAATTGGTGATTACGTGACCCACATTGATCATGGAATTGGAAAATTTGGCGGACTTCAAAAAATAGATGTCGAAGGAAAAAAACAAGAAGCCATCAAATTGATGTACGGCGAACGCGATATTTTGTATATCAGTATTCACTCGCTACATAAAATAACGAAATTTACTGGAAAGGACGGGAAAGCACCTAAACTACACAAATTAGGTTCCAATACTTGGAAAAAACTCAAACAAAAAACCAAAACTCGCATCAAGCACATCGCATATAATTTAATTGAATTATACGCCAAAAGAAAAATGCAAAAAGGGTTTCGTTTCAACCAAGACACCAACATGCAACACGAGTTGGAAGCTAGTTTTATGTACGAAGACACTCCTGATCAATTTACCGCAACGCAAGATGTAAAAACGGACATGGAAATAGACCGACCTATGGACAGATTGGTCTGTGGAGATGTTGGTTTTGGAAAAACAGAAATTGCCATTAGAGCAGCATTCAAAGCTGTGGACAATGGAAAACAAGTAGCAATTTTAGTACCTACAACCATCCTTGCATTTCAGCATTTTAAAACTTTTAGCGAACGATTAAAGGATTTTCCTGTAACGGTAGACTACATCAATAGGTTCAGAACAGGAAACCAACGCAAACAGGTTTTGGCAGGCTTAGCAGACGGAAGTCTAGATATTGTAATTGGGACGCATCAATTAACTAGCAACTCGATTCARTTTAAAGATCTTGGTCTCTTGATTATTGACGAAGAACAAAAATTTGGGGTGGCCGTAAAGGACAAATTAAAAACACTCAAAGAATCTATCGATACACTTACTTTAACTGCTACTCCTATCCCGAGAACCCTACAGTTTTCCTTGATGGCAGCCAGAGACATGTCTATTATAAACACACCTCCACCAAACAGGCATCCTATTGAAACCAATGTAATACGCTTTAGTGAAGAACTAATTCGAGATGCCGTCAGTTACGAAATAGCACGTGGTGGACAGGTATTCTTTGTTCACAATCGCATCGAAAATATTCAGGAAGTAGCTGGTCTTATTCAACGTTTGGTTCCCCACGCTAAAATAGGCATTGGACATGGTCAATTGGAAGGTAAAAAACTAGAGCAATTGATGCTGTCTTTTATCAATAATGAATTCGATGTATTGGTGGCAACCACCATTATAGAAAGTGGTTTGGATGTACCTAATGCCAACACTATGTTTATAAATAATGCCAATAATTTCGGACTCTCGGACCTACATCAAATGCGAGGTCGTGTAGGTAGATCTAACAAAAAAGCTTTTTGTTATTTTATAACGCCACCATTTCATATGATGACGGAAGATGCACGAAAACGAATCAACGCCATTGAAATATTTTCAGATTTAGGGAGTGGAATTAACATTGCCATGAAAGATTTAGAAATTCGAGGAGCTGGTGATATTTTAGGTGGTGAACAAAGCGGTTTTATCAATGATATCGGTTTTGACACTTATCAAAAAATATTAAGTGAGGCCATCGAAGAACTAAAAGAAAACGAATTTAAAGATCTCTACAAAGACAAAAATAACAGCAAGCCAAAAGAATTTGTAAAAGACATTCAAATAGACACCGATTTTGAAATTCTATTCCCAGATGACTATATCAATGTTATTTCAGAACGATTGAGTTTATACAGTGAGCTCAGTAGCATTAAATCCACTGAAAAACTACACCTATTTGAAACTAAACTAATTGACCGTTTTGGAGAACTCCCAATTCAAGTCGTAGACTTATTAGATTCCGTACGTTTAAAATGGGCCGCTAAGCATATAGGATTAGAACGACTTATTTTAAAAAGAGGAAAAATGATTGGTTATTTTATCTCCAACCAGGACAGTTCTTTTTATGAATCACCCATTTTTACTCAAGTACTGCGATTTGTACAATCTCAACCACGAAAGTGTACAATGAAAGAAAAACAAACAAAAAACGGCTTGCGATTATTATTGAGTTTTAGTGAAATAACTTCCGTACAAAAAGCGTTGAATGTTTTGAAAGAAATCCAATAATACCATGTTAAAAAAAATTACCCTCAGTTGCTGTTGTTTTCTATTGATTTCAAGCCATGTTATTGCACAACAAACCGCAAAACCAGCCTCTAAAAAGTCAACCTTCAAAAAAGCCATCATTCCGGCTTCTTTAATTACACTAGGGTTTATTTTAAATAAAAGCGCCCTTGAAAAAGACATCAATAAAAGCATCTTAAAAACAGTGAAATCTGGCTTTCATACCAATGCCGATGATTACTTAGTTTTATCTCCTGCCGCCATTGCTTTAGCTGCTAACTTTGCAGGTATAGAAGCTAAAAATCATTGGTTTGACCAAGGAAAAAATGTATTTATTGCTACTACTGGAACTTATTTAATTACAAATGGACTAAAAAACCTCCTCCATAAAACAAGACCTGACGGTTCGAATGCTGATTCCATGCCATCAGGACATTCATCAATGAGTTTTGCCGCTGCTACCGTACTGTACGAAGAATATAAAAACACCAACAAAACCATTGCTTATAGTGGTTTTGCTACCTCTAGCGCCGTGGTATACTTTAGAATGGCAAATAACAAGCATTGGGTTTCAGACACACTTGTAGGTGCAGGAATAGGAATTGCAGTTGCAAAACTTGTCTACTTAATAGAACCCTTGAAAAACTTCAATCCTTTTAAAAATACGCATGGAATTACCGTATTTCCAGCGATAAGTGACGACGGATTTTCGCTCGCTTTCACGAAACGGTTTTAGCTTTTTTTTAGTAGTTTTTTCTTTTAGAAAACAGCTAAACTATTCGGCACTCAATTCAATCATCAATTATAAGCCGCTTTGAATTCGCTTAAAATAGTGTTCATAAATCCGTAGGCTCTCTTCAACAGGATTCCTTAAAACAGGCATGTTCCCATCGCTTTTTTGTTGGTTCCATGTTGCTTCAAATTTGTAAAAATCGGGTTTTTCAGGATGTTTTCCATTCATTTTTAGACTTAAGTAATCAAAAAACAWKGTCCAGCGTGGTTTGTAAAAATCACGCAATAACCCTGACCATTCTCTATGGGCATATTCATGTAAATTAGAATCTTGAAAAGACCAAGTAGTAATTTGAGTTCTTGCATTGAACTCAAACAAATCCTTTTCCTTTGGATTGGTAGCGATCGCTCGTGCATCCTGCAACCATTTTGCCAATGTCAATGGTTCGATACTACTCAATAGTCGATCTTGATCSTCTATCAATTGTAAAAACTGTTGACTTAACTCCTGGAATTCATCTGTATCATTTTCCAAATAAGCGGCCATTACTTTTTGATGCAATTCCTGACTGTAATTTGCCAATACTTGGCGTGTTACATCCACCAAATCATAATCAAACCCCTCACTTCTATGCACTTGTTTTGACGCTTCTATAAATAACTTCCATGCTGGTAATAAATCTGCTGGATTGTAATACAATTCAGAAGTTCCCCAAGAWGAAACTTGATTTATTTCTAGYGCTGGTCTTGCACACAAAATAGATTCTGAGGTCCCTTGTTGSGATGTRTTTTGATGTAATTTTTGTCCAAATACGGTATTTCTAAGTATTCCCCACGCCCTATTTAATTTAGCATTGGCCACTCCGTATCTTCGTTTTGTATAAGCTTCCAACCAAGTATCCAAATTGGGAGCAGACGCATGCCACTTTAATTCAAAGAGCAATTCATACATCACCGAATTATTTTCGATGCCCTCCATCATTGCACCAATTCCCTTTAGGTTTTTCGCGTAAGATGGATGATTCAAAGCACGAAACGGCTCGGTTGCAATCACWTCCATCCTTCCAAATAKTCCCGTATTTCCTCCAAAATTAGTAATCATAGACCAGACCCACGGTTTGCCATCCCAACCTTTTCGTTCCTCCCATTGCGGGCGATTGTCACAATCTAAGTCTAAAATCAATATATCCTCTTTCTTAACAGCTGAAATCAATGCTTTGTGAGGGTTTCCTCCCCAACCTTGAAAAACCCAAGTAGAAGAGGGAAAACTATGTTTCATTCCGTAAATGATATGCTTCCCTGCCAAAGGAAGGTCTATACCTGCAGTATGTCCGCCTTCGTGGAATGGATCTCCTGAAAAATAAGACACATCACCGTATAATTTTTTCAATTCCTCGTAATAAATCTTGGATACTTTTTCAAATAATGGATCTACTGGAGATAAAAAAGAAGGACGCTGAAAACCACCTGCCCATAGGCCTTGATCTTCAATTGCCGCAGCTGGGWATTTATTTTTAAGTGTTGTTGGAACCATTCCATAGAAACCAGGCAATACAGGTTGCATACCCAAAGTCTTCATTCTTTTGATAATTTTTTGTTGCAATTCCACTTGCTGCGCAATATAATCATCMGAYAARGGMCCTCCCCAACCTTCTAAATTCCCCATYAACCACCATGCATTAAATGCGGGGCCAGGAATAAAATCTTGGATTTCTTTTTCTGTAAAATCAAGCCGTTGYAGGGTGTTTTTCCAAATGGCTTCCGTTCCTACAATGGCTAAGGGTAAATTAATACCATTCATAGCCATCCAATCCAGTTCCTTTTCCCAGCGTTCCCAATTCCAAAATGCCATACTGTAATTAAAGGTACAGTAGTTCAAGTAATAGGAATATTCGAAATTACTTGATTTTCGGATTGGATTTTGAGGAAGAGTGAGTGTATCCAATCCTTCCAATTGTGTAGCTTCCCATGAAATATGGTTATTATTTGTATATTTTAAATACCAATTTAATCCAGAAGACATGGCCACGGCATTCGTCCCTTTAATCAGCACTTTCCCTTTTTTTGTTGAGATTTCAAAAACCTCTTTTCCATCATCAGAACGCATGGTTTCAAAGGAGATTTGTGCTGCATTTTCACTTCCTAAAACACGGGAAGCAAGTGCTTTCGCTGCTTCTTCCTCTGCGGTTTTAATGGATTGAGACTGACATGAAACAAGACAAAAAAGAAATAAAACAGAGAGAACTCTTGACATATAATAACTAAATTAATACTTTAATAAATCTAAACTAACATGTTGATACAAACCTTATTTACAATATATTAATCTCCCAACTGCTTAATTTTAAAACGCTCCAATTCTGCAGGACTGTGTTCACGTTTCATAATCGCTTCTATTTGGGCAATTATAGATGGATTTTCTTTGGCTACATCGTTGGACTCTGTAGGGTCTGAAATTAAGTTGTATAATTCCAAGGTCATATTTCCCTTAAAAATATTTTTACGAATTGCTTTCCAATCCCCCATACGCACCGCTTGCTGTCCGTTATACTGAGGAAATTCCCAGTACAAAAATTGGTGTTGCACTTGAGCTGAAGGAGTTTCCATTATAGTAGGTAAAAAGCTAATTCCGTCTATATCTTTAGGGTTCTCTACATTTACCAACTCGCTAAACGTAGGTAGAACATCCCAAAAAGCAGAAATATGATCTGTTGTAGATGCTTTTTTAATTTGATTTGGCCAAGAAATAATCATAGGAACTCGAATTCCGCCTTCATAAGTAAATCCTTTCGTTCGTCCAAATTGATTCGGAAAAGGACCTGCACTATTAAAACGTTCTGGATCCATTCCTCCGGTATAACTAGGACCATTATCACTAGTAAAAATAATGATCGTATTGTCGTAAATCCCCAAGTCTTTTAATTTGGCAACTATCTCTCCAACTTGATCGTCTAAATAGGTAATCATCCCCGCATATGCAGCGTTTGGATACCTATTTGGGAAATAGCCTCTATTTCCAATATAAGGTGCTTCATCTCCCAACACATCTACATAAGCATCTACATATTTCTGTGGTACTTGTAAAGGTAAATGTGGTAGTGGCGATGCGTAATACATAAAAAACGGTCCCTCTTTATTTTCTTCGATAAAATTCAATACCTCCACTTGCATTTTAGCAGGCGCATAATCTGTTTGTTCAAATTTGGCATAACTTTTTAAATCCAACGAATCCAAGCCTTTTTCTAAGCGCTGAGAWGGTKYKATTAYYGGRTTGTCCAACCATWCTTTYTCTTCGTTTTTCCACAAGTGRCGYGGRTATARYTGATGTGCTTGACGYTGRCAATTGTATCCATAAAAGAAATCAAACCCACTTTTATTCGGAATACCTTCTGTCAAGGGAGCTCCCAAGCCCCATTTCCCAACAACTCCTGTTTTGTAACCTGCCTTTTGCATGATTTCACCCAGTGTTTCTGTACTATTTAAAATAGGACGTTGCCCTTCCAAATTAGGATCCTCCACCGCTTTGGCAAAATCCCAAACATCACCGCGTGATGCCCATTCATCGTTCCCTCGAATTCGAGCGTGCCCAGGATGTTTCCCTGTCATTAACATATATCTTGAAGGGGCACAAACAGGTGCTCCCGAATAATGTTGAGTAAACAACATTCCTTTGCTCGCCAATTTATCAATATGTGGTGTCTTAATAATTTTTTGACCATATACTCCCAATTCTCCATAGCCTAAATCATCCGCTAGAATATAAATAATATTGGGTTGATCGCTTTTTTGAGCGTTGGATTTTGTGCAGGATTGTAGCCCAAATACAAGGCAAAAAATACCGCAAATTTTAAGAAAATTATAAATTCTCATGATGATAGTTAAAAATTAAAAAATGAAATTTCAAGTTATGAAAAATACATGGAAGTTTACAAAAAAAACACCTGTTCATTAATCGTTGATGCGCCTCCGTTTATACCCTAGAAAGCAACATTGGTCTAATATATTCGTAAAAAATAAATCTACTCAATACTTTTATAGTTAACTTTCGTACTTTATTTTTATTCAAAAACCTCATATGCGTCTTACATCACTCATTTTTATTCTTGGTATCAGCTGTATTTTTTGTGCCTGTACCCCTTCAAAAAAAGAACAAAACCCCTCAAAAAAATCACCTAATATCGTACTCATTGTTGTGGATGATTTAGGCTACGCCGATTTAAGCATCACAAAAACTGCTGATGACGTTCACACTCCAAGTATGGATGCCTTAGCAAAAAGTGGTACTCGTTTTACAAATGCCTACGCCACCGCGTCTATCTGTAATCCATCCCGAGCTGGATTGATTACTGGGAATTACCAGCATAGATGGGGCACTTTTTGGTATGGAGGAAAAGGAATGCACAATCCTGCATATAAAACCATTGCCGAATTGCTAAAAGCAGACAACTACGCTACTGGATACGTGGGAAAGGTACATTATGGAAACTACGATCATGATGTCACCAACCGAAGCTTTCCTTTAAACCATGGTTTTGATTATTTTTATGGACATACATCACCTAGAAAGCACTATTTAAACCATACTACTCAGATAGAGAACGATTTTTTAGCAAGTAAAAAAGAGCACAAACGCAAAGGACAAAGCTTGGAACAAGGGCCTTTATGGGAAAACACCAAGCATATAGATACCTTGGCATTTGCAACGGAATTATTCGGAGCAAAAGGACGTGAGTTTATCAGCAAAAACAAGGACAACAAATTCTTTTTACAATTGTCTTTTAATGCCGTGCATAATTTCACCCATCAACTACCTAAGAAATACTTGGAAGAAAACGGACTGAAAGGATACAGAGATTGGGATCCTGCTAAAGAAGAATACTACGACTGGTACAAAGAAGGACGCAAGCCAAACAATCCCGAAGGACGTGCCCAATACCTAGGACAATTACATTTCTTAGATCGTGAAATTGGAAAAGTAACAGAGACATTGAAAACGTTAAATTTACTTGAAAACACCATTATTATTTTAGTAAGTGATAATGGCGGGAGCACACCTATTTACGCCAATAACGCTCCTTTACGTGGTTCAAAATACACCTTGTACGAAGGCGGAATTCGCGTTCCTTTAATTATCTCTTATCCTGGATCATTTAAATCGGGGATGACTTCTGATAATTTAATCAGTTCCATGGATATTTTACCTACAATTTGTAAAGCTGTGGGAATAGAAGCTCCATTAAAATTAGACGGAAAAGATGTTTCTGAATTATTAAAAGGCAATGACAATAAGGTGGAACATGAATTTTTAGTTTGGGACAATGGCGCACAAACAGCCGTACGACAAGGAAAATGGAAATTACGTACCGCAAGTCTGAAAGCTAAAGAAAACTCTGAGCACGAAATGGTAGAAATGCAATACGGTGATTATTTATATGATCTAGATGCTGACATTGGAGAACAAGTGAATTTAGCAGCAGAATTCCCTGAAAAATTAGCGGAGTTAAAAGCAATTCATAAAGCTTGGCGAGAAGATATTAAAATAAAGAAGTAAAACACACACATATATAAAGAGCATCCTATTTCAAAAAAAATAGGATGTTTTTTTATGGATAATTTTAACTATTGGTAGCTACATAACATAGGTCCACATCGCCGTTTTAAACATTAAAGCTTCGAAGAGCTAACGCCATTACACTTCTTTTTAGCAATCACAATAAAGCCTCTTTCACAAACGTAAAAGAGGCTTTATCTTATAACACTGAAACAAAAACTAGTGTTTATGCTTCAGTCCTATTTTATCAAAAGGAATTGTTTTAAAACCGATGCCTTTTAACTTTTCATCCATACTTTTCAAATCAAAATTAGTCTCCAATAAGTTTTCCGAAAAATCAGCAGTGCCAAGCATTATATTCTGAGACGTTTTTACGACGTTTGATTTTCTTAAGAAGTTGTCATTACAGTTTACAAAAACGTTTTGCTGAATTGTATTCACATTCATATGATCATTCAATGCATTCATACGTGGGTATTTTTTTACATACAACGCTTTATGTTCCGCAAAAAACACCCGTGTCTTTTTGGTGTATTTCAACCAAAAACTTTGATTCCAAGGAGTAAAAGAAACTCCCGCCGAGGTATTGTAAAACAAGTTATTTTGAATTAAATTTTCTTTTCCTCCATGTATCTGAATGGCGCCAAAATTACCTCCAGAACAATTATTAAAAATATTTCCAAACACTAAGTTCCCAGAAATAGTATCATCAAATCGGATTCCTGCACGTCCACAATGCGCGTTTACAGCATCATCTTCATAAGGACCTATATCATGAATATAATTGTATTTWATCACATTCCCACGATACGTAGGATCTCCCCACATATCAATAGCTCCTTGATCGTCTGATTCGGTTACCACATGGTACATATCATTATAAGCCACCAAATGATCGTTCCCATTCAAACGAATAGCACTGCTTGGGATATCGTGCATCTTACAGTTGGTAATTGTCGTACCGACACCATCTACCCAAATTCCGGGCGTATAGGTACGGTCTATACGTGACAAATGATGTATGTGGCAATTACTAATCGTAACATTTCCCTTTTCTAAGGTGGTTCTATTTCCTGCATCTACAACAATAGCTCCTCTTCCTAAAGCTGTTATTTCACAATTTACGATGGCATTATAATCACCTCCTTTGATTATCACTCCATCTCTCGCAAAATTTCTAATCGTACACCCATCAATGGTACTATTTGAGCAGTCGATCATGYGAATCCCTTCCTGTGCTCCCATTTCAAAAATCAGGTCTTTAAAATGAATATTCTCCACTTCTTGCAGTGTCAATAAAGGTGTTTTACAAACGGACAATTCCATGCTTCTTTTATCAAAATCACCTGGAGGATAAAAATAAATTTTATGTTGCGTATAATCATACGCCCATTCACCAGGCACATCAATTTCCGAAATAGCATTGTAGACAGCAAATGGTTTATTTTGTGCAAATTTGTAATGATTATAAGGTGGGTTTAACCATAAGGTGTTTTTTTCTATGTCAATTTTAAGTGCTTGTTCATAAGCATCTGCCCACAAGTATTTCCAATAACCATGGAGTAATACATTTGGTTCGTTTTTAAATGATGCTACATGGGGATCTTTATACACAATTCCTGTGAATACCTGACCATTTACGGTATCTGACACCGTAGTACTAAACTCAGAAAACCCCTTGTTAGGCCAGCGTGATAAAGCGACAGGTTTTTTATTAAAAAACAGCTCGTGAAGAAAGTAGTTCTTCGGGGCTTCATTCCCAGAAAAACCAGCCAACCTCAACTTTCCAAAAGGCATAATACCATTTCTTTTTAAATCAATTTCTATAATTTTATCACTTAATTCCTTGTTCTTTTTATACAAGGGATGCTTTTTAGACAATGCTTTGAATTTTGATAAAGTGCGCCCTCCTGAAACAATAGCTTTTTCATCTTTATAACTTTTAAAAATGACAGGATTGTTTTTCGTTCCAGTGTGCTCTTTTGTAAACACAAGTCCTTTTAACAACCGATACGTACCTTCTCTAAGCACTACAAATAACGTATCATTTCCAGAGAGTCGCTCCCCTTTCTCTGCAATCATCGCTTGTGCTTTCTGAATGGTTTTAATTGGTTTATCAATGGTTCCCAGATGAGCATCATTTCCGTCAGGCGCTATAAAAATAGTTTTATTTTGTGCTGAGACCATGAGTCCACTCAATAAGAACACAACAAATAAGGTGCAAATTAACGTTTTTTTCATGCTGTTTTTTTNATTAATGTTTTAGGTTTTTGTTCATATTCTGCTCCACAGCTCGGTCAAAATCTGTTCTAATTTCCTTAGAAAGTACCGCTTTCTGTTTCCAATCTGCATCACCAAACACTCCTATTTCATCGTAGTCAAAAGGGGTGAAATTTATTTTTCGAATGTTCTTTTTATTTTTGAATCTAAAATCAAAATTATAAGCATCTTTGAAATTGGGATTTAAAATAACACTGTTGGTATCGTGTCCTGTTTGTTGCCATTTCTTAAATGTTCCTCCAACAAAATGATACGCATCATTCCCCATATTCCAATACATATTTTGATCCATATGAATGTCTATTTTTTTCCATGCCCCCGTGAGCACCGTACCTTGATCAAAAAGGATGATATTATTGTCAAAATTAAACGATCGGTGTTTCTCTACCCGTGTACACTGCGCTTGATACAGTTTAGCAAAGGCAAAAATATTATTCTTAATGCTATTTTCCTTTCCGTAATGCTGATGAAAACCACCCGTTTTAGTGGAATAGACTAAGTTATTTTCCATGGTAATCCCAGTAGATCCTTCATCGGTATACAAACCCCAACCTCCGTAGGAATACGCATGAACATGGTGAATAATATTATGAGAAATTACTGTYCCTTCAGATTTCCCCAAGGTATACACCGCCGCCATATCACTCAATAAATCCCAGCCTATATGGTGAATGTTATTATAACTGACCGTATTTCTTTTGGCCAAACTTGATGTATAACCCCACACCCAACCAATTGAGATTCCTGAGTAATAAAAATTTCCAATATCATTATTTGTGATCCTATTATCCGAACTATGSCCCACCCAAACACCTACTGCAGAAGGAAACTCTTGTCCCCCTGTTTGGATGATATTATTATGCAAGCTGATATTCTTTGTATGCCCAAGCCTTTCCGAAGCTTTAAAATCGCCTAAATAAACACCTCCACCTCCTAAGTGATGCAAATAACTATGCTCCACTACAGATGCACTACAGCCTTTTTTAAACCATATAGCATGCTGTCCTATCAAACTTATTTCGCAATTAGAAATACGAATATTTTTTGCCGCTTCTAGCGATATAGACGCGTTTAATAATACCGCTGCTTGGTTCGGTTCCGACCCTGAAGCTGGGATTTGAAAATGACAATGCTTAAAACTTAAACCGTTTATGGCAACATGTTCAATATAATTTCCATTTTTTAAATCACCTTTAAAAGAGATAAACTCCTTTAATAGAGGGGCTATAATCATTGTGTTTTCAATAGTTTGACCTTCCAAAGGAATATAAAACAAGGTCCCTTCACTATCTAAAAACCATTCTCCTGCAGTATCCAACGCTGCCTTGTAATTTTCAAAAACAATACGTCCGCCTTTAAACAAAGGATTCCAAGGTTTCATTCCTTTCCCTGATGTGTGAATAACCATACTATCTTTATTCACATGATCCACATGTCTTAAGGTAAAATCCCATTTGTGATACGCTCTAAAACGAAGTAATGGAATGTCTTTATCCGCAAGCGATTTTATGTTTTTAAACTGTAAACTATCAAAAGAAATACGCTGTACAGCTTTGATTGGATACCGTCCGTTTCCGCGTTCCCAGACCGTTTCTTTAACAGTTTTAATTTTTAAAAAACCACGATTGGGAGTCCTTGCCAACGTGGCTCTTTGATCGTTAACATACAACTGATCAAAACGCCAACCATATTTTTTACTTTCCGCTATTGTAGCTTGCCAAATTCCATCTTCATTGACTTTAAACCCTACTATTTTTTTCCCACCACTGAACACTGGTTTTGCTCCTTTTGCTGCTTTATAAACAATAGGGTATTTTAATGTTCCTCCATCTTGCTCTGTCAATACAAGCGTCTGTTGCATGGTGTACAAACCATCTGCAACAATAACGTCAAATGACTGCGCAACACCCTGTGTTTCTTTATAAGATCTAATGGCATCTCTCGCTGCCTGTAAGCTTAAAAAAGGGGMMGTTTTAGTCCCCACATTTGTATCATTTCCCGAAGGAGATACATAAAACTTGATTTGAGCGTTACTCGCTACACTASATAATAAAAACAGTGTGAAAAAYAGGATTTTGAAATGGGCTTTCATTTAATTATATGATTTAATTTTAATAGTTTCTCCTTTCAAACCTTCTCCTTTTACGMACAATTTAATGACTCCTTTTTTAGTTGAAGATTGGACTGTTACCACYAAYTTYCCRCTAAAMARTTKCATYGTWGGTTTRTGAAATARYKCYAASGAMGTAGCATCACCATTRCAARCAGCMCKAWAAKYYCCAGCWCCAGMAACYTCAAAWTYYAATTGRTTGRTAGCCGTWGGRCATGGAATTCCRTTTTTATCMACYACSSWWACKGTWACRTASGMYAARTCYTYYCCATCYGCYYKSAGKATTTTTTTATCKGYATTTARTASWATYTKRTARGGMGTYCCWGCCGTTTKWAYTGTTTTTTCTGCNKSMGCRTTTCCYTTCCNWRTCAAAAGYTACAANCTTTAATNGTTCCTGGTTCATATKTTACRTCCAWCCACATCARRCGGTATCTKKMYARCTTACTAGACCTATTTTTAACACGTTTTCCCATGCTTTTACCATTTACAAACAATTCTGCACTGTCATAACTTGTGTATACAAATACAGGCGTTATTTCCCCTTCTCTACCTTCCCAATTCCAATGCGGTAGCACATGTAATGTTTCATCTTGAGTATTCCATCGGCTGCGGTATAAATAAAACCGATCTTTCGGCAATCCCGCCAAATCAATCATTCCAAAATAAGAACTGCGCGAAGGCCATTTTTCATCATAAGGTGTAGGTTCTCCCAAATAGTCAAATCCCGTCCATACAAATTCACCAATTACCCATGGCTTGTCATCTTGCAAAACAAAATCATCTTCGGGAATATTAGACCAACTGCAGTATTCCAAGTCGTAAGAAGAACTTTGAAAATCRGGATATTGAATCATACTTCCTTTGACWACAGGAAACTTGTAAACACCTCTAGAACTAACGGTGGAGGCGGTTTCGGAACCCAAAATTAGTTTTTGAGGAAATGTRGCGTACGCTTCCTCATATAAATGTGTTCTGTAGTTCAATCCTGGAATATCTAACAAGGCTCCGAATCCAGATTTCATAGTGGCTTTTACCTGATCCATTCCAACGGTAACDGGTCTTGTTGGATCYTCTCTATGAAAAATATCTTGTAATTTCTGTGCCCAATCAGCBCCTTTTTTTGTCCATTGATCTGGDACTTCATTTCCAGAGCTCCACATCACAATACAAGGGTGATTTCTTGTAGCCTGTACCAAGTTTACAATGTCTTTTTCCACATCCTTTTCAAAAAAACGATGGTAGCCATTTTCTACTTTAGCAGTGGCCCATTCGTCAAAACTTTCGGCGAGAAAGAGAAAGCCCATTTCGTCGCATAAATCCAATTGTTCAAAAGAGGGCATATTGTGCGCACTTCTAATAGCATCCACCCCCATATCCTTTAGAATTGTCAATTGCCTACGTAAAGCTGCTTTGTTTACTGCCGTTCCAAGCGGCCCCAAATCGTGATGTAAACAAACCCCTTTAAATTTCCTTGTCWTGCCATTCAGCCTAAAACCATGTGCTGGATCGTATTGTATGCTACGAATCCCGAATTTTGTAATGAGTTCATCCTTGAGTTCATTGTTTACAAATAATTTAGAAATTGCCGTGTACAAATACGGCGTTTCTGGACTCCATAGCTGTGGGTTTTTTACAGTTAATTCTTGAATTAATTCGTCCTCCAATGCATTGTTTAGGCTTGTTACGGCAACTTCCTCGCCTTTATCATTTCTAATACTCGTTTTTAATACAACATTTTTACCTGCAACTTTTGTCTTGACAACAACCACGGCTTTTTCTAAAGTTATTGATGGCGTAGTAATTGTAGTTCCCCATTGCTTAATATGTTGTTGATTTTTTACAATCAATGAAACTTTTCTGTACAATCCAGCTCCAGGATACCAACGCGAAGATTTTTCCTTGTTAGACAACTCCACTGCTAAAACATTATTTTCTTGGGCAAACTCAGAAATATCGATATAAAAATAGCTATAGCCATAATTCCATGCCCCCACTTTTTTACCGTTCAAAAAAACATTGGGTTCGCTCATTGCTCCTTCAAATAAGAGCAGGATTTTTTTATTTGTTAAGTTGGCTGTGGATAATTTGAATTTTTTTCGATACCAAGCAGTACCAATATAAGGCAAAGCACCTGTTCTACCTGTTTTCTCCGTTGCTTGTGTTTCTCCATTTTGTACAATGGCTACACTTTGCTTGTCAATTTCTTTATCAAAAGGACCATAAATCGCCCAATCATGTGGGACCGAAACAGTTTCCCATTCGGTATCGTTATAATTTAATTGATGTGCATTTTCACAAAGCCCTTTTTGGAATTTCCACCCATCACTCAATATTGTTGTAGTCCGAACTTGAGCAATTAGGGAATTAGGTACTATAAAAAGATAAAAACAGCCAAAGAAAAATACAAATCGTTGCATGGATTAAATGAATTAAACAGGATTAGAATAATTCTTTAAAATTAAGCAATTCATTTTTTATTAAGTGTAATTGTTACCTTAATTGTTTAACCAAGTCAAAAACCTCATTATTGGGGTCTTCGGCATCCTTTTTATCAACATTTAAGACAAAACCATTTTTTAACAATAAGCCCTTTGAATTTATATTCTCACAATGAGTATAGGCTTCAATTAATTTAAAATTTAAGTATTCAAATCCACAATTCACCACCATCTGCAGGGCTTCACTCATAATACCTTTTCCTTGAAAACTGGGGTGTAAGGAATAACCTAGCTCCGCTTTTTTCATGTCGTCAGAATAATTCCACAAGCAAATACTCCCAATCATTTCGCTTGATTCACTCATACAAATACTCCAACTAATGGATTTATTTTGATCATACTCCTGGGTGATTTTTTGAATAAAAGACGCTGCATCTGCCAAGGACTTTGTTTTACTTTCTTCGGAACGTTCTATGAATTTATTTACGCCTGCATCTGAACGGAGAAAATAGGTTTGATCGATATCAATCGCTGTTGTTTTCCTGAGAATAAGTCGAGAAGATTTTAATAGTGGGAACTTGTTCGTTTTCATGTGTTTAAATTTCTGTAATTGACTAAAGATATTTTAAAATTTGAGAACCCATGTAAGCACTCGTTACATGCGTTCTCAAATGAATTTATTTTAATCATACCCTTGAGTGTGTTTYTTGATTAAAAAAATTCATGTTCGTTTCATAATTGTTTTTATATTTAAGAATAGAGGGATATTACTGYGYTAAGTCAGSAGRCWTTACWCAGTGYWRTTAAAAYATACCCMGTAAGTTATTCTGCGATCCCTCTCACAGCACCGTCCAAATTCCATTCGTCCTTAATTTCAACACCCAAATGATGCARTGCTGTCACAGCAATATCAATCACATTTACTTGTGTTGGAATCTCACCTTTTATGGCACTTTTCCCAGAGGCGATGTAAAAAATAGTGGTATGTTCTGGAATGTTTTTACCATGCCCAAAATCACTACCACCATGATCGGTAGATACTAAGACCAACCAGTTTTCACCTTTATAATTTGGCCGACTTTTTAATCCTGYAATAATTTCTCCTACATGCTTATCTGCTTGTTCAATCGCAGTTAAGTAACTCGGTTTTTTAGCTCCGTATCCTTTTGCATGTCCTGCATGATCTACATCATCTAAATGAACAAACAGTACATCTACATCCTCTTCTAGTAATCTATTCACCGCTTTTTCTGAGACTGCCGCATCACTTTTCACGTTTAAAGCATCGGTAGCATCTCCTTCTTGTAATATTTTATGCAAAGGAGCCCAATGCACTATAGAATAGCGTTTGGAAGCAGCATCAAACTGTTTGTAACGTCTAAAAAAGTGTGGATATTCTGACACATTTGGATTCTTATAATCGTTACTAATCACCTTGTGCTTATCATGCCACACACCCGTCATCATCCCAGTCCAGCAAATTCCACTCGAACTAATTTCATCTGTTTTAGCTTTAAAACTATACGCTCCATTTTGCCATAAGTCATCAAGATTGGGTGTGTTAGCATTTAACAAAGCATCTGGGCGCGTTCCATCTATTCCAATAATAAGCACTTTATTGTTCTGGGCAGTACCTGCTATCATAAATAGCATGATAAGTAGGCTGATAATTGGGGTGAATCTATATTTCATATTAAAGTTTTACTTTATTTAAATTTACATATTAACAGTTACTTCAATWACTTAGCTTACAACAAATGAAATAACACTTGTTTGATTAATAAATGATTTTCCGGATTCCAAAAACACCTCAGCAACAAAAATAACTTTATTGGGTAGCTCGTTATAGTCTACTAAAGTTAACCGGAAGCCATCATGCCATTCTTGTCGTTGTTCAAAAAAAACATCTATAGACACAAAACTATCATCGTAAGATTGTATTTTAAAACGCTCGGTAATCACTGTTCTTTCAAGACTTATTGGATCAAGTGCATAGATTATAAGTTTCGCTAAAGGATCTGGATACAAAAACGTGTCTCCTTCACAATCACAACTAAACGCAAGTGCTGTCCCAAAGCTCATATCACWAAAAAACCTCATGGAATCCGACACTTTTACAGTTTCAAAATTAACCATCACACCAAGTCCAAATGCATTTTTATAGACATCTWCAGTAGCTTCTTTTACAGAAAACCCGGAGGTATCATAGGGAATAATAGCAAGCTCATTATAATGATTTTCAAAAGTTTCTGTAGAATCACAATTACAACAAGAAACTATGAATTGGAATGTAAACATTACCGATAACACTATCAATACTTTGTTTTTCATTATTTCAAAATTTTGATTATTCTAATTATTTCACTTCTCTCAAAGACCTATCGTTCTAGAAATTTTGGCGACCATTCCTTTAGAAAAGCCATTACTTTTTCTGTACTATGTCCTTTCCCTTCTTCAAGTACACCRCTGGGCTGTGTATGAATTCGTTTTCCTGTACCATCCAACACTACAAACACTGGAAATCCATGTTTTTCAGGGTTTCCAAGTTTATCTAGTACGTCCTTGTTCTTATTTTCCTTACTATAATTTAGATGATAGACCACAAAATTCTTTTCTACAGTAGTTTTTAAAATTTCGGTAGTCTTCACTTTTTTATCAAACAAAATACACCATCCACACCAGTTTCCACCTACTTGTAAAAGCACGTGTTTACCCTCCAAGTTTGCGGTCGCAATAGCAGCATCTATTTGGRCCTGCGCATCGTCCTCTGGATGATAGAGCAACTCTTTTTGAGCTGTTTTTTTTGAAAGTTTTTTAGTTTCCGAATCGCAACTAGCAAGTGTACTTGACAACACAACAAGTAGTGCCAACGTGTATATTGATTTCACCATATATCTTATAAATTTCCGACAATATACAAACTAATGATTAGTAGTCTCTTAATTATTCGACCAATACTTTCCTTAAGACTTAAAGTATTCTGCAAAAAACAATAGTTGATACAAAACTGATTCGTTCCAATAGTTCCAATTATGACTTCCCGGACGCGTGATAAAATAATGAGGTATATTTTGCGCTAACATTTTCTCATGCAACTGCATGTTTACTTTATAGAAAAAATCATCCACTCCACAATCTATAACCAATTTAAGATCGTTGTCTTTTATCAAGTGCAACATATTGACCACCGAGTTTACTTCCCAATTTTCAGTGTGAGTTGTATAACTTCCCAAACGTGCAGGTAAATCCCAATTATTAGGAAACGGACGTATGTCCACCCCACCACTCATACTTCCTGCWGCTCCCCAAATTGTCGGATGCTTAAAACTTAAGTACAAGGCTCCATGTCCTCCCATACTCAAGCCAGCAATGGCTCGATGTGCTTTGGTTGGAATACTCTTGTATTTTTTATCTACATGTGYAATAAGTTCCTTTGAGATGTACGTTTCATAACGTATAGATGCAWCAATTGGGCTGTCAAAATACCAACTTGTAYGTCCACCATCTGGGCATACTATAATGATRTTATGAATATCTGAAAGCCGTTTCATATTTTCTGCTTTCTCACTCCAAGAGGTGTAATCACCCCCAGCTCCATGTAATAAATACACCACTGAAAATCCTTCTTTYTGATGTTTRTAACTATCCGGAAGAATCACCAAATTTGGAATTACTTTATGCATGGCATCACTTTGAACAAAAAGAGTATCAATTTTATATGCGAATAAGGAATTTACATGAATGATTACTAAGAGTATAACTAGTTTAAATTTCATTATTTTATGGGTTCTAATTAATTGTATTAAAGGGTACTATCGACACCGTTTTTCATTGATTTTTTCTTTGAAAATTAACAGAAAACYACTCGATTTGACGTCATTATTTACACTTGTTTTTTTAAAAAAACAGATCTCCTCGAACGGATTCCTCATAAGCGTCATAATCTCTGCTAGTTAATATATTTTATTTTAAATAAATCAACACCCATTCTCCCAACGAATCCATATCACTATTGTAATTCCACAAACTAAATTATAAAGAATTACACTAGTTGCTAAATGTTTTAGACAAAAAGCACCAATTTAAGCATGAAACWAAYACAAAATAACAAAAACARTACAAGTTACTTCACCACTTGTATCCATTTCCCTTGGGTTCTTGTAAAATAATCGTTGTCGTACATGGCCTCTGCTTGCACACCAAACAGGTAATAATTCCCTAAATAAGAAGCGTTCAATTGCACATTAAATGTCTTGCTCTTTTTAGGCCCCAAATCAAAGTAAAAATTCACATGATCGTCACGAATGTCCGTGAAATCAGCCTTGCTTGACGAGATATTAGAAAAACCAGTAAAACGCGTATTTAAAATTTCCCATCCCGAAGGGAAATATTCRGTCAACGCAATATCCTCCACCACGCGACTTCTCACGTTTTGAATGGTTACCATCGCAACAAAATTGGTTCCCTGAGATAATTGACTCACATCTAATACATTTCCTTTCGTGTCTTTGTACTTTACATTGACTTTCAGTCCTCTTTCTTCTGCCAACTCCTTGCCTAAAGCCAATTTCCCTGAATTGATCACATTTACAAAAACGATCGAAGACCCAGTATTATTTATCTTTAAAGTATTCAGCCCTTTACCAATCATTAATTCACGTTGTRACAGCGTCTTAGAAGATGTTAATGCAATCGTTTTTTTGTCGTTTAACTGATATTCAACTGCAAAATCAGCCCCTCCATTTTCTACAACCATAGTCGCCATTGCCAACAAGGAATACGCAGTGGTTTGGGTACTCATCCATTTGTCAGAAGACAAATCCTTTGCTAGATCCTTCGCCAGTTCTTTATAGCCACTATTTTTTATCAAGACCATTGTTTCCAGAGCCATTGCACGATTTCTATTGACGGATCCGTAGGTATAATAATCACGTTTCTTAAGTGTAAAATTTAAGTTAGCACTATTGACCAATCGTTGGGCTGCTTCTTGTTGACTTGCCAATGCATAGGCAGCAGCCAATCTCCATTTTGCAGGATTGGACAATTGTCGGTTTTCTCGCAACCTGTTCATAGCACTCAAATCCGGACTTCCTGCCAAGGCCAGCGTGTACAATCTATACGCYTGCGCCAAATCAGCATATTGATACGAACTTCCAGAGCGCCAATTCCTAGCTGCTTTTTGCTGATACTTTATCCATTTATTCATAAAAGTTAATGGAAGTACATACCCTTTTTTCTCTGCAGCAATCATAAAATGCCCTGCATAAGTAGTTCCCCAATCATTAACATCGCGCTGTCCAATCCAATAACTCATCCCTCCATTTGACAATTGAAAACGATTCAATCGATCAATTCCTTGCTGAACATTGTGTTGAATTTCTTGTTTTTTATCCACGGTAAGATCAAAAATTGTTTCTAAAAACAATTGTGGAAAAACACTCGAAGTGGTCTGTTCAATGCATCCATGAGGATATTGAATCAAATAGTTCATACGCTTGCTAAAATTCATTGGAGGAATGGAAGAAAATTCTACCAGCGCCTTATTTGTTCCCTTAAGTCCAAACGTTTCGAATTCTATCGTTTTTGAAGTTTTTCCGTTTAAATCAATGCTGTGTAATTTACTACTTATCGGGTTTGGGTTCAATACATCCATCTCCACTGCGTAGCTTGCTCTTTCTCCGTTTCCTCTTACCAACACTTCAATTGTCTGTAGCCCTTTGGCCTGAGTTACCTCCAAATCAAAAAACACCATTTTCTCTTCAGGTTCCGTGAATGACATTTGTTTTGTGGACTCCCCTACAATTCGAATACCATCACTCAACTTCAACTGAACTCTCACATTTTTCACCTTTTTATCCATGGCAAAAACAGTTACCGGTAGTCTTACTTTTTCTCCAGGGCTCAATTTTCGAGGTAAGGATGCTAAAACCATCAATGCTTTCCTCACAGGAGTGGTTTTTTCTGTACTTCCATAAGCTGCATTGGAATTATCACCCGCCACAACCATGGTGCGAACAGATCCAATATAATTGTCCATTTGAATACGGTGTGAAGCCGTTTTCCCCTTGGTCAAAGTAAACGGACCTAAATAAGTCACTACCGGTTTAAAGCGGTTTGCTTTTTTATTTTTGGCACCACTCAAAGCATCATCACCTCCAATGGCAAATATTTGATTCAAACTTCCACCAAAGGCACCAATTACATCGTCAAACATATCCCAAGTTTTCACTCCCAAAGCTTCCTTTTGATAAAATTGATCCCAAATATTAGGTGTTTTGAAACGTGTTAAATCTAGCAATCCTTCGTCCACCACTGCAATGGTATACGACATCCGTTTTCCATTTTTCTCTTTCACTTTCACAGTAAAACTTTCTGAAGGTTTCAATTCATTAGGCATCATCAATACCGGTTCTATGCGCGTTGTTGGATCTTCCACCATCAATGGGATAATCCCGTACAATCTCAGAGGTAAATCATTGGCAGTTTGAGCATGTTCCTGTAGTAAAGAAATATTCACATATACATTGGGAGCCATAGCCGCTGTAATTGGGATGCGTACTTGGGTTTCTCCTTTTTCTGTTTTTTTCCAAAAAGATTGAATTACCTCAGTACCATTTTCTAGACTAATCAATGCGCGTCCGTTAATCGAGGAAGGAAAATTAATCACTGCTTCTTCACCAACATTATAGGTCTTTTTATCAGCAGAAAACAAGAGCATTTTTGCAGATTCAGGATCACTACTTGTAGGACGTTTCCACCAGTTTTTATAAAAATACGTCGTAATTCCTGTCGCATGTCCATTTTCTGGGTCTGAAATTCGAATTAAATAACGCCCTCCCTCACTATCAGGGATATTCAATTTAAAACTTGTTTTACCGTTGGATTTTGTACTAATTTTAAACTGTTTGAATGGTTTATGGTAACGACTTCCTTGGTAAGAAGATAGGTTTTCATAAGATCGATTCCACCACCAATTCCATTTTATTTGATATACATCTACCACTAAGTTTTTCTGAGTAAAAGCGGTGCCATCTGCTTTTAAACTAAGGATATCAAACAGTATGTTTTTGTCGGTATCATAGGATCCATAACGTTTTGTTTTAGGTGCTTGAATCCCAACAAATGAGCGGTAAGGAGCAAACTTTTTTGTAATTACATCCATGGAAAAATCACCGCCACTTTCATAGGTCTTCGTTAAAAAGGCAGCTTGCAACATTCCTGGAGCTTCACTATTTAACGTCACTTTTTTATTCAGTTTGGCCTCTCCAGAAACATCTAATTTACCTTCAAAAACAATCAAATCTTCACTCACAAATTCTCGTGTAGGATCGTTAAAAATATAGTTTGAATATTTTTTAAAAGGTTTTTGAAAGCTCTTAAATTTCACCGCCACCTCCGTTTTTAAATTCTTAGCAATAGCACCATGCAACCACTTTACCTCAACTAAACCATTGATAGGAGCTCCTGCTACTAAAACATCTTTATCAAAATTGATATTGATTTTTAAACGATTGGGTTTAATAGTCTCAATTTTTAAATTTTTTGGAAATTTAGCACCTCCTACATTTACCACAGCTTTCCAATTGCCTGTTGCCGAATTTGCAAGAGTAGGCACTTGAAATTTATAAAAGCCATTCACGCTAGCATATAAAATTTTCTGAAAAGCAACAGCACCATGAGGATCAGAAACCATCATTTTTACAGGGTGATTTTTAGGCAGCGGATTTGCCTTATCATTCAATATAAAAGTTAGGTGTAATGTATCTCCAGGACGCCAAACACCCCGTTCTCCGTACAAATAGCCTTTCAGCCCTTTTTGTAGTTTTTTTCCAGAGACATCAAACTTACTCAAGGACAACGCTTGTCCATCTTCTAGTTTTAAATAGGTTTTATTATTGCCTTGAGACACGATAGCAAAAGCCGCAAACACATCTGTATCAATACTCGTAAACCCATTGATATTGGTTTGAGAATTCCCTATTTCTTGCTGTTGAAAATTAAACAATTGCACACTTGCATTTGACACTGGTTCGGTACTTAAAATATTACTTACTGTAAAATGATAAGATTTATTGGTTCCCATTTTCACAATCACCCCTAGATTAGAACCCAACACATTTGAACTAATCACGTTTTCCTCACTCGCATAATAGGCCTCTTTACATGGGTTTTCACGATCCCGCCAAGGATAATACTTGTTTTGGTAACTATAAATTACATTATCCCAATACTGCTCTTCTCTTTCTTCATCATCCTTAGAAGCATTTTCCGTATATGTATCTGTATAGTAATAATCGTCCTCATAATATTGGTCTTCATCAGTATCTACATTAGCTTGCTCACATTTATAAATAGCATCTGCTTTTCGCATACTTAGTTCTACCCTATACAAGGCGCCAGGATCTGCTTTTATCATTGTAGACAAATCGATGGCATAGGCTTTCCATTTTCCATTACTCAACGCATCATTAGCAAGTAATGTCATCGTTTTTTTTGCAATACGACGCCCAACTGGACGAATGTTTTGCCTATGGCTATTATTTAGGCGATTGCTCTGTAAAAACTGCAACACATTATTCGCAAATATTTTGATAATTCTGACTTCTACTTTGCGTAGATTTACGGCCTCAAAATTGAATTTCAAATTTTGAGAATCAGGTAGAATTACCCCATTATTTAACAACCTAATTGCAGGTTTTAGTTGTTCAAAAGCCACTAATTCTGACCATTCATTCTTTAATTTATACCCATCTTTACTCTTAATTCCTTGAAAAACAGCTACCTTTAAATTCCCAACCAATCTACGATCTGGATACACCTTTAACAGGTTTCCTTCTACAGCATACCGCAATTTTTTAACCCCATGTATGTCCATCAAACCATTAAAATTTTGACTCTTTTTTAGAGGGTCTGAGAAATTGACTTGTACATATTGATCTGGAGATTGAAAAACCTCCACGTTTAGCACCGAAAAATTATTCTTACCAGGAATCCTCATTGTTTTCTCTCCTTGAGTCTTAACACCAATAGATTTCCCAGTCCAGGATATTTTAATCTCTGAATCATCTTCTTTCCTTCGAATACTATCAATAATAAAATCAAAATATTTGGCTGATTTATTCTTTGTAATAAATTTTATATTCAAAGAAGTACCCTCTTGTTCTGCGCTTATTAGTTGCTTTGCATCTTCCAACAACAACATATCTGAAGCCCTAATTTCTCCCTCCACATACTGCCATTTTTTGGAATAAGATTGTAGCTTAGGTGTATTGATGGAAAAATCTGGAGTGATGGTTTTAAACCTAAATTGATAGGTCTTATGAGTAAAAGGAACGTTTGCAAGTAATTTATGCAATTGCACCTTAATTGTATACTCTGTTCCTGGCCTTAGGTTCTTACTAGGTTTAAATACCAACGTACGCTTGTTCTTCATAAATAGAACACCCGCAGTCTTTGGTGAAATTTCCAAAATATTATTTTCAATAGGTTTACTATCTACAAAATCCASTATATCACTAGCGAAATTTATTTGAATGGGATCCGCAATGGAAACTTCGCCTGCTGTAGTTCCATAAATATAGGATTTATAGGCGTAAATATTGTCAGTTTTGGGTATTTGAGATTTTTTACAAGAAGCGATAAAAAGTACCATCGCTGTTAAAAACAGTAATTTCTTAATAGTCATAGTCAATGTTTTAGCAATAAAATAATATTTAAGCGTATCAATTCTACGCTTCAAAAATCCTTTTATGGTGATGCAATAAATATATTCTGATTCTTGTATGAAATTACGATAAATTCCTATACTAAAAACGAGCGCTCTAAAAAAAATAAAATTAGCCTACGAGTACGTAAAAGTAGATGGAAATAAAATGGGCCAAACTCCCAAATAACACAAAAAAGTGAAAAACAGCATGATTAAATGGCAACTTATTTATACTATACAACACCGCTCCCACAGTGTAACTAACACCTCCAGCTAGCAACCACCACAATCCTTCAACTGACAAGTTTTCAATCAAAGGTTTTATAGCTAAAACAATAATCCAGCCCATAAGAACATATGCAATAGTAGAAATACGATCAAAACGCCCTGTAAAAAACAATTTTAAAATAACTCCGAGCAACGCAATGCCCCATGAAACGCCAAAAATAGTCCACCCTACCCAACCGTCCAATACAACAAGTGTATATGGCGTATAAGTTCCTGCAATAAGTACATAAATAGAAGCGTGATCAAATATATTTAATCGTTCTCTAAGCTTCGGTGTTTTTGCTGCATGGTAGAAAGTAGACGCAGCATATAAGGTAATTAAACTAGCCCCATAAATACACACACTTACAACAGCGGATGCATCCCCAATTTTACTTGCTTTAACAATTAAAAATACCAAGGCTACAATACTTAATAAGCACCCAATTGCATGCGATAATATGTTGATATTCTCCTCGGATCGATTATATGTTTTTGGGGTATATGCATTCATGTTGATGAAACGAATGGTTTATTTATTTGTTGTGTATAAAATGTGTTTTTAAATGAGTACTTCTATTAATACCGATTACAATCCAAAATGACCGATATAAATGGTTTATTTTACATTTTATCGTTGTTAAAAAATAGAACGATAGCTAGGGCTATCCTTAGATTTTTCGCCTAGCTAAAACAAAAAACAATTCCATTTCTAAACCGTCACTTGGAAATGTATTTGGTATAAGATGATGGTTAGTAAGCCCGCAAAATAGTATGAAGCAGGAATATGCTTGACCTATCAATTTTCAAGAACAATACTCCAAAGAACTAAACCAAATAAACATAGAGAAGAGGAGTTAAATACGTATAAAAAGAAGGTAACTTTTAGACAAGACACAGCTTCTAAATCATAAAATAAGACGTTCTTTTTAAAGTAAAGTAAAAACAAGCACCTTGCCCGAGTGTTGATGTTACCCAAATAGTTCCACCGTGTTTTTCTACAAATTCTTTACATAAAACCAACCCTAAGCCCGTACCTCTTTCGTTGGCCGTTCCTATTGTAGAAGAAGTATCTGTAAGGTCAAAAAGTTTGGACTGGGCAGTCTTAGAAATACCCATTCCATTGTCTTGAACCATAACCTCAACAAATTCTTCCTTCATCTCTTTATTCCCTTCAGCAATGCTAACATTAATTTCACCCCCATCATTGGTGAACTTTAATGCATTACCAATAAGGTTTCTAATAATAGTAGACAGCATATTTTTATCCACTGAGATAAGGATATCCTGAGGAATTTCATTTTTAATGACAATCGATTTTAATTCTGCAGGAAGTTGCAATGTTTTAATGACTTGGTCAAAAAACACGTACAAATTTTCTTCTTCTGGATTGAATTGAATCGCATTTAATTGCGATCGGGACCAAAGTAATAAATTCTCCAATAAACTATACGTACTCTCTAAATTTACATGGATTATTTTTGAAAAATAATGTTTTTTTTCATCGCTAAGCGTCTCGTAATTTTCCATAAGTAAATTTGAGAATCCCAGCATAGAATTGAACGGGTTTTTAAGGTCATGGGCTACTATAGAAAAAAACTTATCTTTGGTTTTATTGCTTTCAATCAATTCTGTTTCACTTTTTTCTAAGCTTGTTTTTACCTTAATCAGGTGTTTTTCTGTCGTTTTTCTTGTCGCAACCTCTTTCTTTAATAACTCTTTGGATGCCATGGTAGTTTTTAATCGAATCAACATCTCTTCAAAAGCATTGGATAAGGCTCCAATTTCGTCTTTCGATGTTATCCCAAATTTATACGATAGATTTCCTTGCCCTACAATCGTCACTCCTTTTTGCAAGGTTTTAATTGGATTGATAATAGATTTTATAGTTAAAAAACTTACTGTTAAAATTATAATTACACTAAAAACCAATAAAATTAAATGCACCAACAAAGTATTCTTTCTAGCGTTGTTGGGTTTTAAAATACGGATATCTAGCAACCTTAACTCCTCGTTCCTAATGTCGGAAATCTGAGCTCTAATTTTATCCATTATAATTTTTCCTCCATCGTTTTCTACAATGTTTTTTGCAGCTTCAAAACCACTGCTGTTTCTTAGATTGATTGTGGTAATCAACTCTTTCAATTTCACGTCAACCATTTCTTTAAGAAGGCTAATTCTCTCTGTTTGACTTGGATTATCAACGGTCATTTTATTCAAAAAATCTACTTTCGAATTAATGGTAATCAAACTCGAATTGTAAGGCTCTAAATACTTTAAATCACCTGTGATTATATAGCCTCTTTGACCCGTTTCTAAATCAATTAAACTCACTTCAATATCTTTAAGTTCATTTAATACACGATGTGTATGAACAATTAAGTTTTCATCTTTTATAATTGTTTTTGAATTTTCAAATGAAACTAGAATGGCAGTAATCACTACTAGCATACTAATAGAAAACCCAAAAAAAAGGCGTGTTGAGATCCTAGTGTTTCTAAAAATGAATTTCATGTGAGGAAAATTTAATTAATACCTGCARTCTATATCGAAAAAAACTATGTTTTAACCATTAAATATATGAAAAACTTATACCCAAATAAAGAAAACACAGTAATAAAAGAAGATAACAGATCTACCGTACTCATTTACAGCAGGTAATAAATAAAAAAACTCACATGAGTTCATATATGCAATGTGAAATAAAATAATAAAAACACACAACAATTGAGCTGCAAAATAGATTCAACAACAATTATTATAGTTTTAAAACAGCAATTCGAACAACTGAGAAATGCATTCTATAATTTATTCATTTCCAAAGATTTCGTCTACAGCTTTGTGATAATTTCTCGCATTTCCCGCCTTTTTTATCTTTTTATACGTTTTTCTAGGATCCGAAAAAGATTGAGAAAAATACTCCCAAAAACCCAACATTTTCATTTTGATTGGTACGGGACCTGACAAGGAAGCATCGTATTCTTGATAAATAGTATCGTGAAATTCTCTAAAAATATCCCATCTATTGGCAGGATATTCTAGGCTATTGTTTTTTATCATACTCGGTAAAAAAGGGTCTGCAATAAGTCCACGCCCAATCATAAAATGATCGATGCTCGGAAAACGTTCTTGCATTTCTCTAAACTTATTGACTGAAGTAATATCACCGTTGTAATAAAGTGTATGTTTTGTATTATCTATACAATCTTGAAAAGCATCTAAATTAACACCGCCTTTATACAATTGTTTTCCAATACGCGCATGAATAGCAATGTTTTTAATTGGATATTTATCAAGGACAGGAAGCACCTCTAGGATTTCGGTTGGTTGCTCGTAGCCCATGCGCATTTTCATAGATACTACCACATCACTTTCGTTATGAACACGTTTTAAWATATGGTCAATTTTTGCAGGCTCACAGATAAGCCCAGAGCCCATTCCWCGTTTGGTTACCATTGGATAAGGGCAGCCTAAATTCCAGTTAAGCTCTTTATAACCCAATTCTTGAATGTATTTTACAACAAATAAAAACCCATCGGCATCATTAGTCATTACCTGTGGAATAAGGTTTAACTCCGTATTGTTTTCTAACTTTAAATCCCGTTGATTGGACGATTTAATCACCAATTTTCCATCCAAACGGATATAAGGCGCATAGTAAGTATCAATGCCACCAAAAAAATGATGAAAGGCATTTCTGAATCGAAAATCTGTAAAACCTTGTAATGGAGATGAAAGTAATGTAATGCTCATGAAGTAAATTATGGCGCGAAGATAGGTAAAAGAGAATGGAGAAGGAAGTATTGAGATGTTAGAATTAAGAAAACTAGTATCGGGACATTGGGACTCAGGAATCAAGGCAAGAGAAGAGCTCCAAGATTTGAATGGAATTGGAATCAAGACACAGAACATTAGGACATTGAGATACGCAAACAAAAAAAAGAAATGAACAACTAATGTAGCATTTTACAATCTACTAAACCGTAGTCTTTTCAACAAAAAAGGCGCTAAACATTGCTCAATCCTTCACTTTGAAGAGTTGCCAAAAGCAGAAGAGATAACAACATGATTCCACTGCATTTACAAAACTTTAACATTAAAACTTTCAGATATGATAGTAATACTATTATATTTGCACGCAATTAAATCATTTCACATGAAAAACTTACATATTCAAATTGAAATTGGGCCTGAATTATATTCAAAAAACCCTGATTCTTCCCCTTTAGGGCAAAAAATCATTTCAAAAAGTATTGAGTTGATTCATGAAATTGGTTTTGAGAATTTCACCTTTAGAAAACTAGGAAAACTCATCAATTCGAACGAAAGTTCTATTTATCGTTATTTTGAGAACAAGCATACTTTACTTGTATATTTAACAAGTTGGTATTGGTCTTGGATAGAATATCGTTTGGTATTTGCAACCACTAATATCGCATCACCAAATGAACGTTTAAAAAAATCGATACTAATATTGACACAACAAGTAAAGGAAGATAATTCGTTTGGATATATCAATGAGGTATTATTGGGTGAAATTATTTTTTCCGAATCCATCAAGGCCTATCACACAAAAAACGTGGATGAAGAAAACAAACGAGGTTGTTTTAAGGCTTATATTGGTGTTGTTCAACGTGTRAGTTCTATTGTATTAGAAATAAAACCAACATACAAATACCCACATATGTTAATTTCAACGGTGATAGAAGGTGCTCATCAACAAAATTATTTCGCAGAGCACTTACCAAAACTCACCGATATCAGTAAAGATAGTGACGCCATCTCTGTTTTTTATACAGAAATGGTATTCAATTTTTTAAAATAAATTAACAAATACTATGAGAAAAAAACGTCTGGATAAAAAGGAGACTAAGTTTTTTCTAAACAACTAAAAAAAGACCCCAAACAGATAGCTTCTCCAGCGTCACCATTTAAAAAATGAGGACGCTAGAAGCTATCTGTAAAAAAATAACATTTCCACAGAAACATATCCTTTTGAGCAACTTCAATCTCAAAATTGGATATGCGTTTCCTGGAATCATACCTAATAAAATAATAGAGATATATGAAAAAGATTTTTAATTTTAAACACTTTAAAGGAGATTTATTTGGTGGAATTACCGCCGGTATTGTTGCCTTGCCATTGGCATTAGCTTTTGGTGTAAGTTCGGGTTTAGGACCTAGTGCTGGACTTTACGGAGCAATTTTCGTCAGCTTTTTTGCGGCTCTTTTTGGTGGAACAAACACTCAGATTTCAGGACCTACCGCACCAATGACAGCAGTTAGTATGGTAGTAATTGCAGGTATTATAGCTTCCTTTAATGGTGACGTTACAAAAGCATTACCAGCAATATTAACTGTATTTATCTTGGCGGGAATTATTCAGATTGCTTTAGGATTTATAGGGCTCGGAAAATATATAAAGTATATTCCTTATCCTGTTGTTTCGGGGTTTATGACCGCAATTGGGGTCATCATTTTAATTACACAAATTCTTCCTTCTATTGGCTATTATCCAAAAGAAGATGTGGCTTATGTAACTGAATATAAACCTCAAGCACAAGAAGTTATTTTAGATAACATCTTAAAAGAGGAGGCTGGAGAAGGAATTTTAGTAATAGAAAACTTCAGGGAAACCATTAATAGAGCTGCTGATATTACTAATGAGCAAATAACAAAAGAAGCCCAAACCTTGGCAGGTAAAGATGCTTCTGGRGTTATTGGAACATTGAAAGTGTTACCGCGAGCCTTGCAAAACATTAATTGGCTAGAACTATTATTGGCTTTAGGAACCATTTTAATCATTTATGGCTTCAAGCGCATCACTACAAAAATTCCAAGTACTTTGGTTGCMTTATTGGTTATGTCRGGTATTGCCATYGGGTTTAARCTCAATTACCGCCCAATAGAAGAAATTCCGAGTGGSTTGCCACTTCCTAATTTTGCCATATTTACGGAATTCAATTTAGCAAGTATCACTCCTTATGTTTTCACTGCATTAACCTTAGCTTTATTAGGTGCAATAGACTCATTACTTACYTCGGTAGTAGCAGATAATATGACCAAAACAAAGCACAACCCTAACAAAGAATTGATAGGTCAAGGAATTGGAAATAGTATTGCTGCTATTTTTGGAGGGATTCCTGGAGCAGGCGCCACTATCCGAACCGTTGTAAACATTAATGCAGGTGGAAAAACACGTTTATCTGGTATGGTAGCTGGGGTTTTGTTGCTAATTATATTGTTAGCACTAGGACCTATTGCTTCACAAATTCCTGCAGCAGTATTGGCGGGTATTTTAATTACCGTRGGAATCGGTGTTATGGATTATAAAGGACTCAAAGCCATTCCATACATGCCAAAACCAGAAGTAATTATTATGATTGTTGTATTGATACTATCATCCGTTTGGAACTTGGTATATGCTGTTGGAATTGGACTTGTGATCGCTTCTCTAATGTTTATGAAAAAAATAGGTGATTTAACCGCGAAACACTCAGATGTAAAATCCCTCAAAAAAGAAAAAGCATGGGCAGATGAAAAAAATTTCCCAGAACATTTAAAAGAAGAAGTTTTTATCAAGCATATAAAAGGCCCCCTGTTTTTTGGATCAACGAGCGATTTCCAACGCCTGATGAATCAAATTCCAGACACAGCACACACTATTGTCATAAGAATGGATCGTATGCAATACATAGATCAATCTGGTTTGTACGCCCTAGAAGATGCCTTAGTAGAACTTGTAAGACAAGAAAAAAAGGTATTGTTAGTTGATGTATTGGAACAGCCTCAATACCTATTAGAACGCATAGATATTATCCCAGATCTTGTTCCAAAAGAGCAAATTTTTACAAGTTTTGACGATTGCATTACTTGGATCAAAGAACACAGACAGTAATTCTAAACTATTATTTGGAAATATATTTGATATATTTTTTTTAAAGACATACTATGAGAACACAAACAAAAATAACACAGGAAAATCTAACTCCTAAAGACGCACATAATATATTAGTAGAAGGAAACAGTCGATTTGCACAAAACTTAAAAGCGCAAAGAAATTTAAAAGACCAAGTTATAGAGACTAGTACAGGGCAATTTCCTTTTGCTGTGATACTCAGYTGTATAGATTCCAGGGCGCCTGCAGAACTTCTTTTCGACCAAGGAATAGGGGATATATTTAGTGTTAGAATTGCAGGAAATATTGTGAATACAGATATTTTAGGTTCTATGGAATACGCCTGTAAAGTTGCAGGTTCTAAAATTATTGTGGTAATGGGACATACCAAATGTGGTGCTGTAACCGCAGCTTACCAAAACGTACAATTAGGAAATATTACTGCTTTGTTGGATAAAATTCAGCCCGCTGTAAAAATAATAAAGGAAGAAAAAGAACCCATAGAAGCGACTGCCATAGAAAAAACAGCTGTTTTAAATGTACAATTATCTATTGATAAAATTCGTCTAGGCAGCCCTATACTTACCGAAATGGAACGCAGTAATGAAATTGAAATTGTAGGTGCCGTATATGATGTATCTAATGGAGTTGTAACATTTATGGACTAATTAAAAAAACATCTCTTAGTTTGGTATAATTTTTATTGATTGATTGTTAATAACACTAAATTTAAGAGATTAAAAGGGAGGCACTTTACTAAATCCGTGGTACGATTTAGTTATAGATGCTTCTCTTTTTTTTATTTTTATACCAACCGTGTGATTGAACTTACCTAAAACAATTCCATCTGCCCACTAGGGCATTCCAGTTCCAGCAACCATTTTTTACGCCATATTCCTCCMGCATAYCCMGTTAATGAACCATCAGARCCAATAATACGATGRCAAGGAATTACAATCCAYAARGGRTTTTTACCATTGGCWSWTGCKACMGCTCKAATMGCYTTTACATYGCCTARATRYTTGGATTGTTCYAARTAAGAACGKGTTTTYCCATAMGGYACATYTASTAAMGCTTTCCAWACTTTTTGTTGAAATTCAGTACCTTTTGGATTTAATTTTAAGTCAAATTGAATGCGTTCTTTGGCGAAATATTCGGTTAATTGGTCCACACAATCTTGTAAACTGGGGTGAATTTCCGATTTAAAATCTGTTAAATTATCCGAAACAGTGATGCTAGAAACGCCATTGGCATTGCCAATAATAGTAGCCAATCCAATAGGTGTTTTGCAATATGCTGTATGATTAGATTCCAAAGATGTCTTTTGAGTTTTTAGTGGTAATAGCTGCAATTTCTTGAGCTGTGGTTTGGTAAATATCGGCTAATTTTTCCACAACCTTTACGATATAACTAGACTCGTTCCGTTTTCCTCGATATGGAGTAGGTGCCAAATAAGGAGCATCGGTTTCCAAGACAATATTATGCAATGGGATTTCATTTAAAAACTTGTCAATTTTTCCGTTTTTAAAAGTTGCCACTCCGCCTATTCCCAGCTTCAAATTATATGAAATAGCACGTTTAGCCTGTTCCAAATTACCTGTAAAACAATGAAAAATTCCGAATAGATCGGCCCCTTTTTCACCTTCCAAAACTTCAAAAATTTCATCAAAAGCATCTCTACAATGAATAATTACAGGAAGTTTATATTTTTTTGCCCATTGTATTTGGGTTTTAAAAGCGTCTTGTTGCTGTTTTAGAAACGTCTTATCCCAATACAAATCGATCCCAATTTCTCCGATACCATAAAAAGAGCGTTCTTCCAATTTTTGTTTGATAAAATCAAGTTCCAACTGGTAGTTTTCATTTACATAAGTAGGGTGTAATCCTAGCAATAAAAAAGCATTGTCTGGATAGTCTTTTTCAAGAGAAATCATGCTATTATAACTCGCCATATCTATGGCAGGCACAAAGAGTCGGCTCACGCCAGCGTCCAATGCGCGTTGCATCATAGCATCTCTATCTTCATCAAATTGTTCGCTGTATAAATGCGCGTGTGTATCGGTAATTATCATGGGGCAAATGTAGGTTTTTATTTGTGAATTAGCGTTTGTAATTCAATGCTGAAACTCCCCTACAATCGATCCAATAATTCTTGTGCCTTTTCAAATTCACTCGCCTCTGATGGAATTTTTTCTAGGGCACTTTTACACCATTCCAATTTTTCTGATTTTAAATACCCCAAAGCAGTGTACCATTGTGCCGTATGTTTATAAACAGACGCTCCACTTGTTATTGGCTCCAAAATAGTTAAAGCTGTGGCAATTCGATCTGTTTCGATTAAGGAAATCCCATAATACAATTGCCATTCTACATTTTCTGGTGATGTTCCTAATAACAATCTTAATTCATGTACTGCAGTTTGATAATCTTTCGAGTTGAAAGCTTCTTCAGCCGCATTACTACTTGTATTTGTAGTGCCTCTAACTCCTACTTCCAATGGTTGGTGCATCGCATATTCAGCATAGCTAGGCGGATCAACATCATTAAAAATATAAACAGAAAATAAGAGTAATACACTCGCAGCAACCCCCATCCATACGTATCGCTTTATGCTAAATACGCTGCTATTTTCAGAAGGCTTTTCTTGATTTCTCAATGTATTTAACGTTGCCCGTAACTCCTTTTCTTTGCTAGCGTGTTCTATGCTAGATTTTAAAGATTGCTCCACATCGGCATAGTCTTGGAATGCGGTTTTAAAACCGGCATCATTCAGCAACTTATGCTCAAAGGATTGCAATTCTTCTCCTTTTAATTCGCCTTGCAAATAGGCATCAAACGCTATGTATTGTTCTTCGTTCATCTCAGTCATTTTTTAATTGATCAAATTCCGCAGCATTTCGAACAAGTTTGGTCAGTTGTCCGATGCATTGCGATTTCTTTTTACGAGCATACCCATAGGTCACTCCTAATTGTTTGGCTACTTTTTCCATAGATTTTAATGCAAATGCTGCCTTGATTATTTCTTGACATTTGCTTCCTAGTTGTGTGAACATTAGATCTATCAACTCACTTTTTTGTTCATACAACAAGGTATCTTCTGCCATGGCAATTTCTTCCTTACTAATAGATGTAATTTCATCCAAAAATGTTACCTCCTTACGTCCTCTTTTTCGTAATTCGTTCAACCATTTCCGTTTACAAACCAAGAAAAAATAAGCATCAAAAGGACAAGTAAGCAACAACCCTTTTTCCACAGCTTGGTGATAAATAGTCACCAAACTCTCTTGAATAATATCCTGAGCATCGTCATAATCACCATTATTTTTAGAAATATAGCGCACCACTTTAGGTGTAAACTTTCGGTACAACTCTGATAAGACCCTAGCATTGTTTTGAATCAATGCTTCTATATATTTATGATCGCTGTGTTTGACTGCCAATGTGAATGATTTAGAAAATTATTTTGGTTTTAAAGGTAACAAAAAATAGTAGCTATTGATATAAAGGTAACTCAGAAATATTTTGAACACTTTTAAAAAATAATTTTTCGAAAGGGTCACAAAAATTCAAGAAGTTGATATAACAGTAGAAACCTTAAAAATTTAGAAATAATGAAAAAATTAATGATGGTATTTGTAATGGGGTTGATGATACACACCTTACAAGCAGGAACAATTAAAGATACACCTTTATTTATCAAAGTTTATCAGTGGGAAATTGTAGGAAAAGGAATGAAAGCCGCTGGAACAACCAGTAGTTTAGAACAAGCACAACAGCTCATAAAAATGGCCCGTCAAGGAACGATAATCGAAAGTAGCACAATTACCTCTTTCTATGTTTCCTTAAACGAATTGAACAACAACAACAATCGCATTTACAAATACACTTGGTCTGTTTCTGGAAAAGGATTTCGTGCAAGCGGAAGCACCTTGACAGAAAAGGAAGCTAGACAACTTATAAAACGAATAAGTGTGACGAGCATTCCAACATTTAAATTGATTGAAAAACACTAATTAACAATAGGGAATACACCCAAAAAACGTATAAATTATGAAAAATTTTAAAAATATTTTAGGATTAATACTTGTAGCAGTAGTACTTACAAGTTGTTTAAAAAACGATGATGATATCCAACCAATACCCCAAGCCGATGGAGAAGCACTCTTAGAGCGTTTCCTAAAAAACAGGACTGATGATTTAGAAACTTTTGATCTAGATGCCACCACAGGAGGAGTCATCACAGGAAATCAAGGAACACAAGTATATTTCCCTCCCAATTCTTTTGGATTGAATGGAAATCCTGTAACAGGCACTGTAACCGTCGAATTACTGGAGATTTATACAAAAGCAGACATGCTATTAAAAAATAAGTCTACTTTAGGAAAACGTGCCAACGGTGACAAAGAAATATTAAAATCTGCTGGAGAATTTTTTATCAATGGGAAACAAGGTGCGGTCCAATTGGAATTACTTGGAATGGCCACAGTAAATTCAAAAGGCATTGATTTAGCAGACCTAGATGCCAATATGAATATATTTAGAGCTGGCGGACAAGATAATGATTGTGATGGTATAGAAGGAGACTGTGACTGGGAAGAAGCCGATGAAGATGGTGATGGTAAAGTAGACAATGCCAACATTGCTGACGGGGCAAACGGAGAAGTAGTTTCATATACATTCTCATTTGGGTCTTTTGGTTGGACAAATTTAGACAGATGGTACAGTTATACGGGTCCAAAAACAATGATTTACGTAGATGTACCAGAAGGATTTGATGCAGACAATTGTGCTGTCTATTTATCCTATGACGGAGAGCCAACAGCACTTGCAAGAATGGATACCTACGACAACAATTTGGATTTATTCACAGAACATTACGGACAAATTCCAATAGGTCAAGAAATACACATTATTGTAGTGGCTGAAATAGATGGAATTCTGCATTATTCAATACAAGGAAATACCGTAGTAGATGAACATATAGAGGTAATCACAAATTTAACACCTACCACCCAAGCTGCATTAGAAGCTTTGATTAACGGCTTGCCTTAATATTGATATAAAAATAATGGGAAATTGCTAGCACCTTTACATTTCGTAAGATTTGTAGAGGTGTTTTTAAGTAGTATTGCATGCTAAAACACAATATATTAGCACATTGGTCTAGACACTGAATTTTAAGATGGGATAGATTTCATGGCTATTAATTAGAATAGCTATTTTTAAACCTTCTCAACAAATAACCAATTCACAGAAGAAATACAATACTGAATCTCACAATTAAATACACAGTCCCCAATACACAAATTGCATTTCTAAGCAAAAACTTGTATATTTTAAATCTCTAAAAACTATCATCTTGAAAAAAACTTACACGCAAATACTGCTTTTACTCATTTGTTTCTCTATGAATTCGCAAGAAATAGTACAAGATAGTATCTCTAGAAAAGCATTCATAGAATTTGAACAAGTACAGCATCAATACATACTTAGACCTGTAACTCCTCCTTTAAGACAAATAGCAGGAGCACCAAAAGCATTTTACAGCTATTTTTGGGAGTTTGGTGATGGAAATTATAGTTTTAAAAAAAATCCTCAACATCAATTTAAAAGCAACAAACAATACACCGTTCGATTGTCTCTTACCAATAATTATGATGATGGGCTCCCTCCTACCACACGTCCAAAATTACTCGATAATTCTTCCGATGTTTCAACAATTTCTCCAAACGAATCCCATTATTTAAACCATAGACACAATGGTTTTAGACTACTCACCAATAGAGAACCTATTCCCAATCAAGAATTAGAATTTGTAATTAGTTATGGCAACAAATCTCCATTTCCTAGCCAAGGAAAAATCTACCTGTTTTATAATGAGCTCAAATACAAGGATAAAAACTTTAACTTGGTTGATGTACGAACATATCACAACGAGCAAGAGGAAGCAATGGAAGCACTGGCCTATAATTACCTGTCAAAAGAAACCATAATTCGCTCAACTGGAATTGACAATATACTCCCTAAAAAACACATGGCAACCGACACATTACAGCATAATTTACCTGCTACACTTGCTGATGCTCAACAAATATATGCCGATGTAAAAGTTTGGAATGTAAACGACTTAGTTTCCAATGAAGAACGGAACTTATTTCTGACCTTTAAAACTACTCCTGAGATGCTAAAAGACACCTCCGCTATCATTTCCATAAGAAGTGTATATGTTCCAGAACGAGGAGGAGATGCACATCAAGTAAAAACAAAAGAAATGGAAATTGTCACTTCTCACGACCCCAATAAAATGGCCGTTTACAATACTTTTTTAAACTATCGCTTGGTGCGATTCAAACGTTTAAAATACAAAGTTCGCTTTCAAAACAATGGAGAAGGTCCCGCTAGACTCATCAAATTAAATGTAGATATTCCAACTATGTTAGACAAAACATCGCTTAAAATTATAGACATGTACCCAAAAGTACCCATCTGCCCAAAAGGTAAAAAAGTACGGTACAGCTGCATGGATACCGTTTTTTATGGAGATAAGATTTCCTTTCAATTTAAAAATATTTATTTACCAGGAACCGAACAGAAAGGTGTGCAAGAAAAAGATTCTACCAAAGGATTTGTAAAATACTCRCTGAAGTTTGGCAAAGATTTTCACAAAATCAAATCAAAAAGTAAAACTGAAATTATTTTTGATAAAAACGACCCAATTATAACTAATTCAGCCACTTCGAGATTCTTACCTGGTATTTCTATAGGTGCGAAAGCAGGGTATAATTACATCTTCGGCGTAGATGATTCCAAGAGTTATTTTATAGGTGCCACTATATCCACTTACAAAGCCTACAAATGGTATCCACAAGCAGAATTAATGATTTCGAGCACTACATACTCCGATACAAACAACCGTCAACAAATAATTGAAAATATAGATTCTCCCAATGGCCTTTATAAATCGGTATTCAAAGAAAGCAGTAGCAACATAGCTACAGAACGCATGGCAATAGATGTAGTGCCCGCATCTATTCGATATAATGTAAATGGTGTTTTCGGGCTAGGAATAGGGGCACATGTTTCTATGGATTATTCCACAAAATTGACTGCTACAAATAGTGAATCGTATTTCAGCGATCAAAACGGAGTCAAAGGAGATCCTATTCAAGATCTGAACAACAGTAGTACAACAAGTACCAAAACATCTTTCAAAAATATTAATTACGGTSTTTTTGGTGATATTACAATTGGAGCTTCACGTATAGGGCCAAGTTTAGGTGTCCGTTATATTCATCATTTTAAAGTACCTCATGGGCAATTGCATTTGTATGCCATTTGGAAATTATAGACACCATACATGAAACAATTCTCTGTTGCTTTTTTTTACTTCTTTTCACTGATTCTATTTGCTCAGAACAGTGAGGTCACCTCCTATTTTAGCTTTAAAACCAAGGATGATATAGCAGGGTATATCTATGCAACTATTGATGAGTTTTCAAAAAACCCGAGTAGTGAAAACCTCCATTTTTTCACCGAATTAGAACAACGTCTTTGGAGATTACCAAGTAGTAAAACTGAAAAAATAGCTTGGCTACATTGTCAAATCCAACAAGCATATCACCTTAAACAATTGGGACAACTTTCTGTGTCTTTACAAGTCTATGAAAAAGCATTCCATTATTATACAACACAACATTTATCTCGTTATAATATCTTAGAATATTGCCTACTTCCCATGGCAAATAATTACACGAGACTAGGTGCTTTTGACCGTGCAGAAACCTTACTAAAAGTAGCTGAAAGCATCGCAAGTAAACAAGTCAATTCTAAAAAATTAGCGGCTGTATACAACAATCTATCTATTGTTTACCAATCTCAAGGTTTCTATACAAAAGCAGCCAATTTATTAGAAAAAACATTGGAATTAAAAGAGTTGACAACATCTCAAAAAGCACGTGTTCTAGGAAACCTTGCCATMGTACTGGTTCGTTTAAAYAAATTAGAACTCGCCATAGAACAGGCTAAAAAATCACTGTTATTAGCCCCTAACAATTTAGAATTAGCACAAAAATTAGCAAGCATAAAAGCGCAATATTTTGAAAAAGAGCGGCAATTTGAAGCTGCAATTTCTGAATATAAAAAAGCCCTGCTATTGGCAGGAAAATTATTCGGAACAGACAGTCGAGAATATATAAAATCTTCCCTAAACCTCGCTGCTTTTTACAGCAAACAAAACCAGTTAGAAAAGGGCTTAACTTTGTACAATGACTGTTTAAAAAAACAGAACAACCAATTCCAAACTATAGATAACACACTCAAAACTATCTATGAAGGAATGGGAGATATCGCTTATCAAAAAGGAGAAATATCCACCGCAATCAACTATTATAAACAAGGACTTGAAGCCAACCAACACCTTAAAGAAGCATTAGTTGCAGATATTTCTAAAATAAGGCTCCTAGTTGAAAGCAACATACTCAGCGAAAAAATTATAGCTGCCTACTATGTATTATACCAGACCTCCAAAGATGAAAACTACGCACTTTCCGCTTTAAATATTTCAGAACACAGCAAAGCGAGCATCGTAACAGACCAGCTAAGGCGGCAATCTGTAAAAAAATTACATTCAAACACCATTTTTAATCGAGAAGTAGCATTAAAAACACGCCAAAGTCAACTCTTACATCAACGTATGTTAGAAGAACAAAACCAAGAATTCGCTGATATTTCTAAATTAAAAAACATCAATAATGAACTCAATATTCTGACTAATAATTTGCTCTTACTAACACAAAAAATTCAAGAAACATATCCAGAACTCCATTACAAATCAGAGGAAATTAAGAAACAAGACCTGCTTCAACTCTTACAAAAAGAGCAACAATTACTCATCGAATATTTTGTTGGTTCAGACGCTGTTTATGTCTTTTCTTTTGCCAAAAACARCCCTGTCAGTTTTCGGAAAATAAAAAACAAAGCCTTGCTACAAGAACAACTCCGACTTTTTTATGAACTTTTTGCYGACTCTGGGGGTAGAAAAATACATAATAAYATTCAAAATTACAACAACCAAGCACATCATCTCTATCAACTATTATTACAACCAGAACTACAAAATCATAGGTATTCTTCACTTTTAATCATCCCAGATGCCGCTATTGGATTGATTCCATTTGATGCACTCCACACCTCCTCTACAACGCGTATTGATTTTTCAAAAATGCCTTATTTATTACACCAAACAGAAATAATTTACAATGCATCCATACAAATAATGCGCATGCATAAGACACAGCCCAACCCAAAAAAATTTACTGGTTTTTTTCCGATTTTTGATACAGATAACAGTATACACAGCCCTTTACTTAATACACTTACAGAAGCACAAAATATCCATAAAACTATAAATGGAACCGTTTTTTTAAGAAAAGAAGCGAGCAAGGAAAACTTTCTAAAACAGCAAAAAAATACAGGGATTCTTCACATTGCTACTCATGCCTCTAGTGGTACAAATCGAGTACCACCTTCGATAGAATTTTCAGATAAAACATTGTTTTTAACAGAGCTATATGGCATGCAATTTATGTCWCAACTCATTGTGCTAAGTGCTTGTGAAACCAATGTAGGTCCTATTTATAAAGGAGAAGGAATCTTAAGCCTGGCAAGAGGYTTTTTATATGCAGGTATTCAAAACAGTATTGTTTCTCARTGGGAGGTAAACGATAAATCTACCGAATATTTAATGTCTAACTTCTATAAAAAAWTAATCRAAACATCACAGGTTTCARCAGCCTTACGGCTATCAAAAYTATCATATMTATCCAATAAAAAAATACATCACTTAAAAAAATCYCCCTATTATTGGGCCGGRTTTTCATATATGGGACAATTASAAAATCCACCAAAAAAAACGAAGYTGCTATGGTTAATTCCARTCTCTTTCGCCTTTCTTYTCACTGGWTACTATTACTACCGTAGAAAACAGTAGATTTGAGTTTTAAAACAACMCAATGCGCTTGAAATMTATCTTAAAACGAAAAGGCTATACCTCTATAAAACTACGAACCATGGCCACCAAACACTTGGAACTAAAAGCTCGGATAAATGGRATAAAAGGACRSTTTATTTTAGATACTGGAGCTTCCAACTCGTGCGTAGGATTTGAGGGGRTTGAAAAATTTAAATTACAAGTGCAAGAAACAGACACCAAAGCTGCTGGAGCAGGTGCTGTAGATATGGAAACTAAATTATCCACTCAAAATTCGCTCAAAATCAAAGACTGGAATTACCGTGCAATGTCACTTGTTATTTTTGACCTAACACATGTAAACACCGCATTAGAGCAACAATCCGAACATCACATTGACGGTATTTTAGGGGCTGATATTTTAGAAAAAGGGAAAGGTATTATCGATTATAAAAAGAAGCGCCTTTACCTAAAAAAATTAGTCTATAAGTTTTAAGAAATTAGCTCCCATTTATTATTCTAAATATTCAACTTTCCAATTTAATAACTCTTTACGTATAATAACCTAACTAACACTTGTTTATATTCATTTGTTTTTTTATATTACTTACCAAGTATCACAAAAAAAATTAACAATCATGAAAAATATTCAACTATTTTTAAAACATTGTCAATTAGCAATATTTAGCATCGGTATAATTTTTATAGTTTCTTGTAGTGACACACAAGAATTAGAAGTACAAACTATACAAGAAGGCAGTCCTTCCTTAGCCAAATACAATAGTACTCCCATTGAAGGCCAGTATATCATAATAATGAATGATGTAAAAATCTCTAACTACAGTAAAAGTGGCATTATTTCCTACCAACAAAAATTGCAATCACTCAAAAAACAAATACTTACTTTATTTAGCAAAGCAGCCATAAAGGAACACCAAATAAACCATGCCTATACGCGTTCGTTTCAAGGATTTTCAGCACGTTTGGATAAAAAGCAATTGGCCTTTCTAAAAAAAGACAAACGCATAAAACACATAGAGCAAGATTATACCTTCCAACTAAGTCCAATAGAAAATTACAAAAGAAAGCCAAAAGGAGGAGGTGGTGGAACCGCTACTCAATCCACACCTTGGGGAATTACCCGTGTTGGAGGTATTGCAAATTATTCTGGAAATGCCAAAGCTTGGATCATAGATTCAGGRATAGATTTAGATCATCCAGATTTAAATGTAGATGTTACCAGTAGCCGTAGTTTTTTAAGTCGTGGCGGTGCAGATGACCAAAATGGACATGGGACACATGTAGCGGGCACAGTAGCTGCAATAAACAATAGTACAGGGGTTATTGGTGTTGCACCGGGAGCAACCGTTGTTGCCATTCGCGTTTTAGACAGAAGAGGAAGCGGAAGTTATTCTGGAGTAATTGCAGGTGTAGATTATGTTACAGCCAATGCTTCGACGGGAGATGTTGCGAACATGAGCTTAGGTGGCGGTGTTTCTAAAGCCTTAGATGATGCCGTAATTGCCCTAGCTGCCTCAGGAGTTAAAATTGCCCTAGCTGCAGGAAACGCAAGCGATGACGCAGAGAACCATTCTCCTGCAAGAGCAAATCACGCAAATATTTATACTGTTTCAGCTTTCGATTCTAACGATAACTATGCTTATTTTTCAAATTATGGAAATCCACCAATTGATTTTTGTGCACCAGGCGTGTCCATAAAATCAACTTGGAAAAGTGGTGGATATAACACCATTAGTGGAACATCTATGGCCGCACCACATGTATGTGGGTTGTTACTTTTAGGAGTTGTAAAAACAGATGGAACTGTTAAAAACGATCCAGATGGTAATTCCGATGCTATTGCACATCACTAAACCAACTAATTACATAATAAAAAACGATTTTTCAGTATTTGAAAAATCGTTTTTTTGTTTTTTAAATCTTTTTATGTGCTAAATCACCCCTACACTCCAAGTGAAAACACCTCCAAAATTATAAGAATCATGGACGGTACTTTTAGACACCGAAAGTGCCAAGCATAATTTTTTGGTAAACTGATGTCCAAACCCAATATTTATATCGTTCCCTAAAAATTCGTTGGTATCAAAATCACCTAATAATTCTAAATACGCATAATATTGAGGCGTTAAATTATACGTCAAATAGGAAATATAATAGGCACAATTACCAATCATAGGATTGTACTTATAACCAATATTGGTAGTGAGTTTAGTAACACTATTTAGYTGATATCCAAAATTTAGTGAACCACGAATAGCCGTATTATTAGCAGAAAGTACTTGATTTCCTCCTGGCAAAGTTATCCTTGTCATCAATACCATGGATGGTAGTAAACCATCTTGAGGACACAATTGTTTTGCCAAGCCTATATTGAAGGCATCCAAGCCAAAAACACTTGCCTGTGCCCTATCATCAATAAATTGATTGTGTTTGGAAAAAGGAATCAAAAAATGTAATTCCCATGTATCTCCCAAACCATACCTAATTAACGTATTCGGAATGGTCCAATGGGACGTTTTACCATCTTCAGATTTACTAATGGTATAAATTGATTCGAAATCAAAATTTAAAAATTGATCTCCCACCGTTCTCGATGGTTGAATAGATTGTGCAACTAGCGAATATTTTACTAAAAATAAGACCGCTAACAGAGTGAACCGTTTCATGTATGTCAGTAATTTGTGTGTGTTTTAAATGTTACATACCTAACACCACTAACTGATAGATGCAAATAGTTTCATTTCCCCAATTTATTGCTAAAAAATAAAACGATAGCATGCTATCCCTTGATCTTCTGTCTAAATAAAACGGAAAATTATACTATTTCTAAACGATCATTTAGAAATACTTTAGGTATAAATTACTGGATAAATGTAACGGCTATTTTAGGTCTTTTTTATGATAAAAATCAATAGTTTGAGCAATTGCTTCATCAAAGTTTTCCCATGTTTTTTCATCGTGTAAATCGGTAGAAATGAACGATTTATTAAATTTAGAAAGCAAAGTAAAGTAAATATAACCACCAATCATCAATTGAAATGCATGATTTAATGGCTTGTTATTTTTGTCAACTTGAAAAACATCGCCAATTTGAGCGTTGGTAAACTTAAAAAGTTCCTTGGTGTTTTCGTTATTTTCAATCAAAGGCCAACGCAACAATTCCTGCGCTAATACATTTTCGCGTAATTCCTTAGTTCCTTGGGCGGTAATATTTTTCAAATATTCCTTACTGGTATCATCGCTATTATAATCAATAATAGACTTAAAGAAATCACCTTTTTTGGCCAATTGCAGTAATAGTCCTTTCATGCCCCCAAAATAACGGTAAATCAATTCTTTAGAAACACCTGCTTTCTTAGCAATGGCGTTAATCCCTACTCCTTGTGGTCCTTTTTCTTCTAACAAGTCAAGAAACGCCGTATAAATACGTTCTTCAGTGGCGGTACGATCTTTTTTCACGAGATATTTGTGGTTTAGTTGCGCGCAAATATACGGAATCAAGAATTGATAGACTTTGCTTTTTTTTAACCCGAGTTTTTTATCAAAATTAAAATGTATTACAACATCGACAAATCTAATACATCCCCCATTTTAACACCTTTTTTTATCATTAATGGGTATGTATCACACATTAATTTGAACATATATTCCAATGGAACTTCGTCAAAAGTGCCATAGTCTTCCAAATATTCCATGAATGAATTGGCGCATTTAGCATCAAATTCTTGAAACACAGCATCTGTTTCTCCATCAAAATCCAAGGCATGAACTCCCAATTTTTGGCATAACTCTTTGTTAAAAGCAGGAGTGGCTTTCACCCATTTTCCCTCTAAATAGATCTCAACATAGCCATGAGGTACCAATTCGTCCGATCCAAATTTTTCAATAATTTGAGCTACTGCAATATGATTTTTGACTCGTGATAATCCCAATCTGGCAGGGATGTTTTTAGCTCTTAAAATACTGATTAAAATGATGCTCTTATCCAAACAATGTCCCTCTTTTTGACTGGCAATTTTGGACGATTTCCAGTCCTCCTTTTTCAAGCTAAAACGATAGGGGTAATAGGTCCAAAAATCACGTACAAAAGTATACGCTTTGACAGCATAATCCAAGTCAGATTCACCCGCTGTCTTATCTAGTTTTTTTACAATTTCTTGAATTATATCCGACGAATAATCAAAATAATAAGTTTCTTTTATATGAGAAATCTCCATTCTTTTTCTGTTTTTTATTGATTAAAACCAATGATTATTTAAACTTTCAACTAAACGAATTTCTGTTTTAAACACTTCTGTCTTTTCAAAAAACCYCACTTGTAACCAGTAGGTCACGTACAAGAATATAACATTTATTTCGATTTTCAAAACACACTTTTAGAAACAATGTTATTCTTTAGTTCCCATCATGAACTTAAAAATTCAAATACTAAACAGCATGTAAAAGCAAAAAAACTTACAAACAGCAGGTAAAAATTCAACTATTCCATAGAAACACAATTCCTTAAAAACACCATTAGTAGGTAGTAATCACGATTTAATTTATGAATTTCTAATGCTCTTTTAAACAAAAACACCTACTGATATTAATAATAAATCCATTGATTTTTATTATCACTTCAACAAATATCCAAGAAATATCACCGTGACACAAAAGAAAAACGACTACATTACTCCCTCTCAATTTTAGTTGCTATTTTTATATTAACTTGTACAAGATAAATTCGTCATCAATTGAAAATTTGACTATTACGAAAAAATTTATATATTTGTAACCATACGGTCACATAAGTAATTAAAAATAATCATCCTTAAAAAAAGTCAATTTATGGAAGCATATATTTACGATTCCGTTCGCACTCCAAGAGGTATTGGAAAAGCCACAGGTTCANKTRTNTMRAKCWWKTMYWRWTSAATTNANCANYWCATYANNSRRAGNTTTAAAATCAAGAAATAATTTAGATACATTGTTCGTAGAAGACATCATTTTAGGATGTGTTACTCAAGCAGGAGAACAAGGAGGTAATATTGCAAAAGTTGCAGCCCAAGAATCAGGCTATGGAAATCATGTTTCTGCTATGTCTTTAAATCGTTATTGTGCCTCTGGTTTGGAAGCTGTAAATCAAGCTGCCGCAATGATCAAATCTGGCTGGTCAAATTTAATTATTGCAGGAGGAGTAGAATCCATGTCAAGAGTACCAATGGGGATCGATGGGTCGGCTTGGGTGATGGAACCMAAYGCAGCTTTCGGAAAATTTGTACCTCAAGGGATTTCAGCGGATTTAATCGCTACAAAATACGGATATTCAAGAAATGATTTGGACAGTTTTGCCGTACAATCACAACAACGTGCCTCTTATGCTCAAAAACACAACTATTTCGAAAATTCCATTGTTCCTGTAAAAGACATTAACGGGTTTACCTTACTTCAAAAAGATGAATACATCCGAAAAAACACAAGTATGGAAACATTGGCCAATCTAACCCCTGCTTTTCAACAAATGGGAGCTCTTTTGTTTGATCAAACAGCCATCGACAAATACCTCGAAATAGAAAAAATAAATCATGTGCATCACGCTGGAAATGCTTCTGGAATTGTAGATGGTGCTGCGCTAATGCTTATTGGAAACAAAGAAATTGGCGAAAAAATGGGKCTGAAACCAAGAGCCAAAATTACCATGGGTTCTGTGATTGGTTCCGAACCATTGATTATGTTAGAAGGCCCCACTCCTGCCACAAAAAAAGCACTTAAAAATGCCGGTATGCAAACAAAAGATATTGATCTTTTCGAAATAAACGAAGCATTTGCTGTTGTTCCTTTACGATTGATGGACAATTTAAAAATAGATCCTTCTATTGTAAATGTAAATGGTGGCGCTATCGCCTTAGGTCACCCATTGGGAGCTACTGGCTGCATAATTTTAGGAACCGCATTGGACGAACTAGAACGACAAAATAAAAATACTGCACTCGCCACACTTTGTGTAGGTGGCGGTATGGGAATAGCCACAATTATAGAACGTGTTTAACATTTAAAGCCATAAAAAATGACGCATATTGAATATAACATAGACAACGACGGTATTGCATTTGTCACTTGGAATGTAGCAAACGTTCCCGTAAATATCATGAACGAAACAACTATGCCAGCGTTTTTTGAGGTAATGAAACAAGCCATTTCTAATAAAAATGTGAAAGGGATTGTCATCAATTCAGCAAAAAACGATTTTATAGCAGGAGGTGATTTAAAATGGTTTTTAAACTACAACAAATCCAAAAAAGTGTGTTTTGAAATGTTTATGGAAACACATAAAAACATGCGTGCCATAGAAACTTGTGGAAAACCCGTAGTAGCCGCCATCAATGGGCTGGCATTGGGTGGCGGTTGTGAAATTGCCTTAAATTGTCATCATCGTATTATGAGTAATCACCCAAAAAATCGAATTGGATTGGTGGAATGTTCTGTGGGATTGTTTCCTGGAGCTGGAGGTACACAACGCTATCTACGATTGATAGGGATTCAGAAAACGATTCAATACATCACGCAATCCAAAAAATTAACCGCGACTCAAGCATTAAAAGATGGACTTGTAGATGCTATCTGTGAGCCAGATGATGACATAAACGCCTTGGCGAAAAAATGGATCCTAGAGCAAGGAAATTCAATTCAACCATGGGATACCAAAGGCTATAAAATTCCCGGTACTCCCATGGGCGTAGGTCAGGTTTCTGGAAGCAGTGAATTTTTTAGCGTATCCAATGCCATGGCCTATAAAACTACACATGGAAACCTGCCGCATATCAAAAATGCCTTGAGTGCTATTTACTATGGAGTTGGCTGTGGAATAGACCGTGCATTGGAAGTAGAAGCTCGTTATTTCGTAGATACGCTATTTAGCAAAGAAACCAAAAACATTATCCGCGCTGCTTTTGTTTTTATTGGTGACGCCTCCAAGGGAAAATCAAAACCATCTGGGTTTGAAACTAAAAAAGTGACCAAAGTAGGCGTACTTGGAGCTGGAATGATGGGCGCTGGAATTGCTTATGTAAGTGCAAAAGCAGGCATACAAGTGGTTTTAAAAGATATTACAATGGAATCCGCACTCAGAGGCATCGATTACATAAAAAAACAAGAGGCTAAAAAATTAGCCAAAGGAAGAACTAGTGAAATAAAAATCAAGCAATTATTAGGTCAAATTTTACCTACTGATTCCATCAACGACTTATCGGATTGTGACTTAATTATAGAAGCTGTTTTCGAAAATGAAGGCTTAAAAAACAGGGTAACAAAAGAAACTGAAGCTGTTATTGGAAACGCTGTTGTTTACGCTTCCAACACCTCCACTATTCCAATTTCCCAACTAGCAAAAGCTTCTAAAAACCCCACACAGTTTATTGGATTACACTTCTTTTCTCCTGTAGAAAAAATGGCTTTGGTAGAAGTAATTGTGGGTGAGCATACAAATAATAAAACCTTGGCTACAGCCATGGATTTTGTGACACAAATTAGAAAAACTCCTATTGTTGTAAATGATGGTCGTGGATTTTTCACTTCCCGTGTCTTTGGAAAATTTATCAATGAAGGTATTAGCATGCTCTCCGAAGGAATCCCTCCTGCAATCATAGAAAATGTGGCTAAAAAAATAGGGATGCCAGTAGGACCGCTCGCCATTTCAGACGAAGTAAATTTGAAATTGATCTTGCTGATTATGAATGAAGACCCTAATTTAAGTTCCCATGAAAAAGCATTGCAAAAAACAATCAGTACCATCGTAGAAACGCATGGAAGAACTGGGAAAAAAGAAGGCAAAGGATTTTATGAATACCCAACAAACAAGAAAAAACACCTCTGGAAAGAATGGGCGACTATTTTTCCAGTAAACACAACCTTTGAAGAAGAAGAAATAGAAAAACGATTGTTATTTTCTATGGTGATTGATGCTTATAAATGTTTGGATTCAGGCGTATTGAAAGAAGCAAAAGATGCTGATGTAGGATCCATTTTAGGACTTGGATTCCCAATTCATACAGGTGGTGTTATGTCCTATATTGATTATATTGGAGGCGTGGAATTTGAAAAATACAGTCAGCAGTTGGCTGCTAAACACGGAGAACGATTTGAATTGCCAGAAAGTTTAAAAAAACAGATTACTGCCGCCAACGGAGGACGTGTTTTTTATGAGTTTTAAAATCACATAGGACGAAAGAGTAAGGATATTATTTAACAATAATTTTCAGAGACTATAATGAGATTGCCACAGTCGTACCTCCTTCGCAATGACTCAAATTAAAGAGTATCTTCTTCGCAATGACGGAGTATACATATCAATAAAAACATTATAAATACACAATACTATGTTAGAAAACACCTTATTAAAACGAAACATTTACGCAACAGAAGAACATCAAATGATGCGAGAAATGATACAAGATTTTATAAGTAATGAAGTGATTGATCATTTAGATGATTGGGAGAAAAAAGGCATGGTGAGTCGTGAAATATGGCAGCGTGCTGGCGCACTAGGTTTGTTGTGTATCGATATGCCAGAGCAATATGGAGGAGGTGGACTCGATTTTACATTTAATGCACTACTAATCGAGGAATTTGCAAAAAAAGGAATTAATGGCCCTGGATTTTCATTGCATTCAGACATTATAGCTCCGTATTTATTAAAACACGGTACAGACGCTCAAAAGACCGAGTTTCTACCTAAAATGGCCACTGGAGAAATCATCACAGCTATTGGTATGACGGAGCCAAACTGCGGAAGCGATTTACAAGCACTCAGAACAACAGCTGTGGACAAAGGGGATCACTATTTGGTAAATGGTCAAAAAACATTCATCACCAATGGATATATGTGTGACATGGCCATTATTGCCGTAAAAACTAACCTTGGAACCGATACTGAAGGCGTCACTTTACTAATTATGGAATCCACAATGGATGGATTTGAAAAAGGAGTTCCTTTTAAAAAAATAGGTATGAAAAGTCAGGATACCTGCGAGTTGTTTTTTGACAATGTAAAAGTTCCAAAAGAGAATAGGTTGGGTGAAGAACGTATGGGCTTTAAAATAATGATGACAGAGTTAGCRAGAGAACGACTTACTGTTGCAATTTCAGCAGTTGCYGGTGCAGAAGGTGCTATTGAGGATACTATCAATTATACTTCAGAACGTACTGCATTTAAACGTCCGATTGCAGCTTTTCAAAATACACAGTTCAAATTAGCCGAATGTGCCACTCAAGTACAAATTCATCAATCTTTTATAGATCGCTGTATTTACGATTTATCCAACCATCAATTGTCTGCAGAAAGTGCCTCCATGGCCAAATATTCAGCAACCGATATGCACGGAAAAGTTGTGGACGAATGTTTGCAATTATTTGGTGGTTATGGTTATATGTGGGAATATCCAATTGCCAGAATGTATGCCGATAATAGAGTCGCTAGAATTTATGCTGGAACCAACGAAATAATGAAAGTACTTATTGCGAGAAGTTTGTTTAGAGAGCTATTTGTGAAGATGAAGAATGCAAAGAAATAGAAAGAAGCGGTARGCRGTAWGCRGTAGGCAGTATGCRGTAGGCAGTAKGCAGTARSYARYARSYARYAACYARCAACYARCAACCAGYAMSCAGYAACCAGTAYGCAGTAACCARTAWSYARYAACMAAYAACYARCAACWAACAACCAGCAACYARCAACCAGCAACCAG
>NVSY01000016.1 GCA_002401385.1 Flavobacteriaceae bacterium | reverse complement strand
TGTTAGACTAAACACATTTGCTAATTGAGTAGATGGCTCCAACTAGATTAGTTGGAGTGCGCCTCTCTCATTCACTGAGCGTTTGCCAAAGAATCGAATCCCCTTTGACAAACGCTCCGAATATACCACGAGACTTTCATGTAAATTAAAAATAAAAAACAATGAAAAATTTAATCTTATTATTTAGCATAATCTTATCTTTTAATTCTTGTAGCCAAAATGAAGAAGAAAAAAATAGTGACAATTCGATTGTTGGTACATGGAAATTGATTGAAGTCTATAGTAGTGATGGTGGAAGTAATCCACAATGGAAATTAGTTGAAAATGGTTATATATATACTTTCAAAATTGATGGAACTTTTACCTCAAACAGGTTTTCTGAATGTTCCATTGGAAAATTTGAATTAAATAATTCAAATTTGACTTTAAGATTTGATTGTAATGGATTTACTACAGGAATAGAAAGCCCTGARGGTACWTTCATAGAAAATTTCAATAAAAAAAATAACGAAATAATCCTTAAACCAACTTATTTAAACTGTATTGAAGGTTGTGGAAATAAGTTTCAAAAAATTAAGAACTAAAACTATGTACAATATCTTATAACTTAAATTTGAACTAGTACCAACCTCTTAACATTTTAATTCCCATTTATTGGACTGAAAAATCAAAATTTAAAACCCTTATTATCGAGTAAAAAAGCTATTGGAATAGAAATTACAATTCTTGATCCCAATCTAGATATAGATGGAAAATACACTATTGAATTTTTAAGAAATTTTATAAAAACACTTGAAAACAGAAAAGCCAGCACATAATAACCTTTAGATTTGAATAGGTGAAATAAGAAGTATATAAATAATAGCCGAGATAACAGTAAATATGCGTAGTGTAACCCACATAAAAATTAGTTATAACTTGAAAAATTCGAGTTCACAGTCGGCTGCTATTCTTACACAAAAAGTTGGCATTCATTAGAAAAATGAAAACTAATAAAATAATGAAAAATAGAATACTAATAGTTTTGACTTTAATAGTTAATCTTTCGTTCGGGCAAACGGAAAAAGTAGATAACAAAGTTGTAACCGAAAAATTTGTAGAAAATTATAATAATGATAATTACAATGGAATATTTTCAATGTTTGCAGATGTAATGAAAGAGGCGTTACCAATAGATAAAACCACTGAGTTTTTGAAAGGACTTAAAACTCACGCAGGTAGTATTTCTAATCAAGAATTTGTAAAATATAAAAATGGAACTTATGCGTCTTATAAAACAACATTTGAACGTGCTATTTTCTCTCTCAATATCTCAATAGATGATAATTTGAAAGTAAACGGATTATTTGTCAAACCCTTTGTTGAAGAGGTTAATGCAGAAAATGTTATCAATCATTTGACTATTAAAAATGGTTTAATTACTAAAGAACAATCTGAAATTATATTTGAAAGCACAAAAAAGTTTCCAAATAACACACAAATTTCGATTGCAATAATTTATAATGAAGAAGTTTGTTATTATGGAATAAAAAAGGAAAATGATACTATTTCAACAATTGAGAACCAAAAAAGCGTTTTTGAGATAGGATCTATATCTAAAATTTTCACATCTACCCTACTTGCAAATTTTGTTATAAATGGAAAAGTTAAGCTAAATGAAAATATCAATCAATATCTAAAAACGCCTATAAATAATAGCACAAAAATCTCTTTTATTGATTTGGCTAATCATACATCTGGACTTCCTCGCTTACCAACAAATCTTGATTTGGCAAAAGTCAATCCTGAAAACCCTTATAGAGAATACAAGGAAAAAGAAATGAAAGAATATTTAACCAAGTCCCTTGAATTATCTAATAAAGGAGAAAATCAATATTCCAATTTAGGAGTAGGGATTCTCGGTTATACGTTGAGCAAAGTTGAAAATGATACTTATGAAAACCTTCTGCAGAATAAAATATTTTCTAAATATGATATGCAAAATTCAACAGCAGATATAAATAAAATAAAAGGACATTTAGTAAAAGGCTTAAATAACAAAGGAAAAGAAGTTCCGAATTGGGAGTTTTCAGTTTTAGCAGGAGCTGGTGCAATATTTTCAACAGTAGAAGACCTATCGCATTTTGCTATTTCTCAATTTGATTACTCAAACAAGGAACTTAAACTTACAAGAGAAAAAACTTTTGAAATAAATAAAAAAATTGATATAGGTTTAGGTTGGCACATATTAAAGTCTCAATCTGAAAATCTTTGGTATTGGCATAATGGCGGAACAGGTGGATATTCATCGTCAATAGCAATTGACGTAAAGACAAAAAACGGAATAATTATTCTGTCAAATGTATCTGCATTCAATCCAAATATGGGAAATATTGATAAACTATGTTTTGAGTTAATGAAAACATTGGAAAAAGAATAACGAAATGCCAATAACTAGAATAACAAGGTGTTTGTGTGATGTCTAGCATCAAGCATGAAGCATGAACCCCCTGTTGACTATACCAGCTCAAAAGATGTTATTATAGGGATTGCGTGCAGTTAATTAATTGACTACTGTCTACTGATCTTAATAGGTTCAATATATTAGAAAAAGGGAACTATTAATTTCTCCTTTATTATTTTGTATTTACATTTTCGGTTCTTGTCAGTCTTATTTGAAACAATTTGGGAATGAATTTCCCTTTACGTGTGTACGTTTATTTTTCGGTTATTATTCCATGCTTTTATTCGTTTCAACCAATGCGCTGGAGGACCTCTTACTATAAATATAAACACTGTTTTTAGTTTTAGTATGATAAATAACGAGATTCAACCTATTTAACATGAAGTTAATGGTTCCCAAGCTCTTTCATTAAACCCACTAAAAACAATCGATTTCCTTTCCTTCTTTTAAATCCATACAACTAGCCTATTTTGAATATAACAGATGAGGTTTTGTGCGCAAACTCCCTTTGGCAACGATTTAAATCATAACTATAAWAATTTTAAGAAAAAATTTGGATTATAGTACGATTCGTACTATGTTTGTAGTATGAATCGTATTAAATATGGAAAATAAAAAAATTATTAAACCTACATTGTTAGATTATGCAATTCTTGGATTRATTCAAGGTCAACCACTTTCTGGTTATGCCATTCGAAAAATATTTGAGGAAACAGCGTTAGGTAATTATAGCAGCAGCCCTGGAACAATATACCCYGCACTTAATAGATTACAGAAATTTGAATTAGTTAAAAAACAAGTCCAAGCTAAAAATGGRAAAACGTGTTTTGAAATCACCACAATAGGGATTCAAATTCTTCGAAATTGGTTTCTGAAACCATTAAATAWAACCGACGTTGTAAAAAGAACTGATGAACTTTTACTTCGTTTTGGCTTTATGGAAGCTCTATTGGATAAGAAACAAAGAACTAACTTTCTTACATCGTTTCGAGACTTCCTAAATATTTACATTAAAGAACTCCAAGCATTTTATAATAAAGAATCTGACAAAATGCCATTGCATGGTAGGCTCGCATTTCAATATGGGATTGATTCAAACAAAACTACTTTGAAATGGTGTAAAAAAGCAATTTCACAATTAATATAACATATAATTAAACTATAAAAAATGAAACTAAAACAATTTATGATTTGGACGGCGCGGATCGCTTCATTACTATTATTATTTTTCATATTATTCATCATTGGATCAACGGTTATTTCTGTAGCACTTCCTGATGTTAAATCGGAACCAGGGCTGTTAGATAACGACATCGGATTTTTATTTTTTGGGATTATCAATATGCTTCTTATAATCGGATTAATTCTAAGTTCACGCTGGAATGGATGGAAATTGGCACTTATATTRGGCGCAGCATATTATGGTGCAGTAACATTTTTACCCCAGATTGAAACTTGGTATTTCATGKCAAATATAACATTTGACAAAAAACTTATGCCACGTTTATTTATAATGGGCTTATCCATAGCTTTTGTTTATATACCATTGGCCGTTTTGATTTTAGGCAAAGGAAAAAAAACAGAAGGTGCAAAGCCWACCTTTTCCATAATTTTCCCTGTCAAGCAGTGGATGTGGAAATTAACCGTCATTGCAACAATATATATATTACTATACTGGTTTGCGGGATATTATATTGCATGGCAAAATGATGATTTGCGCGCTTTTTATGGGAGTCCAGGTGATATCTTGCCTTTTTGGGAGCATACTATCAAAACCCTTCAAACAGATTTTGGATTATTCCCTTTTCAAGCAATGCGAGCCATATTATGGACTCTAAGCGTAATTCCTATAATTCTTGGTTCGAAAATAAATGTATGGTGGACTGCCATTCTAGTCGGATTTTTCTTAACAATACCACAGATTTCTGGACTAATTTTAGAAAACCCATTAATGCCGATAGCCAACATACGAACAAGTCACATGATTGAAGGAATTTCAACTAACTTTATCTTTGGAATGATTATAGTTTGGTTGTTACATAGAGAACACAATTCTCTAAAAGATTTATTCAGAATTAAAAGATAATAGCACCCATTCTCTTTGGTTAAGAGAATTGAAAATATTTTGTTTACAGGACGTTTTTGATTGTATAAAAACAATTGACAACACCTAACTATTAAAAATTAGTGGATCCATGAGGTCCACTAATTTTATCTTTTTTTATACTGATTACCTAATAAATTATACCAAATGATTATTTAAAAATGACTTTGTTTTTTGTTCTGTCTAGAACAAAAAATATAAGGTTGCCGTGACTATCTTTTTATATAAATCCATTGAAATTTTAAGGTCCCAAAAACCATACAATTAAACCTTTTTAAAAAACATTAGTCAAATCAGTAGCTTCTAATTAACAAAAAACAAAATGACTAAAACGGTTTTAAATTTAATTCTCCCTATAATTTTAGCGTCAAGTATCATGTCTTGTGACACAAATGACGGTAATAATATGGATGTAGTGAATAACTTACCCGATATATCAGGGTATCCAATAGTAGATACAGGAACCAAAGATTTTTACAGTGATAAAACATTAATTGCTGAACAAAATGAAACAACAAATTTTTACGGTCAGGATGCTAATTATCAAGGAAACCAACCATCCTATACAAACAACAATAACGGAACAATTACAGATAACGTTACAGGATTAATGTGGGAACAAGATATGGGAACTAAGGTAGGTTTTGACGGTGCCTACTCGAAAGCAACAACATCCACTTTAGCTGGGCATACCAATTGGAGAGTCCCTACGTTAAAAGAAGTTTATTCACTCATTCTGTTTACAGGTCGAGTTAAAGGAGAGCGAGCTATCACTATGTTTATTGATACAGATTACTTTAATCAACCCTTGGGAAATGTTGCTCTAGGAGAACGAGAAATAGATGCACAAACATGGTCATCTACTGAGTATGTTGGTAGAACAATGATTGCAGACGAAACTGTTTTTGGCGTTAATTTTGTCGATGGACGTATAAAAGGCTATCCAAAATACAAACCAGGTTCTGGTGTTCCCAATACCATGTATTTTCGTATGGTTCGAGGCAATACTGAGTATGGAAAAAATAATTTTATAGATAATAAAAATGGTACGGTGAGTGATTTAGCAACGGGCCTAATGTGGCAAATATCAGATGATGGAAATAGGCGAGATTGGAAAGAATCATTAAATTATGCCGAAGGGCTGGAACTTGGTTCACATGACGATTGGAGATTGCCGAACGCAAAAGAACTGCAAAGCATCGTTGATTATTCCAGATCCCCACAAACAACTAATTCTCCGGCAATAGATCCAATATTCGAAACAACTGAGATTATCGATCCTGATGGAAACGCGGGTCAATATCCATTCTTTTGGACAAGCACTACACATTTGGATGGTGCAAACCCTTATGAAAGTGCCGTTTACATTGCTTTTGGTGATGGACAAGGAAAAATGAATGCAACTTTGATGGATGTTCATGGTGCTGGATGTCAGAGAAGTGATCCGAAAAGTGGAAATATAACTGATTATCCGCAATATTTTGGTCCTCAAGGCGATGTTAGATATGTATACAATTTTGTAAGATGTGTTAGAGATATTAAAGAATAAGAACTCTAAACAAAACAACCCATTATAATCGAGATACTCATATGAATAAAATTTCCACAAAATTTCTGTTGATAGTTATTGTTTCTTTTCTTGTGCATAATTCATGTTCGAAAGAGGATAGCCCTATAAACAATATAGTCAATACTGACCCCCCAAATATTCTTCTAATTATAGCGGATGACATGGGATTAGATGCTACGCCTGGTTATGATATAGGGATTTCAAAACCAGTAATGCCAAACATTCAAAATATGGTTGATAATGGAATTCGATTTAATAATTTTTGGTCCAACCCTACTTGCACCCCCACACGGGCAAGTATTATAACCGGAAAATACGGATTTAGAACCAATGTAACTAAAGTTGGAGATGTACTTTCCGATTCTGAGACCTCTCTTCAGAAATATATATATGATACTGGTTCAAACTATACGAATGCAGTTATTGGCAAATGGCATTTATCTAATAATAGCAATCACCCTTCAAATATGGGTATTGACTATTACGCAGGACTTATAAATGGAAGCACTGCTTCTTATTCAAATTGGGATTTCACAGAGAATGGACAAACAACCAATTCTACAGAATATATAACCACTAAATTTTCAGATCTAGCAATTAATTGGATAGGGAACCAATCAACGCCATGGTTTCTATGGTTAGCGTATACCGCCCCACATACACCATTTCATTTACCTCCAGAAAATTTACATACCCAAAATCACTTATCTTCAGATCAAGCAAGTATAGATTCTAATCCGCTGCCATATTACATGGCTATGTTGGAGGCGATGGACACAGAAATTGGTAGGGTTTTATCTTCACTAAGTGAATCAGAATTAGAAAATACGTTGATAATTTTTATAGGAGATAACGGAACGCCCAACGAGGTAGTACAAGTTTATAATAGCAATCGYGCYAAGGGAAGCATTTACCAAGGAGGTATAAATGTACCTATGATTATTTCKGGAAAAGGAGTGAATCGCATACATCAAACTGAAGATGCATTGATAAACTCAACAGATTTATTCGCCACCATTGCTAATGTTGCAGGAATCAAYATAAATGAAATTAATGATAGTAAAAGTTTTATAGATTTACTAACAGATGAAAACACTACAACAAGAGCCTATATTTATGCAGAGAACGGAAAAAAAACAGGAGGCGTTGATTATACTATTAGAAACAAAACCCATAAGTACATTAAGTTTGATAATGGAGACGAAGCATTGTATAATTTGAGTATAAATCCATTAGAAAACCCAAACTTACTAAACACTAACCAATTACCTCTAAGTAGTTYAGATGAAGCCATCAAAAATGAATTAATATTGAAATTAGTAGCACTAAGACAATAAAAGGGGCACAAACTACTGCCAACGAAGAACTGAAGTCAAAAYCTCAATAGATTTACACCAAATATACTTCCAAATGACTGTTTAATTATAACATTAWTTTTTTTGTCTAGGCGAAAAACATAGATAAGTCAGAACTATCGGTCTGGTTTTGGACTAGCTAAAAACAAGTATTATTATTTAGTTCTAAAATAGCAGTTGACATGTGGGGTGAAAATAATTTAATCGTTTGTATGCATATCTTTTTTTCTTTTGTATATTTGAAAGACATATCTCTAAAAGTTGTGTGATATAAAACATCAATAATATGAAAAGATTTTTTAATTTATTAARCATAGCAAGTATCTTAACCCTATTTTTAATTGTTTCTTGTAACAAAGACGAATCAGAAAATAATTATTGTAATGTATCAAATCCTACGGAAGAATTACCATGGCTTAAAACTATGATTACTGAATTATCTGATTTTAATTACATTATGACTGCAAATTATAAGGGTAAAACTATTTTTTACAATAGGAATTGCGATCCCCTTGTGAATTATGCTTCATCTGTATTTAACTGTAGTGGAGAAAATATAGCTATTACAAGTGATATTGATGATGAATTTTCCGATGTTAGTTTACTCTGGAAACACACGGATTCTAAATGCAGTAATTTTGATTAAGTGATACTTAAATATATAGCTATTTGAAATAATTAATCAAAAATACCAACGAGCAACTAAGTATTCATACGTTGCCTAGCACCAAACATAAACACCCTATTAACTATACTATCTATAGAGACAATATTATTGGAATTGCGTACAATTAATATACTACGGATTACATCCTTTTATTGTTTTAACCAATATTCAGAACACGCTCTTCCTAAATACAACTACTTTCTTGATTGTTTCTGTTTTGCAGTTATCGCTTGGTAGAAACGCGTTATACGATCATTTCCTGTTCAGAAGGTAACTATTGAATATTAAGCACTTGCATCCTCAATAATAATTAACTACCTTTCCGTAGTTAAAAGAAACCCTTGCTAAATACACCCACACATTTTAAAATGTATGCTTAAATTTAAAGGTGAAATTAAAATCAAAAAAAAGGTTTACCCTAGAAAGGAAGATTGCACTTTTAATCTACACAGATCTGATAATCACCCTATATAAAAATTTAAGGCACTAGTATTAATTTTAAAAACTAACAAATATGAGCACAATTAGACTAGGAGATGAAGCTCCAAACTTTACAGCACAAACAACAGAAGGTAAAATTAATTTTCATAATTGGCTAGGAGATCATTGGGGAATTCTATTTTCTCACCCTGCTGATTATACGCCTGTTTGTACCACAGAATTAGGAACTGTTGCAAAGTATAAAACTGAGTTTGACAAAAGAAACGTGAAAGTGGCTGCTTTAAGTGTAGATGGTCTTGAATCACATAGAGGGTGGATAAAAGACATTAACGAGACGCAAAACACCACTGTTAACTTCCCTATAATTGCTGATGAGGACAGAACAGTAGCCATGCTTTATGATATGATACACCCAAATGCGGACAGTAAACTAACTGTGAGATCTGTGTTTGTGATTGGATCTGATAAAAAAGTAAAATTAATGATTACTTACCCGGCTTCTACAGGTAGAAATTTTGATGAGTTATTGAGAGTTATTGATTCATTACAATTAACGGCATACCATAAAGTTGCGACACCCGCTAACTGGAATAATGGAGATGATTGTGTAATTGTTCCTGATGTTACAAATGATGAAATACCGCACTTATTCCCCAAAGGACATACAGAGATCAAACCTTATTTAAGGTTAACGCCGCAGCCAAATCTTAATTAATGCAATTAAATAACTAAAGCGATTAAAATTAARTGGACTCTTGAGATTTCCCTAATTTTATCGCTTTAGCGCTTTAATGCGCTTAGCCAAGCATTAGATCCAATTATACCAAATACAAAAAGAATGATTAAAAACAATAAAATGACAAATGGATTAAAAATAATTTTGACAATTGGACTCATTCTTTTTTATCAGCAACTTGTAAGCGCCCAAGCAAATCCAAATCAACAGTTTTTGCAAAAAGTAGGTGTTTTGGATAGTATTTATTCCCAAATACTAAACGAATCAAGAAAGATTTATATACAATTACCTGCCAACTATAATCCAACTAAAAATAAAAAATACCCAGTAGTTTTTGTATTAGACGGAGAAATATTCCTCCCTACTGTAAGTAATGTTCAAAGTTATTACAGTGGTGGCTTTACGCCCGAAATGGTGCTAGTCGGAATATCTAATAACAAACACAGGTTACGAGATTTAACTACTTCAACCATAACTACAAATTATGGAATGCCATTTAACGAAAAAAATGGTGAGGCTGAAAAATTCAGTACATTTTTAGAAAAGGAACTGATCCCTTATATTGAAAGCAATTATCCTGTAACTAATTACAGAACGTTAATTGGTCACTCTTATGGAGGATTATTTACAATTCACACACTCCTTAATCACTCCTATTTGTTTGACAACTACTTGGCAATTGACCCAAGTCTTCATTGGGATGAACAAAAATTATTAAAAGAGGCATCAGAAGTACTAGCCACTAAGAAATATAAAAACAACGCTCTATTCATGTCCTTAAGTGGACAATTACATATGCAGGATTCAAAGATAACTTTAGAAAATGTTATGCAAGACACAACGGACTTTACGTTGTTTTCCCGTTCTAATATTAGATTTTCAAATTTGATCGAACAAAACAAACATAACGGATTATTTTTTGACTGGGAATTTTATCCTAAAGACTTACATGGTACAATTCCCTTTCCTTCAATCATGGATGGATTGATAGCTGTTTTCGAATGGTACCAAATGGAAAATACCTATAAAATAAATTCATTTGATACACCAAAAGAAGAACTATTTAGTATTATAAAACATAGGGAAGAGAAGCTTAAAAAACATTTTGGATATTTGGAACCTCCATATCCAGAGGACCTTTTAAACATGTCCGGTTATATGAATATGGATATGAACCAACCTGAAAAGGCAAAAATGYACTTTGAATTTACCATTAAATATTACCCACAAAGTGACAATGCTTATGATTCAATGGCTGATTATTTTGAAGCCCAAAATGATCTTGTAAATGCAATTAAATATGTAAATAAAGCTTTTGAAATAAGTGGTAAAGAGTCCTATAAAAAAAGAATTGAAGAGTTAAAGAAAAAATAACAACCGTTAGATGAATAGACAGCGGTTCTCCAAATTGAAATTTTATGTTGCTAATGGTTTATCGTTTGCCTTTAAATTTGATAATTTTAATTCGTAAAAATTATCATTCCATATTTTTTTTATTTTAGTCGTATTCATGAGAAAATCGTTRTTCAAATTCCTACACCTGTAAAAATGAATTTGTTCCCTCAAGATTAATTAACTACCTTATCGTGGTTAAAAATATGCAAATCAACTTTTTTCGAAAGTGATTTAAACGTTATTAAAATTTGTTTCGAAATAGTTTTTAAAAAAACCTCGTTTTATTCGAGCGTTTAAAACAACGTATAGTTTACCACCCAAAAAGTTCAAATTAGTACACTCCAAATAATAGATTTCTTCCCACCTAATGCATGAACTGCAGCGCATATTCTTTTAACTTTAAATCAAATCCCAAAAAGATATCATAGGAAACCTATGCAAGGCACACAAATATTGATGTGCTCTAAAACAATAGGATTATTAACTAAAATCTATCAAAATGGAATTAAACGAAGCAACATTAAATGATTTATTAGGTAAAGTAGTAATCGAAATGGGAGCAGCCGCTAACGGACCTCTAATAACCCTTGGTGACAAACTTGGTTTTTACAAGTTTCTCTCAGAGAACGGTCCACAAAGTTCTAGCGAGTTGGCAACCAAAACAAATACAGCTGAAAGGTATGTAAGAGAATGGTTATCTGCCCAAGCGGCATCTGGCTATATACAATACGATCCTTCAAATAAAAAATTTCATATGACTCCAGAGCAAACCGCCGTTTTTGGTGAYCCTAAAAGCCCTGTATTTATGACTGGTGCATTTTATGCAATTTCATCTTTATATCACGATGAACTAAAAATGGAAGAGGCTTTCAAATCTGGTGAAGGGATTTCTTGGGGAGACCATAGTACCTGTTTGTTTTGTGGTACAGAAAAGTTTTTTAGCCCATCATATGAAGGTAATTTAATTAATAATTGGCTTCCAAAATTAGATGGAGTTGTTGAGAAATTACAACGAGGAGCAAAAGTTGCAGATATTGGCTGTGGGCATGCTGCTTCCACAATTATAATGGCCAAAGCATTTCCAAATTCTACATTTATTGGTTACGATTTTCATAACAAATCAATTGAACAAGCAAATGAAAGAGCAAAAACAGCAAATGTAACCAACGTGTCTTTTCAAGTAGCCACAGCAAAAGACTTTCCAGGAAAAGAGTATGACTTTATATGCTTCTTTGATTGCTTACACGACATGGGTGACCCAGTAGGAGCATGTAATCATGTGAAAAATGCTTTAAAACCAGATGGAACTTGTATGATAGTAGAACCATTTGCAAAAGATTTATTAGAAGAAAACCTTAATCCAGTTGGTAGAGCTTTCTATGCTTTTTCAACGATGTTGTGTACCCCTTGTTCTATAAACCAAGAAGTTGGATTAGCATTAGGTGCACAAGCCGGTGAAAAAAGGCTAAAAGAAGTAATAAATAAAGGTGGGTTTTCAAGATTCAAACGAGCAGCAGAAACTCCATTTAATTTAATATTAGAAGCTAGACCGTAAATACATAAGTATTACAATCCAAAAGGCGTATCCGACTAAATTAGCTGGATGCGCCTTTCACTATAATAGAATTGTTATTACCAAAAGTACTCCCAAAATAGTTAGCTCCCTTTTTTATGAATTCTGAACAAAAATCCACGAAAGCGCTAGTTGGAAACAACGCCAAACGTATACAACAATAAAACCGTTATTTTTTTATATAAAACTCAAAATAAATATTCTATATTTACGAATATCTTAATTCCTAAAACAAAAACATAATATATATATAATGGGAAACAACATAGAATATATAATATTAGATAATAAATCACTGATTATTGAATGCTATATAGGAAAATTTAGTATAGACGAATTAATTGAGTTTAAAAAAACAGTGGAGAATGATATAAATTACAATCCCAATTTTAATGTAATTCATGATTTTAGGAAATCAGAATTTCTATTTGGTATAGAAGAAATATCTCAGTACATCAATATTCTTTCGAAAAAAAAGAAACTCTTAAATAATCGAAAATCAGTAATGATAACTGATACTCCAAATCAAGTTGTGACATCAATGGGATTTGACTTAAAGAAAAGCAACTTACCAATTCAAGTAAAAGTCTGTAGTACTTTTGAAACTGCTTTTAATTTTATTGACCTTCCAAGAAAAGATTGGAAAATTATTAGAACATTGGTTAATTCATTAAAAAATTAATATGGTGTTATTATTTAATCCTTACGAAAATTTTCAAAAAAAATAAAATGAATACTAAGTGGAGTGCATAATTTTACTAATCGAAAAATAGTATAGCAAGCCGAGTTCCAACAACCGTTAAATCCCTAGTTTTTCAGTCTTATAAATCTTACACCAAAACGTTAGTACAAGTAAATTGCACATTATCTATGAAACCAACTTATCAAGAACTAGAAAAAAATATAGAATCTCTTGTAAAAACGAACAGAGTTATTGAATCCAGTTTTGTTGTAATTTTTCATTGGCATAACCTAGAAGACTGGCCAGTTGCATTTGTGTCTAATAATGTTTATAAAATTTTTGAATACACAACAGAAGAGTTTTTATCAAAAAAAATAATTTACAGTAAAATAATTCATCCAAGCGACCTACAAAAAGTTAGCGAAGAATTAGACTTAAACATCAAAATTGGTTCTATTTCCTTTTCTCATGAACCCTATAGAATTATCAATAAATCTGGTGACATAAAATGGGTGAAAGATGAAACCTATATCATGAGAGATGAAACTGGAAAAATCACTCACTTTGAAGGCATAATTATTGACATAACAAAACAGATTGAAGCAGAGGAAGAACTAATCAAAACAAAAGAAAAAGCCGAAGAAGACAAAGAACGATTGGATTTTGTTTTACATGGAAGTAATCTAGGATATTGGGATTGGAATATTGAAACCAATGTGGTAAAAAGAAATAAACGTTGGGCAGAAATGTTAGGTTATACATTTAATGAAATAAAATTTACAGTAAATCAATGGACTGATTTTATTTATCTCGATGACAAAGACCTAGCATTAGAGTCAATAAAAAATCATCTTGAAGGGACTACTAGCATTCATCAACTTGAATACAGAATGCTTACGAAGAGTGGGCAAATAAAATGGATTTTAGATAGTGCGAAAATAGTAAAAAGAGATAAAAATGGGAAGCCTTTACGAATGTCAGGAACACATTTAGACATTACCGAACGTAAAAAATCAGAACAAGCGCTCAAAAAATCAGCAGTTGAATTACGTGAAAGTAATGCCACAAAAGATAAATTCTTTTCAATTATAGCACACGATTTAAAAAGTCCTTTTAATTCTTTGCTAGGGTTTTCGGAAATATTAAATCAACAATTTGATGAATACAATACAGAAAAAAAGAAAAAATTTATAGGGATTATCTACCAAGGATTACAAAACACCCACAAATTACTTGAGAATTTACTTCAATGGTCGCTATCACAAACGGGAATTATTTCTTTTAATCCCGAAAAAACAAATCTTTACTTAAAAACCAAAGAAATGTGTGCTTTAGTAAACCAATCAGCTGAAAATAAATCAATACATTTAAGAAATCAAATAGCAACAAATGTTTTTGTTGCAGCAGATACAGACATGCTTGCAACAATTATTCGAAATTTATTATCGAATGCCATAAAATACACAAGTAAATCGGGTAAAATTACAATCAAAACTTTTTTGGTACCAGAAGAAAAACACACTAAATTTATTGGAATAAGCGTCCGTGACTCAGGTGTTGGTATTTCCAAAGAGATACAATCTAAATTATTTAAGATTGGCGAAAGTACATCTATGCCAGGAACCGAATGTGAAAGAGGAACAGGACTTGGTTTAATATTATGTAAGGAATTTGTAGAAAAACACGGTGGTAAAATTTGGGTAGAAAGTGAAGTTAATAAAGGCGCATCCTTTTTCTTTACAATTCCATATTCATAAGAACCTTTAGATAATAACTTGCACTTATAAAGGTTAAAATTCATTCTGTTATAGTTATAAACACGAACTTCGACCCCACATAGGATTTTATAGTAGACCGAAGAATTTGAATTCTAAAATCGATTACAATTGGTAAACGATCCATAATTATATAGACAAAAGAATAAATGTATAAAACAGTAACAATAGCGCTTATTTTATCCCTGACAGTATTACAATCTTGTTCAAATAATAAGTTTAAGCAAAACATCGAAGTTAATAACACTACGAGTAGTTTTAAAGAAAAAGTAGATTCGATTGTTATTAATAAGATGAACCAATACAACATCCCTGGAATTTCTATTGGATTAATCMGTGATGGCTCCATAATATACAACAAAGGTTATGGTATTAAAAACATTAAAACCAAGGACATAGTTTCAGAAAGTACAATTTTTCATACGGCTTCCATAAGCAAGTTATTTACTGCCGTAGCAATTATGAAGCTTATCCAACAAAAAAAAATCACAATTAATGACAAATTGGTAAACTTACTTCCTGAGTTAAAATTTGATGATGAAAGAGTTCGAAATATTACGGTAAAAAATCTATTGAATCACACCTCTGGATTGCCTGACATAAACAATTATCATTGGAATAATAACAATCAATCTGACCATAGTCTTAAAAAATATATTTTAGGCCTTAATCTTAAACTTGACGCTCCCCCTTCTTCCGAATATCAATACAGCAATCTAGCGTATGATATTTTAGGTTATGTAATAGAAAAAGTCTCGGGCATTACTTTTGATGATTTTTTAAAAGAAAATGTCTTGAATAAAAGTAGAATGTACAATAGTGATTTTAGATATTTCAAAATACTTGATTCTTTGAAAACTTCTCCACATTCTAAAAGCTGGATTACTAGAAAAACGTATGTAAGAGAAACGTACCCATATACAAGAGAACATGCACCTAGCAGCACATTAAATTCTTCCGCAAAAGATTTAAGTATATGGATGATTTCTTTTCTTCAATCTCTCGATGATTCTGACTTGAATAATAAAAATATAACAATGATTGCACCTTCTTTTAGCCCAAATCCATATATCGGTTTGGGATTTCAATTAAGTGATATTCAATCAAAAAAAACAATTGGACATTATGGTGGGGATAGAGGTTTTAGGAGCTATTTAATAATGATTCCATCGGAAAAAATTGGATTGGTTTTATTGGCAAATTGTGACTATGATGAAGATTTTAGACAAGAAATAGTACATCCAATAGCAAAACTAATGCTCACAAATAAATAAACAGTAAACAATTAAGTATTAGCAGCATGAAGCATCAATAATGCCCACTATATCGACTAGACACTTTATTATGAGATCCAATGCACTTAATTAAGTAAAACACTTTACGGATCTTAATAGAATCCGTGCTTTTCGGATATGTTTCCAATCTAGGCTTATATTGAATTAACAGAGATCAGTATGGGTATAAACGTCCCTATAAATGAATACCTCTCAGTAATTCAAAATCTATACACCACAAATTATTGAGAACACCAGCATAAATAAAAAAACTGTCCACTTGAGATGTGGAAAAATTTAGGTATCTTTATCAAAATAATAAAACAGCTACTAATACTGTAAACCAACCGAATACAACTTCACAACTTGGTTTATAGTCGGAATATAGCCGTTGGCGCTCATTGGTAAAAAAATAGATTCATTTCATATGAAGAACTACCAATAAAGACTTGAGACACCTAAAACGCTATGAAATTCATAAAAGAAAATCATTGTAATACACTGGCGTTTCTCAATCAATTTGCTAACACAACCTCACAACCTCAATAGAATGAACTCTTAATAGTGGATACGTTGTTTATAAACTATTTCGCTAAGGAGTTTGAAATACGGAATTTAAACATTGATAAATGATGATTCTCTGAAACTCCAGCTATAAGTCATTATAATTTACTCACTATAATGGAAACCATTAAAATTAATTACTAGCGAAAAGTACAAGCTAGTTCAACCTCTACGCAATCCTTGCCAAGTAATTTGGCGGTAATTAAGCACAAAATCGAAAGACATAGTAACGAATACATTATTTAACTTTCACTTAATTATATAACATTATGAAAAAAATACTTATTACAGGATGTAGTTCAGGCTTCGGGTATAGTGCCGCCAAATATTTGGCTACAAAAGGACACCTTGTGTATGCTACAATGAGAAACATTAATGGAAAAAATGCCWCTCCAGCAGCTGAATTGAGGGAATATTCAAATTCAAATAACTTACAGCTAGAAGTGCTGGAGCTAGATGTAACTTCAGATGAAAGTGTTAATTTCGCTGTAGCACATATTCCTATAGTAGATGTACTCATAAACAATGCAGGATTTGGATACGGAGGTCCGGTAGAGGCATTCTCATCAGCGCAATGTTTAGAACAATTAGATATAAATATAGTAGGCACTCTACGTGTTGCCAAAGCTGTACTTCCTGGCATGCGCTCTTGTAGTTCGGGATTGATTATCCAAGTTAGTTCAATTGCTGGACGCGGTGCTTTTCCGGGATTTGGTGTTTACAATGCTAGTAAATGGGGATTGGAAGGCTTAAGTGAAGCGATGCGCTATGAATTGGGMCCTTTAGGTATTGATGTTGTAATTGTAGAGCCAGGACCATTCTCAACAAATTTTTTCGGAAATATGATTCCTGCTACCAACGAGAATATTTCTTCGGCTTACAAACATGTTGAAGAATTTTTTAATGGTTTTGGTCAACAAGTAGAAAGTATGTTTGAAGACGAAAATGCACCAACGGATCCAATGATTGTAGTGAAAATTTTTGAAGATTTAATTAACAGTCCAGTTGGTAGCAGACCTTTGAGAACAATTGCAGGTTTGGACTTCGGATTTCAATCGCTCAATGACTCCGTGGAACCCATTAGAAAGGCCAGCCTTTCATCCCTGGGCATAGAAGATTGTGATGGTCCATCAGCAAATAAAAAATAGCATAAAAAACTATCTTCAATAATATATAATTGCAATAGCGGTTTAAACCTAAACTCACACCGCTATTGTTTCTATTAAAAATCTTGTGCTTTGAAAAGAGATTGATTTTCCCCCTCCAAATACCAATCTAGATATATAAATACAACCAATTATTGGCAGTTAATCCACTCACATCGGTTTGATTTTTGCCCCTAAAAAACTTCAATTTCCACTAAACTATATCTTCAAAAAGGCATCCAAATAATATATTTTTTAATCAAAAAAACAACCCCAAACAACTAATTAATTAGCCAATCGCCTAGTCCACAATTTATTGTATATTTAACTTTTAAAAAAAAAGTTTTACCATTGGATAAATTCATCCATTAAACAGTATATAAATCAAAAAGTTCTAATTGTCAAACGAACATGAATATTTTTAATCAATTACAAAATTTTAAACACATGAAACGAACATGAATTTTTTTAATCAAAAAATACACGCAAGTGTATGATTAAAACAAATTCATGTGAGAACGAGTGTAACGAGTGCTCACATGGGTTCTCAAATTTTGAAATATTTTTAGTCAATTATAAAATTTTAAACACATGAAAACTATCTCCTTAGCCTTAGTAGCAGTAATGCTATTAATTTCTTGTAACAAAGAAACCAAGAGTATTCAAAAAGAAATCAAACAATACACTATTGAACAGTTTATGGATAACGAATCTGTTGGTGGAGGAAGCTTCTCCCCAGACAATTCTAAGTTGTTAGTCTCCAGCAACCGATCTGGAATATATAATATGTACACAATTCCTAGTACTGGAGGAACATACACTACTATTACAGCTTCGGATTCATCCTCCATATTTGCAATCTCCTATTTTCCAAATGACGAACGGATGTTGTATAGAGCAGATGGAAATGGCGATGAAATTTTTCATTTATACCTCAGGGATACAGACGGAACAATAACTGAATTAACTCCAGACAAGGGTGCTAGAGCCGGATTTTATGGTTGGTCACACGACGAAAAAAGTTTTTATTATGGATCAAATAAAAGAAATCCACGATATATGGATCTCTATGTAATGGATATAACATCCTTTGAAACTAAACTTGTATATCAAAATAACGAAGGACTTGATGTTGAAGCAATATCAAATGATAAAAACACACTAGCATTATCTAAAAGCATCAATTCCAACGATTCAGACTTATTCCTTTACGATATCAGTACAAAAAAAATGACTCAAATTAATGACACACAATGTGGAACCTTTGCACAGGACTTTTCCATAGATGGAAAAACATTCTTTTATACTACTGATAAAGGTGCCGAGTTTTCATACTTAATGAAGTACACAATCGAAACAAAATTAAAAGAAAAAATATTAGAAAAATCTTGGGATGTAAGTGCTAGCTTTTTTACCACACATGGAAAGTATAGCATTACTTATATTAATGAAGATGCTAAAAATGTAATTGAAGTAAAAAACATGGCCACAGGTAAAAACATTGCCCTTCCAAATTTTGAAAGTAGCAATATTACAAATGTAAGTTTTTCTAGAGATGAAACCATGATGCGTTTGTATGTCGGTGGATCAGATCGTCCCTCTAATTTGTTTTCTTACAATTTAGAATCAAAAGCACTCCAACAACTCACCGACGTACTGAACAATGATATTGATGTTTCACATTTAGTGAATGCAAAAGTAATTAGATACCCTTCTTTTGATGGCGTAAAAATTCCGGCAATCTATTATTTACCACAGCAAGCTACTGTAAACAATAAAGTACCCGCCTTGGTGTATGTTCATGGAGGTCCTGGAGGTCAATCAAGACAAGGTTTTAGCTCTTTAATACAATACATGGTAAATCATGGTTATGCCGTTTTAGCGGTAAATAATCGTGGGAGTAGCGGCTATGGAAAGACTTTTTATCAAATGGATGATTTAAATCACGGTGAAAAAGACTTACAAGATTGTATTGAAGGAAAAAACTGGTTAGCTGCTCAAGCAGAGATAGACGGAGAAAAAATCGGAATCATAGGAGGTTCTTATGGTGGATATATGACCATGGCTGCTTTGACCTACGCACCAGAGGAATTTGCTGTGGGTGTAAATTTGTATGGAGTTACCAACTGGATGCGTACCTTAAAAAGTATTCCAACATGGTGGGAATCATTCAAAACGGCATTGTACAAAGAACTTGGAGATCCATATTCGGCAGATTCTATACGATTAAAAAGAATATCACCTTTGTTTCATACAGACAAGGTTACCAAACCTTTAATAGTATTACAAGGAGCAAAAGATCCTCGTGTACTCCAGGTAGAATCCGATGAAATTGTAGCAGGAATAAAAGCAAATGGTGTTCCAGTAGAATATGTATTATTTGAAGATGAAGGTCATGGTTTTATAAAAAAAGAAAACCAAATAGAAGCCTATTCAAGGATACTTAAGTTTCTTGATACTTATCTTAAAAAAGAGCCTGTAATGAATGATTGAAAACTTACTAAGAATGAAATTCGGCGAAATTCTAGCGAATAATGATGTATTTGATAAAACTACAAATCATCCAAGTTTATATCGAACGCCCTATACTTTGAAACAAGCAATTAATCGATTGCATACAAAGTAATTCTTAATTTACACAAAAAACAGGTGTCACTAGACAATCGTCAAAGTGGCACCTTCTTTTAATTCCTCCCCAACTCCTCAGGGTACAAATCCATCACAATATCACTCTGAATCACTTCTTTACTTTCTACATTCATGGCAGTTAATTTTCCATAAAAAGCAGCTCCTGTGTCAATATTCCAAAGGTTTCCTCCTTGTATGGGTAAGATTTCACCAAAACGAGTAGTAGCGGTATGACCGATATAAATCTCATGGTATAATTTCAAACGCTCAGGATATCTTTTATCAGTACTTTTTAATGTTGGATCTAGTGCAAAAGCACATTCCCACAACGTGCGATCCCAATAAAAATTAGGGCTATAACTTTCCTTTTCCACACCTTTTGCAGCAGTAAATCCAGCATGTACAAACAAGCGGTTTTTGGAATCTATATAATAATCATCCAAATCCTCAATAAATTTTAGATGAATGGCTATTTTCTCAGCAGACACCTTAGCATAGGATTCTTGAGTAGCACCACCTCCATGAAGCAACCAATCGCCAATAATCTCATTGTTTTTGAGCCATTCGTAACACTTTTCATCGTGATTCCCTCTTATAAACCTACAATTGAATTGCCTATTTAATTCCAATAAATAATCTATTACTTGTGGAGATTCACTCCATCCATCTACATAATCCCCCAAAAATATAAGGGTATCCCCTTTATCTAAAGACAATCTCTCTACAAGTTGCACCAAGGCTCTGTAGGCTCCGTGAATGTCTCCTATTACAAATGTTTTCATTACTTTTTTGTTATTTCACCTTCCTCAAAAGAGAGGTTAATTATACGTCAAAATTAATAAAAAAAATGACTATTTTTGCCAATTAACGTGTACTAAATCATTAATTCATTTCTCTAGTTAAATTCCAAATCAGTTTTGTATGAACCACAAACTTGAATCATCTCCAAATAAGCAATATACCGTTGGTATTATTGGAGGAGGTATTGCAGGAGCAACCATCGCGATACGCCTATCAGAATTAGGCATCAAGGTGATACTTTTAGAAAAAGGGAAAAGTTTGGTCAACGGCCCTCCTATTTGCCACCTGCATGCAGGCGGAAATTTATACCGTGAAATTAGCGATACTCAGTGCTTTACACTTCTCCAAGAATCTATAGATTTGGTGCAGCTGTACCCTCAATCTGTCGATTACAGACCTACTCTAATTGCGATTCCTATTGAAGACAAAGGGCTACCTAGAGATTTACAGCCGAGATTGAAAAAATTGCAAGCCGAATACCAACGATTGATAAACGAAAACCCTAAAAACAGGGTMTTAGGTGATCCAAAGGACTACTATAAATATTACGATAGAAACGAAGTGGAATACCTTGCAGGCACCTCCATCAATCATCCTCCAGAAAACTTAGATGAATGGATGATGTACGCAGCTAAAAAGTTAGACTTAGACCGTCTCAAATTCCCGCTACTTATGGTCCAAGAATACGGTTTAAATATCTTTAGACTGGCTGCTACCGCCAATATGTCGCTAGAAAACAATAGTAATTGCACGCTGGTTACCCAAGCCAAAGTACAGGGCATAAGTAGCGCTAGTAATGCACATTCAAATTGGAATATAAACTATGAGCAGCAAGGGGAAACAACCCAAATTTCTGTTTCATTCTTAGTCAATGCCTGTGGTTTTAAAACAGGATCTATAGACGATATGCTTGCTATAAAAAGAAACCGAATGGTTGAATTTAAAGCGGCTTATATCAGTAAATGGGATTCTTTTGAAGGCTATTTACCYGAGATCATTTTCCATGGTACAAGAGGCAGYAAAAACGGGATGGCCCAACTCACCCCTTATCCACAAGGCTATTTTCAAATTCATGGGATGACACCAGAAATCACCCTGTTTAAAAACGGCTTGGTTCCAAGCACCAAGGACAGTTCTCAACCAACATTGAATAAGAAATTTATTTCAAAAATTGAGGACCATTGGAATCAACAAGAAGTAACAGATAGAACGCACAATTCTATCCAACATATTGCACAATTTATTCCCGATTTTAGTACTGCCGAATTGGGAGGAATCCCCTTATTTGGTGCCCAGCAAATACCAGGTGACGATCCAGATTTGAGAGCTGCAAATGTCGCTTTCTCTATCCCTAATTACGCTTGCTGTGAAATTGTGAAGGCCTCTTCTACCCTTTCAGCAGCAAATGCTATCCTAGATAAATTGATCCAAGAACATCATATTAAAGACCTAGACTATCCCAAAACATATTACCCCATTACACAAAACATTAGCGAGACTAGCATTCATACAAGATCAGAACACCTGTGTACCGAACGCAATTACCCAATTGCTTTAGCAAGTAGAATCAGTCAAAAAGAGACATCGCAACAATGTAGCACTGTATGCTAAAACGTTGTTTTTCACCTCAATTATAATTTGGGCATACCTATTTCTAATTTTTAGAAAATTAGAAAAGGTCGGGGTGTCCGTTATATCTTTTTTGTCGAAAACAAAAAAGGATGCCACTTCCATCCCTCATGCAACTTTGATAGATTTCAGTAAAGTTTACTACACTATAGTAGTCAGATTTCACTAATAAACGTTCCAACAAACAGAATTATTCCAACAATAAATCCTTAAAACTAAGCATCTTTACCTCAAAACGTTCCTTTTTCTCCATGGCTATCATTCCATTAAAAGAAGCATCAAACTCAAAAGACTCAAAATAATAGCGTTTATTCTTATAGATACCGTGATATTCATATACCTCTAATTCCTTCAATACTTTCAAGGAACAGCCTACCGCTTTTAATAAGGCCTCTTTTCGTACCCAATACCAATAAAAGCGATCTAAAGAATTTTCAGCACTAAGAATAGAATTCCACTCCCTTATTGTAAACAGATATTCAAATAATTTTAAATCAATATTTTTCTTCATTTCAATATCAATTCCAACAGAAAAAGCGGTACYAAAMAYYAAYACAACGTACCAATTACTATGAGAAATTGAGAAATGATGGTCCTCAAAACTTGGTTTTCCATGCTCAGAATAGCGTATTTCTTCTAGTAAAGAACTAGAAACCCCCTTTTGTACCAATGCATTTTTTAGCAGCAAACGACCTCCTATATAACTCATTGAACTTTGGGCRTCTAAATAACGRTTCGCCTTTAACCACAASGACTCAGGAAGTCTTTTTARTARCATTTCCTTTGAAAAAACCAAGTCATTATYTTCCATTTTAAGTATCCAAATCTGGTGCATTCACTTTCTGTTAAGAAACATTTATGATAAAAAATCAATGTGTTTCATTTATAATTCATTTCTTTGCGGTACCAACGGTACGAAAATAGTACCACCGGAACAAAAGTAGGAAATAATATGATTACAAAAGAATATATCATAGAGATCACCACTCAATTATACTTAAAAAACGGGGTAAAGTCTGTCACTATTGCAGACATTACCAAGGAATTGAGTACCTCAAAACGGACTATTTACAATCATTTTATAGACAAGACGGATTTAATGCAAGCTTGYATTGAGCAGTATTTGGCGAGTATTAGAAGTAATAACGACGATATCATAAACACTTCGAGCTCAGCAATTGAAGCCATGGGAGTGATTCAACAACAAATATTAAAAAGAGCAGATTATAGCAACGCCACTTTTTATAAGGACATTCTAAAATATTTTCCAAGTGTCTTAAAGGACTCCTATGAAAAAAATGCAAAATTTGCTTTTAGAGAATTGCTTTATTTATCAAAATGGGGCGTAAAAGAGGGTTTGTTCAGAAAAGACTTAGACCCAGAAGTAACTATGGCCACAGTGCAAACGCTTCTAAAATTATGTAATAACACAAAAATATTTCCATCGGCACATTTTTCTAAATCTAGGCTTACCGAAGGAATTATGGTTGCTTATCTAAGAGGATTATGCACCGAAAAAGGACTCCTAGAAGTCGAAAAACAACAACACCTATTCTTAAATATAGATTAAACATATATGGACAACATTAACAGTTCACTTAAAAAAACACCAGTAGCTATTATTGGTTTGTCTGCAATGTTTGCAGATGCCAGCAATGTAGAAGAGTTTTGGAATAATATTATCACACAAAAAGATAGTATTATAGACGTACCAGCTTCACGTTGGAAAATAGAAGATTATTACGATGCCGACCCAAGAATGCCAGATAAAACCTATTGTAAAAAAGGTGGTTTTATTCCTGATGTAGACTTTAATCCTATGGAATTTGGTTTACCTCCAAATATTTTAGAGGTTACGGATGTATCACAATTATTATCTTTAATAGGTGCTAGAGATGCTTTTGAGGATGCGGGTTATGGTAGAAAATCAGCTAAATTCACAGGATCATTAAAAGAAAAAACGGGTGTAATTTTAGGTGTTGGTGGTGGACAAAAATTAATCACTCCCCTTACTTCTAGGTTGCAAACACCTATTTGGGAAAGAGCTTTAAAAAGTAGTGGTATTAGCGATGCTGATATTCCACATATCATTGAAAAAATGAAAAAAGCATATATTGGATGGAACGAAAATTCTTTTCCAGGTATGTTAGGGAATGTGATCTCTGGTCGTATTACCAATCGTTTTGATTTAGGAGGAATTAATTCTGTGGTGGATGCGGCTTGTGCGGCTTCACTATCTGCTATTAAAATGGCRGTTTCTGAATTAATTGAAGGAAGATGTGACATGATGTTAACGGGWGGTGTYGATACAGACAAYTCWCCKTTTATGTATATGTCTTTCTCAAAAACACCTGCTTTCTCTCAAAAAGGAAGTATTCGTCCTTTTGATACCGACTCTGACGGAATGTTRATTGGAGAAGGAATWGGAATGTTAGTMTTAAAAAGATTGGAAGAYGCAGAACGTGATGGAGATCGTATTTACGGTTTAATTACMGGAGTKGGTTCTTCWAGTGATGGYCGTTATAAATCGGTGTAYGCMCCACGTCCTCACGGACAAGCTTTGGCGATGCAACGCGCTTATGACGAAGCAGGTTACGATGCATCTACGGTGAAATTAATCGAAGGGCATGGTACAGCTACAGGAGCAGGAGATGCTGCTGAATTTGAGTCAATGTCCATGGTTTTTGGTAAAAGTGATACCACATTAAACCATATTGCAATCGGATCTGTAAAATCACAAATTGGACATACAAAATCTGCTGCAGGTGCTGCTGGTATGATTAAAGCTGTATTRGCCTTGTATCATAAAGTATTGCCAGGAACTATCAATGTAACCAAACCTCATGAGAAGTTTGGGATTGAAAAATCTCCTTTTTATGTAAATGCCGCCACAAGACCTTGGTTTAAAAATGGGACGCCTCGTAGAGCGGGACTTTCTGCTTTTGGATTTGGAGGAGTAAATGTRCATTTTGCCATGGAAGAGTATCAAAAAGAYACTTTCTTTACAGATAGAATTCATCAAGYMTTTCACAGTATWTATATAAAGGCTGCRAATGCTAYYSWTTTATTARCAAATCTTAAGAGYACTCTTAACRSATTAAACGGRAAAGATGCWGCDACCGAATTTTTCAATTTAAAAGCTACRTCYAAACAAGGAACTGCCAAACAACAAGAAGCACGTGTTGGTTTTGTGGTTGAATCCTTAGAAGACTGTATTTCTAAATTAGAATTGGCGGTTAAACAATTAGAAAATAAYAAAGARGCTTGGTCACATCCAAAAGGWATCTTYTATAGACCWAATGGMATTTCAAGTACWACAAAAATWGCTTCATTATTCTCGGGTCAAGGTKCTCAATATRCCAATATGGCYAAGGAGGCGACGAGTAGTTTTGAAACAATTCAACAAACGATYGCGGACTTTGATGCTAAGAAAGGATATGAATTAGCYAATAAAATWTATCCAAAKCCTGTATTTAATGCAGACGATCAAGCARTYTTAGAAAAAAACATTACCAATACTGAATTTGCACAACCAGCMATTGGAGCCATCAGTTTAGGGTATTATAATGTATTTAAAAATGCTGGTTTTAMAASYGATATGGTTGCYGGACATAGTTTCGGAGAATTRACCGCACTTTGTGCCGCTGGAGTAYTKAGCGAAAGTGATTATATGACTTTAGCAATTGCTCGTGGTAAAGCCATGGCAAGTAAAAATGCWWSTGGYGATGCGGGTACTATGTTAGCTGTAAAGGCTACCGTAAGCGAGATTCAACCTTTAGTGGCGAATATCGCAGGSGTTTCTATTGCAAAYATCAAYTCKTCMAAYCAATTAGTTTTAGGAGGAACCACGGAWGGAATCAACAAAGCGAAAGCACTGTTAGATACTAAAAAATTCCGTTCTGTTTTATTGCCTGTTGCTGCTGCTTTCCATACGGACTGCGTAGGACATGCACAGAAGCCATTTGAGAAAAATATAAAAGCGATTAAATTTACAAGTCCTCTCATCCCTGTATTTTCAAATTCTACAGGAAAAGCGTATCCAACAGACAGTCATGATATTAAAAGTATCCTAGCCCAACATATCTTAAACTCAGTAGATTTTAAGAGTGAAATAGAAAATATGTACGCTGCAGGAGCAAGAGTCTTTGTAGAATTTGGACCTAAGTCTATCTTGACAAACCTAGTTAAAGACATCTTAGCCGATAAAGAACATTTTGTAGTTGCTACAAACGCGAAAGCCACGAAGAACAGCGATTTACAAATCAGAGAAGCTGCAGTACAATTACAAGTTTTAGGATGCAAATTAGGAACTATTGACACCAACGCTCGTAAAGAAGCGAGTCCCCTAGCCCAACCTAAAATGGCCGTTAAAATAGCGGGTAATAACTATGTGAGCCCTGCCACTCAAAAAGCATATGAAGACGTTTTAAACAACGGATTTAAAGTGAGCAATGCTACAGAGATTATTAAAACTGTAGAAGTGATAAAGGAAGTGGAAGTGATCAAAGAAGTGATCAAAGAAGTTCCTACCTATATAAGTGAAATTAGTTCAGATCAAGATACAGAAGAAAATATGATGGTAGATGTGATTAAAAGTGCCATTGATGGCATTAAAGAAAACCAATCTAAAACATTGGATATGTTCCAAACCATTTTGATGGAACAAAATAAACAAACAGCACAATTATTATCGCTGTTATCGGGTAATTTTACTGCAGAACAAAATATTTTAGAAGCTCCTGCAGCTCCTTTAACTATTGAAACTCCTGCATCAATAACTCCTGTTGCCGAAACCATTGTAACTCCAATTCCTGTTCAGTCTACAGCTCCAGTAACTACACCCGAGGTGATTAATCAACCCGTTGTAAATCCTGTTGCGCCTGTTGCTACACCAGTAGTAGAAACAGCGGCACCTGCCCAAGGAAATTCAGAAATGCTAGACCTTATGTTAAGCGTAGTTGCTGACAAAACAGGGTATCCTGCAGAGATGTTAGAATTGAGCATGGATATGGAAGCCGATTTAGGAATCGACTCTATCAAACGAGTGGAAATMTTTGGAGCCATYACGGAGCAATCAGATAAATTGACCGATATCAATCCAAATGATCTTACAGAATTAAGAACCTTACAAGAAATTGTAGATTATATTTCTGCTAAAGCTGGTATTAGCACAACTGCTACTCCTGCTGCTCCTATTGCTACACCAGTAGTAGAAACAGCGGTACCTGCTGAAGGAAATTCAGAAATGCTAGACCTTATGTTAAGCGTAGTTGCTGACAAAACAGGTTATCCTGCAGAGATGTTAGAATTGAGCATGGATATGGAAGCTGATTTAGGAATCGACTCTATCAAACGAGTGGAAATATTTGGAGCCATTACGGAGCAATCAGATAAATTGACCGATATCAATCCAAACGACTTAACAGAATTGAGAACTTTACAAGAAATTGTAGATTATATTTCTGCCAAAGCTGGAATCAGTACTAAAAAAAAAAGTCCAAGCCTAGTGGAAGCTTAGACCTAAACAATACAGTACGTAAGGAGAAGGCTCCTAAACAAGACTTCTCCTTGCCTACTAACTTTTACAATGTACCCAGAAAATCTATCGGATTAAAGTTTATTCCTAAAGTAGATATCTTAGTACAAAACATCCCAAGCCAACAACCGATTGTTATTACCGACGAAGGAAGCGAATTAACTTTGGCTGTGAAGTCAAAATTAGAAAACGAAGGACATCAAGTCATCGTGCTTCAATTCGATGGGTTTAAAAAGAATACTTCTTTAAAGGATGTGGTTTCTATACCACAAATAAACGACCAACACATAAAAACGGCGATAGAGAGTATCTTAGCTAAAAATAACATTGGTGCCTTTATTTATTTACACCCACACTTTACCTTTACAGGGCATAATTTCACACAACATTTTACGGTAGAACGCGAATTACTAAAAGCCACGTTCTTATTGGCAAAATATTTACAAGCGCCTTTAAACGCAAATAGCAAAACACAGCGGACTGCATTTATGACGGTTTCTCGTTTGGACGGGAAATTTGGAATGGACAAACGTTCTAATATGTCTATCATTGCAGGTGGTTTGTCTGGTTTAACAAAATGTATGAACCTAGAATGGTCTCCAGTATTTTGTAGAGCTGTGGATGTACAACCAGAATTATCTGCACAAGAGATTGCCGACTCTCTATTCTTAGAATTACACGATGCCGATATACGCTATGTAGACGTTGCCATCAACCAAAACGGTAGAATGACCTACGAAGTGAAACTCAATGAAGTGAGTTCAGACCAAGCATATCAACAAACAGTGAGCAATAAGGATGTGTTTCTAGTTGCCGGTGGAGGTCGTGGAGTGACTGCTACCTGTATCAAAGAAATGAACAAATCGTTCAAATCAAAATTCATTTTATTAGGAAGGTCATCGTTGGATTTCGAATTACCGGCATATGCTTTAAATGAAGACAATCCTGCGAAGCTTAAAAACGCCATCATGCAGGCGATGAAAGCTAGCGGAGAAAAAGTGTCTATCAAAGCATTGAATCGTACCTTTAATAAATATGTTGCCAAAAAAGAAATTGAAGAAACCATTGCCATCATCAAAGCAAATGGCGGAGACGCTATCTATGTTGCGGGCGATGTAACAAACTTAACCATCAAACCAGCCCTCCTAAAAATTGAAAAACAATGGGGTAAAATTACTGGGATTATTCATGGAGCAGGTAGATTGGCCGATAAATTAATTCAAGATAAAACAGAAGAGATTTTTGACAATGTGACTTCTGTAAAATTAGACGGTTTATTAAGCCTTTTAAAAATGGTTAACATCAACGAATTGAAACATTTAATTATGTTCTCTTCTGTAGCCGGCTTTTACGGAAATGTTGGTCAGTCGGATTATGCCATGGCAAACGAAATATTGAGTACCGCTGCACATTTATTCAGTACCAATCATCCAAATACCAAGGTTACCGCCATCAACTGGGGAGCCTGGGAAGGAGGTATGGTGAGTCCAGAATTGCAAAAAATGTTTGAAGAAGCAGGTGTTTCATTAGTGAATCATCCAGGGGGTGCAGCTAGATTTGTACAAGAATTGAATGGCGCGTATCACAATCAACCACAAGTAATTATTGGTGGAACATTACCGGCAGGAATTTCAGATATCTCTGGTGATAATAAGACGTATACAATCCAACGAAAATTAACCCTTAGCGATAATCATTTCTTAACCCACCATGTGATTCAAGGAAACCCTGTATTACCCATGGTAAATGCGACGGCATGGATGGCAGATTCTTGTGTGAAATTATTCCCAGATTACAAACTGGCAAGTATCGAAGATGTAAAATTATTTAAGGGCATCGTTTTCGATGGAACAGAGAAAGAAGCCTATTTTACAGCTGTCAAAGAAATCAATAAAACTGCAGACACTATTAATTGCGAAGTGACAGTTTACAGTAAAGGGGCAAAATTACCTTTAAACCACTATCGTTCAACAGTGACTTTAACACGAAAAAGAGACGATAAACCAACATTTAATGCACCAAAATTAAGTGGAGAAAAAATAAATGGCACTCAATATTACAAAGATGGATCTTTGTTTCACGGTGCTTTTTATCAAGGTATAGAAGAAGTGTTGTTGATGAACGAAAAAGAAATGGTCTTAAAATGTAAAGCCCCAGAGGTATCATTTAAAGACCAAGGACAATTCCCAACCACAAGTTTAAACGCATTTTTCCTAGATATTCAATACCAAGGAATGGTAGTTTGGGTACAAAAGTTTCATAAAGGTGCAAACAGTTTGCCTTTACAAACCTTAAAGGGATTGGTTTATGGAGACATTCCAGCCAATAAAAGTTTTTATGTTCATATCAAAATACAAGAGAACACCGTGTCAAAAATGTTTGCAGATTGTACCGTATACGACGAAAATGGACAGGTATATTTATTCACCCAAGGTGCAGGATTAACCGTATCACCGGGTTTACAATGGTAATCCCGTAGGGGCGTATTGCAATACGCCCCWACCGTACCAACCCGTAAGGGCGTATTACAATACGCCCCAACCGCCCCAACTGCCCCAACCWATATATAGATGAAAGAAAAAATAGCAATTATCGGAATGTCATCCCTTTTCCCAGGATCTAAAACCTTACAAGAGTTTTGGAATAACCTGATGGATAAAAAGGATTTGACCGGTATGGCCACAAAAGAAGATTTTGGTGCCGACCCCGACATATTTTACAAAAAAGACAAGGGAATTATAGACAGTTGTTACTCCCTTCGTGGYGGTTATATCCGYGATTATAAATTCGATTCGAAAGACTTTGGAAAAGATGACCTCAACAATTTAGACCAAATTTACAAATGGGGTTTACAGGTAACAAAAGACGCTTTACAGGATGGAGGCTATTGGAATAAAACCGATGCCTTGGACAATTGTGGTGTAATTTTTGGAAATTTATCTTTTCCAACAACTTCATCGCATAAAATACTGGCGCCTGTTTATACGAAAACCCTTGAAAAAGGCCTAAAAACCCTTTTAAAAGACGAAACTTTTGAGATTCCAGCAACAGAATATGATATTCCCAACAACAATCCTCTAGAGGGAGATGTGTCCCAATTGGTAAAAAACACCTTGGGTTTAAAAGGAACCAATTTTGATTTAGACGCCGCTTGTGCCAGTTCTTTATACGCCATAAAATTGGCCTGTGACGAATTACTAACAGGGAAATCGGATATGATGTTGGCAGGAGCTGTTTGCTCTTCAGATCAATTGTTCATACACATGGGATTCTCTATTTTCCATGCYTATGCAGCKCATGAYAAAAAATAYTCKCCTYTAGAYAARGATTCRGCCGGAYTGGTATCYTCYGAAGGWGCWGGWATGATWCTTYTAAAGCGTTTATCAGATGCCGAAAAAGATGGTGATAGCATCATAGGAGTCATTTCAGGAATTGGATTGTCCAACGATGGTGCAGGTAAATTTTTACTTAGCCCCAATCCAAAAGGACAAACATTGGCTTATGAAAGAGCATATAATGGCACCATTTCTAAGGAAAACACCTCCTATATCGAATGCCATGCAACGGGTACTCCTCTTGGCGATGTAACGGAAATAAATTCGCTAGAAACCTTTTTCGGAGACAATCCGGACAAGTTGCGATTGGGTTCTGTAAAATCAAATATGGGACATATGCTTACCGCAGCTGGTATGCCAAGTTTAATAAAGGTATTGCTATCGATGGAACACAATATGATTCCTCCAGGAATTAATATGGGAGAAGCCATTCAGTCAGAAAATGGTTGGTTTCAACGCGAGCAAATTATTGAAGAACCTTTAAAATGGGAAACAAACCATAAGCAAGCGGCAGTCAATTCGTTTGGATTTGGTGGTACCAACGCGCATTTGGTGTTGGAAAGTCATAATAACGATGCCCACCGTCCATTAAAAGCGACCAAACTAAAGGAAATGGCTATCACTAGTATGGAAGTTCATTTTGGAGATTGTGATAATTTAACAAGTTTTTACCAAACTATTTTTGATGGGAAACAGCATTTTTCTGAGATGCCTGTGAGCCGTTGGAAAGGTTTTGAAGCCCAAACAGCAGTGATGGCTAGCTTTGGTTTGGACACAAAAAAGGCACCTAAAGGGAATTATATTGCCGATTTCGACATGGATTTAATGCGTTATAAAATCCAACCCAACGAAATAGATACTATGGAACCTCAACAAGCRTTGATTTTAAAAGTTGCGGACGAGGCSATTCAAAAATCMAATCTAAAAAGGGGGCAAAAYGTSGCGGTATTAATTGCCATGAATCCAGAATTGGCMATACATCATTACCTWGCACGTTGGGACAGTCAATGGCAATTGGACAAGGCCTTGGACWTGGCWGGAMTMGAYTTAGACGCWKCMCAAAAAACWACACTTTTAACCGAATGTAGAAATATATTGTATCAAATAGGAAAGGTACAAGCMCCGAGTCARCACACCAGTTTTGTCGGAAATATTATGTCCAGTCGTATWTCTGCGCTCTGGGATTTTAATGGRCCTTCGTTTACCATAAGCAATGGAAATCAAGGAACCACCMGAGCWTTGGAAGTGGCACAAAACATGCTATCACTRGGWGAAGTAGATGCTGTAGTGGTGGGTGCTGTGGAATTTTCAGGGGGAATGGAAGCCGTTTTATTGAGGAATTTAGTAGATCAAGTGAATCAAAACAAACAGCCTAGCTTATCCTTCAATGCAGACGATTATGGATGGTTGATTGGTGAAGGTGCCGCAGCCATTGTTTTAAAAGCCAATGAAGACCTCTCAACAGAAGATACAGTTTATGCCAAGATAGATGCCATTGGCGATTTAGGGATTGATAAAAATATCGCTTTACAAGAATTAGTCGCAGCTGGATTTCAACAAGAAGACCAATTAGAGCAAGCGCAATTAATACAGGCAAAGCCAGCAAACAAGATTGCTTTAGGTTCGGTAAAAACCAACATTGGACATACCTTCGCAGCTTCTGGATTGGCAGCAATTGTCAAGACAGCACTTTGTRTACATCATCAATTTATACCTGGAATTCCAAATTGGAAGGGCTTCAAAAATRAGGCACTTAAAAACAGCAACTATTATTTCCCAAGTGAATCGAGACCTTGGGTAAACGAAACCWCTGCACCAAGACAGGCCATGGTGAATTTAGGATTGCATGACCGTGTACAACTSTCGGAAGTAATTAGAGACCACAAAACGCCTATCGACAATTACCTAGACAAGCATTTATTGGTTGTAAAAGGRAACAATGCAACGGAGCTCAAAGCGCAATTATCTACTCTTCGTAAAGACATARCAACAGATACCTTGAACATWATAGCTCAGGCGTATTTTGACAAGGGCTTGGCTGTAAAGGCAGCCTTTCACATTGTATTGATTGGCGTCCATAAAAAAGCACTCTTGCAAGACATCAAATTCTTGGAAAAACAATTGGATTCCGCTTTTGCAACAACCACAGACATCAAATTACCAAGTGGTACTTTCTTTACGCCTACTCCATCGGCAGCAAAAGGCGATTTAGCCTTTGTWTACCCTGGTTCGGCAACCAGTTATGAAGGATTAGGACAAGATTTATTCCAATTCTTTCCACAGTTACTCAACGATTTTGAAACACGCATTCCAAATTTAAAAGAATTCTTTTCYTTAAACTAYATATTTCCTAAAAAGCAATCAKCAGCAGCTAAGAGTCCAYCTATTCAAGARGATGCCRTTGCAATGATGTCWGCAGGRGTYTTATACGCCACACTGTACACSCATATWTTAAGAAAYTATTTTGGWGTYAAACCAAAAGCAGCCATGGGATATTCTATGGGMGAATGCAGCTCWATGTGGTACGCTTTTGACGTTTGGAATCCTAGTGAAGGCACCAAAATATTTCGCAACTCCCCGATCTTTAAAAATAAATTTTCCGGAAATTTAGAAGTATTGGCTGAAGCGTGGAATATTAGTTCTGAAGAGGCAAAAGCCAGGTGGCAAAGCTGGATTTTATTGGAAAGTAAAGMAAAAGTGGAAGCCGTTATTACTAAGTTYGATAAAGTGAGCATCACTTTTGTAAACTCTAAAAAAGAGTTGATTATTTCTGGTGATAAAACCCAATGTGAAGCCATCATTGCGGAATTAAAATGTGGATCTGTATTAGTGCCATTCCAAAATATTATTCACAACGAATTCTGTAAAAAAGAATACGATGGTTTGATAGAAATGCACAATTTCCCATTAGAAAACATTCCAGCAGTTGACTTTTATTCCAGCTTAACAGGAGAAAAACTTCCTATGGACAGTTTGAAAATAGCGGAAAATTCGACAAAGGTTTGTTATAAAACTGTTGACTTCCCGGCATTTGCAGATAAAATGTCAAAAAATGGCTTCAGCACTTTTGTAGAGCTAGGCCCTAATAGTACCTGTAGCAATTGGATCAAGGATACCTTGGATTCAAAAAAGCATGCTAGCTGTGCTATCGACAAGAAAGGAACTAGTTCCGTACAGGCATTATTCGAGTGTTTGGCACAATTAATTTCTAACGGAATTGAAATTGACTTGGGGCTTTTATATCCAAATCAACAACAAACCATCCTAAAAAAACGATTTAGTAAAAAGGTAAAAACTGGAGGAAGACGTGTATACGATGTCTTATTATCCGAAGATATGAAAAGTCAATTTACCAAAATAAAACGCAAAGAAAAGATAGCAATCACCTTCGAAAACACGGACTTAACAAACCCAATTACAACAACAAACACATCAGAGAAAGAAACTCATATGACACCAAACACAACACCTAAAACTGCTGTTAAAATTGCAGAAAACGGCTTAAAACTACAGGATTTTAACGATCCAAATCATTTAAAAGAAAAGAACATCATTTTCACCAAAGAAGATTTAATCGAATTTTCTGAGGGTAAAATAGGCAATGTTTTTGGAGCTGAATACAACATTATTGACCAATACAAACGCCGAGTTATGTTGCCTATGGATCCGTATTTATTGGTGAGTAGAGTCACCGGTTTAAATGCTAAATTAGGAGAGTACAAACCTTCTACCATGCAAACGGAATACGATATTCCTTACAATTCAGGTTATGCCACGGATACACAAATTCCTTGGGCAGTTTCTGTAGAATCTGGACAATGTGATTTAATGTTGATTTCTTATTTGGGAATCGATTTAGAAAATAAAGGCGATTATGTGTACCGTTTATTAGATTGTACCTTAACATTTACAGACGATTTGCCTTTTGAAGGGCAAACCTTACGCTACGATATTTCCATCAACTCCTTTGTTAGAAATGGTCGTAATTTATTGTTCTTCTTTAGCTACGAGTGTTTTGTAGAGGATAGAATGGTATTAAAAATGACCAATGGAGTGGCTGGTTTCTTTACCGATGAAGAGTTGAGTAAAGGAAATGGAGTGGTTTATACTGATGCCGAAAAGAAAATTTTAGCAGGGGTAGAAAAGAAAAAATTCATTCCTTTTTTAACCACTAAAAAAACGGTCTTTGATATTCAAGATTTAAGACATCTGATCAATGGAGATGCACATAAATGTTTTGACGATATTTCGTATTTCCCAAATGGAAAAAATAAATCAATTCGTCTAGCTCCAGAAAAAATGCTGATGTTAGACCGTATTACCAAAGCAGATGTGCATGGTGGTGCTTATGGTTTAGGAGAGATCATTGCAGAAAAAGACTTGAGTCCAGACGATTGGTATTTCCCTTGTCATTTTAGAGACGACCAAGTATTGGCAGGTTCACTACAAGCAGAAGGTGGTGGAAATTTACTGCGTTTCTTTATGATGATGCTAGGTTTACAACGCCTTAAAAAAGATGCRCGTTTCCAACCAATTTACGGAGTGGCTCAAAAAGTACGTTGTAGAAAAGAAGTGACTCCAAACGATAAAAAACTCATCTATCGCTTGGTAATAAAAGATATTGGATTACTACCAGACCCCTATGTAATTGGTGATTTAGAAATTATTGTGGATGGTGTAATTACCGTACATTTTGCCGATTTAGGATTGCAATTAAGAGAAAAGGACAATCCAAAATACTTGGAGCAACCAAAGAAAATCACCGAAAACGTCTTGTTAAACGAACAAGACATCGAAACATTTGCCTTGGGTAGATTGGCCGACTGTTTTGGTCCAGAATATGCCGTTTATGATAACAGAGCCTTGTCGCGACAACCAAATACAGACTTGCAAGTCGTAAGCCGTGTGATTAAAATTGACGGAGAGCGTTTTGACTTTAAAAAGCCAACAAATATCTGGACAGAATACGACGTGCCAGTAGATGCTTGGTATTACAAACAAAATGCTTCCATGACCATGCCTTATGCCATATTAATGGAAATTGCATTACAACCTTGTGGATTGTTAGGWGCCTATTTRGGWTCTACCCTACAGTTCCCAGAAAAAGAYCTMTAYTTTAGAAAYTTRGATGGYGAYGGYGAAATGTTCGACTTGCCARCRGGGACCGATTTTAGAGGAAAAGTGATCAAAAACAAATCTACCTTGACTTCTTCTACTTCYTTAGGTGGWTTTGTRATTCAAAAATACTTRTTCGAAGTATCTGTWGATGGACATGTGTTCTATAAAGGATTCTCTTCCTTCGGGTTCTTCCCACAGGAAGCCTTGGCACAACAAGTGGGCCTAGATAATGGTAAAGATGTCCCAGCTTGGTACATTCAAAACAACTTGACCCAAAAAGATTATTTCCAAATAAAACTGGACTCTTTATACGCAAAAATGAAATTGTATAAAGAAAATGACAAATCAAATACCTTCCGTTTGTCAGAAGACCAATTGAATTTATTAGACAGCGGTTTGGTCGTAAAAGAAGGTGGTGAATTTAGCAAAGGATACATCCATTGTTCCAAGGCAATTCATACCTACGACTGGTTCTTTACTTGTCATTTTTACTCGGATCCAGTAATGCCAGGATCTTTAGGAGTAGAAGCTATTTCACAAGCCATGCAGTTATTCGCCTTGCAACAAGATTTAGGAAAAGATTTTAAAAACCCTAGATTTGTACAAGTAGAAAACAACAAAACGGAATGGAAATACCGTGGACAAATAAAAGTGAATGTAGAAAACATGCATTTAGAAGTGCATTTTAAAACCATCGAAAAACGAGGAGATACCTTAGTAATCATTGGAAATGCATACCTGTGGAACGAAGGTACACGAATTTACCAATTGACCGATTTAGCCATTGGAATTGAGGAAGCTTAAGTACAGATTCCTTACCCCTTCGGGTAAATAATTAAATTAAAAACATCCGTTTTGAATCTMGTCTCAATAGCTATAGAAACTAGATTTAAAACACTAACATAAGTCTAGATTCTCACATCTAAACTCTAATATCTAATAATAATGATCAACTTAAAATGGATAGGATCTCCTAGAGAGATCTCCTTTGACCTCAAAGGAATGTCTGACAAATTAAAAAATACGGCTATTCCTTGTTATGTGGTGAAAGATTTATCAGGACGCATYGGAATTACCAATACAGGAACCATACAATCAGAAGGAAACGGCTTGTTTTTAAAAGCGATTGTGCCTGCATTTACCGCAGAAGATTTGGGGGATACTTCATTTAAAGAAGACTACAAACTCAAATACGCCTATAAAGGTGGTGCCATGGCCAATGGAATTGCCTCTACCGATATGGTGATCGCTTTAGGAAAAAACCAAATGATGGGTTCCTTTGGAGCTGCCGGGATGATTCCTTCCAGAGTGAAAGAAGCCATTGCTACCATTCAAACTGCCTTGCCTACCGAAGCGTATGCCTGCAATCTAATTCATAGCCCAATCGAAAAGGCCTTAGAAGAAGGAGCCGTAAACTTGTATATAGMMCACGGTGTAAAAGTAGTAGAAGCTTCGGCCTATATGAAYTTATCTGAGCAAATTGTAAAATACAGAGCCGTAGGRTTGAGCTTGGATGCCCAAGGCGAAATTGTGATTGCCAATAAAGTGATWGGTAAAATCTCTAGAAAAGAAGTAGCCGAAMGWTTTATGTCGCCTGCTCCACTTGCGTTTTTAGACAAATTATTGGCTGCAGGGAAAATTACCCAGCAACAACACRCATTGGCTCAAAAAGTACCCATGGCGGATGATATTACCGTGGAAGCTGATTCTGGAGGACATACAGACAACCGYCCAYTRGTGGTATTATTCCCAATCATCTTACAATTRAGAGACGAACTACAGAAAAAATACCAATAYAAAAAACAAATTAGAGTRGGTGCTGCYGGAGGAATTGGAACTCCTGCTTCTGCCCTCGCCGCTTTTGCGATGGGTGCCGCCTATTTAGTCACTGGTTCTATCAACCAAGCCTGTACAGAATCCGGAACTTCGGATGGTGTGAAGGAATTATTGGCCAAAGTAGCTTCTACGGATGTAACCATGGCTCCTGCTTCGGATATGTTTGAATTGGGAGTAGAATTACAAGTTTTAAAACGAGGAACCTTATTCGGTGCCAGAGCTAAGAAATTATACGAGTATTACAACCGCTACAAGAGCATTGATGCCATTCCTACAGACGAACGTCTAAAATTAGAAAAACAAACCTTTAAAATGCCTTTAGAACAGGTATGGGATGGTTGCGTGAGTTTCTTTGAAGAAAGAGACCCAGAGCAGATAGAAAAAGCGAAAGGAAACCCAAAACGTAAAATGGCCTTGATTTTCCGTTGGTATTTAGGTCTGTCTTCTAACTGGGCAAATGCCGGTGTACCAGACAGAGTGATGGATTATCAAATTTGGTGTGGCCCTGCTATGGGTGCCTTTAACGAATGGACGAAAGACTCCTATTTAAGTCAAGCCAACAACAGAAAAGTAGCTGATGTAGCCAACCACTTACTTGAAGGTGCTGCTTATTTACACAGAATCAATACCATCAAAGACCAAGGGGTAGATTTACCTCTGGAATTATTGCAATTGGAGATTGAAGACAAGCATATAGTGATGGCCTAAGGGTTTATCATATATAATTTAAATAGCCAAAACAGCGGGAGTTGTTTTGGCTATTTTTTTGTAATTTTTTTTAAGCTGTTTATTCCCGATACCAACTATAATTCCAAATGATTTTTTAGAAATTGAATATCTCAAAAATAAAATACGATCCGTTTCTATTTGTACAGCTGAATTATAGTACTTTTAAAACTAGTAATAAGTGAAAGATAATTAGCTTTATGTTAAATCCAAAAATTAAAGTAGGTCTCGTTTCCTACGGAATGAGTGGTCGCATTTTTCATGCTCCTTTTATTGAAAAGCACCCAAATTTTGAATTAAAATTGATTCTGGAAAGAACAAAATCAAATTCAAAAACCGCCTATCCAAACGCTACAATAGTGCGCAGTTTTGAAGCATTGATTCACAACAAAGAAGTAAGCTTGATTGTTGTAAACGGCCCCACCTATTTGCATTTTGACATGGCAAAAGCAGCCTTGGAGGCAGGTAAACATGTGATCTTAGAAAAGCCTATGACGGCAACTGTGAACGAGGGAACCGAACTGATAGCACTTGCAAAAAAGAAAGGGGTACAAATAGCAGTGTATCACAATAAACGATTTGACGGAGGTTTTAAAACCATACAAAAATTACTCGCCACTAAGCAATTAGGACAATTAAAGGAATGTAACATTGCAATACATAGATTTAGGCCCGAATTAGGTCCAAAAATTTGGAAAGAAGATGCGTATCCTGGTGCAGGAATTTTATACGATATAGGCTCACATTTAATTGATCAAATCTTAGTTTTGTTCGGTTGGCCAATAGACATTCAAGCAGATTTACAAATTCAACGTGCACATGGGAAAGTAGTAGATTATTTTAAAATCACCTTTATATATACCGATTTTAAGGCGACCATCGTTTCTGATATGTTAACCGAAGAACCAAAGCCTACATTTTCACTTACAGGAACTAAGAGTCGTTTTGTTAAATATGGGAATGACCCACAGGAGAGCAAACTAGCGGAGCAGCCCATTATTTGGGAAGGCATTGGTGAAGATATCTCAGCCAATTACGGTACATTAACCCATCTTGACACAAATACTACAAAAAAAATCACCACCGAAAGCGGATGTTTTGATCAGTTTTATAAAAATGTATATGAAGTTTTAGCATTGGACAAAGAGCTAATCATTCCTCCAGAACAAGCGTTGGATGTTATAAAGTTGATAGAATGGGCGATGGGATTTGGGGTTAGGCGTACAGAGAATACTAATTAAAATATGAGTAGGACTAGTTGCTATAGTTATGATTATTGAATGATATTATCAAAAGGCAAGCTTAACATATATATATNNNNGAGGTTCTTGGACGACATGCGATACAACTTTTCTCATGAGCGAGAGAGAATAATAGTGCAGTAGCGTAGACGCTATTCCTGCGAGAATGGGTTGTGTTAGGATACAGTCAAAACATATAAAAAATGAAAACGGTTATTTCTCCCTCTCCGCCTCCTCCTTAAAAAAATCTTTAAGTCGTTTTGTTCCGTAGGTGGGAGCGATATTGTCAAATGCCATAAGTGTCATAAAAAATTCTATGGGACCATAGGTTTTTGAAGAGGTACAGCGGCGTACCATCCAAATAACAAACCTTCGTATCCAGTCGGGAAGATGGACAATATTAATATCTTGCCCCCAGGCTTTCAATGCCAAGGCCGCCAATTCATTTTGACTGAGCATGTCTGGGCCTCCTACAAGTACTTCCGTAGTATCCGTAGCTATCGCATCCACACATATTTCTGCTAAGTCAGCTCCAGCTATTGGGTTTAGTTTATAATTACCATGCCCAAATAAATAAACAGTACCATTTTTTCCCATATTTAAAAAGTCTTTCATGTCTGAGAAAAAACCATTGGGACGCATCACCGTATAGTCTAAACCAGATACTTTTAGAGCATCTACAAATTTCTCTTTTGCTTCAAAAATTTTGAGCTGACGAAGTTGGTCTCCTCCTAGCGCCGAAACATATAAAAATGATTCCACGCTGGACTTTTTTGCAAGATTTAAAAGATTGAGATTCCCTTGATAATCCACATCCATATACGTCATTCCATCTTTTTGTCTGGTGATTCCGATACTTGAAAAAACCCAATCTATATTTTCGCAAATCCCCATCAAGGTTTCGACTTGGGTAATCTCACCTATAAAGAAATCGGTAACCCCTTCAAACAAGGCTTTCTGACTTTCTTTTCGAATCAAAACACGTACGTGATGGTTTCTTTTGAGCAATTCTTTTACTAAATACTGGCCTAAATAGCCCGTGGCGCCCGCAACCAAAACATGCTTAGTTTCCATAATTTGTTTTTTTTCAAATGTAGAAATAAGGTCTTGTATTCCCCTTGACAATCGTCAAGAACGACTTTTCTTAAAAACGCGCGCTTTTATTCTACTCAAGGTTTCTGGTGAAACTCCTAAAAAGGAGGCGATATATTGTTGTGGCACTCGTTGAAATAAGTCTCCCTGCGTCTTTAACAAATCTACATAGCGTTGTTCGGCAGATCTGGTCACAAAGGAGGCAATCACCTTTTGACAGGTTATCAGTTCGTTTTCTGTAGCAATTCTTGCAATCACTTCAAATTTGGGAACTTTCATTAATAAAGATTCAATGTTCTTTTTTGTAAATACAAAAAGCTCGGTTTCTTCCACCGCTTGATAGTTTTCTATGGCAGGAATATTATAGGTATAACTTTCACCAGCACAGATAAACTGTCCTTCTGTATAAAAGAACGCTGTCTTGTCCTTGCCATCTACATTGTAATACAACCTCACACAGCCTTGTGTCATAAAATAAATGTCGGTAGAAATTGTCCCCTCCGTAAATATTATTTCATTTTTTCGGTATATTTTCTTCTCTACTGCAGTTTCTAAGGCTAACAATTCCGCTTCGTTTAATGAAATATAAGCCTTGATATTCTTGAGTAGTGTATCCATATTGTTTTTATATTGAGCGTTTAATGACTTAGATTACAAAATTGCTTTAGGAAGTATTTTCCGTGTCCAAGTTTTTAAACGTTTAAATTTACTCACTTCTTTATCGGGATTGAATTTCAGCGTTGTTTCCCAGGAATTCTCGGGTTTAAATTCTTCCTCCATGCCTTTTAATACSCCTGCTGCTATTTCATCTGAATTGACAATTACRATGCATTCTGTATTTAAATTTGCACTCCTAGGGTCMAGRTTAAAGGTRCCAATAATAGTGATGTGCTTGTCAATAACCATGGATTTAGCATGCAGTCCAAATATGGGYTTGTGGTCTAGYTTTTTTTGTAGTTCACCAGTCATTATTTTCTTRCGTATGGCTGCATCAGGACGGAATTCATAGATGCGAACCCCTGTACTCAACAATCTTTTTCGATCGCTTTGATAACTAGCAAAAGCCTCCACATTATCAGTTGAAGCCAGACTATTGGTCAATATTCTTATGTCGACCCCACGCTGCACCGCTTCTCTAAATAAATTACGACTTAGTTCCGTGGTTATTAAATAAGGTGTTTGAATCACTATAGATGATTTGGCGTTTTTTAGCAAGTCTATCAAGGCACTTGTAGAAAGTCCTCCACCCCCCAAACCACTTGTGCCATCATTTTTACCTGGTAGGTCTGAAATAAATGTAACATCCTCTAGCCAAAGGAAATCACCCGATTTTATAATCGCATCAAATGTAGTGGGTAAGGTTTGAATTCTCTTCCGTATTTGAGGCCAAAAATTAGCTGGATTACAGGCATATTCATGCAGTTTATTAAAGCTATTTTCTAAATCAACATTCTCAGAATTCCTCTTTATAATAGTTGTCACTTTTTTACTTAAATCACTATTCCAAAATTCATCAAAGGATGAATTTACTTTTTCTGATGCTTTGCCTATTAATAAAATATCTCTATCCCTAAAATTATATTCATGATCATAATCGAAATACTCATCTGCTATATTACGACCACCTGTGATGACTACTTTTCCATCTACTATAAACGTTTTGTTATGCATGCGTTGATTCGCAGCTCTAAAATCTGTTGTAAATTTCTGAATTTTATTAAAAATATTCTTTCCTAAATTTACACCAGGGTTGTATATTTTTACAGAAATATTTTCATGCGCATCAAAAGTTAAAATATCCTGAACGTCTGCATCCACCATAATATCATCAACAATTATTCTTATTTTAACTCCCCTATCAGCAGCTCTAATCAAAAAATCACAAGCAATAAGTCCTACATTGTCAGTTGAAAAAATAAAGTATTGAATATCAATTGTTTTTTCAGCACATTCACTTAACCATGCCCTCGCTACCATAGAACCACTTCCATCCTCGAGTACATAAACACCCGTTTTTGTACGCATTAGTTCAGTAACTCCGGTTAGTTCCTTGGAAAGGGTTGTGCTTTCATTGGGATGAATATTCGAACAAAAATCCGTTTTTACTGTGAAATTATTTTTTTCATTACAAGATGCTAATAAAATCAAAGCAAGTATATAATAACTAGTACCTGTCAAGATAAATTTAAGATGTTTTGTCATGTGCATTCATATTGCAAATAGCTCAAGAAAAGAAGCGTATTCAGTTTTTGTGAATATACAACGTATTACATAAATATCAAAAAAATGATTTTTGCCTCTTAGTTACTTAGAGTTCAAAAACATCGAAGTAATATTGGGGGAAATGGTTCGAAAATGAAAATAACCCAACTAATAAGTGCTGTTTTAGACTAGGTTTTAATTTACCTCTAAACTTTGCGATTATAGCAGTCGTCTTACATTCCTTTGAATTGTCTCAGTCCCTTATACCCCTCTATAATCATCAAAAAAAAAACCTTATTTAAAAGCATGAACTCACCTTGCTTTATACTCTAATTATTTTTAATTTTGGGCAAGAAATAATGAACGCGAAATTTGAATCCTTAAACACATTAGGAATCAATACTACCCACTATTTTAAAGGTACACATCATGGAAAACACGAACATATTACATTATATAAAAGACGTATTAGAAAATATGCCTACTGGCTGGTTGCACACCACCACGCATCGCCTAGATATTTATACGGAAGAATTGGCAAAAACGCAGTTCTTAGCACAGTTTGAAACCTTATGTGATAACAATAATTCTACAGCATCAGCATTAAATGAATTACCTACTGCCTATGATTATATCAGGTTAGGGCATCCATTATCTTGTATTCTAGAATGGGGAATTGGAAAACAGCTAGCACTTAATTCAGAAAATGTCATCAGTTTTGCTTCTAAGACGATTCCAGTATTRGCMATTCTAAGAAAAAATTTAGTAGACCTCAAAAACACGCAGATTCTTTATACAGGAGCATTGCCTAATTGTTTTGACGCGGACATTCTAAAAACCGTTTATGGCTATCAATTTGAATTAAAGAAAGTGGAGAAAGCAGCAGCTATTGCTGAGTTTAGTGGAAGTACCATTTTYATTRMTGAAAAAGAGGACATTTGTAATTTTRAGCTCMRCCCAAACATTGACTTTTTTATCAATACGCATGCTACATTTGGAAGTGTTTTAGTTGTAAATGGAGCAGAAAATGAACCTTATATCTCCCCYATTCAACATGTTCGAAGAAGAGAATCCATTGCCATGATACCCGACAATACGCTTGCCGTTTTACAGGGGCTTGCACAAAACACTTCTTTTGAACAAAAGAAAAGCAATCTTGAGGCAGACAAAATAAGTGTCTTACAATCAATTACCAACATTACAGGAAGCGATGTAACACCACTAGTTGCTTCTAGTGGACTCTCTATTCAATATGCTATTTTAATGGGGTTGGTGCACCATGCACTCCAAAATCACCAAGGAAAAGCAATCAAAATTATTGTTCCTCCAAATTGTTATGGTGGTACCAATGACCAAGCAAGACGTGTTGCAGCTTGTATAGATAATGTTGAGATAGTGGATTTACCTGTGGATGGAGGAAACGATATGGTTCAAAGTATAGACATTGTATTGGCTAAGATTGCGAAGGAAGATGCCGTTCCCTATATCATTGCTGAAATCCCAACAAATCCACGCGTTGAAGTTCCAGATTTGAATCAATTAAAAGAGGTRTTGAGTAAATCGCGTATCACGGCGGCTGGTGAAATTGCGATTGATCCCGTATTTATTTTAGACCAAACATTTTGTCCCAACGTACACTTTTTAGGTGACGATGAAATACTAGCAACGGTGAGAACCATTTCCTTTGCAAGTGGCTCCAAATTTCCAAGTGGTGGACGCTGTATTGCTGGCTACTGTACCGCTAATAAAAAAGCGGCAAGGTTGATGGAAAAAATAGCATTACATCGCAATATTTGCGATAACGAAGCAACGCCGCTACAATATGAAGTATTAGCAACACAATTGCCTAGCATGAATCAAAGAATTGAGGATGCTTATAAGAACACCCGTGAATTTGTAAACTTTATCAAGGAGACCTTGCCAGCGGCCAAGATCAATTTTGTTTCCTCAGCATTGGCAGCACAAGGATTTACACCCTCTGTATTTTCATTAGACCTACCTACAAAAGGGAATACGGCGGAAGAAAAAGAAGCATATAAAAGAGCTCTAAATCATACATTAATCAATTTAATGATTACAGAAATCCCTAATGAAAGTAAGTACTGTGTGAGTTATGGACAGTTAAAAGGATGCTATTGGACCATACCTGCCACCTCTACTCAAGGGACTACGAAAGAAGATGACAAAGATTATATTGCGCGTGTAGCGCTTTCTCCAAATATGGATCTTGAACTACATAAAAAAGTATTTTTACAATTTGTGGAAGGAATATAAAGCCCGTTGCATATGCCTCCCTTCAAATGTCATTCTGAATGGTGATCCTTAAAAAAAAAATGACGTATTGTAAGCGTCAGTTCGAGTGGGTTTCTGTTGGTTTTTATTTAAAAATCAACAGAAAATTGTATCGAGAATAGCGTTTTTAATCAAGAACGTCTATGGTGGTGGCCTTTNGTTTGTTTTACCTAACAAACTAACAAAAGATTGTATCGAGATTCTTTAATAATCTAGAAACATCAATGGGAATACAAAACGTCTATACAATCACTTTACGTTGTGCAAAATTTCTCGCATTCATCAAAAACGACATTCCATGAAGCACAACATGCTACCGGTTTAAAAGTCCTATTAGCTTAAAACAATAGAAGCCTCATTCTTTTCTCTCCCAATCTGTTAAACTTATAATAAAGGGGTGTTAAAGAAAAATTAAAAGTTACTCCTACTTCAATAAAAGGCTTTTTCTTTACACTAAAAAAAAAAAAATATGGATAAAAAATTAAGGTACTCGCTTATAATCCTACTCTTTTTAGGATACAGCTATGGGCAATCACAGACCATACATTCAACACTTATAGATGCTAGTACGCAGGAAGTAATTCCATATGCCAGCATACTTCTATCTACTAACAAGGGGATCATTTCAAATGAACATGGTCAATTTACCTTGCATATCAAAAAAACAATCACGGAAAAAGATTCCCTTTTTATATCTTATATGGGCTACGAATCTCAAGCAATACCGCTCCTACATTTTAAAGACAGCATCATCTTTTTAAATCAAAAGGCCGTTGCATTAAATACCGTCATGGTTTCTAACAAGAATTATACTGCTGAGGAAATCATTGATAAGGTGAAAGAGAATCTATCAAAAAACTACACTACAGCACTCACAAAAAAGAGACTATTTTTCAGACAGTCCTATCATCAACATTTTAATAAAATGGACTATAAATCTCTAAAATCGACCATTCCGGCACTCAATAAAAACTTATTGGACAGTTTACTCCTAAGTATTCCAAAAAATGACGACAATTACACCGAAATACTTTGTGATCTCTATGGGAATTTCAGTCGACAAAAGCAAAAAATAAACATGATAAAAGCCTGTCAGTTATACGATAAAAATAATGAGATCGGCTTGGAATCCATGGAAAAAAAATTCAGTAAAATTTTAAAAGAAAATGTTAAGCCCAACTCCTATTTTAAAATAAAATCAGGACTTTTTGGCACAAAAATAAACGAGGGAAAATTATTTAAATCCAAAAAAGACACAACTGATGCCGAAGCACTTAAAAAAGAAATAGCTGCCAAGAAAAAAAGAGAGACAGTAAGAAAAACTAATTTTTCAAAATATAAAAAGAACAACATAGCTCGTATATTTGAAGAATTATTCTTTTTAAAAGACGCTAAATTAAATTTCATTCACAAATCCAATCGCTATGATTTTACAATGTTAGATTTCACCTATTTCGGAGAAGACCCCGTTTATATTCTCTCTTTCGAACCAAAATGGTTGGCAGATTATCAAGGGAAACTCTATATAAATGCCGATGATTTTGCGGTTGTTAGAGTGGATTACAGTAATGTAAAACCAATAAAAAGCATCAACCTTTTGGGAATATCTTATAAGGAACACATAGATAAAGGAAAGCTGTTTTTTACTAAGGGAGAAAACGAAACTTATAATTTACGCTATTTAGAAAAAGAGACCGGTGGTATTGCAGGTATTCGGAGACCTCTAAAAATAATAGAGAAAAACAAGCATGTTAAAGGTCGTAGAAAGCAAAATGAACTATCCATGAAAATAGATATGGCCATTACAAACATTAATAAATCCGAAATAGTAATATTTGATAGCGAAGCTATTTCAGTAACTAATTTTGATGCTTTCAAAGAAAAGAACGAGCTACTCCCTACATATCTCCCAGCTTACGATCCTAGTTTTTGGAAAGATCATACCATTATAGCACCCAATGARGCCATTAAAGCRTTTACCGCTAAAAAATAACATCATTTATTAGATATATACCCCGTTCCCGCTCAATAGCATCCTATGGTCTGCTGGTACAAATAGCTGAAAATATAATTTATATGAAACAGCAACAAAAACAGCATAGCGCATTTTTKTTGCTAATACGCGATAGCATGGCCGTTATTTGTATGGGAACGGGGTATTAAAAAATGTTGATTACCCAAACAAGCTTATAATTTTATAATCACACGTCCCTTGCTTTTCTTTTCTAGCATCAAATCTATATGACCTTTTATTGTTTCTAAGGAAGCTTCTTTTATCAAGGAATCGTCACTCTCAATCGCCCAATCATTAGCTAGGAGATTCCAAATTTTTTGACGTATTTCCATCGGACAATTTTGAGAATCAATTCCTAAAAGGCTGACTCCTCTCAAAATAAAAGGATAAACCGTCATTTCAAGAGATCCAGAGCCAATATTACCACAAGTGGTAACACTTCCTAGGTTCATACATCCCTTTAGCATGGTTGTAAGCGTGTTTCCACCAACCACATCAATAGCTCCAGCCCATTGCGGTTTGAGCATAGGACGACCAGAAAGATCATCGGAAACACTTCGGTCTATTTGACTGCTTGCTCCTATCTTTTGTACATCTTCATCGGCTGCTAATTTGTAGTTTGCTGCAATTACTTCAAAACCTAATTTGCTGAGAATTTGGCAAGCAACACTCCCCACGCCTCCCAATGCTCCCGTTACAGCGATGGCTCCCATATCTGGATTTTGTCCGTTTTTTAACAAACGATACACAGATAAAGCGGCTGTAAAACCTGCAGTACCAAAAACCATTGCCTTGCGAGCATTCAAATTTTTAGGCATCGCTACAATCCATGATTCAGGGACTTTTATATAACTAGCAAAACCACCGGGATGATTCATTCCGAGATCATAACTGGTAACAATTACAGCATCGCCCACTTTGAACTGCTTACTTTCAGAACGGGTAACAATTCCGGCAGCATCAATACCCGGCGTATGAGGAAAGTTTCTTGTAACACCTTTATTCCCAATGCTAGACAAAGCGTCCTTATAGTTTAATGAGCTGTATTCCACCTTTATCAATACTTCTCCTTTGGTCAAAGGCTCAAAGGGCATCTCTTTTATGGAAGTTTGGTAAGCACCATTTTCTTCTTCTACTCGAAATGCTTTAAATGTTGAATTACTATTATTCATGGTTTTATGACTAATTTTAATTAATTTTGCATCAAAAGTCGTTATAAAAGCGCTTATAAACAAGAACTTACAAAATATGCACCTACGAACATTTAGTGCCTATTTAAGTGCACCCTAGCCTATTGACAAAAAATAATATGAAAAAAAGTTATTGCCCTATAGATACCTTCACAAATGCCATTAAGGGAAAAAGAAAGGGAACCATTATATTACATCTCTTTCAAGGATCTAAAAGATACCATGAATTGTCAAAATTAATCCCTGACATCAGTGATAGAATGCTCACAAAACAGCTCAAAGAACTAAGAGATGATGGATTGATTACTAGAACTGTTTTCCCTGAAGTTCCACCAAGAGTTGAATACAACCTAACGGATCTAGGAAAAACTATTCAYCCTGTTTTAAAAGCCATGTTCAAAGGAGGATTGCTTTTTGAAAAACAGCTAGCTRATGAAGCATAACGKCATTCATTTTTAGATTATTTGTGTTCTTTACATTTTTTTTCAAATGAAGGTAAATAACTCTTTTTTATTAATTTTATTTCATTTGAGATGGTAGTTTTACCATAAAACGAAATAATTTCATTTATTTCAGTAGCATTTCCTCTTTCCAAAATTCTTTTTATCACTGCCGTTTTATTTTTATTCCAATCAATTTTATCCATAGTAGTGTCCCAAAAAAGTAGGTGTAAATTTTATGTAGTAGCTGTTACCCGTTTTTAAAGCTATTCAAACAATTACATCTTAGTCTCAGATAATGGAGAAGTTAATAAGATTGTTATACATCATTGTCATGAACAACTACAGAATTTACCATCAAATCATGGATTGCTTTTCTTTCTTCATTTATAGAAATTGTAAAAAAGGACAACCATCCAAGTAATGTTTTAACTAAGAAACGTATGATTGCCAAGCCAAAACTGAGTTGTTTTCCAGTGTCAAATCGTTGCACTTTTATTTTACTTATTCTATGCCCAATTGTTGATTTAAATAGTGAAACCATCAACGGTTCGTACAAAATAAATACAAAGACAAATGCAATCATCCTAGCATAATTAGGTACACTTTCAAATCTTGAAAAGATATCCGTAGCAACTATCATTAAAAATATGACTACAATTGAATCTATAACTGCTGCTTTAACTCTTAAAAATACTCCAGGGTAATCTGTTTTTTTCATGTGTTTAAAATTTTGTANTGACTAAAAATATTTCAAAATTTGAGAACCCATGTAAGCACTCGCTACACTCGTTCTCTCATGAATTTATTTTAATCATACCCTTGGGGGCATTTTTTGATTAAAAAAATTCATGTTCGGTTCATGTGTTTAAAATTTTGTAATGACTAAAATATTTCAAAATTTGAGAACCCATGTAAGCACTCGCTACACTCGTTCTCACATGAATTTATTTTAATCATACCCTTGGGGGGTGTTTTGTGATTAAAAAAATTCATGTTCGGTTTATATCAATTAAAATTATAATATCTAACTCAATTCAGTTTCCAAACACTTCACCTATCCAATCCGCAATCAAATATACAAAAGGAGAACAAACTGCACACTAACATGTTACCTGTTTTTTTTTAGGTATTCTGATCCTTATTTTTAAATGATAAGAAAATTTCAAATTGATGTRCRWKKSTWWWRWMWRRMWKKTKRRMWAKTAWMAMYWRTRTYSTTATTTTTAGAATCAGATAATAGCAGAATCAAACTGTTTATATAATTAATATTATCTTTCCAAAATTGTCCCCTATCAAAAAATCAATCGTTACTACAGTGAACTATAACATATAACTATGAACATATTAAAAATTAATTCTAGTGCCAACAAAAATACATCCGTGAGTAGAAATGAAGTTGATTCAATTGTAACCAAACTCTCAGAAAAAYATCCGAATGCCAAAGTGGTTAATAGAGATGTGGCATATAGTAACTTACCATTTCTAACAGATGAATTCTTAGCTGCTATTTTTAATCCACAAGAGTTGAGTGCAGCCCAACGAGAGGCAACACGAATATCTGATCAATTGATTCAAGAAATTGTGACGAGTGACGTATTGGTAATAGGAGCACCTATGTACAATTTCGGAATTCCCGCCAGTTTAAAGGCCTATTTTGATCTGATTGCCAGAGCTGGTAAAACTTTTAAATACAGCGATCATGGTTTTCCAATAGGATTACTTGAAAATAAAAAAGCTATTGTGGTAATTACATCAGGAGGCGTTGCTTTGGATAGTCCTATGGATTTTTCAAAAAACTATATCAGTACTTTTTTAGGGTTTCTGGGAATTAAGGATGTCGATTTTATAGCCTTGGATGAAAACAAATTTAAATTGGAAGAAAAAAGAAAAATAGCGGCACAAAAATTAACCTCAATTCTCAACAAATAAACCCATACCTCATGAAAGAATTCGCATTAATTTTCAGGTTAAATGACATCTCTAATTTTAAACCTTCGCCTCAACAAATGCAAGAAAGAATGAATTGGCTGGCTAGCATTGCATCACAAAATAAATTAGTCCATAAAGGTACCACCTTACTTCCTGGTACAGATAGTGCTAAAACTGTAATATCAGAAACTTTAATTACAGATGGGCCTCACACAGAAATCAAGGAGTTTATTAGTGGTTTTATCATCATAAAAACAGCAAATATTGAGGARGCTGTAGCAATTGCYMAGAAAAATCCTATTTATAAAATTGGTGGAAATATAGAAGTTCGTGAAGTTTTAAAATAAGCTGATGGCGCTAAAAAATAAATTAAACAACGAATTATTACCATCTCTTTTCAGGCAAGAATATGCTAAAATGACGGCTGTATTATGCCGTCATTTCGGTTTAAAACACATTGAAATAGCCGAAGATATTGCCAGTGACACTTTCCTAAAAGCCTCTGAACATTGGGCAATTAACGGTGTGCCAGAGCATCCAACGGCTTGGCTATATACAGTTGCCAAAAACAAAACCAAAGATTATTTCAAACATTTATCTGTAATCCAAAAACAAGTAATTAAAGATGGTTTCAATACTAGATATACTTCCATAGAAGAGGATTTTGAATATAGCGACCAACAGCTATCTGACAGTCAGTTGTCCATGATATTTGCTGTATGCGATGCTAGTATTACGAAAGAAAATCAAGTTAGTTTGGCCCTTCAAATACTTTGTGGATTTAGCATTGAAGAAATTGCCAATGCATTTTYAGAAAAAAAAGAAACGATAAAAAAACGATTACAAAGAGCAAGAACAAAGCTCCGAAATCAACAATTTAAAATTCAACAAATTCATCCAACCGAAATAAATTTGAGACTAGATACGGTCTTAAAAACATTGTACATGTTATTTAGCGAAGGATATTTTTCTAAAACCAATAACAAACTCATCCGAAAGGAACTCTGTTTAGAAGCTGTCAGACTCACGCATCTACTAACCGAAAACGAACTATGCAACACCTCTAAAACCAATGCGTTACTTGCCCTCATGTGCTATCAAAGCTCACGATTAGAAGCCAGAATTGATGCTAAAGGGATGAGCGTTTTGTTTGAGGAACAAGATAAAAATTGCTGGGATCAAGAATTGATTCAYAGAGGAAATTTCTATTTAGTAAATGCTTGTAATGGGGAAGAAATATCCACCTATCATTTAGAAGCCAGTATTGCCTATTGGCACACCACTCCTACAGCTGAAAATAAATGGCAACATATTTTAGAATTCTACAATCAGTTGCTTGAATTGGAAAATTCGCCAATAACTAAATTGAATAGAATTTTCGCCTATTCTAAAGTTTATAGTCCCCAAAAAGCCATTATAGAAGTTCAAAATTCTAACTTGCCTGAAAACAATTATTACCACCAATTATTAGGTTATTTATATGCAAAGGTGAATAATAAAAAAGCTGTTTTACATTTCAAAAAGGCTTTAGCRTTGAGTAATTCTCCAAACGAAAAACACACCTTAGCCAATGAGATTGCTAAACAGGCTGAAAAACTATTTTGATACAAAAGGATTTTATAAATGCTGAATTTTCAATCTTAATAATTAGCTCAATAGTCTTAAATTTCCAAAAATTAGAACTCAGAAAAATCAGTTGGGAAATCTTTGTATTTMTATAAAAAMCAAAATCATGTRTTTTTGAAATAGCACYCTAAATCRAGTCTTACAAATTCAATTACTAACTATWGRAAGTCTTTTAATAGGAGATGTTAGGTCATTCAGCGTAATTATATTGCTACATCTGAATAATTCTTGTACATTGAACCGTAAAACACACCCTTATAAATATGTCCTTAAATTTCTTTCTTAAATTTCGAAATCTATTTGTTTTAATTCTAAGTATTGCTRCTTTTYACTCCTGTTCTGAAGGCAAAAAGAGTACTACAAATCAAACGCCCAACATTCTATTTATTATGAGTGATGACCATACCTCACAAGCATGGGGGATCTATGGAGGTGTGTTAAAGGATGTGGTGCATACGCCAAACATCGCTAAATTGGCAGAAGAAGGAACGGTTCTCAACAATTCGTTTTGTACCAATTCCATTTGTGTTCCAAGCAGAGCCACCATATTAACAGGCCAATACAGCAATAAAAATGGAGTTTATACTTTAAGTGATGCACTAGAACCTAACAAAAATAATATAGCAAAAGTACTGAGTAAAGGMGGTTACCAAACGGCCATAATTGGAAAGTGGCATTTAAAAAAGGAACCTACTGGTTTTGATTATTACAATGTATTACACGATCAAGGACGCTATTGGGAYCCWATTTTACGTACCGCTGAAAATTTTCATAAAGATCCTACTCAATGGGATGTGCACAAAGGATTTTCTACCGATGTAATTACTGATTTATCCATTGATTGGTTGCAACAACGTGACGCTTCAAAACCTTTTATGTTGATGACTCACTTTAAGGCCACTCACGAGCCTTTTGATTATCCAGATCGCTTCAAGGATTTGTATAAAAATGAAATCATACCAGAACCAGCATCACTATTTGATTTTTCTACGTCTACTACAGGTCGAAGTTTTATTGGTCAACAACTAGAAAATTTATCTTGGCGCTGGGAAAAAGCCTCGGAAGACCCTGACAAATGGTGGTGTAAATATCCGGATTTACCTTTTTCAATTGAAGGTTTAGACAGTATTGCAGCACGTAAAAAAACATATCAAAAATTGGTCAAAGATTTTATGAGATCTGGAGCAGCTATTGATGATAATATTGGAAAATTACTGGACTATTTAGAAACTTCGGGATTGGCAGAAAACACCGTGGTTATTTACACAGCTGACCAAGGGTATTTTTTAGGTGAACATGGATTCTTTGACAAACGCCTTATTTATGATGAGTCACTACGCATGCCTTTTGTGATTCGTTATCCAAAAGAAATAGCTGCAGGAAAACGTTTGGACGATATTATTTTAAACATTGATTTTGCTGCTTTGATGGCCGATTATGCAGGCCTTCCAATGCCAGAAAGCATGCAAGGAAAAAGCTTTAGAGAAAATTTAAAAGGCAATACCCCTACTGATTGGAGAACCACAGCCTACTATCGTTATTGGCAGCATTACCCTGTACGCCCAGGGCATTTTGGAATTAGAAATAAGCAGTACAAACTCGCATTCTTCTATGGACAATCTTTGGACATGACTGGAAGTTCAACCGAAAGTACAGCACCAGCATGGGAATTTTATGATTTRAAAAAGGATGCAAAGGAAAATCACAATGCGATTAATGATCCTGAGTATAAAGACATCATCGCAGCCATGAAAATTGAACTCAAAAAACAGCGTGAAGCTGCCGGTGATACCGATACACAATACCCTAAAATGCAAGAAATCTTTAAAAAACATTGGAACTAAAAAATCTTATGAATGTAAAAGTTTTAATGGTGTTGATTTCATTGATTCTTGGAAAATCAACACTCCAAGCACAAGAGGAAAACAAAAAACCAAATGTAATCATAATTATGGCCGATGATATGGGCTATGGTGATATGGGTTATCATAAAAACCCAATGATAGACACCCCTGTATTGGATTCATTTGCTAAGGAAAGTATTCAATTTTCAAACTTTTACGTAAGCCCCGTTTGTGCTCCCACAAGAGCGAGCCTTTTAACAGGACGCTATAATATTAGAACGGGAGTTTATGATACTTTTTCTGGAGGAGCAATAATGGCAAGTAATGAAATTACAATTGCAGAAATTTTTAAAGATAACGGCTATAAAACAGGCTTATTTGGCAAATGGCATTTGGGAGACTCTTACCCTTCAAGACCACAAGACCAAGGCTTTTCCGACAGTGTTTGGCATTTAAGTGGTGGTATTGGCCAAGTGGGAGATGTATTTAATTATTACAAAAGGGACAGTTCCTATTTTAACCCAGTTCTGTTTAAAAACGGAAAAAAGCACCAAAGTAAAGGCTATTGTACAGATGTGTTTACAAACGAAGCCATTTCATTTATCAAAAACAGTCAAGATCAACCTTTTCTTGCGTATATTTCATACAACGCACCCCACACTCCTTTACAAGTACCTCAAGAGTATTTAGACAAGTACAAGGATAAAAAGATTGATGAAAAATACTTTCAATCCAAAGGTATTTACACGCATAAAATGAGTGACTCTGATATTTCTGCCGCAAAAAAAGTATATGCCATGGTAGACAATATAGATGTAAATATTGGTCATTTGATTACCGTTTTAAAAGAACAAGGCATTTATGAAAACACCATTATTATTTTCTTAACAGATAACGGACCAGAACAACATCGCTATACAGGAGGTTATAGAGGTAAAAAAGGATTGGTACAAGAGGGAGGAATTCACGTTCCATTTTATCTAAAATTAAACAAAAAGGAAACAACAGCTGTCAAAATTAAAATTCCAAGCGCACATATTGATGTTTTGCCTACATTGGCCGAACTTTGTAATATAAAAATCCCAAGCAATCTTAACATTGATGGCGTGAGCTTAGCCGGTGTAATTAATAAGCAACAAGAAGACATAAAAAGCAGGCCATTATTTTTCGAATGGAATCGCAGTTATCCTGAAAAATACAGAAATATGGCCGTTATTTATAAAGGATACAAGCTCATAGGAAATATGGGACAAAACAGTTTACTAAACGAATTTGAACTGTACAATTTACAGAMGGATCCTTTTGAATCCAACAATATWATTGCWCAAAACCTACAACGTGCAAAATCTCTTAAAACGGAATTGGATACATGGTATAGCAGTATCATGCAAAGTAAAAACATCTTACAATCACCAAAAATTATTATAGATTCTGAAAAAGAACCCATCGCTATTTTAAATAGAAACGATGCCAAAGGACTTCCGCTAATTTGGGATAGTGAAAATGTACATGTTAGTTGGGATCTTCACATTAAAATAAAAGACACTTATAAAATTGTCTGCTATTTTAGAAATCCAATTCCTAAGCCAGGCAATATGATTATCCGTTTTGGTGTTCAAAATATTACTAAAAAAATAACAAAAACAACTACAAAATCGGTAACTTTTTCAAACGTAATTTTAGAAAAAGGTGACACCATGCTGGATGCATGGTTCTCTTGTGGTTGGGCAGATTATTACACTCCTTTTTATATCGAAATATCAAAGCAAAACCATATTTAAATGAAGAAACTTCGACAACAAGTAAAGTGTCTTTTATTAGTCATAATTTTATGCAATACCATTGGTAATATCTATGCACAAAACAAACCCAACATCCTTTTCATTTTTGCAGATGATTTAACYGTGGAAACCATTGGAGCGATTTCCAATAACAATATTAAAACCCCTAATTTAGATCGCTTGGTGGCTAACGGAACTTATTTTTCACATGCCTTTAACCAAGGGTCTTGGACTCCTGCAGTTTGTGCTGCAAGTAGGRCTATGTTAAATTCGGGGAGTTTTTTATGGGAAGCGCATCAACAAAGTTTTAAACCTCAAAAAAATAGTTCTAAAACTAGTGTCACTCCTTGGTCTATCCTCATGAAAAATGCTGGATACAACACCTATATGACTGGTAAATGGCATGTAAACGCCAAGGCAAARGACCTGTTTGATGTAGCCAAAGACATCAGRCCAGGCATGCCAAATCAAACAAATAAAAGATACGAAAGAACTTTTATCAAAGGGGAAAAAGATACTTGGTCTCCTTATGATAAAAGCAATCAAGGCTATTGGAAAGGTGGAAAGCATTGGAGTGAAATTATCGGAGACAATACGCTCTCGTTTTTAGCTGATGCTTCTGGAAAAGAGGATCCCTTTTTTATGTATATCGCTTTTAATGCGCCTCACGACCCGAGACAATCTCCCAAAGAGTTTGTGGAYATGTACCCYCCCAATACGATTAAAATACCAGAAAATTTCATCCCTGAATACCCTTATGCAGAAGCAATGGGCAGTGGAAGAAATTTGCGCGACGAAAAATTAGCGCCTTTCCCAAGAACTCCTTACTCTGTACAAGTAAACAGACAGGAATATTTTGCCATCATCACCCATATGGATGCACAAATTGGACGGATATTGGATGCTTTAGAGAAATCAGGAAAAGCGGAGAATACATATATCATATTTACTGCAGACCACGGTTTAGCAATCGGAGAACACGGTTTAATTGGAAAACAAAACATGTATGATAGCAGCATTCGAGTTCCTTTAATCATCACTGGAAAAGGCATCAAAAAAGGGCATCAAACAGCGGCTTTTATCTATTTACAAGATGTGATGGCAACTAGCTTAGACATCGCAAATGCAGCACGTCCAAGTACGCTAGATTACAAGAGCATTCTCCCTTTAGCTAGTGGAAAAACAACCAAGAGTAACTATAAAAATATCTATGGTGCCTACTTGGATAAACAGCGGATGATTCGTACTAAAAAGTATAAAATGATCCTATACCCTAGCATAAAAAGAGTGAGGCTCTACGACTTACAGAATGATCCAAATGAAATGGTTGATATTGCAGAAAACAAAGCCTCAAAACCTATTATCAAAAAATTATTCAAGAAATTCCTAAAACTTCAAAAACAAACAAAAGATCCTTTAAGTATCGACTACATTACTTACAAATAATAGGAATTGAAATAATTACATACCGCTACAAATGAATAAACAATATTGAAACTATAATGAACAATTCAACAAAACTATACTTCCTTTTATGTGCATGCTGCTTCTCGATATTTACAGTAAACGCACAATCAAAAAACAAAAAAAGACCCAATATTATTTTAATAATGGCAGATGATTTAGGATTTGGGGATGTCGGTTTTAACGGAAATACCATTATAAAAACCCCAAACCTTGATAAATTAGCAAAAAAAGGGATTCAATTAAATAGATTTTATGCGGCATCTCCAGTTTGTTCTCCCACAAGAGCCAGTTGTTTGACAGGAAGAAACCCATTTAGACAAGGAATTTACACCGCCAATACAGGGCACCTTAAAACGGAAGAAATCACCCTAGCAGAAATACTAAAAGAGAATGGTTATGTAACAGGTATTTTCGGAAAATGGCACTTGGGATCATTGACCACTAAGGAGAAAGATGCCAACAGAGGTAACATCAACCAAACGGAGCATTTTTCTACTCCTGACATGCATGGTTTTGACAACTATTTTGTGACAGAATCGAAAGTCCCTACACATGATCCTCTAAAAAAACCAGCAGAATTTGACACTCAAAAAGGGGAAAGTTTACGCTTTGGTTGGACAGCAATTAAAAACAATAAAAAATCACAATTTTATGGTACCAACTACTGGGTTGGACAAAATAAAAAAGCGGAAAGTAAACATCTAACAGGTGATGACACTAAAATAATTGTAACTAAAACAATTCCGTTCATACAAAAAGCAATAGATAATAATACGCCCTTTTTCACAGTAGTCTGGACACATACACCACATTTACCCTTGGTCGTAGACGAAACATATACAAGTATGTATCCTGATTTGCCCTTTAAAAAACAAATTTTTAACGGCTCCATTACATCTTTTGATCATCAAATAGGCAAATTATACCAGTATTTAGTGGAACAAGGCATAGCCGATAATACRATGATATGGTTTGCATCCGATAATGGTCCCGAAGTAAGAACTCCTGCAAGTGCAGGAAAGTATCGTGGAAAAAAACGCGATCTTTWTGAAGGAGGATTGCGCGTTCCAGCTTTTGTAGTCTGGCCAAAAGAATTTCCAGCAAATCAGCAAACAGATGTCGCCATGGTAACTAGCGATTATTTACCAACAATAACGAGTTTATTAGATTTAAACTACGTAKTRCCTGTTCCAATTGATGGAAAAGATATGAGTGGAATACTACTAAAAAATCGTTCTAAGAGAAAAAGTGCTATCGGATTTCAATATCCAAACGCCATGTCCTGGGTGACAGACAGGTACAAACTCATCAAAAATTCAAAAACGGCACAATTTGAATTATACGATCTCATTCTTGATCCCACTGAAAAAACCAATATTATATCCAAGAAAGGTAGGAAAGCAAAACAACTCAAAAAACAATTACACCATTGGGTAGAAAGTTGTAAAAACAGCGCCCTCGGAAACGATTATARCAATAATGAATTATAGAAYCCCTATCACAAACAAGAAACGATAGCGTCAAATTAAAAAAAATATAAAATGAAAAAACACCTTCTCACCTACTGCATTGTATTCTTTACAATCATCCAATTAGTTGCACAAGAAAAAGTGGACATCATTCCACAACCCAACAACGTTGTTCTTAAATCCGATCTTCCCTTTGATCTGTCCAAAGTAACAATCATAAAAAGCAGCAAAGAATCCAAAGAAATTGCAAAAATTCTACAAAATCAACTTAAAAATGACACRAATCAATCCCTTAAAATAAGTAAGAARCAAGGGACACAATTYATTTCTTTTCTTCTWAATGATACACTCGCAAAGGAGGCCTATGAATTAAATATAGATACCCAAAGTATTACAATTACTGCAGCTGGTAATAATGGGTGGTTTTATGGAATTCAAAGTTTGCGACAATTGGCGCAAAAATCGATACAAATCCCTACAATGACTATCAAAGACAGCCCTCGTTTTTCTTGGAGAGCTTATATGTTAGACGAATCACGCTACTTTCACGGTGAAGAATTTGTTAAACTATTGTTAGACCAAATGGCTTTGTTAAAAATGAATGTCTTCCATTGGCATTTAGTAGATGATGGTGGCTGGCGCATCGAAATTAAAAAATATCCTAAATTGACAAGCATTGGTTCTAAAAGAAAAGATTCAGAAATTGAAACTTGGGGAAGTGGCAAGTATTCTGGTGAGCCTCATGAAGGGTTTTATACGCAAAAACAAATCAAAAACATTGTCGCTTATGCAGCTGACAGAAATATAACCATCGTACCAGAATTCGAAATGCCTGGTCATTCAAGTGCCGCTATTGCATCGTATCCATGGCTTGGTACTTTAGGAAAAGAAATGGAAGTTCCCGTAAAATTCGGTAGACTTTATGACAATTATGATGTCACTAAACCCGAAGTAATTACTTTTATTCATGACGTATTAACAGAGATATTTGCATTATTCCCTTCCAAAGTGATTCATATTGGAGGTGATGAGGTTGGTTATAAAGTATGGGAAGAAAGCGAAAGCGTTCAACAATATATGCAAGAAAATAATATTGCTACTCCTGCTGATTTACAAATTCAATTTACCAATAACATTTCTCAGTTTATTGAAAAAAATGGACGTAGAATGATGGGGTGGAACGAAATTATGGGTACGAATATTCACAAAGGATTTGCAGAAAAAAAAGACGATAAAGAAGCGGAAACTACACTTGCAAAAAACGTAGTTGTACATTTTTGGAAAGGAAATATAGACTTACTCACCAAAGCAGCCAGAGAAGGCTATGGAATTGTGAATTCGTTACACAGTAACACTTATTTAGATTATAGCCACAAAAGTATTTCTCTAGAAAAGGCCTATAATTTTAACCCAATTCCTAAAGATCTAGCCCCTGAATATCACAAAAACGTATATGGACTAGGCTGTCAGATGTGGAGTGAATGGACCCCAACAAATGCAGATATAGAGCGACAAACTTACCCGAGAATTGCTGCTTTTGCAGAAGTTGGATGGACTCAAACAAATAACAAAGATTTTAATATATTTAGTTCCTCTTTAGAACAACTGAAAAAACATTGGTCAAAATTTAACATTAACTTTTACAACAATAAATAATAAGACACCTTGAAATGAGAATAGTATATTCACTTATTACCGCCCTGCTTTTATTTTCTTGTAGTAATAAAGCACCTTCTTTTACTAAGGATCAGATCACTGTAATTCCATTGCCTAATCAGCTTGAAATCAACTCTGGATCCTTTGAAATAGATAAAAACACGTTGGTATACGCCAATGATGAAATTCAAAAGAACGCTGCTATATTATTAAATAATTTACTAAAAAACAGCAGTGGGTATTCCTTAGAAATCACTGAAAACAACCAGGCTACTATTCAATTTAAATCGTTACAATCCGTTCAAAAAGAAGGATATAAACTAACCGTTAGCCCATCACAAATTGTAATAGAAGCAAATGATGCCGCTGGATATTTTTATGCCATTCAAACCCTACGTCAACTCTTGCCAAGTACCTTGGAAAAAGAAAACTCGGCCAGTACCACTTGGTTTGTACCCTGTGTAGAAATTACAGATGCTCCGAGGTTTAAATGGCGTGGAATGCACATGGACTTTAGCCGTCATTTTTTCAGTATAGAAGAAGTGAAATTATTTTTAGATCATATGGCCTTGTATAAATTGAACAAGTTCCACATGCATTTAACAGATGACCAAGGATGGCGAATCGAAATAAAAAAGTACCCATTACTAACGGAAAAAGGTGCTTGGCGTACTGAAAATGCCAAYGATAAATTTTGCAATGAACAAGCAAAAACAAATCCYTTATTTATTATTGATCCTCAGCATTTTCAWRAAATAGAAGGRGTAAAAAAATATGGAGGTTTCTTTACACAAGTACAAATTAAAGAAATTGTAGCCTATGCTGGTGCTTTACATATTGAAGTAATTCCAGAAATAGACATGCCAGGCCATTTTAAAGCGGCCTTGGACAATTACCCGTATTTATCATGTACAGACGAAGCAGGATGGGGAGATCATTTTTCAAGACCAGCCTGTTTAGGAAAACAAGCCTCTTTTGACTTTGCAAAAGATATTTTAAGTGAGATTGCTGAGTTATTCCCCTCGGAATACATCCATATTGGAGGAGATGAAGTGAACATTCAATCTTGGAAAGAATGTGCTAAATGTCAATACAGTATCAAGAAAAACAACTTAAAAGATGAACATGAATTGCAATCCTTTTTTAATAAAGACATTGCCAATTTCCTACATTCAAAAGGAAAGAGATTGCTCGGATGGGATGAAATTGCAGAAGGTGGATTGTCAAGTGATGCCACAGTGATGTGGTGGCGAAATTGGGCACCAAAAGCGAGAGACATTACYGTGAATAATGGGTCAGATTTAATCATTACCCCAGATTTCGAATACTATTTTGATTTTACACATGAATCTACTCCTCTTGCCAAAGTGTACAATTACGAACCTGTACCAAGTCATTTTACTACTGAACAAGAAGTACATGTTATTGGAATTCAAGCTAATTTATGGTCGGAACGCATTCCTAATTTCAAGCGTTTGCAATACCAAGCTTTCCCAAGACTACAAGGGCTGGCAGAATCGGCTTGGACTTCAAAAGCCAATAAGAATTTCGATGATTTTTCTAAGAGATTAGAAGCGCATTACCCGAGAATGGATGCCTTGAATATCAAYTATTACATTCCATCGGTGGAAGGRTTGGCAAATAAAATTGCATTTATAGATAGTGCTATTATTGAATTGAAAGCCCCTATCGAAAAYATGGATATTTAYTATACCTTAGACGGAAGTAGGCCTTCTAATATGTCAACAAAATATAGCGAACCWMTAAAGATAACTGCCAACACCAACATTCAGACTATCGCTTACAAGGGRGCTATTTTTAGTGAAATAAAAWCGGCATCCATAGAAAAACARMGCTATACCGAAGCTAAAAAKGTASAACCTASCACAGGCAGTTTCAACCGATGGGAAAATTCACAAAAAGCRAAATCTGTAGCATATGTTAATTTTAATACAGACGYATCTCCAACATTAGTGAAAGAAATTAACTTATCTGAATTCGCAGACAAAGCATCTATTGCTCTTCTATTTAAAGGATATTTTAATGCCGAAGAAGATGGTCTGTACGAATTTGCTACAAAATCAGACGACGGAAGTTTATTGTACATTGGAAAACAATTGGTTGTAGACAATGGAGGCAACCACGCTGGAATACTGAGAGACGGAATGATTGCCCTTAAAAAAGGGTGGCATCCCATTACTGTAAAATACCATCAAGGTGGTGGAGGAAGTGAATTGGCAGTATGGTACAAGACACCAAATGGGGAAAGGAAAGTGTTAAAAGGAAGTATTATTGGATATTAAAAAATACGTTATGAACAAACTATATAAATTTATTCCAGTCTTAGGGTTTCTAGTTTTATTTTCCTGTAGTAAAACGGAAACAATTACAAAACAAACCAAACCTAATATCATCTTATTTATGGTAGATGATATGGGCTGGCAAGACACGTCTGTTCCTTTTTGGACTGAAAAAACGCCTCTTAATGAGCGCTATCATACACCAAATATGGAACGTTTGGCCAATGAAGGGCTCAAACTAACTCAAGCCTATGCCACACCTGTTTGTTCTCCAACTCGTGTGAGTTTAATCTCAGGTATGAATGCTGCGAGACACAGAGTGACCAACTGGACGCTAAAAAGAGGAAAATACATGGTAGCCCCACCAAAAGGATTAGAAATGCCTCAATGGAATTTAAATGGAGCCCAACCTACTGACAGTATAGAACTTGCAGTCCATATCACCCCATTTCCACAAATACTAAAAGACAATGGTTACCATACCATTCATGTAGGAAAAGCACATTTTGGAGCCATTGGAACTCCAGGAGCGAATCCTTCTAATCTAGGCTTCGAAACAAATATTGCTGGACATGCAGCAGGAGCTCCAGGRAGTTATTATGGAAAGGAAAACTATAAAAAAGTCTTAGGAGAAAATAATATTTGGGATGTTCCAAACCTTGAAAAGTACCATGGTAAAGATATTTTCTTAACCGAAGCATTGACCTTGGAAGCCATGGATGCCATGGACACTGCCATGGAAGAAAACAAGCCCTTCTATTTATACATGTCTCATTATGCAGTGCATACTCCAATAATGGGTGACCCGCGTTTTGAACAAAAATATCTTGATAAAGGATTGAATCCWATAGAGGCAAAATATGCTTCTATGGTAGAAGGAATGGACAAAAGCTTGGGAGACATCTTAGATTTTGTRGCAAAAAAAGRAATTGCAGACAACACCATTATTCTATTTATGTCGGACAACGGAGGATTAAGCGCCTTGGCACGTGGAGGTAAAAAACATACGCATAACAAACCTTTATCCAGTGGTAAAGGATCTATTCATGAAGGAGGAATACGTGAACCTATGTTGGTGAAATGGCCTGGAGTTACTACACCAAAATCTATTAGTGACAGTCCACTTATTATTGAAGATTTTTTTCCTACAATATTGGAAATGGCACAGATAAATGAATACAAAACAATTCAAAAAGTAGATGGACAAAGTTTTACTGCTATTTTAAAAGGAGAAAACCTAAATCAAAACCGACCTTTATTTTGGCATTATCCTAATAATTGGGGACCAACAGGCCCTGGAATTGGCGCTTTTAGTGCCGTACGATTGGGGGATTTTAAACTTATTTATTATCATWTAGATGAAACGTTTGAACTATTTGATATTAAAAATGATATTGGAGAAACACGAAATTTAGCAAACAGTAACCTTATAAAAGTAAGTGAATTGTCTCARGTACTTGGAAAACATTTACGCGCTGTTGCTGCTCAAATGCCAACAAACACCACTACRGAAAAGCAAGTTCCTTGGCCAGATSAATTGTCTAAAACCACTAAAATGAATCAGCATGAAAACTAAATTATTAATTGTAATTCTTATTCTTGTAAGTTGCATTAGTAATGGACAACAAAAAGACGGTACTTCCATTATAAAAGTACTGTCTTTCAATATTTACCATGGCGAAAATACCCAAGGAGAAAGTAATCTTGACACTATTGTAGCGCTGATAAACAAACTACAACCAGATTTTGTAGGCTTACAAGAAGTGGATGTAAATACCCAAAGAAGTAACCATACCGATATCAGTACTTTGCTCGCCTACAAAACAAATATGTTTCCTTTGTTTGCGAAAGCAATTGATTTTAGTGGCGGAGAATACGGCGTGGCCTTGCTTTCCAAACATAGTTTTATAAATACCCACCGCCAACAACTTCCTAACACRGTAGGTAATGAACCGAGAGTATTAGCAGRGATTACTACAACTATTCATCAACAAAATGTTCATATTTTAAATACTCATTTTGAYCATCAAAAAAACGAAAAATTAAGAGTTAAACAGGCTGAATTTRTAAATACCAATTATGCRACAGCACAAGTACCCAAAATATTGATTGGAGACTTGAATGCATTGCCWAAYAGCAARCCWATTAKKCTTTTAGAARCAYATTGGAAAAGCGCGTATTCCAAAGAGCATCCAGCTGCTACATWTCCCTCGGAWTCTCCCACAGAAAAAATTGATTATATCATGGTRTATCCAAAAAAYAAATGGAAAATTTTAGAGTCAACCGTTATAAATACWGGRAAAACTTCTGATCATTTGGCATATTTTGTCACCTTACAATTGCTGTAATTTAAATTTTTATATAATAACATTACAACTAAATATTTGAAAATTRACAACACACAAGTGTATTGATTTTAGTTCAAACAAAAAGCCTTCAAATTTAATTTGAAGGCTTTTTACTTATAATTTTGTWTTCACAGTGTTACTCTTTCAGCCTCACTCTATTTTTAAACACTTCCTTATTGTTGATAAACACTTTTACATAGTACCTTTTCTTCGCTAAATACGACAGGTCAAAGTCTAAATCTCCTTTGCTATAATTATAATAAGTATGTTCCTGCACCACATTTTTTTCATCGTCCTGCGCTACAATTTTTACTTTAACAGTAGCAGGTGTATTAGAAAAATAGCTCACGGTAATAGGACCTTTTGTACGTGAAGGGTATAAAGCAATTGAAGGTGTGTTGTCTAATTCATATGCTAAAGTTGGGTGCACATAAAAATTATAATTAATGACACTTCCGAAATCTGAATAAAAATGTTTGATTGCTTTGCCTTGCAAATCCAATAGTTTTAATTCACCCCTCCCCGCTTTTTTATTGTACCAAAATTCAAGTCCATCATTTCCATTATCCAATATTTCAAATGCATAATTCCCTTGTTTTAAAGTGATCGTATCTAAATACACTGTGTTTGGTTTCAACGCCAAAGAATCAATTTGAAACAACACATTTCCATCACTTGATTTAATGGAATACATGTTCTGTTTCGGTTCTGCGTTGGTTTTTAAATACACCACAAATTTCTTGGGTAAAATATGAGGTCTCTGATACCTTGATGTTTTTAAATTATCACTTTTAAAAGCATCTTTTTTACCGTTAGGTCTTGTGAGTTTAACTTGAAATTTTGCTTCTTTTTTAGTCGAAAATATGTTCGTTGGCAATGTAATCAACTTTGACGCTCCAAAAGCAATGTTCCCTTTCCAAACAAACGTTTCTTGTTTTTCATTTTCTATACCATAGCTAACTTTCAACTTCTTCAACGATTTTTTACCGTTATTTTTTATTTTTATAATTGGAAACCCTCCAGATGGATTATTTCTACTGTGCACCAAACTTGTGGTAGGATTCAAAATAGCTACCAATGTTACATCATTTTTGGCATTTATAGCACCGTATTCAATCACATAGGTGGTTAACAGTTCTTTTGCACTTGGTTTCTCTGTTTCGTATGGTTGCATGTTCAAATCAACGGTGTACAATTCCCCTTTTTTGGTATCTAGAAGGACTTCATCTGGTTGTAACAAATATCCTGGACACCAATTTGCACGGTCAAAAATCCAAGTTCCTGCTTGCGGGTACAAAGGATTATCTCCACAACTTTTCCAAATACTTTTATGATCCACAATGTTGCCATTAAAAAGTATATCGCGGTATTTATTACAAAATTCTCCACAGCCATTGGCATCCATTCCATGCCCTGTTTGATGTACTTTAATTTTTGAGAATGCTGTGTTATTTGTTGCTGTAAAAGACATTGGTATTAAATGATTTTCTATTGGATCTTTTACGTCTCCATAAGCGTAATTACCATCGTAAATTTTATGTATCGCTAAAGGATTGGCAACTGGACTCCCATAAGTAATTTCAAAATCTACCGTTACTTTCCACCCACRTTTCTTATTGTCTTCATAGCCCGTATGGATATAATCAATCACCACATCATTTCTTAAAATCTGACTAAAATCTGTCACGTCAACTTTCCATTGAAACAACCAATCATCTTGAAATCTACCACCATAAGGCGTTAGCATTCTCGCGATTTCGTATACTTCACCACCATCTGCCGATTGTGCCTTAATATGATCTACATAATCCCAATCGGCACAACGCATTTTGTCTGGACATTCAAAGGTTAAATTCAAGATAATACTTCTAATTTCTTTGGTTTTAGAAGGAAATTCAACAGTTCTTTTATAACTATTATACCCCTTGGCAGGATTCGTTACAATAGTCTCTCCGTTATGAGAGATCACATGTGCTATTTGTTGGGATTGCATGGAAAAGCCCAGCAATAGTGCAACTATTAATATACTGTAAATTGTTTTCATGTGTTTAAAATTTTATAATTGACTTAAAAATATTTCAAAATTTGAGAACCCATGTTCGTTTTATATATAAACATAGGTTTTATTCAGGGTAAAACTACTATACAAAGCATCAATCAAATTAAAATTTCGACCAAAGCAACTTCTATCCTGCTATTGGCATTTTTTTTACATCGATGGGCTGCAAATAACATTGAATATTCTATTTTAGCAACTAAATAAAAAAACATGCATAAATTTATACTCGTCCTTTCAATCATCATTTCTACACAATCAGATGCACAAAATGACCTAAGTAAAACCGCTTTTCTTGAGAAATGGGAAAATTCACAAACGTATTTAATTGGAATCGCCGAAGCCATGCCTGCAACATCTTATGATTTTTCGCCTACCAAAAGACAAATGAGTTTTAGAGAACAACTCATTCATATTTCTGACAATATGAATTGGTTAGGAAATAGCTATTTTTCCGCTGACAAAATAGAATCACTTCCTAAAACCTCTCAAAAAGAATTGATTATTTTACATTTAAAGAAGTCATTCTTAAATGTAAAAAATGCTGTAATTGCAACCAACCCAATCGAGTTCTCCCAAAAAGTTGATTTTTTTGCAGGTGAGAAAAACAAATTACAAATACTAAATTTATTGCAAGATCATGTGAGTCATCATCGTGGACAATTAATTGTGTATTTAAATTTAAAAAATATAAATCCTCCCAAATATATCGGTTGGTAAACATCTCTTTTTAAAATTCAAGCTTNCAGTTCTACATTCAAACATGAACAAAAAAACACTCAACATCGGTATTTTAGCCCATGTAAATGCAGGAAAAACAACTATTACCGAACAGTTATTATTCCAATCAGGTGCCATTAAAGCYCCTGGAAACGTAGATAAAGGMKCTACAATTACAGATTATTTGGAYTTAGAAAAGCAACGKGGTATCACCATACAGAATACCTGTGTTAAATTTGAATGGGATRATGTTGTTATTAACATCATAGATACCCCTGGTCATGCCGATTTTTCTKCTGAAGTAGATAAGGCACTTCAAGTGTTGGACGGTATTGTATTGGTTATWTCTGCCGTGGATGGAATTCAAGCGAATACCCTAAATTTATGGGAAAGYTTGAACGAATTAAAAATTCCCGTCATCATTTTTATCAAYAAGATTGACAGGGCCGGAGCAGATCCAACAGGCGTATTTAAAGAATTGGAAAAAGAGCTGAATATCAAAGGTTTTTGTGTCAATTACCCAAAAGATGAATCCTCTCTAAGCCCGTTTTCAAAAATGGATACTACGGAAGAATGTATTGCAAAAAGCTATGAAAATTTGGCAGAATTAGATGATGCAATTTTTGAACTATTTTTGGAAGATGCTTTGGTCTACACCCCAGAAATTGAGAAAAAACAACAGGAATTTATAGCTAGCCAACAATTAATAGCTATACATTTTGGAATTGCAAAACTAGGAATTGGAATTAGAGACTTGGCCAATTCTATCTGCAACATCGCTCCAATGTCCTTTTTAAATAGTGACGCCATTAATGCCAAAGTTTTCAAAATTGAACACCATAAAAAATACGGAAAATTGGCATTTATAAAAATGTATTCTGGCAGTCTAAAAGCAAAGGATGTTATTTATGTACCTCGATTGGAAAGGACTCTAAAAGTAAATCAGTTGATGCAAAGTGCTACGGGTAAATTAGAAAGCATTTCTGAAATTACATGTAACGAAATTGGCATCATTGCGGTTTCAGAAGCAATAATTACAGGTGATGTGCTTGGAAATGAACTTAAAAATGATTCTGACATAAACAAAAACAAATCCGTTTTATCCGTTCAAATTGATGCTGTCAACGAAAAAGATTATCAAGATTTGTCCAAGGCATTGCAGCAATTAGATATTGAAAATCCCGCATTGAATTTTGTTTGGAACAAGGTAGATAAAGAATTTTATGTCGCTATTTTAGGTCCCATGCATTCGGAAGTATTACAGCATACCCTTGCACATCGTTTTCAAATTGAGGTGACAATAAATCCACCAAAAATTATTTATAAAGAAACCCCCTTAACTACAGCAGAAGGTTATGTTCGCTATTGGATGCCGAAGCCATGTTGGGCAATTATGACTTTTAAAATTAGCCCTGGAATTCCAAATTCTGGAGTTGTTTTTAAATCTTCCGTAGGCGTAAACCAAATCAGTCAAAAATACCAAAACGAAGTAAAAAGAGCCATCCCTTGGGGTTTAAAGCAAGGAATTAAGGGTTGGGAAGTCACAGACATCATTATAGAATTAATTCAGGGAGAAGAGCACAATGTACATTCCAATCCAGGTGATTTTTTATTGGCCACCCCTATGGGAATACTACGTGGGATAGAAAATGCGGACACGCAATTATTAGAACCCTATTTTAATTTCGAAATCAAAGCACACCAAGATGTTCTAGGCCCGTTACAAAGTAGTTTGGTAAAAATGAATGCACAGATAGATGCGCCCTATTTTGAAGGAGAAATTTTTCATTTGAAAGGCACGGTAACAGTTGCTACAGCCATTGAATATCATATTATTTTTAATACTATAACAGGAGGAAAAGGACGATTGAAACTCAACATTGGAGGCTATCAACCTTGTGAGATGACCGATGACAAATTCAAAAAACACATTGGTGTAAACCCATTGGACGAAGCACAGTGGATATTGCACAATCGTGGAGCGTTTAAGGCAGATGAACGGATGCGATAACCAAATTAAATTAAGATCTAAATAGTATTTGTTTCAAATATAAAAAAACATATTTAAACATTTAGTATTAAAATTTTAACATGCATTTTAACAAGTTTATAGTTCCTATTTGGTATAAATTTGTAAATTTGTCAGAGTTATGAGTAACAGAACAAAAAAAATAGCATCCATTTTAATGTCATTTGTAGTTTTATTTTCTACAATGTCATTTAGTATTAGTGAGCACTTTTGTGGTGATCAGCTAGTGGATACTTCCTATTTTTTTACAGCTGATGCTTGTAATATGATGGACATGCAAATGCCCATCTCTTCTGATGATTGTCAAATCGAAAAAGAAGATTGTTGTTCTGACCACACCGAATTTATTCAAGGTAGTTCTGAGGTAAATCATTTAGTGACTTCCTTAAACTTGGATCAACAACAATTTATTGCTTCATTTGTCTACACTTACATCAATTTATTTGAAGGTTTAGAAAACAATGTAATTCCTTTTAAAAATTACGCATCCCCTATTATTGTCAAAGACATACAAGTGCTTGACAATGTTTTCCTTATTTGATTTACCTCTTTATTTATTGTAGCTCTTTCAATTTAATTTGACAAGGGAACTATTTGTTGTGCATTACTTTTTTGCACAAAAAGCTATATCACTATTATTTTAATAAAAATCATTTTACTATGCTCAATAAAAGCATTAAATTTTTAATTGAAAATAAATTAGTCGCCGTATTATTATTAGCACTATTTATTGGTTGGGGAGTCTCGAATGCCCCTTTTGATTGGGAAACAGGTAGTTTCCCTCGTAACCCCGTAGGTGTTGACGCCATTCCTGATATTGGAGAGAATCAACAAATTGTATTTACTAAATGGGCAGGGAGATCGCCTCAAGATATAGAAGATCAGATCACCTATCCACTAACCACTTCCCTACTAGGAATTCCTGGTGTAAAAACCATTAGAAGTTCCTCTATGTTCGGATTTTCAAGTATTTACATCATCTTTGAAGAAGACATCGAATTTTACTGGAGTCGTTCTAGGATTCTGGAAAAATTAAACTCCTTACCTAGTAACTTATTACCTACTGCCGTAAAACCGGCTCTTGGACCAGACGCCACTGGATTGGGACAAGTATATTGGTATACCTTAGAAGGAAGAGACGAAAACGGTGAAGTTACTGGAGGATGGGACTTGCATGAGTTGAGAAGTATCCAAGATTTTTATGTAAAATATGGATTATCATCTGCTTCAGGAGTTTCAGAAGTTGCTTCCATTGGAGGTTTTGTTCAGGAATATCAAGTAGATATCAATCCAGATTTATTAAAAGAATATAATATATCACTACAACAAGTGGTGGCTGCTGTAAAAAACAGTAATAAAGATATAGGTGCTAAAACCACGGAAATCAACCAAGCGGAGTACTTGGTACGTGGATTGGGATATGTTAAATCGGTGGAAGACATCGAAAATGCCGTTGTTACATCAAAAGATTTTACCTCGATTTTAATCCGAGATATAGCAACGGTTTCTTTAGGTCCAGCTATCCGAAGAGGGTTGTTAGACAAAGAAGGAGCAGAAGTTGTAGGAGGAGTGGTAGTGGCCAGGTATGGTGCCAATCCAATGGAAGTAATAAACAATGTAAAAGATCAAATTGCACAAATTAGTTCAGGATTGCCTTCAAAGGTATTAAAGGACGGACGTACCTCTCAATTGACTATCGTGCCATTTTACGATCGATCTGAGTTGATCAACGAAACCTTGGAAACCTTAGATGAAGCACTGTCTTTGGAAATTTTAATTACCATTTTAGTAATTATTGTAATGGTATTTAATTTACGAGCTTCCGTATTAATCTCCGGATTACTTCCTATAGCGGTATTGATGGTATTTATTGCCATGAAAATATTTAATGTAGATGCAAATATTGTCGCCCTTTCAGGGATTGCCATTGCCATTGGAACCATGGTGGATGTTGGAGTGATACTCTCCGAAAACATCATACGGCACTTGGAAGAAGACAAGAACAACACCCCTATAAACGAACTTGTCTACGGAGCTACAACAGAAGTGTCTGGAGCTATTATTACAGCAGTAATGACAACTATTGTAAGTTTTGTTCCTGTATTTACTATGATTGGATCAGAAGGGAAATTATTTAGACCCCTTGCATTTACAAAAACAGCAGCATTATCTGCTTCCTTAATTGTTGCATTGTTCTTAATTCCTCCGTTTGCTGCATGGTTATTTGGTTGGAAACCTCCTGTAAAAAAAGGAAAATTTATCATGAGCATCTTATTGGTTGCCGCAGGTATTTTTGGAGTTTTTAATGGCTATTACATCTCACTTATTCTTATCGGGTTTGGAATTTCTAGTTTCCTAAAAGCGAGAGAGATMTTAACAGAAGAAAAGGCCAATTATGTAAATATTGTCATTTCAGCTTTAGCCATTGTAGGWTTATTGAGTACTACATGGAGACCCTTAGGAGTAGATAATTCTATCTTCAACAATTTAATTTTTGTATCGGTTATTTGTTTTGGAATCTTAGGTGTATTTACCTTATTTAGAAAGTCCTATGTTACGATATTGAATTGGGCATTGCGGAATAAAATTCTCTTTTTAAGTGCTCCAATATTAATTGTAGCCTTTGGTTTGAATGTTTGGAAAAATACAGGCAAGGAATTTATGCCTTCGTTAAATGAAGGATCCTTCTTACTGATGCCTACCTCTATGCCTCACTCTGGTGTCGCAGAAAACTTACGAGTCTTAAAACAATTGGACATGGCAGTAGCCACCATTCCCGAAGTTAGAACCGTTGTTGGGAAAGCAGGACGTATAGAAAGTGCATTGGATCCTGCTCCATTATCCATGTATGAAAACATTATCAATTACAAATCCGAATACAAAATGGATGCACATCGCAAACGTTTAAAATTCAAGATAAATGATGATGGACTGTTTGAAACAAAAGCAGGAAAATTTATTACCGCTGGGACTAAAATTGAAACCAAGCAATTGATAGAAGATGAAGACGGAGAATATTACAGGAACTGGCGTAAACACATCAAATCTGCCGATGATATTTGGGACGAAATTGTAAAAGTAACCAAGCTTCCTGGTGTAACCTCTGCTCCTAAGTTACAGCCTATCGAAACTCGATTGGTAATGTTACAAACAGGGATGAGAGCACCCATGGGAATTAAAGTCAAAGGTTCTAGTTTGCCAGAAATTGAAGCTTTCGGATTGAAATTAGAAACCATTCTAAAACAAGTTCCCGGAGTTAAGAAGGAAGCCGTTTTTGCAGATAGAATTGTAGGAAAACCATATCTATTGATAGACATAAACAGAGAAAAACTAGCACGTTATGGCTTGTCTGTGAGTGCCGTTCAAAACATACTGGAAGTATCAGTAGGGGGTAAAATTATTAGCCAAACCGTTGAAGGACGTGAACGCTATGGGATTAGAGTTAGATATCCAAGAGAACAACGAACTAGTCCAGAAGATTTTGAGAAAATTTACGTACCAACTCCTAACGGAAATCCAATTCCACTATCGGAATTAGTAAGTATTAAATACGAACAAGGGCCACAGGTAATTAAAAGTGAGGACACTTTCTTAGTAGGATATGTGTTATTTGACAAATTGGATGAAGAAGCCGAAGTAACCGTTGTAGAACGTGCACAAGACGCTATTCAACGAAGCATCGACCGTGGAGAATTGGTAGTTCCAAAAGGAATCAATTATACGTTTACGGGAACTTATGAAAATCAAATTAGAGCAGAAAAAACATTGGCAGTTGTAGTACCTCTGGCATTGGGAATTATTTTCTTAATTCTTTATTTCCAATTTAGGTCTGTGGCTACCTCATTAATGGTATTCTCCGGAATTACCGTTGCCTTTGCCGGTGGATTTATCATGCTATGGCTATATGGAGAATCTTGGTTCCTTAATTTTGATGTCTTTGGCGTCAATCTGAGGAGTTTATTCCAAATGGGAACCGTCAACTTAAGTGTTGCTGTTTGGGTCGGGTTTATCGCACTGTTTGGAATCGCGACAGATGATGGGGTTGTGATGGCGACATATTTGACCCAAACTTTTGACAAAAATTTACCAACTACTAAAGAAGCAGTAAGAGCCTCTGTAGTAGAAGCTGGTGTAAAACGTATTAGACCTTGTTTAATGACTACAGCCACAACAATGCTTGCTCTATTACCCGTATTAACATCTACAGGAAGGGGATCGGATATTATGATTCCAATGGCCATACCAAGTTTTGGTGGAATGCTTGTAGCCTTAATTACCTTATTTGTTGTACCAGTATTATTTAGCTGGCAGCGTGAAATAACACTAAAAAAATTGAACAATGAAACGAACATGAATTTTTTTAATCAAAAAATACACCCAAAGGTATGATTAAAATAAATTCATGTGAGAACGAGTGTAACGAGTGCTTACATGGGTTCTCAAATTTTGAAATATTTTTATTCAATTACAAAATTTTAAACACATGAAAAATTTATTTTTAACATTAGTATTATTTCTAACTGTTTCGTTTGCATTTGCAGTAAATAATACAGAAAAAGTTTCTTCAACATTTAATATTGAAGAAACTTTAGAATTTACCAATTCTTCAAAATTATCCTATGAGTATAAAGCAGTCATCATTGATGGAAATGTTGGTACTTGCTATGTAAGAGTGTGCTGGAATGAATCAGAAACCAAACGAAAATGTACTGAATGGCAAGAAGTTCCTTGCAATACAGAACTTGAGTTAGAAGGTAATAAAATTAAATAATTAACCAAACCCTTCTTGGAATGATTGCAAGAGGGGTTTTATTTTTAATGTATGAAAACAGTAATAACAGTATTTTTTTTAATGATAAATTTTCAGATTTATTCTCAAAACTTATCAATTAGCAGTGAAGTTGTATATGAGCAAACGATTAGTAATAATGATGGTATTCTTTCAAAAGAATATAAATTGATCTTTAACAATCAAGAGTCATATTATGAAGAAGTCATTTCAAAAGAATATAAAAAAGGTCAAGATAGAAAGGAAGATGGTACAATTGTATTAAATATAAGAGATAATCAAAATCCTCAATTTTATTATAATTCGAAGGAGAAGGGGTTTTATTTTAGCCAAATCGTTTATAACCAACATTTATTTGTAAAAGATAATTTCATAATAAACTGGAATCTTTCAAATGAAATTAAAAGAATTAATGATATCAAATGTCAAAAAGCGACAACCAAATTTAGAGGGAGAGAGTATGTTGCATGGTTTACTAATAAAATCCCTATATCTTTTGGTCCTTGGAAATTAAATGGATTGAGTGGGTTGATATTAGAAGTTTATGACACAACTGGTTATTTTCGTGTAGTAGCAAAAAAGATACGTATTAATTTAAATAAAAACGACACAATTAAAATTCCTCTTATAGATACAAATAAGGCAATGTCGATAAATGAATTTAAAAAACAAACATCAAAATTAGAAGCAGATTTTATTTCTAGGTTAAACAGTAAACTACCTAAAGGTATAAAACCCTTTAAGATAGACAAAAACTGCGAAGATTGCCCCAAACCATTAGAAATTTTTGATGAAGAAAATTAAACTAATTTCAGTAATATTATTTATAGGATTTACTTTAAATGCACAAACAAATATGAAAGGTTCGATTAGTGATGAAACTAATCAGCCATTGTCTTTTGTCAACATAGTTTTACAAGATAGTTTGGATGTTATTGTTTCTTATACCTATTCATCTGAAAAAGGGCTTTACAGTCTTAGATCTTCCAAAAAGGGAAACTTTAAATTAAAATTTTCATCCTTAGGTTTTCGCAGTAAAGTGTTTTTTGTAAACTTAAGTAACAATAAAGAGATAATTAAAAATATTATTTTAACAGAAGAAGCTTTTTCACTCGACGAAGTTATCATACAAAGTGAAAAAATCATAAAAATTAAAAAAGATACTATTGAAATTAAAGCCAATAGCTATTTAACTGAAAATGATGCAACAATTGAAGATTTACTCAAAAAAATACCAGGAGTAACAGTAAATAGTGAAGGAACTATAAAAATAGGCAATAAAGAAATAGAAAAACTAATGATAGATGGTGATGATTTTTTTGATAGAGGCTACAAAATACTATCTAAAAATATGCCACCAGACCAAATAGAAAAAATACAACTCTTACAAAAATATTCTAACAATAAATTACTGAAAGGTATTGAAGAAAGTGATCAAGTAGCCCTAAACCTTGTGCTAAAGGATAATGCAAAACGGAAATGGTTTGGTAACCTTTCTTTAGGTTACGATGTCACTTTTAACAAATCCTACAACCTAAAGAGTTATTTAATGAATTTTGGAAAAAAAAACAAATATATTTTTTTAACCAATTTTAATAACATTGGTTATAATGCCACAGGAGATATTAACCATTTAATACATCCTTTTCGTTATGGAGAGCCAGCAAGTATTGGTGATAATCAAAGTGCATATTCATTACTGAATTTTAATTCATTTATACCGAATTTTAAAGCATCTAGGACCAATTTTAATAATACAGAATTAGCATCACTCAATGCTATTTTTACACTTTCTAAAAAAGTAAAACTAAAAACTATCGGCTTTTTTAATTGGGATGAAAATGATTTTTTCAGAAGTTCTATTACCTCCTTTACTTCAAGCGGAACAAATTTCACCAATACAGAAAATTTTGTATTGAGAAAGAAAAAAACTATTGGCTTCGGAAAAATAGATTTGAATTATACTATTTCTAAAACTAAGACACTTGAATTTACGACAAAATATAATAATCAAGATAAAAACAGTAATAGTAATTTGATATTTAATGATTTGTCTACACTTGAAAATCTAAAATCTAAGAATACGCTATTTGATCAAAAAATAACATTTACCAATAAATTTAAAGACACTAAAGTTTTTTTGCTAACTGGAAGATATATCAACGAAAAAATATCACAGAATTATATTATCAATCAGTTTTTTTATGAGAATTTATTTTCAAATTTCTCAAACGCGAATAATGTAATTCAGCAAAGTGAAAACAAAATGCAATTCGCCGGTTTTAACGCTCATTTGTTAGATAAAAAAGAAAACGGTAATTTACTAGAATTACAATTTGGTAATGAATTTAGAAGTGATAAATTAAACTCAACTTTTACGGTACTTGAAGATACTACTGTGTTAGAAACTCCAAGCAATTTTCAAAATAACACAACTTACCAAACCAATAATTTGTATGTAAAAGCAAAATATCGTGTTAAAATTAAAGATGTTGCTTTAATTGGTAAATTAGACTTTCATCAACTCTTTAATGTATTAGAAAACAATAGTTTTTCAGAAAAACAACATCCTTTTTATATAAATCCAAGCATTGGTTTTGATTGGGAAATCAATAAAAAAAATAAAATTATATCATCATATTCATATAACACCACAAATGCAAGAATTATTGATGTGTATAATAATTATGTTTTACGGAGTGTTCGTTTATTTTCAAAAGGAACAGGTGGTTTTAATCAATTAGACGCTTCATCCTTAATATTGAACTATCAATTAGGAAATTGGAGTGATATATTTTTTGTGAACACATCTATAATTTATAACAAAAAATTTGATTTTTTCTCAACCAATTCGATCATAACACAAAACTACACCCAATCTGAAAAGATAACTATAAAAGACAGAGAGTCTTTTACTGTATTTACAGATATTAATAAATATTTTAAAATCATTTCATCTAACTTTAAAATAAAGGCTAGTTATACAAAGTTAAACTATAAAAACGTTGTAAATAATTCGGGTTTAAGAGAGGTGAAATCAACAAACTACAATTATAGTTTTGGGTTACGTTCTGGATTTCAAGGTGTATTTAACTACCATCTTGGAAGTAAATGGACAACAAGCCAAATACGATCAACAATTAGTAATTCGTTTACAAATAATATAAATTTTTTAGATTTATTATTTGATATTAATGATAAATTTAACTTTCAAATACAAACAGAACGTTACTTTTTTGAAAATATTGATGCAGAGAATAGCACCTATTATTTTGCAGATTTAGAAGTAAAGTATAAACTTAAAAATAATAAATTAATACTATCCTTATCTGGTAAAAACTTATTTAACACCAAAAAATTCAGCGCATTCTCAATAAGTGACATAAGTACATCAACAACAGCATACAGATTACTACCAAGATACGTGCTTTTAAAAATGGAATATCGGTTTTAGGTGGCTACTACGGTTCTATTTGTGCCACTTTAAAAGATCAAATTCAACTAAATTGTTACCTAATCAAACCCTATAAACGTTTTAAATTAAAAAAGGTAGTACCAATTATTAGATATTTAACGGTTGAGGAACTGAGTAAATTAGAAAATACGGATCTTTCAAAGCATCCTAGATTAGACATCGCCAGAGATATTTTTGTGTTCACCGTGTATACTGGATTACGTTATGGAGACAACCAACGTATCACAACAGATAATTTAAAGAAAGTAAACGGAAATTTATTTTATTCTTTAGATGCTCAGGAGAAAATTCAAAACCCCGTTGAAAACCTGTAGTATCCCCCAATTTAGGAGATGTTTAGAATAGACTTTTATTAAATTTCGTAATATCTGCATATTGCTTTGGTGCAATATTTCCTATTGACTTATG
>NVSY01000044.1 GCA_002401385.1 Flavobacteriaceae bacterium | reverse complement strand
CAGCATGGTGGGAGCAAGGCTATGCCTATGCGAAGCAGAAAGAACATCATTTGAGTAATGAGTTGAAATAATTTTTTGAAATAAGAGGAGTTTGCAGTTGGCAGTTTGCAGTTTGCGGTTTGCAGTTGGCGGTTTGCAGTTTGCGGTTTGCGGTTTGCAGTTAGCAGTTAGCAGTTGGCAGTTGGCAGTTTGCAGTTAGCAGTTTGCGGTTTGCAGTTAGCAGTTTGCGGTTAGCAGTTTGCGGTTGGCAGTTTGCAGTGAGTAGTGAGTACTGAGTACTGAGTATTGCGTACTGCGTACTGCGTACTGAGTACTGCGTACTGAGTACTGCGTACAGCGCACTGCGTACTGAGTACTGCGTACTGAGTATTGCGTACTGCGTACTGCGTACTGCGTACTGCAAACTGAGCAGAGATCCGTGCACCTCCTCATCCGAACTAACTATCACGTTGGTTTAAAAACAAGAAAGCGAAAAGTGGTTTCACTTTTCGCTTTCTTGTTTCTTGCCTTCTGTTCCTGTTTTCACGGGAATGAAATCCTGTCTCCTGATGCTTATTTCTAAGCGTTTATTTTATAATTTCAGCATCAAATAAAGAAGCAAAATGAGTTAGGATTTTTCCTTGTACTTCATCGATGTCTACTTTTTTATTTAGTTCAGCCTCCATAGAAGTGACTGCTTTTCCTTTGATTCCACAGGGGATAATATTGTCAAAGTATCCTAAATTTGTATTGGCATTTAATGCAAAACCGTGCATGGTAACCCATCTACTTGTACGAACTCCTAAGGCACATATTTTGCGTGCAAATGGCGTTCCTACATCCAGCCAAACACCAGTTTCCCCTTTGCTACGTTCACTTTTAATACCGTATTCAGCGAGCGTTAAAATAATAGACTCTTCTAATAAACGCAGGTATTTATGGATGTCTGTAAAAAAATTATCGAGGTCAATAATAGGGTATCCTACTATTTGCCCAGGACCGTGATAGGTAATATCACCTCCTCTGTTTATTTTGTAAAATGTAGCACCTTTGGCTTTTAATTGTTCTTCGTTGAGTAATAAATTACTGATGTCTCCACTTTTACCAAGGGTATATACATGAGGATGTTCTACGAACAAAAAATAATTAGGAGTCTTATCTTGGGTGTCATTTTTACGATTCGAAACTTTGATGTCTATTATTTCTTGGAATAGTTTTTCTTGATACTCCCAAGTTTCATTATAGTCTTTCGAACCTAAATTCTGAAGTTGTACTTGTTGCATGAATGCTTAGTTTTTAGGATTGTTAATAATTACTAATGCAGCAATTACGCCAGGAACCCATCCGCATAGCGTGAGTAAAAAAACGATGATCATAGATCCACAGCCTTTACCTAATACGGCAAGTGGTGGGAATAAAATTGCTAACAAAACTCGCCAGATACTCATGATTTAGTTATATTTAGAATTATTAATATTTTTCAAAGGTCTAAAAAATAAATTCATTTTCCAACGTTATAAATATGTACTTTTGTTAAAAATCATCACATGTTTGTAAATGTTAAAAATATAGTAAAAAAATATGGCAATCAATTTGCTTTAAATGATGTGAGTTTTTCTTTAAAAAAAGGAGAAGTTGTTGGTTTTTTGGGACCTAACGGGGCGGGTAAATCCTCTATGATGAAGATTATTACAGGGTTTATGGAAGCTACCTCTGGGGAGGTTTTTATTGATGAAGTAAAAATGACAAGTACAACTACCGAAATAAAAAAACAGATTGGTTACCTAGCAGAACACAACCCATTGTATTTGGAAATGTATGTGCGTGAGTATTTATTGTTTCTGGCGAATATTCATAAATTAACTAAAAAAGACGTAGAAAAGGCCATTGAGGATGTAGGTTTGAAACCTGAAGCGGCTAAGAAAATTAAGCAATTGTCCAAAGGGTATCGTCAGCGAGTGGGATTGGCTGCTGCTATTATGCACAATCCATCCGTCCTTATTTTGGATGAACCTACAACTGGATTAGACCCCAATCAATTGGTGGAAATTCGTAGTTTGATTAAACAGTTGTCGAAGGACAAAGTAGTGCTCTTGTCTACACATATTATGCAAGAAGTTGAAGCCTTGTGTGATCGCGTAATTATCATCAATAAAGGAGAGGTTGTGGCAGATGAAAGTCTGTTAGTTTTGACAGAACAACAGGTGCAATTGTTGGAAGTAGAATTTGATAGACCTATTTCTATGGAAGAGATTCATCAATTAAAATATTTGAAAGAAGCGAACAATTTTAGTGAGTTTTCCTGGGTGCTGACTTTTGATACTAGCTTAGACATGCGCGCTTCAGTATTCGATTTTGCACATGATAAAGGATTTAAGATACTTCAATTGACTTCCAAAGATAAGAGTTTGGAAAGTCTGTTCTCTGCCCTGACTACTTAAAAATTAAACGCCCTGTATAATGTTCTGTAACATTTACAAYAGCTGGTTTGTTATAACAATAAACATCTCCTAARCGGTAAATATTTCCTTCTATTTTTTCTGTGGCATACACATGCATGTCGTTGGTAGAAGTGTTGCTAACTGAKACATTTTTTGCGATTAGATGTTGTCCTAGAAAACGAGGGTCACTATCTGAAAAATTAACATTCAAATTATCTGTTKKGCCGCTTACTTTTATRGTAGCAATGCCATTGGCCCAAAYAYKYAGGTTTTYGCATGCTACGGTGATGTCGTAATTTCCAATGGGWARRTASTYAAAYCKATCWCCAGAWACAWSWANNAATAAAKRTKWRRNNACTCCAAKGTATTTAAAGAAGTAATGGTGTTTTGTGAGGAATTGCGGACTTCAAMTAAGTTGGGAGAAGTAACAGTGACCACTGTAATATTGTAATCACGTAAAAAATTACATTCATTTTCATTGGTTAAAATAAGTCTGTCTCCATCCATTGTWCCAATAATTTCTGGCATYAAATTTTCTCCAGTACGYACTTCTACCTTTTGTGTCGGYCCATATTTTAAGACCAAACGGATGTTTTTTTGCACCGTAACYTTGGTRAAATCAGGTACATCTAGTTCTTGGGTAATGGTAGTTCCTGCCTTTTGGAAACAATCTCCTGTGTCTACTTTRTCGCAACTGGCGAGTAGTATAAAAGTGAGTAATATAAMTATCTTTTTCATGATTTCCWGATTGATTTTTAAAAACGAATTCCTAGTCCAAACTCTAAAGCTTCTGCTCTAAAGAGATTTACYCTGAGGGTAAGTGCTGTAAAAATATGATTATTTATTTGATGTCTAAAACCGATGCGTTCGTATATATTGGTGATATAATGAGTTGGATTATAGGCGTAATATCCTATTTGAGTGATCATACCAAAGGAGTCTAACTGGAGTTCGTGTCCAGCAAATATACCTAACCTGAACCTATTGTTTGTGACTAGATTTTCTCCTTCATGCTTATTTTGATAGTTGGCATATCTCGGGATAAAATTTGAATATATGAGATCTGTTCCTGCCGTGATAGTAGAAAACCAATTTATTTGTTTAGAGGCATAAGCTGTTAATGTATAAAAAGAATACAAGCCACTATTGATGATTTTTGACTCGTTTACACCTCCCCGGAATACAAGGTTATAATATATAGGTTGCTTTTGAAAAGGTGGTATAGCATCAAAAGTGGAGGGGGTTTTTACTGTTTTCTCTTCAAAATTATAATTGATACCTGCATGTACTGCAATGGTGTTGAGTCCTAAATTTGGGTTGTTAAATGCCGAATTGGAATAGTGGTACAATCCGAGTCCTACTTGGACTCCCCAATTACCAATAAGTTGATGTCGTAAATAATCCAATTTAGCGAATCCTGCTAATAATATATGAGAACCTATGGCGTGGTTGTTTGGGTTGTCGACTACATCGTACGGGCGGGTGATATAGGCCAATCCAGCACCAGTAATTAGTTTAAATTTATTTTGATTATTTCTTTTGTTTAAAAAAAAGGAATAATGCCTGTAGGCTGAATATGCCTTGCCTAATACATTGGAATTTAAGTTTTCATACAGTAAAGAAAAGCCTTTCTCTGGACTGTTATAATGTTGATTAAAGGCTTCGTTTTTACTGCGAGTGGTGTTCCAAGTAATGAACATTCCCGAGATGTTGCCATCTATAGCGGCTGCAAGTTTCTTGTCATGCTCAATTAATTGACCATAAATAGCATCAACCTGTACCTTGTTTTGTGAGTACGCAATTAGAGGGGCAATACAGAGAAATAAAAAGACAATTAAATTTTTCATTATTTCATTTTTTTTTATGGCAATATTGTCGTCATAATCAAACAACCAACAACCAACAACCAACAACCAACAACCAACAACCAACAACCAACAACTAATTTAAAATCGAATTCCACCACCAAATTCAACGGTTTCAGCATTGGCACCATGAATTTTCAAGCGTACAGCTACAAACCATTTATTGTTGAAATAGCGTTTTAAAGCCAATGCTTCATAAATGTTACTTTGGTAATAGAAATCAGTTTTTAGATAATAYCCTACTTGACCTTCTAAAGAAAATTTRTTTACAAATTGCTCGTAACCAATAAATCCACCAATTCTAATGTTGGAAAGGTTGGTAAGCTTGTCAGGGTTTTTTACTTGATTGATATTGTAAAATTCTTCTAAAAAAGGGGAGTAGTACATRTCAGCACCAATTTGGATGGAGGATCTTTTACTGAATCGTTTGTCTGCATAGACAGATAATACCCCAAATCCTTTCATACCGCTTCCTATGTATTCAGCTTCGTTTATCCCTCCACGAAGGGCGATATTTAATTTGATAGGCTCACTATATCTTTTACTAATTGTACTTGGGATGAGTTCAAATGGCGGTGGTGTTTTATCCAATTGATAATTGACACCGAGTGTGGCTGCCCAAGTATTAATTCCGTTRTTTGGTGATTTYACATTGGCATTGGAGGCGTGGATAAAAACGATTCCTGCATTCAGTCCTAAGCGATCTAATATGTTTTCGCGTTGGTAGTACAATTTTAAATAGGTACTGGAACCTAAGGCAGACCCAAAGGCAATATTTTTGTTGTTTTTTACCTTGTCGTATGGATTGGTATTGTATGAAATACCGAACCCTGTACGAAGAATCAGTTGATTGGCTTTTTTGCGGTTCAACATATAAAAATTATAATGCCCATACACTGCATATAATTCTCCTAAAAAATCATTTTTAAAATTTTGAAAAGAGAAAGAAACCCCAAAATCCGGATAGTTATAATGTGATGACCAATCTTCTCCTCCGTAATTTTTTTGATTCCAACTCAATAATAGTCCTTCGGGATGTCCTTTAATAAAAACATAGGAGTCTGGACTGTGGGCAATAATATTTCCGTAAAAATATTCTGCTTGTATATAACTCGGTTTTTTGGTTGTAGTTTGAGAATACCCTGCAGAAACAATTTGTAGTACTAATAGTAACAGGATTGTTTTTTTCATAGCAGGGGTAAATCTAAGAATTTAATTTAAAACTATAACCATCTTTTATCAAGGCATCTATAAATTCGTTTGTAATATCTATTTTYCGTGTCCTACTTGGCATTTCTAAGCTTATTTTTTCTTTGACATCATTGATAACGATATGCAGGTTTTTTTGCCCTTGATACGCGCTTATAATTTGATTTAATTTAGCAATCATCTCTTTATTAACCTGTTCTAAATTGAAAGAAATGGTTATTTTTTTAGAAAATTCACCTAAAATATCTTGTAATAAATGAATATTGGTGAACATAAAACGAACGTCACCATTGTTCCAACCKGGTTTTACAAATATCTTTAAGTATAAAAAAGCATTGGGTACCAGAAAATGTTTGTGGCGTAAATATTCTTCACCAAACATTCTAAATTCATGTGATCCAGAATAGTCTTCTATAAAAAATGCTCCCCATCCTTTTCCGTTTTTAGAAACTCGATGCTGGACTTCTGTTACAATTCCTCCAATGGATAATTCTTGGTTTACCAAGGCTGCTTGATTTCCTAAGACACTCAAAGATGTAGGGCAGAAGTATTTRATTTCGGTTTTAAAATCATCTAAAGGATGTCCTGAAATGTAAATTCCAACCACTTCCTTTTCCTTAGATAGTTTTTCCATGACGCCCCATTTCTCGCAATCTGGGATAATAGGTTCTGGGATTTGAACTTCTGAATGTTCTCCAAACATGGAAATCTGTGCCGAGTTTTTACTCTCTTGAAATTTGTTTCCAAATCGCATGGCTTTTTCTAAAAAGGTAGTGTTTCCGTCTACCGCCATGTACTGTGCGCGATGTGTTTCACCGAATGAATCAAATCCTCCAGCGAGTAATAGGCCTTCAAAAGCTCTTTTATTTGCCGCCCTTAAATCTATTCTTTTTGCCAAGTCAAAAACAGATTTGTACTTGCCGTCTTCTTTTCTGTTGTTGATAATGGTCATGATGGCGCCGTTTCCAACACCTTTAATAGCACCCATTCCAAATCGGACGGCGCCATTGTCATTTACCGTGAATTTTAAAGAAGATTCGTTGATGTCTGGGCCTAGTACTTCCAGTCCCATACGTTTACACTCTTCCATAAAGAAAGACACTTTTTTAATGTCGTTCATATTATTTGAAAGTACTGCTGCCATGTATTCCGCAGGGTAATGTGCTTTTAAAAAGGCTGTTTGATAGGCAATCCATGCGTAACAAGTAGAGTGAGATTTGTTAAAGGCATAAGAAGCAAATGCTTCCCAGTCAGTCCAAATTTTCTCTAGTTTTTCCTCATTATGTCCCTTTGCTTTGGCATTGTCAATAAATTTAGGTTTCATTTTTGCCAGCACAGAAATCTGCTTCTTACCCATGGCTTTACGCAAAACATCGGCCTCACCTTTGGTGAAATCGGCTAATTTTTGCGACAGTAGCATTACTTGCTCTTGATATACGGTAATACCATAGGTTTCTTTTAGATATTCTTCCATATCATCCAAATCGTATTCGATATCTTCGATACCGTGTTTACGATTAATAAAGGAAGGGATATATTCAATAGGCCCTGGTCTATACAAGGCATTCATGGCAATTAAATCGTCAAAAACCGTAGGTCTTAACTCGCGCATGTATTTTTGCATTCCTGCTGATTCGTATTGGAAAATCCCCACGGTTTCTCCTCGCTGGAAGAGTTCGTAGGTTTTTACATCTTCTAAATCAAATTCCTCTGGGTCTAAATCTACACCGTGTTTTTCTTTAACTAAGGCACAGGCGTCTTTAATAAGGGTCAATGTTTTTAGACCTAAGAAGTCCATTTTCAACAATCCTGCATCCTCTACCACCGAGTTGTCAAATTGAGTAACATACATGTCAGAGTCCTTGGCGAGGGCTACGGGAACGAATTTGGTAATATCGTCTGGTGTAATGATGACCCCACAGGCGTGAATTCCTGTATTTCTCACAGATCCTTCTAGTGCAAGTGCTTTGTTAATTACCTCTGCGTCGAGTCCGTTTCCTTTCGAAATTCTTTTTAACTCTTCAATTAATTCAATTTCCTCTGACCTAAATTTCTCTCTCAGTCCTTTATCGTCCAAACTGAAAATTTTATTCAGCTTGGTCATTTCAGGAATCAACTTGGCAATTCTATCGGCTTCAAACAACGGTAAATCCAATACACGAGCAGTATCTCGAATGGAAGATTTGGCGGCCATGGTACCATAGGTGATAATTTGTGCTACTTGATTGGCACCGTATTTTTCAATTACATAGTCCATAACGCGTCCACGTCCTTCATCGTCAAAATCAATATCAATATCGGGCATGGATACACGTTCGGGATTCAAGAAACGCTCAAAAAGTAACTTGTACTTTAAGGGGTCAATATTTGTAATCCACAAACAGTAAGCAACTACGGAGCCAGCCGCAGATCCACGACCTGGCCCTACACTTACGTCCATTCTTCTGGCAGCACGGATAAAATCTTCTACAATCAAAAAGTATCCAGGGTATCCTGTTTTCTCAATTACTTCGAGTTCAAAGTCAAGTCGTTCTGTAACTTCATCGCTCAACTCTTCTCCATATCTGATTTTTGCACCTTTGTAGGTGATGTGTCTCAAATAGGCGTTTTCACCACGTTTTCCTCCGTCTGCTAAATCGGCAGCATGTTCAAATTCTTCCCCAATGTCAAAGGCAGGTAGCAATACTGACCTAGCCAACGTATAAATTTCAATTTGATCGACAACTTCTTGAATATTAGTGATTGCCTGAGGAACATCTTTAAATAGCGATTTCATTTCTGAACTCGACTTGAAATAGTATTCGTCGTTTGGCAAACCGTATCTGTAACCTCGACCGCGTCCTATAGGTGTGGCTTGTTTTTCACCGTCCTTTACACACAATAAAATATCGTGGGGTACAGCATCTTTTCGTTCTAAGTAAAAGGTGTTGTTGGTGGCGATTAATTTTACATCATGCTTTTTTGAAAACGAAAGCAACGTTTTATTTACACGGTCTTCGTCTTCTTGACCATGACGCATGATTTCTATATATAGATCTTTACCAAATTGTTCTTTCCACCAGAGTAAGGCTTCTTCGGCTTGTTTTTCTCCAACGTTTAGAATTTTGTTAGGAATCTCGCCGTACATATTTCCTGTCAATACAATAACATCTTCTTTGTATTGCTCTACAATTTTCCGGTCGATCCGTGGAATATAATAAAACCCATCCACAAAGGCGATGGAGGACATTTTTGAAATATTGTGATATCCGTTTTTGTTTTTTGCAAGCAATACTACCGCATATCCATTGTCTTTTACTTTTTTGTTGAGGTGGTCTTCACAAATGTTAAATTCACATCCAACAATAGGTTTTAATAACTTTTTACTAGGCTCTTTTCCTGCAGCTATTAGTTCTGCATTGGCTGCTTCTACCGTTTTATTATGATTTAAAACTGCGGTTACAAAATGAAAGGCCGCCATCATATTTCCACTATCTGTAAGGGCTATGGCGGAATGATTGTTTTTAACAGCCGCATTCACCATATTTTTAATCTGCATGGTAGATTGCAGGATGGTAAACTGAGTATGGTTGTGTAAATGAGCAAAAGTAGCCTCTTTCAACAAGGCAATATTATCCGATAAGTTGATGTCCTCGGTAGCACTTTCAGATTGTTGAAGTTTTTTGGCTATTTTTTCACTTTGCTTTTTAAGATTGACATGCTTTAAGCCAATTCCCTGGACAGTACTTGGATTTTTAGTTTTATAAGTTTCTAAAAAACCATCGTTTACCAATAATTCCTCTTCCGTAAAACCATTGGTACGTATTAATTCTAAGAAACAACGCGTGGTTGCCTCCACATCTGCGGTTGCATTATGAGCTTCCGAAAACGGAGTTTGGAATAAAAACTCATGTAATTCCGTTAAAGTAGGAAGTTTAAATTTCCCTCCTCTACCTCCTGGGATTTGACATAAACTAGCCGTTCGCTCGGTACATGTGTCTAATATTGGAAGTTTATTCAGTTGCGATTCTATTCCTGCTCTGTGGAATTCGCAACCCATAATATTTAAATCAAAACCTACATTTTGACCTACTACAAAGGTGGTTTTGTTTAAGATTTCATTAAAACGATCTAGTCCAGTACGTAAATCTATCCCTTGTTCTTGCGCTAATTCGGTAGATATACCATGAATTCTTTCGGCGTCATATGGTATGTTATAGTCTTCAGGAATGATTAGAAAATCGTCATGTTCCAATAGTTTTCCAAACTCATCGTGCAGCTGCCAAGCTATTTGCACACAGCGAGGCCAGTTGTTTGTGTCTGTTATTGGAGCATTCCAGCTCTTTGGTAAACCTGTAGTTTCTGTATCAAAAATTAGGTACATGAAGTCTAAATATTTTTAGTGTAAAATGAGGTTTTAAAATTAACCTTTTTGGAATTGATAGCCTTGATTGATGAAAGAATTTTATCAACAGGTTGGTTTTTGTTTAAAAATAATCAAACCAAATAAGCGTTTATATGGCTTGTTTTTAACTAATTAAGAGGGGGTAAGGGGGTGGTTTTTATAAGTGCTAGATTTTTTGCTAAAAAACCTAACATAGGTCATAGTTCTTAAAATGACCTTGTTGTAATTTTAGCATGTTAAACAGAGAGATGTTGTCGTATGGATACATGTAATAATAATCAGAGTGCAATTTCAAACAAGCTTTTTAAAACAACAGGTGTTATAGAGTCCGTGTGCGGTGAACTTGCTCAAGTACGGTTAAAATCTAATGCTAATTGTGATGGCTGCAAGGCACAATCTGCTTGTGGAGTGGACAGTGGTGACAAGGTTGTATATGTGGCCTTGAAAGAGTCTTTAGATCTAAAGACAGTTATTACGGTGGGAATTGATAAAAAGAAGGGCTTAATGGCGGTTGTATATGCCTATGTCTTGCCTTTTTTGTTGGTGCTAATCACTTTGATAGTAGGATCTGTTTTTCTTCCTGAATCAATTGCCGGACTGTTGTCCTTGGTAGTATTGATACCTTATTATATACTGCTGTATTTTTTAAGAACAGCATTTACCGAAAAATTTAGAGTTTCATTATTAAATCAAATTAAGAACTAATGACAATGTTGTATAGCGTTTTATTATTGGTGATGTTAGGCGTTTTTGCGGCACTCATCTTGTATTTTGTGTCTAAAAAGTTTTATGTATACGAGGATCCACTGATTGAACAAGTAGAGGATGTACTGCCTGCTGCTAATTGTGCCGGTTGTGGCTTTCCTGGATGTAAAGCATTTGCGGAAAACTTGGTGCAGTCCGAAGATATTTCTGAATTGTTTTGTCCAGTAGGAGGAAATGATACCATGAAAGCAGTAGCTGATATATTAGGGAAAGAAGTGAGCGAACAAGCACCGACAGTGGCAGTAGTTCGCTGTCAAGGAGGCTGTGACGTACGTCCCAAAACTAGTGAATTTCAAGGACCATTATCCTGTAGTATCTCTACCTTATTATACGGAGGAGAAACAGACTGTGAATACGGTTGTTTAGGGATGGGAGAATGTGTAGATGCTTGTGATTTTGACGCCATGTTTATGGAWGAAAAAACAGGTTTGCCTGTGGTAATTACCGATAAGTGTACCTCTTGTGGAGCTTGTGTTAAGGCCTGTCCGAAAGATATTATTGAAATGCGTCCAAAGAAAAAACGCGATTTGAAAATCTTTGTCAGTTGTATGAATCAAGACAAAGGTGGAATTGCGAGAAAAGCGTGTTCTGTGGCTTGTATTGGTTGTAATAAATGTTTTGATATTTGTCCAAAAGATGCCATTACTATGGAAAATATGTTGGCATATATWGATCCAGATTTATGTACACTTTGTAGAAAGTGTGTACCTATCTGCCCAACGGATTCTATTTTAGAAACCAATTTYCCTCCACCCAAAGTAAAAAAAGAAGACGCTAAAAAACCTGCAAAGAAGGTGAAAAAGGTAGCGAAAGAAAAAAGTGATGATGTTGTGGTTACCAAGGTAAAACCAACAGTGAAAAAAGAACCAAAAGAGGCTGTTGAAAAGATGGAAGCTACGGTTCAAAGTGTAACCTCAGAAAAAATAGAAAACAATGCTTAAAACATTTCCAAAAGGAGGTGTGCATCCTCCAGAAAATAAAATTACGGCTTCTAAGAGTATTCAGAAATTRCCGTTACCAAAAACGGTGCATGTTCCTGTAGCACAACATATAGGTGCACCTGCTCAAATAATTGTAGCACGTAAAGAAAAAGTAGTGATAGGACAAATAATTGCCAAATCTGGTGGTTTTGTCTCTTCTAATATCCATTCGCCTGTGGCAGGTGTGGTTACAAAAATTGATAAGATAATWGATAGTAGCGGGTATAAAAAAGACTGTATCGTAATTCGTGTAGATGTCAAGGACGAAAGTAATTTTGTAACCGAAGAGTTTCCTATTAAACACGAAATAAGCCATACTTCCGAAGAAATTGTAAAAACAATTGCTGATTATGGAATTGTTGGTTTGGGAGGAGCAACATTTCCTCTGCATGTAAAACTGGCTGTAAAACCAGAGCAAAATATTGATTGTTTGTTAATAAATGGGGTGGAATGTGAGCCTTATTTAACTGCTGACCATCGATTGATGTTAGAGAAAACCGAAGAGATTGTTATCGGTATAAAAATTCTATTGAAAGCCTTTGGGATACATAAGGCAATTATTGGAATCGAGAATAATAAGAAAAATGCAATCAAAGCATTGCAAGAAATTTGTAAAAACGAACCAGAAATTCAAATTGCTGCTTTAAAAGTGAAGTATCCTCAAGGAGGAGAAAAACAATTGATCAGAGCAATTTTAGGAAGGGAAGTGCCTTTGGGTGGATTGCCATTGAATGTTGGAGTAGTAGTACACAATGTAGGAACCGTTTTTGCGGTGTACGATGCGGTACAAAACAACAGACCTTTAACAGAAAGAGTAGTCACAGTAACGGGAAAATCCTTAGAAACTTCAGGGAATTTTTGGGTGAAAATTGGAACACCTATTTCGGACTTAATTGCTGCCGTTGGTGCCTTGCCAGATGATACTCGAAAAATTATAAATGGAGGACCAATGATGGGGAAAGCCATCAAAAAYACCAGCATACCTGTTACGAAAGGAACTTCGGGTATTTTGTTGATTTCTGATAAGGAAGCCAGCAGAAAAGAAGCTCAAAACTGTATCAGATGTGCGACTTGTGTATCGGTTTGTCCAATGGGATTGGAGCCAAACCTATTGATGAGCCTGACAGAAAAAACAATGTTTGAGCAAGCGGCATCCGAAGATATCATGACATGTATAGAATGTGGTTCTTGTAGTTATGTATGTCCGTCAAATCGTCCAATTTTGGACCAAATTCGCTTGGGGAAAACCATCGTTAAAAAATTAGACCTTTTAAAGAATTAATAATGAGTATTCAGAAAAATATAATATCAGCTTCGCCGCATGTACATTCTGGCAAAGCGTTAAATACGGTTATGTACGACGTAGTCATAGCTTTAATTCCTGCTTTTTTACTGTCTGTTTATGTATTCGGAATCCCAGCATTGATCACAACTTCTGTAGCAGTTGTTTCATGCTTGTTGTTCGAATATGGAATTCAGCGTTTCATCATGAAAACCAAAACATCTATAACAGATGGTTCGGCATTAATCACAGGATTACTATTGGCATTTAACTTACCATCTTCCATCCCACTTTGGATGATTGTGGTCGGAAGTTTAGTGGCGATTGGAGTGGCTAAATTGTCCTTTGGTGGATTGGGATTTAATATTTTTAATCCGGCCATTGTAGGACGTGTATTTTTATTGGTTTCGTTTCCTGTTCAGATGACTAGCTGGCCTAGTGCCACACCTGGTGAATTTCCATTGAGTGATGCGGTGTCTGGTGCAACGCCATTAGGAATTGTAAAAGAAGGTTTGATGTACGGTGAAACCATGAGTTCCTTGGCTACTAAAATCCCCTCAAATATAGATTTGTTTTTGGGAATGACAGGTGGTTCTTTAGGAGAAATGTCTGTATTGGCATTGCTTTTAGGAGGCGTGTATTTAATGGTTCGTAAAGTAATTTCTTGGCATATTCCTGTAACAATGCTCTTGAGTATGTTTGTGTTTTCAGGTGCTTTTTGGCTGTTTGATTCGGAACAGTATGCAAGTCCATTATTTCATGTGTTAACTGGAGGAGCTGTTCTCGGAGCCTTTTTTATGGCAACCGATATGGTGACCAGTCCCATGACTACAAAAGCAATGGTGGTTTTTGCTGTTATGATTGGGATTATTACGATGGTTATTAGGATGTTTGGAGTGTATCCAGAAGGGGTTTCTTTTGCTATTTTAATTATGAATGCCTTTGTGCCGATGTTAAATAAAATGCTGAAACCAAAACGTTTTGGGTCTAAAATAACCGCTAAATTTGTATAAGTCATGAAGAAAAAAGAATCAACTTTTATAAATATGTTAGTGGCATTATTTATTGTAACGCTTATCTCTGGATTGGCTTTGTCTTATGTAAATATAGCTACAGAAGGTCCTATTGCAGCAGCAAAATTAAAACGGAAAGTGGCCGCTATAGAAATGGTAGTGCCTCCTTTTGATAACAATCCTGTTGCCGAACTAAAGAAAGTTTTTATGGAGGGATTTAAGGATAGTATAGAAATTTATCCAGCGCGTTTGGGAGAYAAAAAAGTAGGAACGGCAGTGATTGGGATGAGTTCTAAAGGCTTTAGTGGTTTGATAAAAGTGATGGCTGGTTTTAATCCTGATGGAAGTATCAAAAACATTCAAGTATTGGAACAAAAGGAAACTCCTGGCTTGGGAACAAAAATTAAGAACGAAAAGTTTATCAATCAGTATGTGAACAAACATCCTGCATCGTTTAATATAAAACCTAAAAAAGATGGTGGTCAAATWGATGCTTTRACTGGAGCAACTATTAGTACACGTGCTTTTAGYGAAGCGGTACAGCAAGCGTATGAAGTGTTTGAAAATTTAAAAAAGGACTAGGAATATGGAATCAACTGTAAATAAAAAAGAAACATTCCTAAGAGGAATTGTTGCTGAGAATCCGGTTTTTGTAATGTTATTGGGAATGTGTCCAACTTTAGGTGTTACTACTTCTGGATTTAATGGATTGGGAATGGGTGTTGCAACTGCTTTTGTATTATTGATGTCTAACATCGTAGTGTCACAAGTAAAAACACAAATTCCAAGTAAAGTGCGTATTCCTGCATTTATCATCATCATCGCATCATTTGTAACCATTGTAGAGATGGTGCTAGAGGCGTACATTCCATTTTTATATGAGCAATTGGGGATTTTTATCCCTTTAATCGTAGTAAACTGTTTGATACTCGGAAGAGCAGAGGCATTTGCGTCTAAAAATAATTTGCTAGATTCAATTATCGATGCCTTAGGAATGGGGCTTGGGTTTATTATCGCCTTAACTTTATTAGGAGCTGTAAGAGAAATTTTAGGAAGTGGAAGTTTGTTTGGATTGTCATTTGTGCCAGAAAACGCAAGTACATTTATCGTGTTTATCTTGCCTCCTGGAGCCTTCATCGCCTTGGCGTACCTATCAGCAATATTTAATAAAATACCTACAAAATAAGAGATCATGGATTATATTTTAATTTTAATATCAGCGGTATTTGTAAACAATATTGTACTCGCTCAGTTTTTAGGAATCTGTCCATTTTTTGGGGTTTCGAATAAAGTTTCTACCTCAATAGGAATGTCTGGTGCAGTACTTTTTGTGATGACCATTGCTACCATGGCTACGTATTTATTACAYCAATATGTATTAATGCCAGCCGGCTTGGAATATTTGAGAACCATTACATTTATCCTGGTGATTGCTGCCTTAGTACAAATGGTGGAAATTATTTTGAAAAAAGTGAGTCCACCGTTATATCAAGCATTAGGAGTGTTTTTACCACTAATCACAACTAACTGTGCTGTTTTGGGTGTGGCTATTTTAGCGTTGGGCTTGGAAGAAGTGAGTTTGTTAAAAGCAGTRTTTTATGCCATCGCRAATTCTATAGGTTTTGGTTTGGCATTGATTATTTTTGCAAGTATTAGAGAGCAAATGGAATTGGCAGAAGTACCTAAAGGGATGAAAGGAGTGCCAATCAATTTAATTATTGCAGGATTATTGTCTTTAGCATTTCTTGGTTTTACAGGTTTGGTATAATTAGAAAGGTGAAAGTGATTGTAATTTAATAGGTTAACCTAGGTTGGTTTTAATTAAGTCACTTTTAAAATGGATAAAATAAGGTGAGATTCATGCGGGGATTCAAATTATCTTCATATATTTGCACACTTAAAATTAATAATCGAGGTCGCGTACCTTAAAATTTAACACAAAATGCCAGTAAAAATTAGATTACAAAGACACGGTAAAAAAGGAAAACCTTTTTATTGGGTAGTAGCTGCAG
>NVSY01000015.1 GCA_002401385.1 Flavobacteriaceae bacterium | reverse complement strand
TTCTCTGATTTCCATTTCTACTAATTCAAGTAATTCTTCATCATCAACCATATCCACTTTATTCATGAATACAACTAATCTAGGAATTCCTACCTGACGTCCTAATAAGATATGCTCTCTAGTTTGAGGCATTGGTCCATCTGTTGCAGCAACAACGATGATAGCACCATCCATTTGAGCAGCACCWGTWACCATGTTCTTWACGTAATCCGCGTGACCTGGACARTCAACGTGAGCGTAGTGACGWTTYTCAGTAGTATACTCWACRTGTGAMGTATTAATAGTAATACCTCTTTCTTTCTCCTCAGGAGCGTTGTCAATTTGATCAAAATCTTTAACTTCAGAAAGACCTTTTTCAGCTAATACAACAGTAATAGCTGCAGTTAAAGTAGTCTTACCGTGGTCAACGTGACCGATTGTACCGATATTTAAATGCGGTTTCGAGCGATCAAAGGTTTCTTTTGCCATGATTCTTTAATTTTAATATTATTCTTAGTTATATAATTATTCTTTTCTAAACTATTTGAGCCAACAATGGGACTTGAACCCATGACCTCATCCCTACCAAGGATGCGCTCTACCAGCTGAGCTATGTCGGCAATAATTTGAGCGAAAGACCGGGTTCGAACCGGCGACATTCAGCTTGGAAGGCTGACGCTCTACCAACTGAGCTACTTTCGCATTATTGCTGCAAATCTACTAAAAGTTTTGCAAAGGCACAAAATAATTGTGGTGAGAGAAGGATTCGAACCTTCGAAGCTTGCGCAGCAGATTTACAGTCTGCCCTCGTTGGCCACTTGAGTATCTCACCAGTTAATTATTTTTTTCAATGAACATGTCTCAGAAAGGACGTTTCTTTCAACATATACTCAGATCGTTATTTCGTCCTAACTCATAAAAAAAATGTATTGCTACATTTTTTTTACTCTAAGTATTTTTATTCTTCCAGAGCCAATGGAGGGACTCGAACCCGCGACCTGCTGATTACAAATCAGCTGCTCTAGCCAGCTGAGCTACATCGGCTTTTGTAAATGCTTTAAACAATTACAGCCCGTTGTGTTTCTAACGGACTGCAAATGTATAAAAGTTAATTAGCTAAACAAAACTTTTAGCCATAAAAATTGATATTTTTTTTTCTACGATGTTCTTTGCTTTTCTTTACTCTTAGTCAACTGACGCTTTAACACATCAATACCTAAGCTAGCCCCCTCTTCAAAGGTCTTTGCTTGTTTAGACACAACAAATTCATTCCCAGGTATATTTACTTTAATTTCTACTATTTTATTCTCTTTTTCACTGGTCTGCTCCACCTTTAAATACACTTTTGTATCTACAATCTTATCAAAATATTTTTCTAAGCCATTTATTTTTTTTTCAATAAAAGTGATTAACTCCTTGTCTGCATTAAAATTCACTGATTGTACAAATACTTTCATAATCCTTCATTTTTTTTAGCGCCCCTTGGATGAGCTTTGTTATAGACTTCTTTCATTTTCTTCAAGTTTACCTTTGTATAAACTTGAGTGGATGCTAAACTCGAATGTCCAAGTAATTCCTTCACCGAGTTTAAATCCGCACCTTCATTTAACAAGTGTGTTGCAAAAGAATGGCGCAACACATGTGGACTTGTTTTTTCCTTTGAAGATACCGCTCTAAAGTACTTATTTATTACCCGATAAACAAATGTACCGTACATTTTTTTGCCTTTTGAAGTTACAAAAAAATAATCCGCTCGTATTCCTAATATGCTTCGTTGGACATCATACTGTTGTAATGTCTTAAGTACGGGATCTAATAAAGGAATCAAGCGCTCCTTATTCCGCTTCCCGAGCACCTTTATAGTTTTCTCCCCGAAATCTACGTCCTTATGTTTGAGTGCTAATAATTCAAACCTTCGTATCCCCGTCGCATACAGTATTTCTATCATGCTCTTATCGCGCAATGATTCAAAATCAGTAGCGCCTTCAAACATATCTAATACTTCCGTGATTTCTTTTTCTGAAAAAGGAAAATGAAGTCGCTTGGCCATCTTTAAACTTTTATGAGTTGCTAAAGGAGAGGTGTCTATGCGTGAGATCCGCTGTAAAAACTTATAATATGATTTTAAACTGCTCACCTTTCTATTGACAGAGGCATTAGAAAGCCCGTCTTCTACCAAGCTACCAATCCAAGTTCGGATCTCTACATAGCTGGCGTCCTCAACCCCATCTCGTTCAAAGGTGTCGACACAAAACGCCGTGAAATTTTCCAAATCATTCCTATAGGCAGTTATCGTATGGACGGAATAATTTTTCTCAAGAATCAAGTACTCTAAAAATGCGTGGATTGCCATAAAATGAGTTTAAAGTATCACTATAAAAAAAAACCATTAGCTTTTTAAATTGCTAATGGTTTTCTATACTGAGTAAGGATGTATTTATCCTTGTTCTTCTGCAGTTCTTAATTTCTGAACGTATGAAGCTTTTATATTTCTTGCACGTTTAACAACCGATGGTTTGTTGAATTGCTTACGTGAGCGTAAGTTTCTCATGGTTTTCGTACGATCGAATTTTCGTTTGTAACGTTTTAACGCTCTATCGATGTTTTCACCGTCTTTTACTGGAATAATTAACATAATGTATCACCTCCTTTCAAAATCTTCAATTTAAATTGGCTGCAAAGATACAATTATTTTAAAAGCATCAATAAAATAWTCCTAAAAATTACTTATTATTATGTAGCCGGTTTATACTCCTTCTTATCAATCACCATTTTTGCAATTATCTCGCATAAAATTTCTGAAGTTCCTCCACCTATCGGACCTATTCTACTATCTCTAAACAAGCGCGCCATAGGATATTCCTCCATATAACCATAACCTCCCAACAATTGAAGACATTCATAAATCACTTTATCTGCAATTCTTGTAGAATTTAATTTAGACATACTCGCCTCTTTCACTACRTATTCATTATTGTTAAGGCGATGCGTAATATTGTAATTAAAGGTTTTACACATTTCCAATTCACTTGCCATTTCTGCCACTTTATGCCTCAAYACYTGAAAATCGKTCAGTTTTTTTCCAAAAGCAGTACGTTCTCCCATGTATTGAATTGCATAATCCAATGCATACTCAGCTCTGGCATGTGCATTTACTCCCATCACCAATCGCTCTAACGCAAAATGCTGCATGATATACGAAAAACCATTGTTTTCTTCGCCCATCAAATTTTCTAAAGGTACTTTTACATTGTCAAAAGATATTTCTGCAGTATCGGAAGCTCTCCATCCCAATTTATCTAACTTRGTAGCAGAAATTCCTGGAGTATCTCTATCCATGATAAAAATACTCATTCCTTTATGCGCTAATTCTGGTGCTGTTTTTACTGCAACTACAAGATAATCACTTAAAATTCCATTGGTAATAAAAGTTTTGGATCCATTGATTATATAATGATCCCCATCCTTAATAGCCGTTGTACGCATACCTGCAACATCTGAACCTGCAAAAGGTTCTGAAATACACAGACATCCTATTTTTTCTCCAGTTATACTTGGTACCAAATATTTTTCTTTGATGGCTTCACTCCCTTCCTTCAAGACATGTGTCATAGCCAAATAGGTATGTGCCCACATTGCAGCAGCAAATCCTCCCGAATTCACCTTTTGAAGTTCCTCTAAAAATATGATGGTATAAAATAAATCCAATTCCATTCCTCCGTACTTTTCTGGATAATGCAATCCAAAATAGCCCATCTCACCAAATTTTTTCCAAATAAAGCGTTCTATTTCTCCATCTGCCTCCCATTTATTAATATGTGGAACAACTTCTCGCTGTAAAAATTCTTGAAAACTAGCTCTAAACGCATCATGTTCCTCTGTAAAAAATGAAGTTCTCATAAATAATTTAAATTTGATTTTTTTTGTCATTTAATTTGCGTCCAAATATAATATTATTCTATCGAACTTCTCTATTGGAAAACCTGGTATATTTTTTAATTCGTCTAAAGATTGGTATTCGGCGATTTCATTACGATAATTTATAATTTTTTTCGTCAAATCGTAATCTATATACACTATTCTCAATATTTCTTTGAAACTTCCTGTGTTGATATTTAKTTTTTGAATATGAACAGGGGYCAAGACCTTAAAATACTTCAATATTTGATCTGCCAACGGCTTYTTCAAATACCAAACTTCGTATAATTGGTCATTCATACTATAAAAGAACAACTTATTTCTATACTTTACAATCCGCTTTGCCAATGATTCTGAAACACCATTCACTTGCATAAAATCTTTGTATGTGGCGGAATTGATATCACGAATTCCTTTCACAAAAAAAGCAGTTTTATTCTTTTTAAACCCCTTCTTTTTTACTTCTTGCTTTTTAACAASCCATTCTGGRAATTTAAAATAAGGCATCAACGCTTTGAGTAAACTATCACTAATTCCACTCACCTGCTGAAAATGTTCARYTGAGTTAATATACTTSCCTTTTTTTCGGTGGTTTAATAAGTTATCAATCTCTTKAATGGACAAACCCAATTGGTATCCTTTAAAATCACTTATAAAACTAGGGTTAAATGGCAGAATCTTTACCTTTTGTTTWGTAATTGCAACATTATGCAACGAATCTATTTCTCGTAAATAAATTTTCATCGCTACAGTTTCAACTTTAGGTGTCCTTTTTACGCTAAAATCAACACACATATAAACAACTTGAATAAGTCCTATAATTAGGAGTATAAAAAAAATCCCACTTCTCTGGCTTTTGGTAAACCTAAAGTGGGATTTTATATTTTTCATTTAAACCTATTTATGCTTTATCTGCTTTAATCGCTTTCAAGTATTTATTCAATTCCTCTTTTACTTTAGGTGCCAATAGTACAAGTCCCACCATATTGGGAACCATCATGGCAAAAATCATGGCATCTGAGAATCCAATTACAGATCCTAAACTCGCAGCTGCTCCAATCACTACAAAAACACAAAACAACAATTTATAGGCATATTCCATTTTCTTTGTTCTTCCAAATAAATAAGCCCATCCTTGAAATCCATAATACGACCAAGAAATCATGGTACTAAAAGCAAATAACACCACGGCTATTGTCAATACATAAGGAAACCATGAAATTACTGATTCAAATGCACTTGACGTTAACAAAATAGCTTGTGCATCGTTTAACGAAGCGTTTGATGTAGCTACATTTCCAGTTATAATCAACACTAAGGCCGTCATAGTACATACCACCACTGTATCAATAAAAGGTTCCAATAATGCCACCAATCCTTCAGATGCAGGATATTTCGTTTTTACAGCAGAATGTGCAATAGATGCAGATCCAATACCGGCTTCATTCGAAAATGCTGCTCGTCTAAATCCTTGGACTAACACCCCTACAACACCACCTACAATTCCTTCGGCTTTAAATGCGCCATCAAATATTTGGACAAAAGCGTCCCCTATCATATCGTACTTGGCTACCAACACAAACAGAGATGCTGCTACGTATATTACCACCATAAATGGTACAATTTTATCAGTAACCTTGGCGATTTTTTTAATACCTCCTATAATTACAATCCCTACAAGTACTGCCATTATCAGTCCAAAAAGCCATCCTCTTCCATGTAGAAAAGATGCCTCTCCACCTGTGATATTTTCCACCAATTGGAATGCCTGATTTACTTGAAACATATTTCCTCCTCCAAAAGAACCCCCAATTACGAATACCGCAAAAACTGCCGCTAATACTTTTCCTAATTTTTCAAGTCCCTTTTCTTTGAGTCCTTTTGTCAAATAATACATAGGACCCCCATACACTGTTCCTTCACTATCTATATCTCTGTATTTAACCCCTAAGGTACACTCCACAAACTTAGAAGCCATTCCTAAAAATCCAGCAACAATCATCCAAAAAGTAGCCCCCGCACCACCGATGGAAATAGCAATAGCTACCCCAGCAATATTCCCTAAACCAACAGTTGCAGAAAGTGCAGCAGTCAATGCTTGGAAATGAGAAACTTCACCTTCGTGCCCTTCTATTCTTGCCGTTTCAATTGCATCACCTCCGGGAGTAGAATCACCTGCCATCACATCAGATGTTACATGATCAATAGCATCGTATTTTCCACGAACAATATTCACTGAAGTTAAAAAACCACGAAAATTTATAAACTTAAAATAAATAGTAAAATAAGACGCTCCAAGTATCAAAGGAAACAATACCCAATAAATTTTTATGTCATCAGAAAAAGGTATTTGGTAAAAGATAAATTCTACAAACCAGCCTGTAGCATTTCCGAAAGCTTCATCTATTTGTTTGTCAAAGCCCTTTTCTTGTGCAAAGGTTAGTATCGGAATCATAAGGGTTAAAATAGTAAGGAGTCTTTTCTTCATATATTAAGGTATAAGTTCTACATTGTTTTAAACTAACCGCAATATCATAAAAAAATGAAGGTATCACAAGTAAACCTAGCATTAATATCGCATAACCCCCAAAAAGATACGGTATTCTAAAACAACTTCTGTAATTTTTGAATTTGTTTTAATCTACCTAAAACAATTAAATATGTATCAGGTACAAGCACCGTATTAGGCGCTGGATTAATGATATATTCCAAATTTACCTTTTTAAATCCAATAACCGAGCATCCTGTTTGCTTACGTAAATCTAAATCACGTATGGTTTTATTTAAATACTCCAAGGGTAAATCGTTGATAGCAATCTCTTCTAAATTGGTAGACCCTTCTTCAGAAATCGTTAAACGCTGTACAAATTCCACCAAATCCGGAGTCACCACCAAAGAGGCCATATGATCTCCTCCCAATTTATCTGGCATAATGATATTGGTAGCTCCTGCTATTCTTAATTTACTAATAGATGTTTCTTTAGAAGCACGACTGATAATAGTACAATCCTTATTAATTTGACGAGCAGATAACACAATAAAAAGATTATCCGCATCAGAAGGTAAGGCTGCAATTAAACTATTAGCTCTGGAAATCCCTGCTTGTATTAAAGATTCGTCTTCTGTCGCATTTCCTTCTACATAGGGAACCCCCAGTCGATCCAATTCCTTAAATATCTCAGGGTCTCTTTCAATGACTAAACAAGGCTTGTTGAATTCTTTTAATTTTGCAACAGCCTGTTTTCCATTTCTTCCATAGCCACAAACTACGGTGTGACCTACTAATTTATCGATTCGTTGTTGCACTTTTTTTCTTTTAAATTGTTCAAAAATAACACCGCTTGCTAAATACTCAGACAATACTGTTACCGCATACCCATAGGAACTGATACTAAAAACAATCAATCCAATGGTAAATAATTTCCCGTTTCCATCCAAAGAATGTACCTCAGAAAAACCAACCGTAGTCATCGTAATAATGGTCATGTACAAGGCATCTACGAGCGAATAGTCCCAAAAAACTGAATAACCAAATACACCAATTCCACTGATTGTAATTAGCAATAAAACAGCTCTGTATAATTTACTTCTTATCAACATAATTACAAATCAAATACTGAGGTTCTTTTGGTATACACCAAGTCTTTTAATTTTAATAAAAACGCCAAGGTTAAGTAAATTCCAAAAGATAATCCTACCGTTACAAACGAAATGTAAATAAAAAAAAGACGCACATTAGAAACACTAATCCCTAATCTATCTGCAAAACGTGATGATACCGCAAAACCATGCCTTTCAAAAAAATGACGTAGGGAATGAATCCACTTCATAAACATAAATTTTAATGCAATATACTACATTTAGTCATTTCTTTTTTGATTTTTTAAAAAACATAAGACATGTAAGTCTTTTAAACATTGCTTCTTTTTGTAGCAAAATTTTAAATAAGAACACCCATGCTATATTAATAAGTTCATTTTACTTAAATTTGCCCTTTTGACAATTTTTAAATGGCTAAACAACAAGAATATATAGAAGTACTAGGAGCACGTGTTCACAACCTTAAAAACATAGATGTAAAAATCCCCAGAGACCAACTAGTTGTAATTACAGGTTTGAGTGGTAGCGGGAAGTCCTCACTGGCTTTTGATACTATTTATGCCGAAGGGCAACGCAGGTATATTGAAACATTTTCGGCCTATGCCAGACAATTTTTAGGTGGATTGGAACGTCCTGATGTAGATAAAATTGACGGACTTTCTCCTGTGATTTCTATAGAACAGAAAACAACCAGCAAGAGTCCAAGATCAACAGTGGGTACCATCACCGAGATTTATGATTTCTTACGGTTATTATTTGCCAGAGCCTCTGACGCATACTCGTTTAACACCAACAGAAAAATGGTAAGTTATAATGATGAACAAATTCGAGATTTAATACTAGCAACCTACGAGTCAAAAAAAATAATGGTACTCGCTCCCTTAATCAAATCGAGAAAAGGGCATTACCGAGAGTTATTTGAACAAATAGCCAAACAAGGTTTTGTAAAGGTTCGAGTGGATGGTGAAATCCGAGAAATAGAAAAAGGCATGCGTTTAGACCGCTACAAAACGCATGATATAGAAGTGGTAATAGATCGATTAAAAATAGATAGTAAATCTCAAAAACGATTGGATGAAACCATTAAAACAGCTATGTACGCTGGAGATAATATTTTAATGGTATTGGATTTTGACACCGAAACACCTCGCTATTTTAGTCGAGATTTGATGTGTGAATCCACTGGRATTTCTTACCCCAATCCAGAACCAAATGCCTTTTCGTTCAATTCACCTAAAGGCGCCTGTGGAAACTGTAGTGGTTTAGGAAGAATAAACGAAGTAAATAAAGATAAAATAATCCCAGACAATACCTTATCTATAAAAAATGGAGGAATTGCCCCACTTGGAGAACAAAAAAACAGTTGGATTTTTAAACAATTACAACTGATTGCAGATAGGCATAAGTTTCAATTAACAGACCCCATCAATAAGATTCCAAAAACAGCGTTGGACATTATTATGAATGGTGGAAAAGAGAAATTTGATATTTCCTCTAAAACGATGGGAGTTACAAGATCTTACGAAATAGATTTTGAAGGGATTGTAAACTTTATTCAAAGCCAATACAAAAACAGTGATTCAACTTCTATCAAAAGATGGGCTAAAGCATTTATGGACGATATTTCTTGTCCTAGTTGTGAAGGTAAAAGACTAAAAAAAGAAGCCTTATACTTTAAAATTAATAATAAAAACATAGCTGACTTGGCTCAGATGGATATTGACGAATTGGCAGAATGGTTTGCAACTATTGAAAAAAAGCTCACGAGCAGACAGTTAAAAATTGGAGGAGAAATCCTCAAAGAAATAAGAACTAGAATTCAATTTTTACTAGATGTTGGATTGAATTACCTCGCCTTGGATCGCAGCTCTAAATCACTTTCAGGAGGAGAAGCACAACGTATCCGATTGGCCACACAAATAGGCTCTCAACTAGTAGGTGTATTGTATATTTTAGATGAGCCCAGTATTGGATTACATCAGCGAGATAACGAAAAACTAATCAAATCTTTAATCAAACTACGTGATATTGGAAACTCCGTTATTGTAGTTGAGCACGATAAGGATATGATACAACATGCCGATTATGTATTGGATTTTGGACCTGGAGCGGGACATCATGGAGGTGAAATTGTAAGTGAAGGAAACTACAAGGAATTATTAAAACACGATACCTTAACCGCCGATTACCTCACAGGRAAACGCAGCATTGAAATTCCATCAACACGAAGAAAAGGGAATGGTAAAGAAATTWTTCTTTCGGGTGCCAATGGAAACAACCTCAAAAATGTATCTGCTAAATTTCCTTTGGGAACCTTTATTTGTGTAACAGGCGTTTCTGGAAGTGGTAAATCTACTTTGATCAACGAAACTCTCTACCCTATTTTAAATGCATATATATATAATGGTGTAAAAGTTCCGATGCCTTATAAAAAAATAACAGGATTGGAACATATAGATAAAGTGATTGCTATAAACCAATCTCCAATAGGCAGAACGCCCCGCTCCAACCCAGCCACCTACACAGGTGTTTTTGGAGAAGTAAGAAGTCTTTTTACTAAAACCACTGAGTCCGCTATTAGAGGGTATAAGCCAGGTAGATTTTCTTTTAACGTAAAAGGAGGTAGATGCGAAACTTGTCAAGGAGGTGGAGTACGTGTGATAGAAATGAATTTTATGCCAGACGTTCATGTAACATGTGAAACCTGTCAAGGAAAACGATTTAACAGAGAAACTTTGGAAATAAGATACAAAGGAAAGTCAATTTCTGATGTGTTGAATTTAACCATTAATGATGCCTGTGAGTTTTTCGAAAGTATCCCGAAAATCTACAGAAAACTAAAAACCATCCAAGATGTAGGACTGGGATATATTACCTTAGGTCAACAATCCACTACCTTGTCTGGAGGAGAAGCCCAACGAATTAAATTAGCTTCTGAACTCTCCAAAAGAGATACAGGAAATACTTTCTACATCTTAGACGAACCTACTACAGGATTGCATTTTGAGGACATCCGAGTCTTGATGCAAGTACTTAATAAGCTTACTAATAAAGGCAACACCGTATTGGTAATAGAACATAATTTGGACGTTGTAAAAACGGCAGACTACATCATTGACGTAGGACCAGAAGGCGGAAAAAGTGGCGGAAAAATTATCTGTACAGGTACTCCAGAAGAAATAATTAAACATAAAAAAAGCCATACAGCAAAGTTTTTAAAAAAAGAACTATCTTAGCGAGTTATCAAATTTAAAAATAACAAAAAAAAATTACACGATATGATATCAAATGAAGATAGAAAAATACGGAATAAATTCAAGCATAAAACTTGGAACGAAATAAAAACAAACGACTCTTGGGCCATTTTTAAAATAATGTCTGAGTTTGTAGATGGATATGAAAAATTGAGTCGCATTGGTCCCTGTGTAAGTATCTTTGGATCTGCAAGAACCAAACCAGGAGAAAAATACTATGAGCAAGCAGAAGCCATTGCTTATCAACTAACCCAACATGGTTACGGTGTAATTACTGGTGGTGGGCCTGGAATTATGGAAGCCGGAAATAAAGGAGCACATAGAGGAAAAGGTGTCTCAGTAGGATTAAATATTGAACTGCCTTTTGAACAACATGACAACCCATATATTGACAGTGATAAAAGCTTAGACTTTGACTACTTCTTTGTTCGTAAAGTGATGTTTGTAAAATATTCTCAAGGATTTGTGGTGATGCCAGGAGGTTTTGGAACTTTAGACGAGTTATTTGAAGCGATGACCTTAATTCAAACTAAGAAAATTGGAAAATTCCCAATAGTATTGGTAGGAAGAAAATTTTGGGGAGGATTAATAGACTGGATCAAAACAACCTTAGCTGAAGAAAAAAACATCAACCCAGCCGATTTAGAGTTAATTTCGTTGGTGGATACATCAGATGAAGTACTAGAAGTAATTGATACTTTCTACAACAAATACAGCTTAAGCCCTAACTTCTAAAATTTCTGTATTAAACATATAATTACCATAGCGTTTGTTTTTTTGAATCTCAATTTCATGTGTGCCCAGCATCATAAAATTGAGATGAACGCAGTGTTAAATACCACTACACACACTTTACAAATACAGCAAACCACTACTTATAAAAACTACAGCAACGCTGCTATTGACACTGTCTATTTTTACAACTGGACAAATGCCTATAAAAACAAACACACTCCATTAGCCAAACGATTTATTGAAGACTACTCCAAGTCTTTTCATTTTGCAAAAGACAGAGACAGAGGGCATGTGACAATACATTCCTTGACTATAGAGGGAATAAATCAAGACTACTACATTAGTAAAACGGTTCCCGACATTTTAAAAATTCCATTGAATCAATCTTTAAAAATCAACGATTCAATTATTATAAAAACCTTTTATGCTGTTAAGCTTCCAAAAAACAAGTACAGCAACTATGGATTTCATAAATACGGCTACGATTTAAAATACTGGTATTTGATTCCTGTTCCTACAGATGGAACTAAGCAAAGCATGAGTAATTTAAATATGGACGATATGTATTCAGATTACATGGATTATTCCATTGACATCTCTATCCCTGCCAATTTAGAACTTCACACAAATCTAAACAGTTCACATTACTTTTTTCAAAACTATAAAAATTACAGCCTAACAGGGACYGGAAAAACAGATGTAGAAATTTCCATTTCTAGCCTTCCTTCATTTGAAACAATTTCTACAGAAAACTTGGACATCGTCACAAACCTACGTTCCAAACAAGTATCTCCAGCTATAAAACAAGAAATAGTAAAATCACAACTCAAATTCTTATCAGAATATTTAGGAGCCTATCCCCATAAAAAACTATTTATTAATAGTGTTGAGTACGCTAAAAACCCAGTTTATGGATTGAATCAATTGCCTCCTTTTTTAGCTCCTTTTAGCGATTCCTTTGAATGGGATATCAAATTATTTAAAATACTCACAAAAAAATACATCGATCAGTTAATCCTTGTCAATAGACGGGAAGATTATTGGTTTGTGGACGGATTGCAAACATACTTAATGATTAAATATGTTGAAAAAAACTATCCAGATCAAAAAATTTTAGGCAAACTCTCAAAGGTATGGGGCCTCCGAAAATTCAACCTTGCAAACGCCAATTTTAACGATAAATACGCTTTCGTTTATCAATTTTCAGCAAGAAAAAACATAGACCAAGCATTAACTACACGTGCAGATTCACTCTCCACCTTTAATCGAAAAATAGTAAGTAAATACAAAGCAGGACTCGGCATACGCTATATGGATGAATATTTAGGGGACTCAATTGTCCCAGAAGAGATTTACACTTTTATTCAAAGGTACAAATCACAAAAAACAACATCCAACCAGTTTTTAAAAAGACTCGAAAAGCGTACGCAAAAAGATTTGTCCAGCTTTAGCCACTACTATTTAAATACTTCAAAAAAAATAGACTATACCTTAGACCAGGTAAAAGACTTGGGAGACTCCTTGGCAGTTACCATTATAAACAAACGCGAATTTGACGCCCCTGTATTATTATATGGTATAGAAAACAAAACCATTAAGTTTAAACAATGGATTCACCCTATTGATAGCAGTGCTGTTATCAACATAAAAAAGAATGGATTTAATAAAATATCTCTTAATTATGAATACCTCTATCCAGAATACAACAATAGAGATAACTGGAAAGATATCAGTTCAAAACTATTAAATCGACCGATTCAGTTCAAACTTTTTAAAGACTTAGAAAACCCGTATTACAATCAAGTTTTTCTAAATCCACAAGTTAATTATAATTATTAYGACGGTGCTTTATTAGGACTTGCATTCTCCAATAAATCGTTATTAAATAAAGAATTCAATTATAAAATCACCCCCACATACGGTACTAGAAGCAGACAAATTAATGGCTCTTTTTCTGTACTTTACAAGTACCTCCCTTTAAATTCTAACATAGAACGTTTAACAATAGGATCCTCTGGGAAACGTTATCAGTACGCTCCCGATTTAAGATACACGCGTTTGAGTAATTACGCGTCCATTTTGTTTAAAAGAAAGAGTTTACGTGATGTTGGAAGCAGTGCCATAGTAGCTTCTTTAATAAGTGTAAATAAGGAAGCTGATCCTAGCGAACCAATTATAGAGGAGATCAACAACTACCGTGTTTTTAATATTGGGTTCAATTATAGTAAACCTAAGATTATAAATGATGTAAGATTGTATACTGGGTTTCAATTTGCTAAAAATTTTTCAAAATTTAGTATTGATGCCCGTTATAGAAAACTCACCAATACCAACCGTCAATTTGATTTTAGATGGTATTTAGGAACTTTTATGCACAACAATACCGATTCAGATTTTTTCAGTTTCGCGTTGGATCGACCGTCAGATTACTTATTTCAATACGAATATTTAGGCAGGTCTGAAACAACTGGGTTTTTCAGTCAACAATACATCACAAATGAAGGTGGGTTTAAGTCATCACTCAATACTTCTTATGCCAACCGATGGCTCACTACTTTTAATACCAGTATCGGAATTTGGAGATGGATTGAAGTTTATAATGATGTCGGTCTCGTTAAAAACAAGGGAGCAAAAGTGTATTTTGCACATGAAAACGGAATCCGTCTAAATTTTATTCATGACATACTTGAAGTGTATTTCCCAATTCATTCCAATTTAGGTTGGGAATTACAGCAACCACGCTATAACACTAAAATCAGGTTCGTTTTAACAATTCAACCTAAAAAGATCATCAATTTTTTCAGGCGAGGTTTTTATTGATATACAAGTCAAAGTACTTTCGAGGTATCAAATCATTAATGAATCCCTAAATTACTTCCATTTACACCTGATATTTTGAATTATATCTAAAAAATATAAAGCATTTTTAAATATCAGTTAAAACAAGTAACTTTGCAAAAACTAACAAATCCATATTTTTATGCAAATAAGCCCTTCACCTGAAAGTAAAGATAAATTGTCATTTAACGATTTTAAGAATGAAGTTCTCAACGATTACCGCATTGCTGTGGTTAGTAGAGAGTGTAGTTTATTGGGGCGTAGAGAAGTTTTGACTGGAAAAGCAAAGTTTGGTATATTCGGAGACGGAAAAGAAGTGCCACAACTGGCCATGGCAAAAGCATTTCAGAAAGGTGATTTCAGATCGGGCTACTATCGAGATCAAACTTTTATGATGGCCATTGGAGCCTTGACACCACAACAATTTTTCGCAGGTTTATATGCAGATCCAAACATCAATAACGATCCCATGTCTGGAGGTCGTCAAATGGGAGGACACTTTGGAACCCAAAGTTTGAACGAAGACGGAAGTTTCAAAAACTTAACTGAACAATACAATTCAAGTTCTGACATCTCCCCTACCGCTGGGCAAATGCCTCGTATGTTAGGTTTGGCACAGGCGTCAAAATTGTACAGAAACATAAAAGAACTAAAAGGACATACCCAATTTTCAATAAACGGTAACGAAATATCTTGGGGAACCATAGGAAACGCAAGTACCTCTGAAGGTGTATTTTTCGAAACATTCAATGCAGCAGGTGTTTTACAAGTCCCCCTTATCATAAGTGTATGGGATGATGGTTACGGAATTTCTGTACCTGCAAAATATCAAACTACCAAAGAAAATAYCTCTGAAATTCTARAAGGATTTCAACGTGACAACGATAAAAAAGGGTATGAGATCTTTACCGTAAACGGATGGGACTATGTACAATTAATGGAAGTGTACCAAAAGGCCGCAAAAATTGCTAGAGAAGAGCATGTACCGGTACTTATCCATGTACAAGAATTAACCCAACCGCAAGGACATTCAACTTCTGGAAGTCACGAACGCTACAAATCTAAAGAGCGCTTAATTTGGGAAAGACAACACGATTGTATTGCCAAATTTAGAGATTGGATCATACAATTTGAATTGACAGATAGTGAAGGTAACGCACTGTCTTTTATAGAAAATGAAAACGATTTAATTCGCATAGAAAAAGAAGCAAAAAAAGAAGTAAGCCTTGCCAAAAGAACCGCATGGGCTGCATTTTTAAATCCGATAAAAGAAGAACGATTAAAATTAGCCGTACTATTAGAAAACGTAGCTAAAAAAAGTCAACAAAAAGCATTTATTCTCAAATTACGCAATGACTTATTAGCCATTGGTGACCCTGCAAGATTAAATCTACTCTCACCTGCTAGAAAGGTAATTGTCTATTTAAGAAATGAAGAATTTACCGAAAAAAACGAACTACAACAATGGATTGCTGCYTATAAAAACGAGCAACAACCAAAATTCAGTTCTCATTTATACAGTGAAAGTTCTCAAAAAGTAACCAACTGTGAAGAAGTAAAACCAACTTACGACAAAAACGCCGAAGTGGTGGATGCCAGACTTATCTTAAAAGATAATTTCGACCATCTTTTTGCAAACAATGACAATGTAGTAATTTTTGGAGAAGATACTGGAACCATTGGAGATGTAAACCAAGGCTTGGTAGGAATGCAAGAAAAATATGGAGAGCTTAGAGTAGCAGATGCTGGGATTAGAGAAGCCACCATATTAGGACAAGGAATTGGATTAGCGCTCAGAGGAATGCGACCTATCGCAGAAATTCAGTATTTGGATTACTTATTATACGCCATCCAAATAATGAGTGATGATTTGGCTACGTTACATTACAGAACTGTAGGAAAACAAAAAGCACCACTTATTGTACGTACCCGTGGACATAGATTAGAAGGGATTTGGCATTCTGGATCACCTATGGGGGCTATTGTTCACCTATTGAGAGGAATGAATGTTTTAGTTCCAAGAAACATGACCAAAGCAGCAGGTTTCTACAACACATTAATGGAATGCGACGAGCCAGCTTTGATTATTGAGAACTTAAATGGCTACCGTTTAAAAGAAAAAATGCCGAACAACATTGGCGAGTTCAAAACTCCAATTGGAGTGGTTGAAACCGTAAAAGAAGGTACCGATATAACCGTCGTTTCTTATGGTTCTACTCTTAAAATTGTAGAAGAAACAGTTCAACAATTGACAGAAGTAGGCATTGATATAGAAATAATAGATGTACAAAGTTTATTGCCTTTTGATTTGAATCATGATATTGTAAAAAGTGTTGAAAAAACAAATCGCCTGATGGTGATAGACGAAGATGTTCCTGGAGGAGCTTCTGCATATATTTTACAAGAGATTTTAGAACAACAAAACGCCTACGATTTCTTGGACAGTAAACCGACTACCATAACAGCAAAAGAACACAGAACTGCTTATGGATCTGACGGGGATTACTTTTCTAAGCCAAATCACGATGACATTTTTGAGGCTATTTATGCTGTAATGAGCGAATCCAACCCAAATTTGTACAAAAAACTGTATTAAAATACCTTTTTTAACTCATTCTAAATAAACTAAAAAACCACCTTAAGGTGGTTTTTTTATGGGCTTTAGTCAAGTATCACCTGTTCATAAGTAAGGACAAATCATTACAATCATCAGTTAGATTGATAAATATCATAAATTTTATACCTTAACGGTTATATCTTTGAGAATAACAAAATTTAACCCTATTAATTACCCCTAAATTTATCATAATGGCAAAAGTTAAAGGTGCAATAGTTGTAGACAGTGAAATATGCAAAGGCTGTGAGGTTTGCATTCCTGTTTGCCCTGAAGATGTCATAAGAATGACGCCACAAGTAAATAGAAAAGGTTATCACTATGCTTATATGGAAAATCCAGAAGCATGTACAGGATGTACAAACTGCGGTATTGTTTGTCCAGATAGAGCCATTTCGGTATACCGCGTAAAAGTATCCTAATTTTATCCTTTTAATTAAAACATATGTCTGAATTAAAATTAATGAAAGGTAATGAAGCATTAGCCGAAGCAACAATTCGTGCAGGAGCAGATGCTTATTTCGGTTATCCCATCACCCCACAATCTGAGGTGATTGAGTATTTAATGGCCGAACAACCTGAAAAACGTACTGGCATGATAGTGCTACAAGCAGAAAGCGAATTGGCTGCTATTAATATGGTATACGGTGCAGCGAGCACTGGAAAAAAAGTAATGACTTCATCTTCTAGCCCAGGAATGTCTTTAAAGCTAGAAGGTATATCTTATCTAGCGGGGGCAGAACTTCCTTCGGTAATTGTAAACGTTGCTCGTGGAGGACCAGGTTTAGGAACCATCCAACCCTCACAAGCGGATTATTTTCAAGCTGTAAAAGGTGGTGGACATGGAGATTATAAATTATATGTATTGGCACCTGCATCTGTACAAGAAATGTCCGATTTTGTAGAAGACGCCTTTGATATCGCCTTTAAATACAGAGCTCCTGTATTGATCTTATCTGATGGATTGATCGGTCAAATGATGGAAAAAGTGGAATTGAGACCACAAAAACCACGAAGAACTAACGAAGAATTAATTGCAGATGAAGGCTCTTGGGCATGTACTGGAAAAACTCCTGAACGTGAACGCAATATTGTGACTTCTTTGGATTTACAATCCGAAAAACTAGAAGAACGTGTACACCGTTTGTATGCTAAATACGACCAAATGGAACGCGAAGATTTACGCTACGAAATGGTAAACTGTGAAGATGCAGAATACGTGATGGTAGCTTATGGATCTAGTGCACGTATCGCATTAAAAGCAATGGAACTTGCAAGAGACAAAGGAATAAAAGTTGGTTTATTGAGACCTATCACCTTATTCCCTTTCCCTAAAAAACAATTATTTGATCTTGCCGATCGAGTTAAAGGGTTTTTAAGTGTGGAATTAAGCATGGGACAAATGGTAGAAGATGTACGCTTATCCGTGGCACACAAAGTACCCGTAGAGCACTTTGGTCGTACCGGAGGAATTATACACACACCAGAAGAAATTTTAGAAGCATTAGAACAAAAAATCATAAACAATGGAACTGTTAGACATCATAAAACCAGAGAATCAAGTATTTTGTAAGACCGAAGCAATGACGGATACGTGCTTGTCCTACTGCCCAGGATGTGGACACGGAACCGCTCATAATCTAGCCATGGAAGTAATTGCCGAAATGGGAATTATCCAAGACACTATTGGAGTAGCCCCTGTAGGTTGTTCTGTATTGGCGTATGACTTTATGAACATAGATATGACACAGGCTGCTCACGGTAGAGCTCCTGCTGTTGCCACTGCCATTTCTAGATTATGGCCAGAAAAATATGTTTTCACCTACCAAGGTGATGGTGATTTAGCCGCTATTGGAACAGCCGAAACCATTCATGCTTGTAACAGAGGAGAAAACATTGTTATCATTTTTATAAATAATGGTATTTATGGGATGACAGGTGGACAAATGGCACCAACTACTTTAAAAGGGATGAAATCTTCTACCTCTCCGTTTGGAAGACAAGAAGAGTTGACAGGTGCCCCTTTAAAAATGACAGAATTAGTTGCTAATTTACCAGGTGTATACTATGCAACCCGTCAAGCGGTACATACACACAAACACGCTCGTAAGGCTAAAAAAGCATTAAAAAAAGCTTTTGAAAATACGCGTTTACACAAAGGAATTTCTTTTGTAGAAATAGTATCGAACTGTAATTCTGGTTGGAAAATGACTCCAATAGAATCAAATATATGGATGGAAGAAAACATGTTTGCTTACTATCCTTTAGGTGATATTAAAGTGAATGGTAAATTAAAATAACACAGGATGACAGAAGAAATTATAATTGCAGGGTTTGGAGGTCAAGGAGTACTTTCCATGGGTAAAATATTAGCCTATTCTGGCATCATGCAAGATCAGGAAGTAAGCTGGATGCCTTCTTACGGACCCGAGATGCGTGGAGGTACCGCAAATGTAACCGTTATATTGAGTGACGACCGCATTAGTTCACCTTACCTAAAAGTATTTGATACCGCCATTATTTTAAACCAACAAAGTATGGATAAGTTTGAAGAAGCTGTAAAACCAGGAGGCGTATTAATTTACGATCCAAATGGAATTACAGAACATCCAAAACGTACGGATATCCATATTTACCAAATTGAAGGTAACAGGTTGGCAACAGAAAAAGGTAATTTAAAGATTTTTAACATGGTAATTTTAGGGGCATTCCTTAAAGTAAAACCGATTGTTAAATTGGACAACGTAATTGAAGGTTTGAAAAAATCTTTACCAGAGCGCTACCACCACTTAATTCCTTTAAACAAAGAAGCCATTGATTTAGGTATGACACATGTAAAACCTTTACAATTTGAAGAAGTTTTTAACCTAAACTAATAAACACGTAACACTTTATACAAAACAACTGTTTCACTTTTGTTTTGCCCCATTGTAAAGTGTATACTTTCCCAAATTTTTATTTATAACCAGCTATTTTGAAACTTTCAAAATGGCTGGTTTTTTTTTATTGTTACTCACAGTTTGTAGTACTTGTTTTCCGACCGCTATTTTGACTCTAAATGTTTTATAAAACTCATTTTATTTCCAAGAATACGCACTATAAATATCCTTTTATCAATTGAGTGATAAAATATAGAATGCGCTTTAAATCTGAATCTTGATAACATATGCCTTTTAATTGCAATATATTCTCTTCCTATTTCTGGAGTATTACCTAGGTTATTCAAAAAAGATGTTAATCCTTTACGGTAAATATCAGCCTGAAGTATTCCGAACTTTTCTATCGAGAATCGAGCAATACCCCTTATATCTTCTGAGGCACGAACACTTAGAAGGTAATTATTTTCTTCTGTCATGTGCTTTTATTTCTTCATCCCAAATACTATCAATAGTTTCACTTGAAACTCCACTTTCCAACCCCTCTAACAAGGCATCTTGTAAATCAATAATATTCCTCCTACTCTCTTGATCTTTACGAACAATATCTCTAACATACTCACTATCATTAGTATAAAAACCTTTTTCTATTAAACTTCTAATGTAAGTGTCTTGCTGCTCTGTAAACGATATAGATTTCCTCACTATTCCCATTTTGAACCAATTTTATTAATATTGATGCAATATAGTGATTACTTGAATATTGTGCAATAAATTATAAATTTGAAGAAGTTATTAACCTAAAAGAATAAACACGAAATACTTTATACAAAACAAACATTTCTCTTTTGTTTTGCCCCATTGTAAAGTGTATACTTTCCCAAATTTTTATTTATAACCAGCCATTTTGTATTTTTACAAGAAAGCTGGTTTATTATGGATAAAAAAACAGTATTGATCACAGGTGGTACCGGACTCATAGGTAGGCAATTATCAAAACTACTATTTGATAAAGGCTACATTATTCGAATTTTAAGTCGTTCTAAAAACAAGGGCCAGCACAACAATTACCAATACTACAACTGGAATATAACAAAAAAAGAAATAGACGTAGCTGCACTTAAAAACGTAGACTATATCATTCATTTGGCAGGCGCTGGAATTGCAGACAAACGATGGACAGCTACTCGTAAAAAAAATATTGTTGACAGTCGCGTTGATAGTGCTCTACTCCTATTTAATACATTACAGCAAATAAACCATAGACCATTAAAATTTATTGCAGCTTCTGGCATTGGATATTATGGAGCTGTGACTTCTGATACAATTTTCACAGAAAAAGATCCTGCCCATATCGATTTCTTAGGAAACACCTGTAAACTATGGGAAAATTCCTCTTTGAAATTTGAAGAAGCAAGCATCCCAACCACCATTTTAAGAACCGGAATTGTGCTATCTAAAAAGGGAGGTGCTTTGGAAAAACTACGCCAGACTTTTAAATTTAAGTTTGGATCTGCACTTGGCAATGGTAAGCAATACATGCCATGGATTCATATAGACGATCTTTGCCAAACATACCTTCACTCTATTGAAAACAAGGAATTCACTGGTATTTATAATACTGTAGCGCCAACACATGAAACTAATTATGAATTTACTAAAGCCTTAATCAGTCAACATAAACACGTTGTATTATTACCCAATGTCCCTTCATTTCTATTGAAGCTACTCCTAGGCAGCATGAGTGAGATGGTTTTATATGGATCTCGTGTCTCCGCTGAAAAACTAGAAAGGATAGGTTTTAAATTTCGGTATGATACATTAGAAAAAGCCTTGGAGGATTTAATTGTTTAGTCTAGTTTTTTTCTGCTGGATTACCGCCTYAGCGGCAATGACCGATGCATGCGTGAGTAATGTTTGGGTAATAAATAGGCAGATGGGATGTATACTGTTCTACAATTACAAAAGCACCGAAAGCCTCCATCATGGGCACCCAACAACCAATAACTAGCAACTAGCAACTAGCAACCAGCAAAAAAAAAGCCTCCCCATAACAGGAAGGCTTTATTTTTATAAAAATCAGTAAAAAAACTATTCTTCTTTTACTTCTTCAAAATCTACATCTTGAACATCACTTTCTGCTTCTTGATTTGCTTGTCCAGCATCTCCAGCAGGAGCACCTTGAGCATCTTGTTCTGCTTTGTACATCTCTTCAGAAGCTGCTTTCCAAGCTTCGTTAATAGTTTCCATTGCAGTATCAATTTGTGCTAAGTCTTTAGACTCATGTGCTGTTTTCAAAGTTACTAAAGCAGCTTCGATTGGTGCTTTTTTATCGTCAGATAATTTATCACCAAACTCTTTCAATTGCTTTTCTGTTTGGAAAATCATTGAGTCAGCCCCATTGATTTTTTCAGCAGTTTCTTTTGCTTTGTTGTCAGCATCAGCATTTGCTTCAGCATCCGCTTTCATTCTTTGAATTTCCTCTTCAGTCAATCCAGAAGAAGCTTCGATACGGATATCTTGCGTCTTATTAGTTGCTTTATCAGTAGCCGATACATGGATGATACCATTGGCATCAATATCAAACGTTACTTCAATTTGAGGCGTTCCACGTTGTGCTGGTGGAATATCCGACAAATGGAAACGTCCGATAGTTTTGTTATCTGCTGCCATAGCACGCTCTCCTTGTATTACGTGAATTTCAACCGATGGTTGGTTATCCGCTGCGGTAGAGAATACTTGTGATTTTTTAGTTGGGATGGTTGTGTTAGACTCAATTAATTTTGTCATTACATTCCCCATAGTTTCGATACCTAAAGAAAGTGGTGTTACATCTAATAACAATACATCTTTTACATCTCCACTTAAAACTCCACCTTGAATAGCTGCTCCTACTGCAACAACCTCATCAGGATTTACACCTTTAGAAGGAGATTTTCCGAAGAATTTCTCTACTGCTTCCTGAACTGCAGGAATACGTGTAGATCCACCTACTAAAATAATTTCGTCAATATCAGAAGTTGATAATCCTGCTGCATCTAAAGCAGTTTTACAAGGCTTGATAGTTCTTTTTACTAAATCGTCGATCAATTGCTCAAACTTCGCTTTAGACATAGTACGCACCAAGTGTTTTGGTCCACTAGCAGTAGCCGTTACATAAGGTAAGTTAATTTCGGTACTTGCTCCAGCAGACAATTCAATTTTTGCTTTTTCAGCCGCTTCTTTCAAACGTTGTAAAGCCATTGGGTCTTTACGTAAATCAATTCCTTCTTCTGCTTTGAACTCTTCAGCCAACCAGTCGATTAATTTTTGATCTACATCATCCCCTCCTAAGTGGGTATCACCATCAGTAGCTAATACTTCAAATACACCATCACCTAATTCTAAGATAGATACATCATGCGTACCACCACCAAAGTCAAATACAACTATTTTTTGGTCTATACCTTTTTTATCCAATCCGTAAGCCAATGCAGCTGCCGTAGGTTCGTTAATAATACGACGAACTTTCAATCCTGCAATTTCCGCTGCTTCTTTGGTTGCTTGACGTTGTGCATCATTAAAATATGCTGGTACAGTAACTACTGCTTCTGTAACATCTTGACCTAAGTAATCTTCGGCCGTTTTTTTCATTTTTTGCAAAATCATTGCAGATATTTCTTGTGGCGAATACATACGACCATCAATATCTACACGTGGTGTGTCATTGTCACCTTTTACCACTGTATAAGGTACACGTTCTGCTTCCATTTTACATTCAGAGTATTTGTTACCCATAAAACGTTTGATAGAATAGACAGTTTTTATTGGATTTGTAACTGCTTGACGTTTTGCAGGATCACCAACTTTACGCTCACCACCTTCGATAAATGCAACGATAGATGGAGTCGTTCTCTTTCCTTCTGCATTAGGGATTACAACAGGCTCGTTTCCTTCCATTACAGAAACACAAGAGTTGGTAGTACCTAAGTCAATTCCAATTATTTTACTCATAATATATATTTTTATTTTTTATTCAACACTGGTAAATTGACAATGATTATGCCATTCATTTTTTACTGACATCTTGACAGAAATCAAAAAATACGTTGAGAATTCGCGATGATTCTGTCCGATTAACTGTGAATTATGACATGTTTTCTTAAGGAAGTCATCAAAAATTCAACACCTATTCAATTTCATTTTTTGTTGATAAAATAAGGCTAAAAACCCTTTATAAATAACCTATATTTGCTTCAACATCAACAATACCGAAAACGTTTTCGGTTCATTTTTCACTGGGAATCTCTCAAGATTAAAAGATAAATTATGGAATGTATCTCAATTTTTGACATGCTTAAAATAGGTATAGGACCTTCTAGTTCACACACCTTAGGCCCTTGGAGGGCTGCTGAACGCTGGATAAAAGAACTCAAGGAGTCTGGCGACTTTGATAACATCCATCAAATTAAAGTAGACTTGTATGGATCTTTGTCTTTAACTGGTATTGGACATGCCACAGATCTTGCCATTTTACTGGGACTGACAGGTGCAGACCCGGAATACATTCCTGTAGATGACATCTCCAAAATTACCAGTGCCATTCAAAAAACGAATACCCTTCTTTTTAATAATGAACACCAAATTTCGTTTGATCCTAAAACGGACATCATTTTCAATAAAGAATTTTTAAAATTCCATTCCAACGGACTTACGTTTACAGGAATCACCAAGGATTTAAAAACCATCAAGCATACATATTACTCTATAGGAGGTGGTTTTGTAGTTAAAGAAACGCTAAGCAACAGTAAATCAAATGTTGCACTACACAATAATTTTCCTTTCCCAATTCAAACRGCCAAGGAATTRCTCAATTATTGCACTACCCAAGACAAAAAAATATCTCATATAGTTTTAGACAACGAACGTTCATTAAGGTCTGATCAWGAGATTGATCAAGAAATCAAAAGAATATGGGATACCATGATGGAGTGTATGTATATTGGCTGTCATACCGAAGGTATTTTACCTGGAGGATTGAATGTAAGCAGGAGAGCTTTTATAATGCATCAAAAATTATTAAAAACCAACAATTATTCCAATCCAAATGAATGGTTAGCATCTATCCGAAATACGGAAGTAAAATTCCGACAAATTTTAAAATGGGTAAGTTGTTTTGCACTAAGCGTAAATGAGGTAAATGCTAGTTTAGGACGCGTAGTTACCGCACCCACAAATGGAAGTGCTGGCGTTATCCCTGCAGTAATCATGTATTATTTAGCCATAGAAAATCACAACGCTGGTTTCAAAGAGATCAAACAATTCTTATTAGTGGCAGGAGAAATAGGAAGTATCTTTAAAAAAGGCGCCACCATTTCAGCTGCTATGGGTGGATGTCAGGCAGAAATTGGTGTTTCATCAGCCATGGCTGCTGCGGGTCTTTGCGAATTGCTTGGAGGAACAACTGAGCAAGTATTGATTGCTTCTGAAATTGCTATGGAACATCATCTAGGACTTACCTGTGATCCAATTGGAGGCTTGGTTCAGATTCCTTGTATCGAAAGAAATGCGATGGGGGCCATTAAAGCAATTAACGCTGCGGAATTAGCCCTAGATTGTGACAATGCAAAAGTACCTCTAGACAAAGTAATCGAATCTATGTGGAATACTGCAAAGGACATGAATTCCAAGTACAAAGAAACTTCTGAAGGAGGACTCGCAGTAAGTGTAAATATCTCAGATTGCTAGAAATAGTTTTGTTAGTAACAATAAATTCCTATATTTGAGTATTGGAAAAAAAATAATTAATAAATAAAAATTGTTACAATGAGTAAATTTGATGAAAAAATTGAAAAATACGAAGAGTCAATGAACAAAATAGGTATTAGTTTTGACGCTGAGTTATTAAGAACCGTAACCAAAGGATTAGGGCCATCTATATACAAAGCAGACGCCGAAACTGTATCTGGATCAGATGAAAAAGAATTAGCTACCGTAAAAAACAACTTCTTAATTAAAAAATTAGGATTAACTGATGGACCAAAATTAGATACTGCTATTGCAACTGTAATTGAAAAAATCGGAAAATCTAATCGTAATAAATACAGAGCTATCGTATATTATTTATTAGTAAAAGAATTAGGTCAGGAATCTAAATACTAATAAATAACAAACCAAACTTTATCAAAAAAAACCTCGCAATTGCGAGGTTTTTTTATGATATCATTTCAACAAGTTTAGCGAGTAAACACCAATTCCACATCTGATGACAATTTCTCATCAAAACCATAGCCTTCGCTATTAAACGCTTTGAGTCCATCTACCGTTTCAATATTGTTATCAATAATAAAACGCACCATTAAACCTCGGGCCTTTTTTGCAAAAAAACTGATTACTTTTAATTTCTCGTTTTTATAATCCTTAAACACCGGTGTAATTACAGGTACTTTAATATTTTTAGGTTGTACCGATTTAAAATACTCATTACTTGCCAAATTCACAAACACATCACCATCCTCAAGTTCTTCATTCAGGGAGTCAGTAATTTTTGATCCCCAGTATTTGTATAAATTGTCTTTGGTCCGTATTTTTAATTTTGTCCCCATTTCCAATCTATAGGCCTGCATCAAATCCAATGGTTTTAACAAACCGTATTGTCCCGATAAAATACGAAGCTTATCCTGCAATACCTCAAGTTTAGTTGCTGACAAAGAATAGGCATCCAAACCAATATAAACATCTCCTTTGAAAGCAAAAATAGCTTGTTTGGCATTTTCTTTATCAAATGGCAATGCCCAATCCTGATTTCTTTGCCAGTTTAATTCTGACAAAGCAGGAGAAATATGCATCAACTCCCCTATTTTTTTAGGTGATTTTTTTTTGAGTACTTTACTCAACACTTCTGCTTCCTTTAAAAAGATAGCCTCCGTATGTACTTGTGTTGGCACTATTGTTTCAAAATCTAATGACTTCGCTGGAGAAATTACTATTTTCATCTATTGGTTGCTTATTGTGTTTGTATGCTTAAAAAACTAAGCCCTTTGATTCTCTGTATAATTCATCCATTTATCCAAACATTCCTTCATATCTGCAGGGACTTCTGAATTAAACTCCATGAATTCTCCGGTTGTTGGATGTACAAATCCAAGGGTTTTTGCATGCAAGGCTTGTCTTGGTAAAATATTAAAACAGTTGTCAACAAATTGTTTGTATTTGGTAAACGTCGTTCCTTTTAATATTCTTTCTCCTCCGTAGCGTTCATCATTAAATAAAGTGTGCCCTATATGTTTAAAATGCGCACGAATCTGGTGTGTACGACCTGTCTCTAACTGACACTCCACTAGAGTAACATAACTAAAACGATCCAACACCTTATAATGTGTTACTGCTGGTTTTCCAAAATCACCCTCTGGAAAAACACTCATTTGTAACCTGTTTTTCAAGCTACGTCCAATATTCCCTTCAATGGTTCCACTATCTTCTTTTACATTCCCCCAAACCAAGGCATGGTAAATACGTTTGGTAGATTTATCAAAAAACTGTTTTGACAATTTTTCCATTGCCAATTCGGTTTTTGCAATAACTAACAAACCACTCGTATCTTTATCTATTCGATGTACCAAACCAGGGCGTTCATTACTATTCATTGGAATATTCTCACAATGATGTATCAAGGCGTTTACCAATGTCCCGCTATAATTTCCATGACCTGGATGAACAACCATCCCAGCCACTTTATTAACCACCATTACTTGATCATCTTCATATACTATATCCAAAGGGATATCCTCAGCCACCAATAATTGTTCGTGCGGAGGATGTGCTAAAACCAAACGAACAATGTCATTTGCCTTTACCTTATAGTTAGATTTTACAGGAATATCGTTTACTAAAACATTTCCATCTTTTGCTGCCTGCTGAATTTTATTACGAGTTGCATTTTCCATAAAATTCATTAAAAATTTATCCACACGTAATGGCTCTTGCCCTTCGTGCGCAACATATCTAAAATGCTCGTGTAATTCGTTTTGTTCTTCTGGTTGATTCATTAGTTATTTTGTTCTATAAAATTATAACGTCCACTTCCTTTTCCATCACCTAAAACCAATGTTAACAATGAGTTTTTAGGTATCTTATCTCCTTTTTTAATGTCTTTCCCTTTAAATTTCATTCCCCTTACCACATCCAAAGCAATATCAGAAACGTACACATATTGTTTACTTATTCTAAAACCTTGTGCAAAGAGTACTGGAGAAATATTACGTTTGGTCTTTCCGTAAAATTCAGGAATGGTTACGTTTCTATAATTAGAAGGATTTAAGGTCAAATATATTTTTCTGTGTTCTTTTACAAAATCTCCTGTTTCAGGACTTTGCTCTATAACTGATTTTGGAGGGAAATCAGGATTATAACTTGCTGAATCAATGATCTTATAGGCCAAATTTAATTCGCTCAAAGTATTTTCCACATCACTCAACACCATTTTACTCAAGTCCGGAACTTCTATTTTTTGGTCGTGATTGGTAGAAATATTCAACCATTTAAACAGTAAAAACACAAATAAGATGAGCACACCAGTGGCGAGACCTAACTGCATTAAAAACTGCTTACTTTTAAGAAAATTTAAAAAATTCATAGTTTGTTTTTAGAATTGACAAAGATACTATAAAATGTACGGTTACAAAATACATTAATTTTTAAATGTTTGCTTTTTAGCGTATGTTTGTATCTGGACTTAACAAACTTACAAACTAAAAATGAGACAACATATTGCCATTGTGATGGGCGGATATTCTTCTGAGCTTGAAATTTCTCTTAAAAGTGGAAACGTAGTATACAATGCACTGAAAAACACACGTTTTACACCTTATAGAATCCATATATTAAAAGAAAAGTGGGTGCTTATAGACGAAAACAACTATGAATTCCATATTAATAAAGATGATTTCTCAACAATTATTGATGGTAAAAAAATAACATTCGATTGTGTATTCAATGCCATACATGGCACTCCWGGAGAAGATGGGACATTGATAGCCTATTTTGAACTTCTAGGAATCCCTCATACTTCTGCTCCTTTTTATCAAATGGCAGTTACATTTAACAAAAGAGATTGTTTGAGCATTGTAAAACCATTTGGTGTTAAAACTGCCGCATCCTACTATTTGGATTTAGGCGAAGAAATAGATACCAAAGCCATTGTTAAAAAAGTAGGTTTACCTTGTTTTGTGAAACCAAACAAGGCTGGGTCTAGCTATGGAATTTCCAAAGTTTACAAGGAGGAATTATTGATTGCTGCCATAGAAAAAGCCTATAAAGAAGATTCACAAATACTCATTGAAGAGTTTTTAGATGGRCGAGAAGTATCCGTTGGAGTCATAGAATACAAAGGAGCCATAAAAATCCTTCCTATCACCGAAATTATTTCAGAAAATGATTTCTTTGACTATGAAGCCAAATACGAAGGTAAATCCGACGAAGTAACTCCTGCAAATTTAACTCCCCAAATTGAAAAGCGGGTACAAGAAGTAGCCAAACTGGTGTACAAAAGTTTGAACATGTCTGGTTTTTCTAGGTCYGAATATATTTTAATAAATGATGAACCTCATTTCCTAGAAATAAACACAGTACCCGGACTCACAGATGCGAGTTTACTTCCACAACAAGCTATTGCAGGAGGTATCTCATTAGAAGAACTATTTTCTAATGCCGTAAACATGGCTTTAAAATAAGTCCCAAGAAAAAACTACGTATAATACAAGTAACACATTGCCTTAAAAAATATAAAAAAATGAACATTGCAATTTTCCCAGGGTCATTTGATCCTATCACTAACGGACATGTAGATATCATAGAAAGAGCATTACCTCTATTTGATAAAATCATCATTGCTATCGGTGTAAATTCTGACAAGAGATATATGTTTCCTTTAGAGCAACGCAAACAATTTATTTTAGATACCTTTAAGAACGAGTCAAAAATAAGCGTAGATACTTACGAAGGACTTACCATTGATTATTGCAAAAAAATGGGTGCTGATTTTATTTTGAGAGGACTGAGAAACCCTGCAGATTTTGAATTCGAAAAAGCCATTGCGCATACCMANAGNNWAYYAYCAAAAATARAAACWSWRWTWWYANWRRCYTYCGCNKCRAMMSKCMWTTRKMMKWTMTWRTMTWRTWCNTNAWATYWTAAAATACGAGGGCGATGTTTCTAAATTTGTTCCCAGTTGTGTTTCAGATATCAACAAATAATCTTTTTTTTAATTAAGCATTCATGCATAAATACCTCGCTTCTATCTTCGTTTTAATTATTTTCAGTTCTTGCAACAGAACAATTCAAAACGACATCAATTTTAAAACTGTTTTTGAAGAAACTAACGGCAAAGAAACCAGTACGTATTTTGAGACCATTGCTTATTACAAAAAACTCGCTGCTCATTATCCAGAAATTCAATTACAAGAATTTGGCAGCACAGATAGTGGACACCCTTTGCACGTAGTTTATTTTAATTCTGATGTCCAAGACGACAATAATCAGTTAAAAAAAAGTTTAAAAACCACGGTGCTTATCAACAATGGAATTCATCCTGGAGAGACTGATGGCATAGATGCCTGCAAAATTCTTTTACGAAACATAGTTCAAAACGATTCCTTAAAAAAAGCGTTGGACAATGTGATAATTGCTGTAATTCCGACTTACAATGTTGGGGGCGCTCTAAATAGAAATAGTACTACAAGAGCCAACCAAAACGGCCCTGAATCCTATGGATTTCGAGGCAATGCTCAAAACTACGATTTGAATAGAGATTTTATCAAATCGGACAGTAAAAATTCCCGAACTTTTACTCAAATTTTTCACCATTTAAACCCTGATATTTTTATAGACACCCATGTGAGTAACGGTGCCGATTATCAATAYACACTCACTCACCTATTTACTCAACACAACAAACTAGGCAACGAATTGGGAGTATTTATGGATTTAGAMATGCGTCCWTATATAGAAATGGATCTAGAAGAAAAAGGGATTATTTCTACTCCTTATGTAAATGTTTGGGGAACAACACCAGAAAAAGGTTTTACCCAATTTATGGATTACCCACGTTACTCAACTGGTTACACCACCTTATTTCACACCTTGGGATTGATGATAGAAACTCATATGCTTAAAGAATACAAATCTCGTGTAAAACACACATTGAGCATGCTAGAGAGTATTTTAAAATTTTCTAGCGAAATGAATACAGAAATAAAGGCTGTAAGAGCTACGGCTTTAGAAAAAATCATATCACAAAAATCCTATGTAATTGATTACGAAGTGGATCGAGAGGATTTTTGCCCTATCAACTTTAAAGGTTATGAAGGAAGTTTTATTCCAAGTAAAGTAACCTCAGGAAAGCGCTTGTTTTACGATCGTAACAAACCATTTACAAAACTGACTGAATATTATAGACACTATAAAGCAAGTGATTCCATAAGCATTCCAAAAGCCTATATCCTAAAAAATGGATGGTGGAGAGTGATGGAATTATTGACTGTAAATAATGTGGCATATACCCGTTTTGAGAAAGACACAACACTATTGGTCAAGATACAACATATAGAAAGTTTCGAAACAAAGAAACAGCCTTACGAAGGTCATTACATGCATTTCAACACCAAAATAAAAACTACACACGCTACAATTAACTTCAGTAAAGGTGATATTTATATCCCTACAGATCAACATGCAGCGAGGTATATAATGGAAGTTTTAGAGCCTCAAGCCCCTGATTCCTTTTTTAATTGGAACTTTTTTGATACTATTTTACAACAGAAAGAGCATTTTTCTCCTTATGTATTTGAAGATTATGCCTTCGAATTCCTCCAAAAAAACCCAGAGATCAAAAAAGCTTTAGCGACTAAAATAACTACGGACGCTTCATTTGCAAAAAACAGTTATGCACAATTAGACTTTGTGTACAAACAAACACCATTGTATGAAAAAGCGCATCTATTAGTTCCTGTTTTCAAAGTGTTTTAGAACCAAAATATTTGCCATTAAATCAACACATAGTTTTAAAATAATCTCGAGCAAATTTCATTTTTAAACAAATTGTGTATCTTGTCAGAACAAACTTACAAAACAACAGATGATAACACTCGAAATAAATGGACAAAAACACTCCATAGATGTAGAAGACGACATGCCATTACTGTGGGCTATTCGTGATATTATTGGACTCACAGGTACCAAATACGGTTGTGGAAAAGGTCTTTGTGGAGCTTGTACTGTATTATTAGACAATAGTCCTATTAAATCTTGTATCGTTCCAGTTAACGCAGCAGTGGGTAAATCCATTTTTACCATCGAAGGAACTTCTACAAACTTAAAAAAACTACAAGAAGCGTGGGTTTCGGACAATGTGGCCCAATGTGGATTTTGTCAACCCGGACAACTTATCACTGCCACTTCCCTTCTTAACAAAACTCCCAACCCTAGTGAATCAGAAATAGATCTGGCCATGCAAGGCAATATTTGTCGATGTGGAACCTATACACGAATTAAACAAGCCATTCAGAAAACTGTTCAATCCAATCTATAAGCTATGAAACGAACATGAATTTTTTTAATCAAAAAATACCCGCAAGGGTATGATTAAAATAGATTCATGTGAGAACGAGTGTAACGAGTGCTTACATGGGTTCTACAATTTTTTAATATTTTATTCAATTACAAAATTTTAAACACATGAAACGAACATGATTTTTTTTAATCAAAAAACACCCTCAAGGGTATGATTAAAATAAATTCATGCGAGAACGAGTGTAACGAGTGCTTACATGGGTTCTCAAATTTTGAAATATTTTTAGTCAATCACAAAATCTTAAACACATGAAAAAAAACATTCAAAATATAAGCAGACGTAGTTTTGCTAAAAGTATTGGTTTGGCATCTGGAGGTCTTATATTAGCTTGTAACTCCACTATTTTTTCTGAAGATAAAAATCCAATCAGAGGGGACTTTACAAGTTTTAACCCCAATGTATTTATTCAATTAGATTCAGATGGTTTGGTCACATTAATTGCTTCTCGATCTGAAATGGGTAATGGGGTTCGGACTTCTATCACCTCTATTATTGCAGACGAAATGGAAGCCGACTGGTCCAAAGTGATTATAAAACAAGGAACAGGAGATTCCAAATATGGAGATCAGAATACAGACGGTTCACGTAGTGTGCGTTACTTATATACCACCATGCGTAAATTAGGCGCAAGTACAAAAGCCATACTTATTGCAGCAGCTGCACAACAATGGGAAGTCCCAGTAGAGGAATGTCATGCTGAAAAACATTTTATACATCATAGTTCTGGAAAAAAAATTGGTTTTGGAGCCGTAGTAGACATTGCAAAAACAATGGAAGTTCCAGAAAATGCTCCCTTAAAAGCTACTAAAGATTTTAAATATATAGGAAAACACTTACCTAGTGTAGATGCTAAGGACTATGTTTCAGGAAGGGCAATTTTTGGTCTTGATTTTAGAATTCCGAATATGAAGTTTGCAGCAATGAGAAGGTGTCCTAGTACCTTTGGTTCKGTACAAAGTGTAAACAAAATAGCAGCATCTGCGATAAAAGGAGTAGAAACTATTGTAGAAATACCAAGGGTAGCAACTGCTTTCGGCAGCTTGGGAGGTGTGGCTGTAATTGCCTCTAATACTTGGGCAGCTTTTAAAGGAAAAGATGCTTTAGAAATAGTTTGGGATAAGGGTGAAAATGGAAATTACAACACCAAAACTTATATGGATACCCTTACAAAAAACGTCCACAAGCAGGGAAAAGTAGCGAAGGATAAAGGGAACATTCAAAAAGCATTCAAAGAATCAGTTCAAACGATAGAAAGCACCTTCCAACTACCACATTTGGCACATACTCCTATGGAAGTTCCTAACGCAACGGCTTGGGTACAAGGCGACACCTGCGAAGTTTGGGCTCCAATCCAAGCACCACAATCGGCTCGTAAGGAGGTAAGTGAATTCTTAAAAATCCCTTTAGAGAACGTCACCATCAATGTTACCTTTTTAGGAGGAGGATTTGGTCGGAAATCAAAACCAGATTTTATTRTTGAAGCAGTGGCTATTTCTCAAAAAATAAATGCACCTGTCCAAGTGGTATGGACACGTGAAGATGATATTCAACACAGTTATTACCATACTGTAAGTGCACAATATTTAAAAGCTTCCTTAGATAAAAACGGRAAWGTTACGGGATGGCTGCATCGTTTTGCGCTRCCTTCTATTATKTCCACTTTTCAACCAGGTACRGATTATGCAGCTGRYTGGGAAATTTCGAGTGCCTCAAACGTTCCTTTTRATATTCCWAATTTCAAARTAGAAGTTGGTAAAGCCCCTGCACAYGTTCGTATAGGATGGCTRCGWTCRGTWATCAATATTCCTCATGGTTTTTCMATCAATGTWTTTGCAGATGAATTGGCTGTAGYTGCTAAAAAAGACCCSTTACAGTTTAGACTGGATTTGATAGGRAAAGACCGCWTCGAAAAAACAAAAAGKAAAATTAAATACGATACTGCACGCCTCAAAAATGTACTGACATTGGCYGCRAAAAATGCCAAGTGGGGAGCYGCATTGCCCGARGGACATCATCATGGAYTAGCWGTACATTACAGTTTTTTMAGCTAYACGGCGAGYATTGTAGAAGTGTCTATGATAGMYAACAARRTAAAAGTACATGCCATCCATTCGGTAATAGATTGTGGTACTGTAGTAAATAGAGATACRGTAATAGCACAAATGGAAGGAGCTGCTATTTTTGGGCTATCACTTGCTTTTTATGGTAAAATAACAGCGAAGGACGGAGCTATTGAGCAGAGTAATTTTCACGATTACAGAATGATCCGTATGCCACAAGCTCCTAAAATTCATGTAGAGATAGTAGAAAGCACGGCTCCTCCAACAGGAGTTGGTGAACCAGGTGTACCTGTGATAGCTCCTGCTCTTATTAATGCAATATTCCAAGCAACCGGAAAACGATACCACAATTTACCTTTGTCTAATTATAATTTGGTATAATAAATGAACAATTGGATTGAATTATTACATCATTATAAAAAAATTGGTCAAGCCGTTGCATTGGTTACCGTATCTAAAGTAATGGGTTCAGCACCCTGTATTATTGGCTCAAAAATGATTGTGTGTTCAGATAAAAAAACACACGGCACCATTGGAGGAGGTAAAATGGAATTTGAGGTAACCGCTACTGCATTGGATGCTATTAAGCAAAACAAATTTACAGAAATCACACATACATTAGGCCCCAAATTTGAGCAATGCTGTGGAGGAGTAGTAACGCTAATTATAGAACCAATGATTGAACAATCAGATTTATACATTTTTGGCGCTGGACATATTGGATTGGCGCTTGCTAATATATTAAAAGAAAGCCCTTTTAAACTACATCTTTTAGATACTCGAAAAGATTGGTCTGAACAACTCACCTTACACGATCAGGTTCACTACAATGCCATGGATTTTGACTTGTACAAACAAAAAGTACGCTGGGGTGCACAATGTTATACTGTTATAGTAACCCACGATCACGTGCTCGATTTTGAAATCACTGCACTTGCAATAAGTCAAAAAACTAAGTATATAGGTCTAATAGGAAGCAAAACGAAAAGACAGAAATTTCACTTAAAACTACAAAACGAACTACAAATAAGAAGTGGTTTAGATGCTGTCCATTGCCCTATGGGATTAGACATTGGAGGCCATCGTCCAAATGAAATTGCCATTAGTATAGCTGCTGAATTGTTAAAAACTTATTATGCCCAATAAATGTACTGCCATAGTGTTAGCTGCTGGAAAATCAAGTAGAATGGGAGTGCCCAAAGGGCTTTTAAAATACAAACATACTTTTTGGTTACTCGAGCAGCTCAATCGCATATCTCAAACTAATATTAAACAAGTATTGATTGTATTAGGACATCAAAAAGAGGATTATTTAAAAACTATCCCTTGGTTAAGTAAAGCAATGTATTCGTCCTATAGCTATGGGACTATAAAACTACGTGTTTGTATAAATTCACACCCAGAAGCAGGTTCTTTTTCAAGTTTACAGATAGGACTACAGCAAGTGACAAATACTCATAGTGTAGTGGTATGCCCTATCGACGTACCGTTTTTATCCAGTACGTTATCTTTACTGTTATCCCATCGTAATAATGTCATAATTCCTACCTTCGAACGTAAAAAAGGACATCCTGTAATTCTTAGTTCCAAATTTTGGAACCAATTACTCACTATAAATGTCCAATCAAAACAAGCACGTTTAGACACACAAATTAAACTACTGCCCAACAATCAAATATCTCAAATTGAGGTAAACGATGCTTTAGTAATAAAAAACATAAATACTCCAAACGAGTGGAAAAATTATCTAACAACTTGTTCCTAACAACAATCAACGTCAATAATCACTAATTTTTCCCCCTTAACATTAAAAAAGCGCATCATTTTCTACAATGATGCGCTTTTCTATAAATTTATTCAGATATATGACTAATTCTCGTACAATCCTTTTGAGAAAGCTTCTGGATTTGCAGCTAAGTGATAGCGTGGATCATCTATATCATCTACAATAACCTCTGCAAATTTAGGACTTCCTTTTAATAATAATATTTTACACTCTTCACTCAAATGCTTTAAATGAACTTTCTTACCTACCGCTTCATATTTTTCAACAATATTAAAAATGGCTTCAATTGCAGAATGGTCACTTACACGAGATTCTACAAAATCAATTTCAATTTTATCAGGGTCATTTTTAACATCAAATTTTTCTACAAAAGCAGTAATTGACCCAAAAAATAATGGCCCCCAGATTTCATAAATTTTTGTGCCATTATCCTTGATTCTTTTACGAGCTCTAATACGCGTCGCATTTTCCCAAGAAAACACCAATGCACTTACAATTACTCCCGCAATTACCGCAATGGCCAAATCAAATATTACTGTTAAAGAGGATACTAAAACAAGCACAAATAAATCTGCTTTTGGTATTTTATTAATAATTCTAAAACTACTCCATGCAAACGTTCCAATAACCACCATAAACATCACTCCAACAAGCGCTGCAATAGGAATTTGTTCAATATAAGAGGAACCAAACAAAATAAACAACAACAACAAAACAGCGGCTACAATACCAGACAATCTCGTACGTCCACCTCCTTTGATATTGATAATTGACTGTCCGATCATGGCACAACCACCCATTCCTCCAAATAAACCTGTAACAATATTTGCACCYCCTTGTGCAATACATTCTCTGTTACTATTTCCACGAGTATCTGTTAAATCATCWATTAGRTTTAAAGTCATTAAAGATTCAATCAACCCGATAGCTGCTAAAATTAAGGCATAAGGAAATATGAATTTTATAGATTCCCAACTGAAAGGAATTTTTTGAAACGTCTCCAAGTGCAACATTGGCAAACCACCTTTTAAACCATCTCCTCCACCATCTTTAATAAAAGACCCTACAGTGGCCACATCCAATCCAAAATAAATAGCCAAGAAGCTCACTACTAGAATAGCCAACAAAGCTTCTGGTACTTTTTTAGTATATTTAAATTTAGGCAATCCCCACATCATTAACATGGTCAATCCAACTAAACCAGACATCAACCAAAAATTAGTATTTGCAAACAACTCACTAAACCAAGTAGCTTTATCGTTCCAAAACGATGTTCCTTCTGAAACTACATCTGGAAACATTCCCAATTGTGAAAAGAAAATTACAATAGCCAATCCATTTACAAATCCCATCATTACAGGATGTGGAATTAAACGTACAAACTTTCCTAATTTCAGCACACCTGCCATAATCTGGATGAATCCCATTAGAATAACAGTAGCAAACAAATAATACAAACCTAAGTTATCTTCTGGAAGGCCCATGGCATTTCCATCTTTTACTAAAGACACCATTACAACGGCTAATGCGCCAGTTGCTCCTGAAATCATTCCTGGGCGACCTCCAAAAACAGAAGTAATTAACCCCACCATAAAGGCAGCATACAAACCAACCAACGGATCCACACCAGCTACAAATGCAAAAGCTACCGCTTCTGGCACTAAGGCCAAAGAGACAGTAATTCCCGATAACACATCGTTTTTAATATTTGAAGCTCTCTTTCTTACAAATTCAGTCATAATTCAATCATGGAGTTCAAACTCCAACTTTTAACATGACACAAGGCGTGCCATTCAATTAATTTTCAAAAAGCTGCAAATGTACAGATTTTATTCTTAGGGCTTAATTTAGATTCTCAGAAGTTTTCAGTAATAATATAATATTTTCATAGCTATTTGTCATGGCTATCTGTTGGGCAGTTTTGGATTTAAAACAAACAGCGTCTATTCCCTCCTCAATTTGCGGAACAAGCTGCCCTTTATCATTTGAGAACATTTGATACCAATAAGTGATTTTTAATATCATACTGCCTTTTCTTATAAACATATGATAGGTTGTAGAAAGTTTTTTTTCAATCTTCAATTCAGAAATTCCACATTCCTCTTCTACTTCTCTAATGGCTGCTTTTTTTTTAGCTTCTCCTTTTTCAATATGCCCTTTTGGCAAATCCCATTTTCCAAATCTATGAATAAACAGCAACTCATCCTTATCATTATAAACGAGTCCTCCTGCTGCTTTTTCTACTTTAAAATTAGCTTTAAATTGCCTCCATACTTTTTTTAAATCTGGGCAATAAACAAGTTGGCTACTGCAATGGTTATTGAATAATTTATCAACTACTTTCTTAAAATCAATCTCTTCACAATTAAGTAAACAATCAGCTTCAATATCCTCCATATTATTGGTAAAAATTAAAGGACGTTCATTCACAAAAACTTTATACATTTGCATTATGATTTTCAACAAAGATACAGCAAAAAAAACAGCAGAGCTTTTACTTCAAATTAAAGCCATTAAGTTAAGTCCACAAGAACCATTTAGTTGGGCATCTGGGTGGAATTCTCCTATTTATTGTGACAATAGAACCACCTTATCCTTCCCTACAATACGCACCTATTTGCGCGAAGAGTTAGGAAAGATAATCGAAGAAAAATACGGAAAACCAGACATCATTGCTGGAGTAGCTACTGGAGCTATCGCTATTGGAATATTAGTAGCAGAATATTTAAATGTACCTTTTATATATGTACGTCCAGAGGCAAAAAAACACGGGAGACAAAACCAAGTTGAAGGTATTTTAGAATCAGGAAAACGTGTGGTAGTAATTGAAGATTTAATCAGCACTGGAAAAAGTAGTCTAAATGCTGTAAAAGCGTTAGAGGAAGCGGGAGCGAATGTAAAAGGAATGGTCGCAATTTTCTCTTACGGCTTTGAAATTGCAGACAAGAACTTTGAAGAACAAGGTGTAGAACTCACCACTTTGAGTGATTATGACAACTTATTAGAATTGGCCAATGATAATAATTACATCTCAGAGTCAGAATTAACAACTTTAAAACAATGGCGTATTAACCCTAGTACGTGGAACAAATAACATCACAATGAATTTAGAAAGTAATACAACACCTGTAGGTAAATCACAAAAAGAGACTTTTGAATTTTTAATAAAACTTGAAAATTTCAAACAATTATTACCCGAAAACACGGAGAAATTTGAAATCGACGGAGAATCGATGCTTTTTTCTTTGAAGGGGATGCCTGAAATCAGATTGGTATTAAAAGAAAAGCAAGAATTTAGCAAAGTTGTTTTAGGAGCAGCTAGCAGCAAACTGCCATTTACATTAACGGCAGATATTACAGTAACTTCTGATACGAGCTCTGAAACTAAATTGAGTTTTACAGGAGACTTTAATCCGATGATGGCCATGATGGTAAAAAAACCATTGCAAAAGTTTATAGACACCTTGTCAGAAAACATTGCAAAAATATAAGAACAGCTGACAGTAATTAACTGCCAGACCGTTCCGTATTAAAACTCGAGAATCTAATTTCTTTTAAATTAAATTCTCGRGTTTTTTYATTMYYTACYTCTACYTGYARCMTYCCTKCATRMGWMACWCCTATAATTTTTCCCGAAAAAGAAAGCCCACTAGCGTCTGTAAAGGTACTCCATACCCCAAATCTATATAAATGACGCAAATATTCCTTGGTTAAAAAATCAAAACCTTCATGCAACACAATGGTCATATAATATTCTATACTTGTTACAATATCATCCAAAATTTGGTCGAGATCAAAGTCGCTACTGCTTAGTATTGTAAAAGAAGTAGGGTTAGGGATCTCCTTGGGGAAATTTTCTTGGTGTACATTTAACCCTATCCCAATCACAGTCCTATTTAGAATACTACCAGACAGATTATTCTCTATCAATATACCTGCTATCTTTTTTCCATCTGCCAAAATGTCGTTTGGCCATTTTACAGCTATTTCATTTGTCAAATAGCTCGACAATACTTTATGAATAGCCAGTGAGACTGCCATGCTAATAAAAAATTGATTGCCCACTTCAAATTTTAAAAAATTTATCAACACGCTGAATGTCAAGTTTTTACCGTCTTCAGAGAACCAAACAGTTCCCAATTGTCCCCGTCCCGAAGACTGAATACCTGCCTGTACCACAGTGTAAGACTGTTGTTTTTCTTTCTGGCATAGATCTTTTAAATATGCATTTGTAGAGCCAATGGCACTAAGTTTGATTAACTTCATGATTAATAATATAGAAACAAAGTTAAGACAACCACGATTACTAACAAAAAAATAATAACTTTGTATTAAATAAATAATTTTGATGACAAAAAAGAGTGTAAATGCTGATGAGTTAATTGCTATAATTATAAAAGGAATTGACGAAGTCAAAGGGGAAGATATTAAATTATTAGATTTAAGAGATATAGAAAATACAGTATGTGATTATTACATCATATGCTCTGGAAATTCAAATACCCAAGTAAACGCTATTTCTGGTTCAATCCAGAAAATGGTAGGGAAACAATTGAAAGAAAAACCATGGCATGTGGAAGGTGAAGGAAATGCAGAATGGGTGTTAATGGATTATGTAAACGTAGCAGTACATGTATTCCAAAAACAAACAAGAGAATATTACGATTTAGAAAGCCTTTGGGGTGATGCCAAAATCACAGATATTAAGACCTCCAGTTAATAACATTCCAACAATTGAAAAACGAATATGAACGAAAAAAATTCACCAGAAAATAAAAACAAAATGAAAGTTCCAAAATTCAATTTTTATTGGATATATGGAATTGTATTTTTGTTGTACATCGGTTACCAAGTCATGAACAGCGGTAGCTTAGGAAATCAAAGTTTAAGTCATAATAATTTTATTACGACTCTGAATGACAACGATATTGACAAAATACTTATCGTAAACAATAGTTCTGCTGAGATTTTTATCAAATCTGAGGTACTGGATAAAGAAAAGTATAAAAAGATTACCGAATCCACTTTATATAATAAAAGAGGGCCGTTGTACTTATATGATTTTGGTGATTTACAAAATTTCGAAAACCAAATAGCAAAGGCTAAAGAAGACAAAGGACTGGACGTAGATACGCAACATGTAGAAAAAACCAACCTTATGGACTCTCTATTAATGTACCTTCCATTTATCTTTTTAATAGGATTATGGATTTACTTTATGAGACGTATGTCTGGTGGTGGCGGTGGTGCTGGAAGCCAAATATTTAATATTGGAAAATCAAAAGCCAAATTATTTGACCAAAACACCAAAGTAAAAACTTCATTTGAAGATGTCGCTGGAATGGTGGGAGCAAAAGAAGAAGTACAAGAAATTGTAGATTTCTTAAAGAACCCAGGGAAATATACTGCTTTAGGAGGAAAAATCCCAAAGGGAGCTTTATTGGTAGGTCCTCCAGGAACAGGAAAAACTTTATTAGCAAAAGCTGTTGCAGGAGAAGCAAACGTACCATTCTTTTCCTTGTCAGGTTCTGATTTTGTAGAAATGTTTGTAGGAGTTGGTGCTTCTAGAGTACGTGATTTATTTAAACAAGCAAAGCAAAAGTCACCTTCTATTATTTTTATTGATGAGATTGATGCCATAGGTAGAGCTCGTGGAAAAAGTAATATGACAGGAGGAAATGACGAACGCGAAAATACACTGAACCAATTACTAACAGAAATGGATGGTTTTGGCACTGAATCTAACGTGATTGTAATAGCTGCAACTAACCGTGCCGATGTGTTGGACAAAGCATTGATGAGAGCAGGTCGTTTTGACCGTCAGATTTATGTAGACTTACCAGACATCAACGAAAGAGAGGCTATTTTTAAGGTTCACATTAGCCCCTTAAAATTACACAAGGATGTAGATATCAATTTCCTTTCACAACAAACACCCGGTTTTTCTGGAGCTGATATTGCAAACCTTTGTAACGAAGCAGCATTAATCGCAGCCAGAGAAGATAAAAAAGCAGTACATCATGTAGACTTCTTAGCAGCTGTAGACCGTATTGTTGGAGGATTAGAAAAGAAAAACAAAATTATATCTCCCTTAGAGAAAAAAACCATTGCGTATCACGAGGCAGGTCATGCCACTGCAAGCTGGATGCTAGAACACGCTTCACCATTGGTAAAAGTAACCATTGTTCCAAGAGGTCAATCTTTAGGTGCAGCCTGGTATTTACCTGAAGAACGTCAAATTGTACGTACAGAACAGATGCTAGACGAGATGTGTGCTACATTGGCAGGTAGAGCTGCTGAGAGAATCATATTTAACAAAATATCTACAGGTGCGTTAAACGACTTAGAAAAGGTAACAAAACAAGCCCGAGCTATTGTTAGTGTATATGGTTTAAATGATGTGATAGGAAACATTACCTACTACGACTCTTCAAATAATGAGGACTATAGTTTTACCAAACCATACAGTGAAGCAACTGCTCAAAAAATTGATGAGGAAATTTCTAAAATCATAGAAGAGCAATATCAAAGAGCCATCAAAATCTTGAGTGATAATAGAGAAAAATTGACTTCTCTTGCAGAATTATTATTGAAAGAGGAAGTAATATTCAAAAAAGATTTAATGAGTGTTTTTGGTCCTAGACCGTTTCAAGATGAAAGCATTGAATCGCCTAAAACAGATCAAAATCAAGAAGAACCAGACACTACAACGAATAATATTGAAAATAAAGAAGAAACTGACGATTAATCCCTAGTATTTCTTTACTTTTGAAATTATTCAAAATGTAGCATGAGTTTTTTTAAAAAAATCTTTAAAAAATCAAAGAGAGATTCTATAAAGCCTAGCAAAAACACTATCAAAGAAGAATCTATTGATAGTGTTTTTGTTAAAAATTTTATAGAACGAGGAGGTAAATTCTTATACTGTACAAGCTTACAAGAAGTCACAGAGTTCCTAACACATATAGTTAGTGAAAACGAACATTGGGATTCCGTTACTTGTATTGATAATGATCTACTTAAACTCATTGGTGCATTAAGTATCAAAAAGACTCCCCATTTTAGCAGAAAAACACCACTTTTTACCTGCTGTGAGCATTTAATTGCCGAAAACGGGAGTATTTTATTTTCATCAAACCAACTAAGTGATATAAAACTTTCCGATTTATCGGAAGATTTCATTGTTTACGCCACAACCAGCCAAATTGTAAATAACCAAAGTGAAAGCTTAACAGGAATAAATTCGCATTATCGCGGTAATATTCCGAGCAATATTGGTGCCGTAAAAAATTACAGCCCACATGAAAAAGATGTGGACTTTATGAACTACGGCTGTAACAATGCGAAAAATTTATATCTCTTACTTTTCGAAGATTTATAATTTATGAGCACAATAGCTAAACGAACCCTTTCTGGACTTGTATTTGTAGCAGTTCTAGTTTTCTGTATTCTATATAATAAAATTACATTCATCTCTTTGTTCTTTTTATTGATGATGGTCTGTCTCTTTGAATTCAAAAGAATGATTGGACTTAAAAGTGTATTCCCTTACCTAATAGGAATTTTATTTTTTGTTTTTGGAAATATCTTAAATGTAGAAGACCTACCCTCAAAAACCATCTATACCTATGCAGGTGTATTGTTGTTTTTGGTCATATTTTCGTCCTTTGCTTCTATTTTGTTCGCAAAAAAAGAAGAAGTAATTTCACATCTTGGCAAAATATTTCTCACCGTAGTTTACATCGTAGCACCATTCACATTGATGGTTCAAATCCCATTTTTGAATGGGGCCTTYGAATATGTAAACACGACTATTTTAGGCGTATTTATTTTAATTTGGGTCAATGATTCATTTGCATATCTAGTGGGAAAAAACATTGGAAAGAGAAAGCTTTTAGAACGCATCTCTCCCAATAAAACTCAAGAAGGTTTCTTAGGAGGACTCGTATTTACATTTATCGCCTGTATCGTTATTGCCAAATATTTCACAGATTTAAGTCTTAACCATTGGTTCGCCATAGCAGGAATTGTAAGTATATTTGGAGTTTTAGGCGATTTGATTGAATCTATGTTCAAAAGGCAAGCTGGTRTAAAAGACAGCAGTAACTTTATCCCAGGGCATGGTGGATTTTTAGATCGATTTGACAGTGTTATATTTGCAGCTCCTTTTATTTTTATTTACCTACAATTAGTCCATTAATATGTTTCACAAAGAAGGATTTAATATTCTACTGATCGCTGCAATTCTAACCGGAATAAGCATTATTTTAATTGAAAACTACACAACAACACTTTGGATAAATAAAACATTAACAGCTATTGTTCTTGTATTATTAGTGTCGATTTTACAGTTTTTTCGAAATCCAAAAAGAAACACTATCTTAACTGACGATGCTATTATGGCTCCAGTAGATGGAAAAGTAGTGGTAATAGAAGAAGTGTTTGAAAAAGAATATTTCAATGAAAAACGACTTCAAGTATCCATTTTTATGTCACCTATAAATGTACATGTAACAAGATATCCTATCAGTGGTAAAGTTGTTTACAGTAAGTACCATCCTGGAAAACATTTGGTAGCATGGCACCCAAAATCGTCAGAAGAAAACGAGCGCACATCTATTGTAGTAAAAAACAACAGCGTAGGAGAAATATTATATAGACAAGTCGCCGGAGCACTTGCAAGACGTATTGTTAACTACGCAAAAAAAGGCGAAACTATCACACAGGGAACCGATGCTGGTTTTATTAAATTTGGTTCACGTGTAGATTTATTTTTACCTTTGAATGCAAAGCTTACTGTAAAAGTAAACGACGTAGTGACTGGAGGCGAACAAATAATAGCGACTATATAACTACTATTTTTCAAGATTTCTATGATAGAAAATGAATTAGACATAACGTTTAAGGAAGCATACGCAAAAGCGAATGCTTCTACACAAAAACAACCCGCAGACATAATGCTTCAATTATACGCCTGCTATAAGCAAGCCACGCGAGGTAGTAATTTCTTACTTAATGACGATGAAAATGATGTACGAAGTGCCTTTAAACTAAATGCCTGGATGCAAATAAGTAATCTTACAATTGAAGAAGCAAAAAAGATGTATATTCGTTTAGTAAATAAACACATCTCTTCTTAATATCTATGGTTCTACCTCCATTTAGGAAGTAAGTTTAATTCATATAATACAACTAACAAATATAAATCTATAAATTAAACCCAATGAAAAATTACTACTTGCTCAGTTTTTTAATGCTAATAACTATTACGTTCACTTCTTGTAAAGAGAAAAAAACGAAAGAGGTTCTCGAGAAGGAAACCGTTATGTATGTTGTAAATGAAAAAACGACCTCTATCAATTGGACTGCATACAAAACCAGTGAAAAACTACCTGTTAAAGGAGAATTTAGAGTAGTAGAGTTTTCCAAATCAAATCCAGCTACAAATTTAAAAGAGGCCTTAAATAACTTGGAATTTTCTATCCCTGTATCTTCACTTTTTTCAGATAACGAAGAACGAGATGAGAAATTAAAAAAATCATTTTTTGGTAGTATGATGGAAACATCGGCAATCAAAGGAAAAATTTTAATGGAGACTGAAACCTCTGGAAAAGTTGCATTGACATTAAATGGAGTTACCCACGAATTGCCTATCACCTACTTCCTAGACGGTCAAATGGCAACCATGGAAGCAACTATGGATTTGGACAACTGGCAAGCACAAGCAGCTATTGCTGCATTAAACGTAGTATGTAAAGAACTACATACCGGCCCAGACGGTGTCACCAAAACATGGAGTGAGGTTAAAATAAACGTTGCTACTTACATTTCAGTACAATAATTAATATTAGATATTACACATAAAAAAACCTGCAAATTGCAGGTTTTTTTATGTGTAATATCTTGAACTTACGAATAGCTCAATGTTCTTAAATAAGCCAATTTGCTTTTCCAAATCTGTGCATTATCCTTGTATTGTTGAATATTCTTACGAACATTGATTACTAATGGATTATCATCTTTTACATTTGAAATAAATCCTAGATTGTTTTCTAACTGCTGTACTTCTTTCATGCACTCGTCAATTTTCTTACGAACAAACATTTGTTCTGAATCTAATTTTCTGTAGTTTTTTTGATCTAAATAACTTGCAATTAYATTCTTAAACTTCAGCATTTCTATCGCATCCTTATCCAAATCTAATGACACAGCAGCTGACTCTATCACTTTATTGAACTTTCCTTCTATGTATTTTTTATCAGAAGGCACTCTTCCAAGTCCTCTCCATTCAGAAATGTAGCCATCAATTGTTTCTAAAGTAATTTCTGCTTTTTCCTCTATGGCTTTTTTAATGGTATCAAGTAAATTTCTCTTAGCTTCATAAAAACCTAATTCTTCTTTACTATCAGCATCTTGTATTAGGTGTAATTTATCAAAATAATGGTTACATGCATCCTTAAATTCCTTCCATAATTTATCAGAATACTTACGTGGTACATGACCTACTTTCTTCCAATCTGATTGAATTTTCTTCATCATATTGGTAGTGTTCTCCCAATCGTCACTCTCTTTTAAAGAATTTGCTTGAGCTACTAATGCTTGTTTTCTCTTCAAATTTGTAAGTTGCTCATCTTTTACTTCTTTGTAAAATGAGTTTTTCGCCTTGTTAAATTTGTGAGTTGCAGTTTTAAACAATTGCCAAACTTCTTCATTTCTAGCACGAGGAACAGTACCGCATTTAAAGAATTTATCACGCAACGCCTCTACTTGCTTTATACTTTTTTGCCAGTCAGAACGTGATTTATTATTTGAAGGATCATAAGCATTTATTTCTTCTATAACCGCCAATTTCTTATCAATATTTGCTTCGTATTCGGAACGTAACACTTTAAAATGTTCGTGACGCTTGTCATGTACTTTTTTAGTAGCTGCACTAAAACGGTTCCAAACTTCCTCACGATGTTCTCTTCCAACGGGACCTACTTCCTCTTTCCACAACTTATGAATAATTTGCAACTCTTTAAAAGCAAAATTGATATCGGCATGGTCTGCTAATTCTTCAGCTTTGGTTACCAATTTTAATTTCTCTTCTAAATTATGTTTAAAATCTAAGTCACGTAAATCATTGTTTAGGTGTAACAAATCATAAAAACGTTCCACATGGTGATGGTACGTTTTCCAAGTATCATTATATGTTGCTTTTGGAACAGGACCTATAGCACGCCAAGTATCTTGTAAACTTCTAAAGTTTTTGTACATGGTATTGCCATCGGCATGCTCTATCAAATGCTTTAATTCTTCAATAACAGTATTGCGAAGCACTAAATTAGCATTCAGTTGCTTTTCTATGCCTTCAAAATGAGAATCTCTCTTCACTTTGTAATCGTACAGCAGTCCATTATAAGAAGATTTTACGGGGTTGGCATAATGAAAGTCAATCTCATTACCTCCTTCAGACATAAATCGTTCTTTTTCCGAAGCTAACAACTCTCCGAACTTTTTATTAAACGTAGATTTGATCTCGTTTACATTATTTTTAATTAGCAAAACTGGTTTTTCTTTCACTAACACCGTTAATTCAGACACCAATTGCTCTAATTCCATGCTCTTATAATCAAGCATTTCTATTTGCTCTATTTCTTCTATAGCCTCTGAAGATTCGGCTACCTTTTTCTCAATTTCATCAATTGCAGTTACATGTTCTGCTACCACTTTATCTGTAGTTTCAAGGCTGGAAGTCACACTTGTAATGTTTTCCTTTACTTCTTCTTCTTTCTCTGCATCATCAATTGTTTCAACTACTTTGGTAAGGTCTGTTTCCACTTCTTTTACTCTTTCAACAGATTCTATGGTTTCAACCGGTGTTTCTGTCTTTATTTCTTGACTCGTCGTTGCACTTTTTTCTTCAACTTTTGCAGCTGACACATCATTGTTTTTTTCGTCTAACATATTTATAATGTTTATGGTTCCTTCTATTAAAATCTAAAGATAGTCATTGCGAAGTACATGAAAAATTATTTGATATAGATTTTTAGATTTAAGCCTCTAAATATATCAATTCCAAATATCCCAAGCYTTTTCGGCTTGCTGTTCTAACATCTCTAATCCGTTTTTTACTGTAGCTCCRCRCGCTTTTCCTTTGKTTAAAAACAACGTTTCTTCGGGGTTATAAATCAAATCAAATAGCACATGCTTTTTTCCTATAAACTGATAGGGAATTTCTGGGCATTTCTCAATATTTGGAAAAGTGCCAACAGGTGAACAATTAACAATAATCAAACATTTTGACAATATATTTTCATTCAAATCGGAATACGCTATTTTTTGTTTTCCTGCAAACCTAGAGACAAACTGGTAATCGATATTCATGCTATCAAATACATAAGCAACGGCTTTCGCCGCCCCTCCCGTACCAAGGATTAAGGCATTTTTATGTACATTATTATTAAGTATAGGTCCAATCGCTTTTTTAAAACCATAGACATCGGTGTTATAGCCAATCAATTTAAAATTCGACGTCACTTTTATACAATTTACTGCTCCAATTTTTTGTGCTTCTTCTTCTACTTCATCCAAAAAATCAAAAACATCATGTTTATAGGGAATGGTGACACTAAAACCTTTAAATTTCTTAAAATCATTTTCAAAAAAAGAAGCCAATTCCTCTGGGGATTTCTTGTCTACATTCTCATAACTATGATCATCAAGTTGGAGATTTTTAAATTTCTCATTAAAATAATGACGTGAAAATGAGTACGAAATGTTTTTTCCGATCAAACCGTATTTATGTATCTTCTCTTTCATATATATCTGTAATATTCTGTTTAGCAAAAAAGTCAATCAATAATACAACTCCAATACCCAAAAGGATATATAATATAGCCAACCATGTTTCCATGGAAGAAATGTCTGGTAAAAATCGTTGGTAATTTTGAATGATATTATTTCCTTTTACATCTTTTAGCAACTGCCCATTTTCTATTTTAAAAACTTCCGTTTTCCAAGGCCAAACAATTCCTAGTGAGCCAATAATAAATCCTAAAATCATGGCGGTTACAAGTTGATGCCATCGTTTTAAAACAAAGCCCAAAATATGTGAAATAAATATCAATCCAAAAGTTGATCCTGCAGTAAACACTCCAACAATTTTCAAATATTTAATACGTTCTGGATTGTCTAAAAAATCAAAATTTCCAGAAAACACATCCAACATAGTTCTGGACAGCATATTAACAGAATCTACTAATAGCAGGACATAGTTGCCCATCAAAATAAGAATGAAGGAACCCGAAAGCCCAGGAAGTGTCATTCCTGAAACACCTATAATTCCACAGAAAAAAACAAAATATAAATTTGTATTTTCCTTTGCTGGACTCATAAAACTTATAGCAATCCCCAAAGAAATCCCCATAATTACACTTAAGACGTTGGTTAGTTTAAAATCATTAAAATCTTTTGCTATATAATAAATAGAGCCCAATATCATCCCGAAAAAAGCAGACCAAACATATAATTCATAGGAATTTAAAAAATAGTCTAAGACAAGGGAAACACTAAAGTAACTACACATACTCCCTCCCATTACCAATAATAAAAATTCTGCATTTATATATTGATAAAAACTTCTAAACCTTCCCGTGAAAAGTAATTTAAAGGCTTTTAAATTTATCTTTTTAAAAGAATAAATCAACTCTTCATAAAATCCTAACACAAAAGAAACCGTACCACCCGACACACCTGGAACTTTATTYGCAGCTCCCATRGAYAASCCTTTAAYAAAAAGGAAWAKCTTRTCWARTAWKGTTCTWTTTGATGCCATTWAYTATTTTTTTGTKGCTAATTTTTCGAGTAATAAGATAAGYAAAAAACCTAAYAYKGCTAAKAYRCATGCATAWARYAATAARYTMTCWCCTTCAAAATNGAANMGGAARCACACTTTTTTCTTTTAAWAYYACCAKYTTKTCWCCAAACATTTTAGASKMTARSACTTTTTTCCAWGGCCAWATYTTATTCAAAGAYCCWACAATAAAWCCAGTYAAMACRGCYAARGTRGCATTTTTATAATGTKCRAAYAACCATTTTAAMASTCTWGAAAAAGTAAGTAAYCCCACAATAGCWCCYGCWCCAATTATRGCAATAGATTTTAAWTCACGCTCATGAACMGCATCTAAYACWGGRCGATAMGCWCCTAAAAGMACCAAWATAAAAGAACCWGAAATCCCTGGTAAAATCATGGCACAAATGGCCAGGGCTCCACACAGAAATAAATATAACGGAGATATTTCGTTACTTGTTACCGGTGTTAGCGTTGTAATATAGTATGCTAAAAACGCACCTATYAATAATAATATGATATTAAATACTGACCATTTTGTAATTTGTTTTGCTACGTATAATACACTTGCAAGAACAAGCCCAAAGAAAAAGGACCATAATAAAATAGGGTGTTCATCTAACAGAAAAGCAATTATTTTTGCCAAAGAAGCAATACTCATTCCAATCCCCAACAACAGTGCTATTAAAAAATTTCCATTAATGACCTCCCAAAAACTTTTAATCCCTTTATTTTTTAATATTTTAAGGGCATTTATATTCACCGAACTTATAGACTCGAGCAATTCTTCGTAAATTCCAGAAATAAATGCAATCGTACCTCCAGAAACTCCTGGGACTACATCTGCAGCGCCCATGGCTACACCTTTTAGGGTAATAAATAGATAATCAATAAACCTTCTTTGTTGCATTTGTCTTTAATTTTTTAAACACAAATGTACTCTTTTCCTAGAAAGAAAATTTATAAAAACTCACAATATCTTGTACCACGTGTAAATCAAAAACTGACGGGTACATTTCCTTCATTATATGATGATAATCAAAGTCAATTCTCAAGGCTTTTTTTAAATAATGCACTCCGTTTTCCTCTGTATTAAAAAGAAAATGGAAACAAGATAGTCTATAATTTAGCTCAGCAGAGTCAGGGATTTGAGCATCTGCCTTTTTTAAACTTTCCATTGCCAACTCAAAATCACCAAGAAAATATTGCACATCAACCAAGGCTAACCAAATATCCAAATCATCATCTCCCAACTCTATACACAATTCAAATACCTTCGCTGCTTCTTCGTAAAAACTAAGTTTAATATTAATTTCACCAAATCGCCTCAAATAGGCCGTATTTACTTCATCAATGTCCAACGCTTTATTAATATAGTATAAGGAATTTTCATAGTCTTTCTGTTTATAATAGATAGAAGACAAGGCCATCCATCCTTTATCTAATAAGGGGTCTTCATGAACAGTACGTTTGTAAAACTGCAACGCATTTTCGTAGTCCTTCAGTTCTAAATAACATTCTCCTATACGTAAAAGAGCAAATGTAGTAGCATCTTCCAGTTCCAAAGTAGCTTTGTAATTTTCAATGGCCTCTCCATAACGCTTTAATTTTTCCAACGTTTTGGCTTTTTCAATATATGCTCCTACAAACAGTTCGTCTACCAAAACAGCATAATCAAATGCACGTAAAGCAGCATCAAACTGATCTAACATATAATGTTGGCGCCCCAATTGATGCCAAGCCACTTCACTATATGGATCTTTATCTATATAATTTGTCAAAAACTCAATGGCCTCTTCGTGCTCATTTTCCATATCAAAACAATACACTATATTATAAAGAGCAGAATAATCTTCAAAATCCGCGTCCAAGCAAGCAATAAAATTATGTCGCGCATCCGTGAATTTATATAAAAACAGATATTCCATGCCTAATAGCGCATAAACATCCGCTTTATCATCTGTGTATCCCAATGCAATTTCCAACTGATCCACTGCTAGTTCGTGGGCATTCGTTTTTGATAAAATAGTCGCTTTTTGAATGTAAACCTCTTCGTTTGTTGGCTCCATAGCCTGTATAGYATCTAAAATCTCTGTAGCAGCAGGGTATTTATCTTCAAAAATTAGAATTTCTGCATTCAATAGTTTTAAAGAAACAGACATGGGATGTTGCTCTAGTCCAAGCATCAAGGCTTTTTTAGCAAGAGAAGATTTTCCAGAATCTATATAATATTGAATAATTCCTTCGAATTCTAAGGAATCGAAAAAATACACATTATTAGTCTTAAGCATCGACTCAAACTTTTCCAAGGGTTTATTATATTCTGAAAACTGCTCCATAGGGTTTCTCTTACGGCGTAAAATTAAGCAATCAAAGGATAAAGTTCCACAAAAAACAAAAATCTTTTTAACAAACTAATTAACAAAAAATATGTATTTTTGTATTCCAAACAACGTTTTGGAACTTATGAGTCAAAAAATACTGCTTAGTGCGAAAGAAATTGATATCATTTTAAATCGATTGGCTTGTCAGCTGATCGAAAATCACACTGATTTTTCGGAAACTGTTTTAATTGGGATTCAACCTCGAGGTATCTACTTAGCCGAAAGATTGAGTAACATCTTACAAAACACCTACGATATAAATGATATTCAACTAGGACAACTAGATATTACATTTTATAGAGATGACTTTAGAAGAAGAGAAATTCCTATAGAAGCCAATAAAACGAACATCGATTTTATTGTAGAGAATAAAAATGTCGTATTTATAGACGACGTGCTATACTCTGGTCGGAGTATTAGAGCTGCACTCACAGCTATTCAGTCCTTTGGACGCCCATTGGAAATAGAACTTCTTGTCTTAATAGACAGACGATTTAGCCGTCACTTACCTATACAACCAACCTATTTAGGCCGTCAAGTAGATGTCATAAATGAGGAAAAAGTGTTGGTAAAATGGTCAGAACAAGACGGAATTGATGCCGTTTACATACAAAACAACTAACAACATGAATCAGCTTAGCGTTCAACATCTTTTAGGAATCAAACATTTAAATGCAACAGACATAGCGTTGATATTCAATACTGCTGATCATTTTAAAGAAGTGATAAACCGACCTATAAAAAAGGTGCCTTCACTTCGTGATATTACCATTGCTAACCTATTTTTTGAAAATAGTACACGTACCAAATTATCTTTCGAGTTGGCAGAAAAAAGATTGTCGGCAGATATTATAAATTTTTCTGCAAGTGGATCTTCCGTATCCAAAGGAGAAACATTGATAGACACTGCGAACAACATTTTATCTATGAAAGTAGATTTAATYGTGATGCGCCATCCACATGTAGGCGCCTGTGATTTTTTATCTAAGAATGTAGATGCACGTATTATAAACGCTGGAGATGGTACGCATGAACACCCAACACAAGCATTATTAGACTCTTATTCAATTAGAGAAAAACTAGGTGATGTAGCAGGAAAAAACGTAGTTATCGTAGGAGACATCCTCCATTCTCGAGTGGCTTTGTCCAATATCTATGCATTACAGTTACAAGGTGCTAATGTAAAAGTTTGTGGCCCAAAATCTTTAATTCCAACCCATATCGAAAGTTTGGGAGTGACCGTTGAACCCAATTTAAAAAAAGCATTAGAATGGTGTGATGTAGCCAATATGTTACGTGTTCAAAACGAACGTATGGATATTAATTACTTCCCTTCGACAAGAGAATACACGCAACTTTTTGGAGTAAACAAAGAACTATTAGATTCTCTGTCTGAAAAAATTGTTATTATGCACCCAGGACCAATTAACAGAGGTGTAGAAATCACGAGTGATGTAGCCGATGCAGACCAATCTATAATCTTAAACCAAGTAGAAAATGGAGTTGCTGTTAGAATGGCAATCATTTATTTATTGGCGCAACAAATTGAAAGATAAAAACCTATGATTATAACAAAAACAACCTTGCATACAAGTATAGATCCAAGTGAAAACTCCGTACAGGAATTCCATTCGGAATTTGTAAAAAAACAAGACGAATTTAAAAATCAACACCTAATCATTGATTTTTCTAAGAAAAATATCGTAACAATTGAAGAATTATTACTATTTTTGAGTATAAGTTCACAAACAAAAGACAATGGCATGTCTTTTGTAATCGTTTCAACGGATGTATATATGGACGAATTACCAGAAGAACTGATAGTTGTACCAACGTTTATTGAGGCTGAAGACATTTTACAAATGGAAGCCATAGAACGAGAATTAGGATTTTAAAATATAGCGTGTATTGATGAAAAAACTACTATTTATAACTTTATTATTATTCTTAAGCCTCCCTTTAATTGCACAGCAAGATAATTGGGGAACTAAAGTCGTAAAAAAAGTAGCTCCAAAAACGCTGACTATTGTAACTGCATATCCAAATCCTTTTCGAACTTCAACGCGTATTAATTTCACTTCCACCGAAAGACAAACAGTCACTTTTACAGTAAAAAACCTGCTTGGAAAAACGGTATTTATGGAACGTATCAATGCAAAAAAAGGCAAAAACAACATTCCTTTTAAAAGAGACAATTTACAAAATGGTATGTACATCTATTCCTTACGGACCGATACTGAATTAGTTTCGAAAAGGTTGGTGATTCGATGAGTATAAACCTTACTATTTTAGGTTGCCATTCCGCCACTCCAAGGGTAAACGCACATCCTACCTCACAGTTTTTAGACATTAACAATCGTACTTTCTTAATTGATTGTGGAGAAGGTACACAAGTACAATTGCGTAAATACAAATTACGATTTTCTAAGATTCAATGCATTTTTATTTCTCATTTACACGGTGATCATTATTATGGTTTGATTGGACTCATCTCAACATTTATGTTACATAAACGCTCCCAAGAGCTGCATATTTACGGACCAAAAGGACTTAAAGAGGTGATAACACTTCAATTAAAACTCTCTAAAACTTGGATTAATTTCGGACTGTTTTTTCACGAATTAACCAGTAAATCATCTGAAATCATCTATGAAGACGACAAAGTAGAAGTCCATACAATTCCATTAAAACATAGGGTTTATACAAATGGATTTCTCTTTAAAGAAAAAGAAGGAGACCGTAAGTTAAACATGGCTAAAATTATTAAATATGATGAAATTGAACGTTGTGATTACAGGAATCTACAATTAGGAAAGGACTTTAAAAACAGTGATGGTAGCTTGGTTAACAACCAAATTTTAACTTTTGCACCAAACCCTGCCAAATCCTATGCCTTTTGTAGCGACACCATGTACACTGAGAGTATTGTTCCAATCATCAAAAATTGTGATTTATTGTATCACGAAACCACTTTCTTAAAAGACAAAAACACACTGGCAAAAACCACCATGCACTCTACAGCACTACAAGCTGGTAGCATTGCTAAAGCTGCAAATGTTAAAAAACTTATTATCGGCCATTTTTCTTCTCGCTACACAAACCTCAACGATTTTAAACAGGAAGCACAAGAGGTATTTGAAAACACAGAACTTGCAAGTGCAGGAAAAGAATTTGTTGTTTAGTGAAAAGCATCACTTAAAAAATATCAAGTTCAGATACTATTACTCTTAAATAATTAATCAGTTTTCACTTCCTCTCAAATTAAAAAAATTGATCTTAAAATAAATTAAACTCATCCCTTCTTTTACATTGACATATATAATCTTTGCAAGAAAACACCAAACACTTAAATATACTAGACTAAATAACAGATACTTACCTGCGTAGACACACTTGTTTTACTCCTTCAAACATCTTGACTTTAACACTTTCTTATCAAAAACCTAAGGGAAAAAGTCCACTTTTCATCAGCACTATGTACTCCAACCCTACTTTTAAGTCTTTCCCTAAAACGTTAAAAAGACGTTAAAACCAATTTCACAAGTAACAATCCTTTAGATCCATAGTCTATTAGACACAAGGAAATGGAAACAGCWGGAAATGTTAAATATTTCTTAAAAAGGTACTTTGTTTTGCATAGTACTAGTTTTATCATATATCTTTGCATAACAAAATCAATAACATGAAATCAAGACAGCTACAAATAATAAAAGACATTATACGATTTGATTGCACCAAGAGTCATTTATACAATAACTCTCTGCACTATTCAAAACAACTTACATTCAATCCATTTTAAATAATTAAAGAGACTCCCTAATCAACAATAAAACATAACAATGAAAAAAATACTCATTATCTTAACACTTTGCTTTTTGGTCATAACCCCCGGACAAGCAAACAATACAGTTCCTAAACCGGGATCTATCTCTGGTAAAGTAATTGACGCACTCTCAAAAGAATCACTACCCTATGTAAGTATCATAATAAAAGATGCTCAAAACAATGTAATAACTGGAGGAATTACAGGAGACAATGGAAATTTTTCYATCAAAAAAATACCTTTAGGAAAAAACACCATCGAAATTCAATACATAGGTTACAAAACCTATAAAAAAGTATTGATGATGGATAAAAAAACAAGTACAATCAATCTTGGAACCATCGTTTTGGAAGAGACCGCAGCAGCCTTGGATGAAATTGTAATAATAGCTGAAACGTCTACAATAACTCAAAAAGTAGACCGTAAAGTAATTAATGTAGGGAAGGATTTACAATCTGCAGGAACTACTGCAGCTGAATTATTAAACAACGTACAGTCCGTAAGTGTGGATTCTCAAACAGGAAACATCAGTTTAAGAGGAAACGAAAATGTACGTATACTTGTAGATGGCAAACCAACCAATATATCAGCAGCTCAATTATTACAGCAAATCCCATCTAGTTCAATCAAATCCGTAGAATTGATTACCAATCCATCAGCTAAATACAATCCAGAAGGAATGTCTGGAATTATTAATATTGTATTGCATAAAAATGCTAATATTGGTTTTAATGGAAACGTTGAATTGGGACTTACCAATGGAGATAATACACGTACTAATGGTTCTATTAATATGAATTATAAAGTAGACAATGTTAATTTTTATATGAACTACGGCGCCAACAGAGGAAAACGTTCTAACAGAGGAGACATCAGGCGCTTAGATTTAGAAAGTAGACAAAAATTAACCATGGAAAATGACAACACTTCTGACCTTCTTAAATTAGGGGTAGATTACGACATTAACGATAAAAATAGCGTTTCATTTTACACCACACAAAATTGGAGTACTGGAATTTTAAATTCGACCACAAATAATGTATATGCCAATGGGGACTTTTCAAATACCATTGAAGCAATGACAAATGAAGATGAGTCCAAAAGTGAAACCTATAACTTCAATTACAATACTAAATTTAACAAAGACGGGCACGAATTAGATTTTGAAATTAATACTTCTACCTCTACTCCAGAAGGAACACAAGTCTATTCAGAACTGAACGACCCACAAGACAACGTTTTAAATTATAAAGTTTTTTCTAATAATAAAAGAGAAAGTACCATTGTAAATTTAGATTATACCAATCCCATATCTAAGAACTCAAAAATAGAAATAGGCGCAGAATTCAGAACACAGAACACAAAAAACGGACGTGATTCGAATCAAGGAAAGTTAAATCCTACTGATTTTGATATTAATAAATTYACTTATGACAGAGACATTTATTCGTTCTATACAAACTATAACACCAAATGGAATAAATTCAGTTTACAACTAGGTGCTCGATTGGAACAATACAATGTAAAAGCGGACTTTTCAACCAATGGAATACAACAAACGCCCTACGAAGATGAAATTTTCAGCGTGTACCCATCCGCTTTCTTAACTTTTAATCCATCGGAAAAGAATCAATTTCAAGCAAGTTATAGCCGAAGAGTAGACAGACCAGGTTTAGGGCAAGTGAATCCAAATTTAGAATGGAGTACTTCTACCATAGACTCAAGAGGAAACCCAAATTTAAAGCCTCAGTTTACGAACTCTTTTGAATTAAACTACACCAAACAATTAAAGAAAGGATCGATAACTGTAGGTACATTTTACAGATTGATTAACAACAATATCAGTAGAAGTTTAAGTGCACACCCAACAGATCCAGAAAAAGTTGAATTGTCATATAGAAATACAGAAGATACTGATGCTTATGGAATCGAAGTATCATCTAACCTTAGAATTGCAAAATGGTGGAGAGTAAACGGAAGTTTTGATTTTTACCAAAACAATGAAAATGGTCTTATTGATGGGGACTTAGTAGAAGTTAGCAGCGTACAATGGAATGCAAGATTGAGTCAAAGTTTTACAGCAACACCAAAATTACGTTTTAATCTTTTTGCCATGTACCGTGGAAAAGGGCAAAATGTACAGTTTGAAGTAGAACCAATGTGGATGGTAAATACTGGAGCTACTTATAAAGTACTGAAAGGAAAAGGAACGGTAAGTTTACGTTATAACGACATTTTCAAAGGAATGAAATTCCAGTTCGAAACTGAAAAACCCTATGCCCAAACGGGAAAATTTAACTGGGAAAGTCAAACAGCATAYCTAGGTTTTAGCTACCGATTTGGAGGTGGAAAAAACAAAGCAAAACAAAGAAAAAGAAGAGATAATAATGAAAAACAAGGCGGTGGCGGATTTATGTAGGATCCAATACCTTAAATAGAATAGTATAATTATTTGAATTAATTTATAATATTCTACCGAATGTTGATGTCGATGGCCACTTTATAATGAAGTGGTCATCGTTTTTTCTGTACATTTCAGAGAAAGAACTCACTACAGTGCTACCTCTAACTATCATRTTGATACTTCATGTTATCTATCAACTTTAATACATCCCTTTTATCATCATAGAATACTAAAAATTGGATAGACCTAATTCTTGCTAAAAACCAGGCAAAAACATTTCTACTTCTGTTTTCGAAAGAAAAAATACCTTATCCCTGTAATAAATAATAACAAAGGAATTAAGCCCGCTATAAACACCCACAAACGATGTACAATTCCCAATGATTCACCAATATGGATAGGATACATTTGGCTGAATAGCCTGTTTGCCAAAGTAGCAGTTTCATAGGATTTTACTTTTATAATTTGAAGGTTTTCATCGGTGGTTATATCCGTTGTTTTTCTGAGCCCGCTAGAAATYTCTAAATTATTTACGTATCTAAATCGGTACTCATGAGTTGTTTTTGTAGGATAATAAATTGCTCTTAACTTATACACATCTGCTATTGAGAGACTGCTCTTTACAATATCAAAGGTCTCCCCTATAGTAGGAAATTGAATCTTAGAAATACTAGTTTGTTGGAAATAAGGAATGTCTTCCAATGTTTTTCTATAGGTTTTATGAAAAGTAAAATATGCCCCAGTAATGGCCATTAAAAACAAGGGAACAAAAAAGTAGATTCCTGCTATTCTATGCAAATGAAAATTTACTTTTTTAGCGGTATCTCCTAARGACAAGCTAAGTCCACGTTTCCATCTTGTTTTATAAATTCGCCACCACATATAAAATCCTGAAAGTAATATCAACATAGCAAATAATAAGCTAGATATTCCTATAATATATTTACCATAGTTAGGAATGTGAAGGTTTCTATGTARTTTCAATAACCATTTGAAAAACAYTACACTCTTTGCGTTACTTCCTATAAAATTACCCGATGTTGGATGGTAATAATGCGTGTTTTTAGCATTAAATTTTACTGCTATCGTATGCTGTGAACGATATGGCAATAACATTGCTCCTATGCTATCCCTATGTAATTCTTGTAACTTTATTACYGTATTTAAACTTTCTSTATAAGGCGTTTTCTTTGTAAGGTTTCCTTCTAGTAATTCGCTATTTACAATAGCAGTTATTTCTGGTTCAAAAACATACATGGCACCTGTWAGACCAGATATAGAAGTRATCAAGCCCACAGTWAGACCTAGAATTAAATGTGTTTTTTTTATAACTTTGGATAGTTTCATACTCTTATTTAATTGRTRCTTTTTTYACTAAATTAGATCACTTTTAAAGACATCTGAACKCARTAAACTTCATGAATTCAAATAGCATTGTTCGTTTGCAAATACACTTTAACTAGGAAGATCTCTCGATATAATTTTCAATATTTATGTTGTATCCTTTAATAATCAAAAATACTACACGGAAAAAATTCCGTGTAGTATTTAACTAATCAACACTTCTACAAAAAGTGTCTACAAACAAAATCTAACGRTTTTTTATCTCTAAAATTTAAAGGCAATACCTAATTTCGCATTGGCTCCTTCACCTGCTGGCGATTGAGTTCTTAATACTGACGCCCATTGTGCACGAGCTGGCARGTAAAATTCGTTCAACATATTATTCACTGCAAATGATACCGTCAAATTAGAWTGAACTGCATAATTGGCAGAAAAACTTAGTAAACTGTAATTCTTCACTGGAACTTCCCTGTAATTATAGCTGTAATTCCCCTCTTTTTCTTTCACATTAAAACGTTCTCTATTCCCTACATGTACCAAACGCAACGAAGTATTGAACTTATCAGTAATTGCAACATTTACGTAAGCCGTGGCTTTTGGTGGTGAAATTACGTCACCTCCAATATATGTCAACTCATGAGGGTTATCTGCGCTGTGTTTCAATCCTTCTACATAAGAATAWGACCCACCAAATTGTAGTTTATCTTCTAAAAACGTAAAGTCTACAGACACTTCTGCTCCGAATATTTTTTGTGGGTTTTTGGCCATTTCAAATCGATTTTCATCATCATTAAACTTCAAACCTACTCCTAAATTAGAGGTACTATAAAAACCAACCGCTTCAAATTTCACATGGTCATGAAGAGATAAAAAACCAAGTTCAAAATTGTTCGTTTCTACTGCTTGTAAATCGATATCATTTACATTATTAGCCGTTGCCCTACGTAATGTAGCTCCAATATCTGGTAAAGAAAATCCTTGAGAATAACTCACATAAGGAATAAATRCATCATTTTCGATATATCTAAATCCAATATTAAAGGCCGTGTTTTTAAATTTCAATTCTCCGCCTTCAACAGCAACTGATGGGTTAAAATTACCATCTCCTTTTGGAGAATATGGCAAAGAATCAAAATCAACTACTTCTAAATTCATATCATCATACCTCAYWCCTACTTTTACCACCCAAGCATCGTTGTATTTAAACTTAGATTGCAAGTATGGTGCATAGCTAAACATATCCAAATTTGGCACCCAAAGGCGWCCRTCYAAYAASCCTTGRTTGGTYTTRTCTTTTAAAATATCAAGACCATAGGTAAATGATAAWTCWCCTKSTTCYAARTCRAATTGSGWATGGAAATTTGGWCKAATTCCATATTTTTCAGAATTCACAACAGACTGACCACCACCTTCAAAACTAGGAGAGTAAAAGAATATATTCTTCGACTTTTGATAAAACACATCCGTTACCAAGCTCGTGGTATTGTTAAATAAATCCATTATTTGATGTTGTAACTGAACATTRCTTGTAGTAAYACCAGTAGCTCCACCTAGCAATGGATTATCATCCGTTGGCAATACACCAATACCATGGGTAATTTTATAATCACCTTCAGCATTAAATACTTCAATCCCACCCATAGTAGCGATATAWGGTGATTTTTGACGTGTTTGGTAATGACTCACTTTAAGCATCARACTTTGATTGTCAGAAAAATCRTAGACCAATTTTGCGAAACCACTTTTTATGGTAGTATTACCTAAACTGTAAGTAGGTAATAATACATCACCATCAGCATCGTATTTGTCCCCTGTTTTTTCATAGTTTCCAGAAACATAGTAAGAAAATTTATCTTTAGTTCCTGAAAGAGATTGTGAAATCCCCCATCCTAGTGCATCACTGTTTAGGTCTACCAAATTTGAAGTACCCCAAACATTCGTATTTCCTGTTAATACCGTTCCTTTCGTAGGCTTTTTGGTTATGTAATTTACAATACCTCCATCTCCACCATTTCCAAAAATAGCGGTAGCCCCTTTAATTACTTCCACACGTGCAATGTCGTAAGGATTGATTGCTTTTAGACCAACTTTCGCATTTCTAAGTGGCGTAGATTGTGGCACACCRTCTATCATTACCAATAATTGACGTCCTCTTAACGTTTGTCCCCAGTTAGAATAAGTTCCTGTACTAGGTGCTAAACCAGGTACTGCAAATTCTAAAATTTGRTTGATATTAGAAGTTGAYTGYACCAACAATTCTAAYTTTTTTGCACCTACAACAGTAATWGAMGTTGGAATTTCAGATAATTTTTCAGAAGTTCTACTTACAGAAATTACTACTTCATCCAATCGACTCATGTCTTCTTGTAATGTAATATTTAACACCGTTGAGCTATTTTTTAAAACCACCTTTTGTTGTTTGGTTTTATAGCCCATGGACTGAAACGTAAGTTTGTATTCTTGTAATTTCAAATTAGAAAGTACGTAGTGACCTTCAAAATCTGTAGTGGTACCAATTATTTTAGAAACCGAAATAGTTGCACCAGCAATGGCAGCTCCATTTGCATCCGTTACGGTTCCTTTGATGCTATTTTGAGCCTGAACCGTAAAGGCARCAAGTATAAAGCATAGGGAAATGTAAATTTTATTCATATTWTATTTTTAAATTTCCGACAAATATACAATTTATTCTTATTTAGACTGRTTTAAAATAAYAGGAATTTAAGATGATTTTATCCTGTTTACTACAAGCTGTTTCAATTCAGTAACTTACCTTGAATTCATTTAAAAAATATTTTTAAATAACCATTCTTAAAGAATCTAAACACCTCTTTTTATTTGTTTTCCCATCTAAAGAACTAATATCCTTTCCATATTTTTTAGATATTTAAGTAGAAGGGATTTTTTTTTCAATTTGAATTCGATACTTTTAACCATCAKAAAAMCGATAAGACTTTGTGATACAACTACAGYATCTMTAGTGCTTCATTKAGCMATTAAACAACTAACAACATGGGAAAGAAAATAGCGTACATCACCAATGATTTAAAAGATTTTATAGAAAAACAACAGCTTTTCTTTGTAGGGACAGCAGCTACAGAAGGGAATGTAAATATTTCWCCAAAAGGRWKKGAYTCWTTYAGAGTTATCAATAAAAATAAAATTGTMTGGTTAAATTTAACAGGGAGTGGAAATGAAACAGCSGCSCATTTAATTAAAAACAATAGAATGACTATTATGTTTTGTGCTTTTGAAGGAAAACCAATGATTTTAAGACTGTATGGGACCTCCAAAATATATCATAAACAAGAAGCTGAGTTTCAAAACTACCTCACATTGTTTCCAGAAAACCACGGCGCTAGACAAATCATCGAAATGCAAGTAGACTTGGTTCAAATTTCATGTGGTTATGCGGTTCCTTTTATGGATTTCAAGGAAGAACGCAACCAATTAAATAACTGGGCGAAAAAGCAAGGAGAAGAAAAAATTGAAAGGTATTGGAAAGATAAAAACACTAAAAGTATTGATGGTTTTGATACAAAGATTATTAAAAGCTAAACTACTTTCTAAAACATTTATTAAAACATAATTCTCCAATATGAAATTCGTATTTAAAGTAGTATCTCACGTTATAATTTTCACCTTATTGACCATAATTAGTCAAATTGGAGGTCTTATTTACTTTCTAAGTCTGTTCATTTCAAAGAAATGGAACTTACATTTCAAATTTAAATCGATGTTTGTTTTTTTAACGCTTTATCTTTTTTCAACACTTATAATTGTCCCGTTGATTGCTCCACTTTTTGGTAGGGAAAAGATTAAAAATACAGAAAGAATTCATCCAACTAACTATATGACGATTCTATTAAACAGGAATTATGTACATCCAAAACTAAATGATTTATTATACAACACAGAGATAGCATTATCAAAAACAAGCATAGAAATTCACTATTTGGACGCAAACTTTCCGTTTATAAACAACTTCCCGCTATTACCACACTTGAGTCATAACGATGGRAAAAAATTAGACCTCAGTTTAATATATGAGACAAAAGATAACCACATCACAAACAAGCAAAAATCTCTCACTGGTTATGGCGTATTCGAAAGCCCGAAACCCGAGGAGACAAACCAAATAAACAGTTGTCTAAAAAAAGGTTATTTCCAGTATGATTTTCCCAAATATCTAACTTTTGGAACAATAAATACCCACTTATTATTTTCAGAAAAAGGCACAAAAAAACTTATAGAAAGTATGTTAACATCCAATAGTTTGGGAAAACTTTTTATTGAACCACATTTAAAACAACGACTTCATCTAACAGACCGTAGAGTTCGATATCACGGGTGTAAGGCCGTAAGACATGACGACCATATTCACATTCAATTAAAATAACAGTTTTTTATTTTTCTAGTAAACAGGACTCACAAACTCCCGTGGCCTGAATTTCCAATTGTTCAATTTGATAATTTGGTARGTTTAGATTTGGAAATTCCGCTACTTCTACACAGGTCACCATCTCACATTGAGAACATTTAAAATGAACATGCTGATGCTGATGTTGCTCAGAGGAGCAGCTATCTTGACAAAGTGCATAATTGGAGGCATCCCCACTCATCGTAATCTCATGAATTAATCCCTTTTCTAAGAATATTTTGATAGTTCTGTACAAAGTAATCCGATTATAATCTTTTAAATCCTTCTCAATAACCGCCATCGGAATGGCATTTTTATARTTCATAAAAATAGCCAGWACTTCTTTCCTAAAAGGAGTTTCGCTTAATTTTTTATCTTTTAACAAATTTTTCATGTTATCATATTGCAACAATGTTGCATTTATTGAATTATTTCTTACATTTGCAACATTGTTACAAATATATAAAAATCATGAAAAGAATCACATTAATTATTGGACTAATCTTACTATCRATACATTCTTATGGACAGAATTTTAAAGGTATAGTAGTAGATAAMGAAACAAAACAGCCTATTCCCAATGCARACATTTACATTTTAGATCTAGCGACGAGTACTACAACCAACGAATATGGAGTTTTCCATATMGCACATTTCAATCAACATGAAATACAACTTCAAATTCAAGCCTTAGGCTATACCATTTTGAGTTCTAAACTTCGCAATAATGAAGGAAACCCCAAAACTTTTTATTTAATCCCTAGTCATTTTGACTTAGAAGAAATAGTATTATCTGTCCCTAGCGGAAAATTACAAAGCAGTACGACAGTGAACATAACACAGAAAAAAATTGAGGAACTGCAACAAACTGCTCCCATTTCTCTYGCCKCCGCAATWAGCCAAATYCCAGGAGTCGACCAAAACACCACAGGAGCAGGTATCGGAAAACCCGTTATCCGTGGACTCTCAGGAAATAGAATTGTCACATTTGCCCAAGGCATTCGTGTAGAAAACCAACAATGGGGCTCTGAGCACGGCTTAGGTGTTGGGGAAGTTGGAATTGAAAGTGTAGAAGTAATCAAAGGACCTGCTTCACTACTTTATGGATCAGATGCATTAGGAGGTGTCTTATATTTTAAAGACGAACGCTATGCAGCAATAAATACTATTGAAAGTTTTTTAGGAAGCACATATCTGTCTAACACTAGTGGTTTTAAATCAAATCTAGGCGTAAAACTACATAAAAACACCTTGAAATTTAATGTATTCGCTTCACATGCCTCACATGCCGATTATAAAACACCAAATTTAGGCCGCGTTTTTAACACCCGTTTTGACGAAAAAAACATTAAAACTTCTTTTGGATTCAACTATAACAATTGGATTTCTAATATAAGATATAGCTATCTAGAAAATAATTTTGGAATTGTTGAAGATGCCGATTATCATCAATCTACTAATAAAAAACTAACACTACCCTTTCAAAACATCTCTAACCATAGTATTAGTTTTGACAACAGTTTTTTTACTGGAGATTCAAAACTCAATATAATTTTAGGCTATAGTTCAAATTACAGAAAAGAATTTGAAGATGATAAAAACCAACATGCCTTGGGACTCAAACTAAAAAGTTTCACTTACAATGCCAAATGGACATCACCTGTATTCAAAACGTACTTCGACCTTGTGATTGGTGTTCAAGGGATGACACAAGACAATAAAAATGACGGTGAAGAAATCTTAATACCTGATGCTACTATCACAGATGCCGGTGCCTACTTTCTCGGGAATTACAAACGTAAAAGACTCGAGTTACAAGGAGGATTCCGAGTAGACTCCAGAAGAATCAACACCGTTTTAATGAATTCTGAAGAACATAATTTYCCYTCTCTTCAAAAACAATACGACGGAATTACCTTTTCCTCWGGYGGAATYTATACRCTRAARAACATMRMRWTAARRGCKWATWTYKCYAKWRKWWWMMKASMAYYRAAYAMWYSARAWWYATTATCCAACGGTGTTCATGAGGGGACGAATAGGTTTGAAAAAGGAAATAGTGAATTAAAAAGCGAAAAAGCCACTCAAGTAGATTTTTCCATAAGTTACCAAAACAATCATTTTAAATTTTCTATCAATCCTTTTTACAATCGCATCAAAAACTATATTTACTTGTCACCCACAGGAAATTCCATCACAAATAATCCYGTATATGATTACKTACAAACAGATGCTTTTTTATACGGGGGTGAACTCGGGTTTCATTACCATCCTCACWCCATTCACTGGTTGCATATAGARAGTAATTTAGCTACAGTTTTCGCAGAAGACAGTCATAATAATGCRCTCCCTTTAATACCACATACAAMCATTAGCACTACATTGAGTGCAGAATTCAAAAGCAATAGTAAACTAAMCTTAAAAAATATTTTTATAAAAAACGAATACAAATTGAAACARCATAACATCGGTATTTTTGAAACACAAAGTCCTAGTTACAATTTAATGCACATTGGGTGYCAGTTAGCTTTGAATACAAAAAACAAACCTATAGCAATAAAACTAGGTATAAAAAACATATTCAATACTACCTATATTGATCAYCTTTCTAGATTTAAAGAAATGGACATACCAAACCAAGGAATCAACTATTATCTTGGACTAAGATTSAACCTCTCAAAAARTWTCTAAATAAAAAAACTGCATTCATCATAGTTCGAAAAKTATGTTGAATGCAGNNTTTTWWTWTAAATGATATGCTTTTGCTACKCTGCTAATTGWGGATATATCACAAACGAATAACTATAATCCTTCGCAGGRATGGTATACTCTGGATGTACCAATCTYCCCCAGGATGTATCGCCTCCCACACCCATTTGCAWATAATCAATATTGAATTGAAAGTGATTGGTGGTTTTAATTTCAGCACCATGTTTTTTRGTGACAGGTACCAAACCAGAAGCTGATTCACCKCCATCTTTTAAGCTATCAAAATCTATTTCTTGTTGAGAAAAAGGCCAAATACTTGTATTTAATAAATAATCTCCWAAAGGTTTTACRGTTAAATCAACAGACTTTCCTGTGACACGAACCCAACGAATATCTGTTAAGTTTCCCGTTTCTTGTGGTCTTGAGTAACGATGAAACATTTCTGAMGGATCTCCTGAATAGTGTCCTRTTTTATTTCCTGATTTTCGGTCCCAATAGGTTTCTAATGGTCCTTTCCCATACCATTCAAAATGTGTCTGCCCTTTTGGCAATGTCATATACATTCCAATACGCGGAATGTTTGGCAAGTCTTTTTTCAAAATTTTCAATTGATAAGCTACTTTTAAACTTGCGTCTTTTTGTAAGGTATAATTTACCCTAATCTGAGCCACCTCATCTTTTAACATATATTGCTGAGAAAAAGCAATMCCCTCTTTTGACAGCRTTGGTGCAATAGACAATACAGGTRTAGAATTATAAGTTGCATCTTGCCAAATTTTCGCCCATTTATCCATTCCATTTCCTAAATCATTRTCGGTAGGAGCACGCCATAAATTTATTTTTAAAGGWACATCGGTAATCAAGGAATTTCCAATATTCCATGTTTTGATTTCTCCTGTTTTTTTATCAATTTTTAAAATAGTAGCTCCTGCTGATAAAATAAAATTGGTATCTGTGTCTTTTAAATCTAAGGTCAATTTAGTATTCTCAGCATCAATCTTCTGAGTACTTTTTTGAATTACAAACTGTTCCCATCCCAGTTCATGATTTTTTTCTTGTAGGTATTCCGTTTCTTTTAACAAAAGACTCACTTCCAAAATCAATTCTGAATTTACACCAAACTCTTTTATCTGAAACGGTAGTTTCACTTTGATTTGTTCTTGTGCTTGCACTTTCAAATCTCGAATACTTCCATTGGCCACGTTGCGACCATTTTCTAAAATCCTCCAAGTCAAATACTGATTATCAAATGACTTAAAAAACCATTTATTGCTTATATTAAGCATATTTGTTCCTTCCAATTTAAAGGTCACTGGTTGGTATACTTTTTTAACTTCTGACAAATGCGGATGTGCATTTCTATAAGGATCTACCAATCCATTGTTAAGGAAATTTCCATCAGTTGGTAAATCTGGATGAAAATCGTGCCCATAAGCTAAATACGGCATTCCATCTTCATTTATATACTCTAAACTCTGATCTACCCAATCCCAAATATAACCWCCTTGCAGATTSTCRTACTGTTCTATAATGTCCCAATAGTCCTGCAAATTCCCTACAGAATTCCCCATGGCATGTGCATATTCAATCATCACCGAAGGCTTGTCTTCATTRTTTTTTGCATGATGYACTAAGTTTGATGGCGCTGGATACATTGGACAATAAATATCYGTATAATCTTCCTTTCCCGCAGGTTCRTATTGTACAATTCGATTCTTATCATGYGCTTTTAACCAAGCATAGGTAGCTTCRAAAACKGCTCCTTCTCCWGCTTCATTTCCCAAAGACCAACTGTAAATAGATGCGTGATTTCGATCGCGATAAAACATTCGTTTGGTACGTTCCAAATGAGCTGGCAACCAAGACATTTCGTTACCAATCTGCGTTTTTGGATCAATAGCTAAGGGATGACTTTCTATATTTGCTTCATCAATCACGTATAGSCCATAAGTATCACATAAGTCCAACCAATATGGATGATTTGGATAATGRGAACTTCGCACCGCATTGATATTATTTTGTTTCATTAAGGTGATGTCTTTTACCATCGATTCTTTAGAAACCACRTGTCCCGTATGAGGATCYGTTTCATGTCTATCTACCCCTCTAAAATAAATAGCCTTCCCATTGATCAAYACTTGACCATTTTTTATAGCKACACGTTTAAAACCAACCTTTCTATTTATAAAACTCTTCTTATCTATAGTCACTTTTATAGCATACAAATTTGGGATCTCAGCAGACCATTGCGCTACATTTTTAACAATTTCAGATAGTKTTATTTCTTTAGATTCATCGGCACTTAAATTCAMCGTAAAWGTATGTTCAAAAACAGGTACTTCTTCTTTGTTCAAGGCAACAGTCACTTCAGATTTGACTGTTTYATCACTATCATTCTTAATAGTAAATACTCCTTCAAACGAACCRTTCTTATAATCTTCAGACAAAGAYGAYACTACARAATAGTCCTCTAAATGTACTTTTGATTGCGCATACAAATACACTTCTCGCTCAATACCACTCATGCGTAACATGTCTTGACTTTCCAAATAACTAGCATCACTCCAGCGATACATTTGTAATGACAACAGGTTCTCCCCTTCCTTTAAATACGCATCCAACACAAATTCGGCAGGTGTTTTAGAACCTTGGGAATAGCCAATGTACTGTCCATTCAAATAAACATACATGGCAGACTTGGCCGCTTCAAATTTCAATACTACCGTTTTTCCTTTCCAATCTTTAGGGATTTCAAACGACGTTCTATATGTCCCTACAGGATTATAATCCGTGGGAGCATCTGGCCATTTTGTACTAAAAGGATAGCGCTCATCCAAATAAATAGGATGTCCAAAACCTTCTACTTCCCAATTACTAGGCACTGGAATAGTCCCCCATTCCGAATCGTCAAAATTAGTATGTTGAAAAGTCATCGGTCTATYTTTAGGAGATYTCACCCAATTAAATTTCCAGTCTCCATTTAARGATAAAAAYCGATCGGATTGTTCCTTGCCCTTTCCAGCGGCTTCCTCAGATTCAAACTCAAAAAAGGTAGCTCTTGGYCCTAATTTATTTTCCTCAAATATTTGATGATTGTAATGATTCTCCTGMGYYGGAATCGGAGACAATTCTTGTTGATTACAACTTACAAACAATACAACAACAGCACAAAAGCTRAAAAAACTCGTTTTATTCATTCTATATGGGTAATTAAAACATCTATTATAAATCCAACAGCATCCTCTYTCTTCTCTMTTCTCTATTYTCTMTTYTCTANTTTTCTATTCTCATAAAATCCTCGGCTAAAATCAAATCTARATAYCCCATCACTTCGGAGGCATTTTTTTTSGTAAAYACCAACGGTGGTTTTATTTTTAGGACATTATAATCTGGACCATCTGTACTCATGAGTACTTTATAATCTTTCATTCTATTCACTAGATAATCGGCTTTTTYAGCACAGGGTTTTCCTTCTGCATCTAATAATTCAAACCCTAAAAACAAWCCTTCTCCTCTAACATCYGCAATAATTGGAAATTTATTTGCTAATCTTTTTAGCGCTGACTTCAAATAACCCCCTACTTCTATTGCGTTTTCTTGTAGTTTCTCGTTTTTTATAGTTTGCAACACAGCTGTCCCAATAGCACAAGAAACTGGATTGCCTCCAAACGTGTTAAAATACTCCATGCCGTTGGCAAACCTATCTGCTACTTCCTGAGTACAAACCACTGCTGCCAATGGATGCCCATTACCTAGAGGTTTTCCTATRGTCACAATATCCGGTATMACATCATATAATTCAAAGCCCCAAAAAGYAGTTCCAAGTCGTCCACATCCTACCTGTACCTCATCAGAAATACACAAACCACCAGTAGATCTTACCTTTTCATACACYTTTTTTAAAAAACCCGTAGGCAAAGGAATTTGTCCTCCGCAACTTATGATAGGTTCCACAATAAGTGCTGCTACATTTCTTGATTTTTTATGAATACCATCAATTAATAACTGTACTTCATYGGCATATAAATCACCTGTWTGATCACCTGTATATTTTCCTCTAAAAGCATCAGGCAAGGGRAAAATATGAGTATACTCMGGTGCTCCATRTCCGCCTTTACCATCAAACTTATAMGAACTAATATCTATACATGCGTTCGAATTTCCATGATAGCCCACTTCTGAAGCTATAAAATCTTGGGCTCCTGTTGTAGCTTTTGCCATACGTATAGCAAGCTCATTTGCTTCACTTCCAGAATTCACAAAATGAATAACATTTAATTCTGAAGGCATGGTTGYTATAATTTCTTTGGCCAATTGGTTGATGTTTTCATGTAAATACCTCGAATTGGTATTGAGTAGGCCCATTTGAGCCTGCCCTGCTTTTACCACTTGGGGATGTTCATGTCCWACATGTGCCACATTRTTTACWGTATCTAAATATTTTTGTCCTTGGTGATCTATCAAATACRCACCTTCTCCACGCAGCATTTTTATAGGTGTTTTATATTGTAGACTCAAACTTTTWCCTAAATGTTGTTTTCTATAATGAATTATCTCTTCGWTAGAAACAATCTTTTCARKATGYAAATCTTCCAACTTAAAAAGTAAGTTTGGGTTTGGGSAAATACTATTCCAAACACCAATTTGACTTGGGACTGCAACTCCAGGAAAATCGTCCGAAAAATTGAATAAATCCAATGTCARTTGAAAATGYAAATGTGGGGYCCATTGTCCATTTTCATAAGAATCACCTATAAAACCGAGGCAATCACCTTTTTTTACAATGGTTCCACAAGATAAATTATCAACACTTCTTTTTGATAAATGGCCATACACACTATAAAATTGAAAGGCGCCCATTTGATGTTTCAATACTAGTAATCCACCATAGCTTTTAGCCGCTGTTTGAACCGTACTWATAAYAACTTCCCCTTCTAATAAAGAATGAACGGGTGTATTTWCAGGAATCCAAAAATCGGTTCCTAAATGAATGGTTCTGTAATCAAATCCATGATTAGACAATTGCTTAAAATCATCTGAATTATAAAAAGGACGTGTTTCTAAATAACCACCTGCTACTATTCTAGATGGATACTGATCCTGAATTTGCGCCAATTTAAACTGAAACAACTTAAGATTCTCAAATTCTGAAAGATGTCCAACAAGTGTTGATTCCATTCCTAAATCTATAGAAACCACCTTTTTTTTACCCAAAGTAGGAAACAATTGATTTAAACTGAATTTTTGATTTTTACTCCAATTCAAAAATTCATTTTCCAAAGAGTGTGCTTCAAAACCACAGGCTTCCCTAAAATGACAATAAGCCAACTTAGGAGCAATTACAAACCACTTCTTCAGTACTTCCCATGCTGGTTTTTCGCTAATCAGTAAATAACTATTGTCTGGTTCTTTTTGCTTATTAATAGCAGATTTGGTCACTGAAATCACCAAACGCATGGCAATGGCCGTATACAAAACTTCCAATTCTTTTTCTTCCAATGCTACTRWTGAATGATATCCCTTTATTAAGGGCAAAGCTGCTTCCAAAGGATTTTCATGTCCCATAATTGCATATGCACAACAAATSGCTACATCGTTTATTAAGGCTGTTCGAATAGCATCGCCATAATCTATAGCAGCAATAACTAWAGGGTGTTCTAAATCTGARGAAACAATCACATTGTTATCATTCGCATCATTATGRACTACTTGATGCCTTAAACTTTTAAAARTTGACARTTTTTGAGTAAATAACCTATGAAAATAAGTTRCWATYTCTTGTTCKTCAGTCGTGAATAGAGCTACTTGCTCAAAAGTCCAAGAAGCCTGATTCACATCCCACTCAAATGGGCGGGTGTCCAATGGATGCTGAAAAGACTGTAATGCTTTTGACAACAATCCACATTGCTGCCCTAAACTATATCTCAATGCATCCGACTGTGGGTTTACCTCAGACCATATACGACCCGTAATCCAAGTAAGCAAACGGACTTTWCGTTCTCTTCCATACTCRTCTACAATACAGCTTACGGCTTTATTATTGACATCTAAAATCACTTTTGGAGCTGTAATTTCAGGAKWMGTCTCCGCTACATGTTGTAATAATTTTTGTTGAAAATCCAAATAGTTAAYATCTTCTTCTGGGCGACTGATTTTTAAAATATACGAAACTYCTTGACTCGTTTTTATCTTAAAATTRAAATCGAGTTCACCAGGAAGCCTAGTTGCATCTCCAATAATCTTAAACTGATCTACTGCTATTTTTACAGCTTGATGGGTACTGATATTTATTTCTTCATAGCTCATAATTACTTRCTATCTTCAGTTAGTAACATTAACACRTGAGCAGCACTCCAACTAAARTTYTGGGCATTTAACCCTTCTCCGCTAATTGGATGGTAATTCTCMCGAATAGAAGGYCCTTTTTCKAGTAARCCTTCGGCTCCTTTTAATAATTGWACGGTAGCYTTGTGMGCTGCTTTRTCAAATCCATAATTCTGCAATCCTACAATTCCAAAATAMGATTGRTCCAGCCAATTAGGYCCTCTCCAATAGCCTTCCAACGGATTGAATTTTGGATGTTTTGCKGTTAAGGTTTGAAATGGAACTTTTGTAAAAAACTCATTAGTATCCATCATTACATTTTTTACTTTTTCAGCTTGWKCTTGTGTGGCAATATTGGCCCATAAAGGCAACCAACCTTCACAACCTTTTACTTTTATTTTTGTTTTTCCGTCCAATGAGGTGTCGTAAAACCAACCCTCTTCATCATCATAGAACTGAGATTGAATTTTAGTTTTTAGAATGCCTGCYTCWGTTAWATAGCTATCACWATCATTTTGTAAACCAATTTTTAAAGCTAGCTCACTCAAATACAACTTCTCTGCRTACAAATAGGCATTCAGATCCACACTCTCCTGATCTAAGGAATAAGCAGTCTCTGATATTTTCAATATSTTACTCCCATCAAARCGAACSGCATTATCCATTCCACTCTCCCATTTRGCAGCWACTAATGTACCATCTGTAGAACCGTATTCACACAAACCATCTTGGTCATAATCCCTGTTTTTATACCACCAAYTATGGTATAATYTCAGTTTGGGATACATTTCCTTTACAAAATCTAAATCGTCATCTTCCTCYATAATTTTTACYACGGCCCATGCTGCCAAWGGAGGTTTGGTATCTCTATAATTGTGTTTTTCTATAGTAGTATCTCTAAAAATACAATCCACAATAAAACCATTTTYAGATTGATAATCRAACATRGTRCGCATTTGATTTTTGGCCAASTCACTATCATATTTAGCCACTCCAACTGCGTGTTTCCATGAATCCCAAGCCCAAAAACCATGAAACCATTTGTAGTGGTAACTTGGAAACAAGCCTTCGTATTTTAATTCCCCTGCAGGAATACGCCAATTGTTTTGAAGAGTAAAAACTGTTTTTGCCAATGGTGTTTTATAAATACTATCGTTCAATTGTTTCTTTTTAGAAAAAAACAAACGTGCTAATTGAATCTCTTTGTCATCTATTCTATCCGCTAAATGTCCTCCAAAATCAGGAGAGTTCAGTCGCATCTTTTCTTCTTCCCAATCATATTCAGGAAAAATAAAAGTTTGAGAAACGCGCAATTCCTTTTGCTCCTTAGGAAGTAAAGTAAAATTATCTCCTTGACTTATATAACTGCTATCATTTACAAATAAGGTAGTTCCTTTATCAAATATAAGATGTCCCACTGCTTGTGATTTCGTACTACTTATAAGGAGTTCACTCTTGCCTTCTGATGTTATTTTTAAGCCTAGATCAGCAAATAATGCGCCTTTCCAATTACTTCTCAATACAATTTTATTGTCAGAAACATTGGTAATATACGTACGTAATACGGCGGTATGTCCACTGCTAAAAAATAATTGTTGCTGTACTTTTAAATGGTCATTTTCTAATGTTTGCTCTAAATGACTCAAAAAACCATCTTTCTGATGCGATTTAAACGTTACTAGATTCCCGTTTTCAATGATTTCAAGTTCAGAAAGCATCGGGCTTGCCCAAACTCCATTTTGTTGAGTCATTAAAAAAGGTCCTGAAAAACCAAGTTGTTTCACCTTAGGAAGACTATATCCAAACCAAGCTCCTTGATCCGAAAACATTAACATGGATCTGTCTTTAGGATGTGCTGCTTGCCCAATATAATTTAGAGTATTGGCCGTTTCGGCTACATAATTTGAATTTAACAAAGGACTTTCATTGTAAGAATTCTTACAAGAAATCACCAAAAAAACACTAAAAATAAATGTAAAAATACGAAGAGAATGATTCATGAATACGTTTTATAATTTTATACAGACAGTTAACTATCGGTATAAAATTACAATAAGCGTATTAAGTACACTAACAAAGGTTAATAAAACGTTTATTTAGGATAGAATACTATTAATAGTAGTGAGTAATGAGACAAGGATAATGAGTAGGGCATCTTTGTAGGTAGACTTATGACTAAAAGACATGGGACTTCTTGAATTAGGAATTTTTTATCAGTAAGCACAGAAATTCACATATCATTTCATTCTAATTAATGATATGTGATTGAGAATCATCTCCTTTAAAACAAATTAAATATTGTTTTTTTTGATATACCTCCAGTAATTCAAAATAATGAGAAGAGTACACCTTTTTAGAATTCTATTCTACTTTATAAAAACATCCATATTTATGTCCCAAGTAACAGATTTGTTGGGTTGTAAGACACGTAACCCCGTTTTATTATTAAAACTATCGGCAATGCAAGTCATTGGTTCAATAGCGATACTTCTACCATGCGGCGGTGTGTAAACCTGCAAAAAAGCGGCTAAATTATCGGATGTAGTAAAAGACACTTTATAGGTATTTGTTTCTAAAGAACTCGCGCTTGTTTCTTGGACAAATCCAGTATCAAATTGGTGATTTTTCAACTTAAACGCTCTTGGTAATCCATGTTTACTACGTCCATTTGGAATCATTTCTGAATCACAATCTACTTGTTGGTCTCCATCAAAACTAAGGATAGACTCGTCGAAATTATCCAATAAAAAATAGGGGTGCCAGCCAAATCCATATGGAAAACTAGACTCATCTGTATTATTTATAGTGAGAGAAATGTCCACAGAAGATTTAGAGAAACGATAGCTAACTACACAATTAAAAGTAAAAGGAAACCCMGAAATTTTTGTGTTATGTTTATAGTTGAATGAAACTTCAGCGTKGGYATTTGTACATTGCTGAGATTCCAATGTAAAWGCTGCATGATCTATACAACCATGTATGGCATTYTCACGACCGTTTTCATTACAWGCCAATTGAWATGATTTGTTTTCAAAKGCATACTTTCCTTTAGCTATTCTATTGGGAAATGGAAATAAAAAAGAGGAATTATATGCTCCMGCATACCCRTTCACACCTTCATTAYCRCAAGAAATCCCATCTAATAATGACACCTKYTCAATCCTTAATTGTTGTAAGGAAGCSCCTAAATTTGGATAAATTATGGCTTCAAAATCAGTTTTTGAATGACTTACTATAAGTTGATTTAATAAGGAATTTGAATGGGGTTTTTCTGTAATTTKGAACATAAAGTCTTAGTTTTCTTTTTGTTTGGGTWGTCTATTSGCATCTTTCAGACAWTTGTGTAACATCCATTCCAATTGGCCATTGGTGGAACGAAATTCGTCTGCAGCCCATTTCTCAATAGATTTGAGCATGTCTTCATTAATACGTAAAGCAAAAGCTTTTTTCTTGGCCATTTATTTTTAATCTTTTTTATCGCGCTCTAAAATAGCTTTCACCACTCCCCGATGCACGAATGTATTTAATACCTGCCATCCTGTTTTCGCATAACTATTTAACAAGGCTTCAAAATCCTCATCTTTTTTAATAGGCGTTCTTTTCTGACTGATAAATTTGTATTCTTTCATGTGTTTAAAATTTTGTAATTAATTAAAAATATTTCAGAATTTGAGACCCCATGTAAGCACTCGTTACACTCGTTCTCACTTGAATTTATTTTGATCATACCCTTGGGGGTATTTTTTGATTAAAAAAATTCATGTTCGTTTCATTCTAATTAATTTTTTGTRCAACAATCACCCGATTTTTTATAAATGTACAAGCGCAGTCCAATAGTAACCACGATACATCCAAAACCGATTGCCTGCAAAGTTTCATTTCTGTTGATTGCCAAAACTACACCAATTACGGGTAAAATGCGGCTCAAAATTCTATAAATATTTAAAGACATTTTTACCTGTTTTTATCTCTTACCATAACCGCTTTAAGAATAGCACCTCCTTGGCTATAACCAATACTTAATACTTCCCAACCCTGATGTGCGCTCTCATTAAATAACTCGATAAATTTTTCATCTTTAAAGGACCACATGCTTTCCGGTTTTATTATTTTATATTCTTTCATCTTAAATGATTTAAAAAATTAACGCTCAAAAATACAATAATATTAATGGTTTAAAGTCCCTGTATTTACAATCGGAGTCGCATCCTTGTCAGAACACAATACCACCATCAAATTACTCACCATGGCAGCTTTTCGCTCTTCATCTAAATTTACAATGCCGTTTTTACTCAATTCATTAATGGCCATTTCTACCATACTCACCGCTCCCTCTACTATTTTATGACGTGCCGCTATAATCGCTGTCGCTTGCTGACGTTTCAACATGGCATTGGCAATTTCCTGCGCATAGGCTAAATACCCAATCCTAGCCTCCAATACTTCTATTCCAGCCATTTCTAATCGATCAGATAATTCTTTTTCCAAAGCCACATTTACCTCATTCACACTTGCCCGTAAGGTAATTTCTTCCTCCTTACCATCGTCTTCAAAATTATCATAAGGATACAAACTCGCCAATTTACGCACCGCTGCATCTGATTGTATTCTAACAAAATTTTCATAATTATCAACATCAAATGCTGCCTTATAAGTATCCCTTACTCTCCATACTAAAATGGTACTTATCATAATTGGATTCCCTAATTTGTCGTTTACTTTTACACGTTCACTATCAAAATTACTAGCTCTTAAAGAAATATTTCGTTTGGTATAAAAAGGATTGGCCCAGAAAAACCCATTCTCTTTTACCGTACCAACATATTTCCCAAAAAGCAACAACACTTTAGAGGTATTAGGGTTCACTAAAAAAAATCCTTTTATCACAAAAAAAACAATAAGCCCCATAATTACAAATCCCTCATGTATCATAAAGATTCCATAAGCCATTATTATAATAAGTAATGCCAGAAGCCCTAACATCATATAACCACTTTGAACTTGCTTAAATTTTTCTTGTTTCATAATAGTATCATTTTGATATCGTAAAGATATATAAATATTTTTAACTTTTACAAATTTATGTGTAAGTTTATTTTATCTTAGCCTCAAATTTATACTCATGAACAAACTCAAAACATACAGTCTCTTAGCATTATTTTTAATCAGTTGTCTGGCAACAAAAGCCAGCAATGGAGAAGACTGGGGAAGTACTGGACATAGAACTACTGGAAAAATAGCTGAACAATATTTAAGTAAAAGTGCCAAACGAAACATCTCAAAATTATTAGACGGAAAAAGCTTGGCTTTTGTATCTACTTTTGGTGATGAAATAAAATCCGATAAAAGCGAACTCTACCGTAGCTTTTACAGTTGGCATTATGTAAATTTTCCTTTCAACACCAAATACGAAGATGCTGAAAAAAATCCAAAAGGTGATATTATCGTTGGAATAGAAACCTGTATTCAAAAGATTAAAAGCGACACTGAGACAAAAGAAACCAAAGCTATTTACTTAAAAATGTTGATTCATTTAATGGGTGATTTACACCAGCCTTTACACGTTGGACGTGCTGAAGACAAAGGTGGAAACAGCATCCAAGTACAATGGTTTAAAAAAGGAACCAACTTACACCGTGTCTGGGATTCTGACATGATAAACCATTACGACATGGGCTATGCAGAACTAGCTGCCAATGCGGATAAGTTAACAAAAAAACAAGTAAGATTCATCCAAGAAGGAACGATTTTAGACTGGGTATACGAAACTCAAAAACTTGCCATCAAAGTATACGACAGCGCAAAATCCGGTGATAATTTATGGTATAATTACCCGTACAAAAACTTTGGAACTGTACGTAGTCAATTACAAAAAGGAGGGATTAGACTAGCCAAAGTATTGAATGATATTTTTGGATAAAAATACTTCTCCTTTACACAACAAGAAGGCTTGCTATAACAGCAGGCCTTTTTTATGCAATAGCTCCACTATTTCTCTGTAATCGAATGATAATTGGAAATTAATAGCCTCTTTATAAAAACACCATTTATAAGCCAACACCTCTTCTTCTTGAATGCGTATTTCTCCAGACCAAACTCCTAAAAACCGAAAGAACTTTCTGTTTTTCCATATTCCAGATTTAAATATTTCAGTTGGCTCAAAATCCAAACCACACTCTTCCCTTACTTCTCTTATTACATTTTCTTCAGCGGTTTCTCCWSCTTCTGCCCTACCTCCTGGACAGCCCCAATGTAAAGGGTAGTTCTCCGTGTARTTAGACCGTTGTAATAATAATATTTTATTATTTTTTAAGATGATGGCGGATGCTGCTAGGATCATGTTTTTGTTGATTGGTGATTGGTGACTGATGACTGATGACTGATGACTGATGACTGATGACTAATGACTAATGACTAATGACTAATGACTAATATATTACTATTTTAGAGAACAAATCCGCTGCGCAACGTCTCCCGACTTTGAGCCTCTTTTCCCTAATTATTCTTCCATTTCTCATTTACTATTGATTCAATTTCTTCATCGCTTATATAATTTCTTGCACTTGAATACATATAATGCTCCGTTTTTTCTACCACACCCGCTGCGCAAAGTCTCCCGACTTTGAGCCTCTTTTCCCTAAGTTCAAATGAATATGATTACTCATAATTACATACCCATAAAGTATCATTCCTTTTTTTTGAATACAAAACTCCAAACTTTCTATAATTACATCCTCATACGATTTCCTTGTAAATACATCTATCCAATCCACTACAGTAGCTGTAATAAAATGTATCTTTTCTTGATCTCGTATGATGTAACCTTCTTTCATTTTTTTTGTTCTTTTCCCATGACAATATGAGCAATATAGTGGCGCTAAGTCGGGAGACTTTGCGCAGCGGAGACTTTGCGCAGCGGTTATACGGAGAAAAATCAAAACAAACTAAAAAACGTACTGTTTTCAACTAAAATCAATTTCAAAAACATGCACTCGAAATTGGCTACAGCAAAGATAGTTTGTACTTTTACAACCGTTAAAAATTTAGTTTTATAATTATGATAGTCAATAGCCGCATTCCTTTCTCATATTTCTTTCACAAAATAAAATGGGACTTATTTATTAGTGCCTTTTTGTCCATCCTAATTTATTTTGCCACTACTTATGGCAATGTATCTTTTAAGTTACCACTTACTTTTAGCGGACTCCTCGGAACATCCATTTCCTTGTTACTCTCTTTTAAATTGAGTCAATCCTATGACAGATGGTGGGAAGCTCGAAAAATATGGGGAACCATTCTTATAGAAACACGTAGCTTAATTATTCAAATAAAAAATTATAGCAGAGAGACAGAAGTCATAAGTCCAGCACTTAAAAAAATTACGTATCGTCAAATAGCGTGGAACTATGCATTGAGTCGCTCTTTGCGAAAACAAGCACCTTTAAAACACCATGCTCATTTTTTAGATAAAGCGGAAGTAAAAGAAGTTGAAAAACATTTAAATATTCCATTGKCCATTTTAGATAAACAAACCAAAGATGTTGTTGATTTACTTGAAAAAGGTATTATCAATCAGTTTCAACAGGTTCAAATAGATCAAACTATTTCTAATTTAGGTACCTGCATGGGACAAGCGGAACGCATCAAAAACACCTACTTTCCAAAAACGTATCGCGTTACTTTACATTTGTTTATTTATTTATTTTTACTCTCCTTATCGTTTTCTTTTTATCTGGATCACAGTAATGTATTTATTTACACTCCTTTATTAATATGTATCGCCATCCCTTTCTTTTTATTGGAAAAAATAGCGGTAGATATGCAAGATCCTTTTGAAAACAAACCCACTGACACCGCATCAACGGCCATTTCTACAACATTGGAAATTAACTTGAAACAGTTGATAAACGACACTGATGTTCCTAAACCTCTGACTACAGATACTTTTTTTATTATGTAAATTAGATGTGAGTAGTGAGCTATTAGTATTGAGTACGGGATTCGTGTGGATAGGAACCAAGAGACAAGGTGGCAGGAAGCAGATCCCCTCTGCCTGCGGCATCTCCCCAAAGGGAAGAAGTTGAGCAATGTTGAGAGAAAAGGAATCAAGAGACAAGACGCTCATCAAATCGTGGTACTAGAAATACTCAGATGTCCTATGTCCTGATTCAAACAGTCCTGTATCTAACGAATAGACACAAGATTCAGGAGACAGGAAGCAGATCCCCTCTGCCTGCGGCATCTCCCCAAAGGGAAGAAGTTGAGCAATGTTGAGAGAAAAGGAATCAAGAGACAAGACGCTCATCAAATTGTAGTACTAGAAATACTCAGATGTCCTATGTACTGATTCAAACAGTCCAGAATCTAGAAGAAAGAAACAGGAATCAATACGCAAACATCCGTAACAATGAGCAGTCCTATGTCCTGATTCAAGTTGTCTTATGTCAATAATAAACAAAAAAAAATCCACCTGATTAAAGGTGGATTTATCAAAAGTCATAAAACTTTTTTTATTATTTTATCATTTCAAAACTACGTTTGATGAAGTTAGTAAGGTCCTCACCGTGTAATAAATTTTGAGACAACTTAGCCAAATCAAATGCTTGAGTAATCAATCTAGCTTGTTCATCAGACTCTTTTGAATTTAAAATTTCGCCAACCAATGAATTATTGGTATTCACTACCAAGTTGTACATGTCTGGAAAATTTCCCATTCCCATCATACCTCCACCACCAGTTGCTTGCATGTCTTTCATACGACGCATAAATTCTGGTTGTGTAATCATAAACGGATTGGCTGTTGAATCCATTGCTTCTAACTGAACAGAGTATGATTCTTTAGGAACATTTGCCTCAATAATTGGCTTTAACGTTTCCTTTTCTTCATCACTTAACTTAGAAATAACWGTTTCGTCTTTTTTGATCAAATTATCAATATGATCTGAATCTACACGAACAAACATCACGTTTTCCTTAGATCCCTCTAATTTTTGAATTAAATGCGGAGCAATCTGCGTATCCAATAACAATACTTGATATCCTTTGTCTTTAGCAGACTGAATAAAACTGTGTTGTCCTTTTACATCAGAAGCATACAATACCACCATTTTACCATCCTTATCGGTTTGATTGGCTTTAATTTTTTCTTCTAATTCTGTATAGGTAAAGAACGTATCATCTACAGTTGGGTATAAGGCAAACTTTTCTGATTTCTCAAAGAATTTGTCTTCTGTCAACATTCCGTACTCAATAATCATTTTAATATCGTTCCACTTTTGCTCATAAGCAACACGATCATTTTTAAACAAACCTGCCAATTTATCTCCTACTTTCCTAGTGATATAACTTGCAATTTTCTTTACTGCACCGTCCGTTTGTAAATAAGAACGAGACACRTTTAAMGGAATGTCTGGAGAATCAATTACTCCACGYAACATTTGTAAAAAGTCAGGTACAATTCCCTCTACGTTATCGGTAACAAATACTTGGTTTTGGTACAATTGGATACGGTCCTTTTTAGGATCCATATTAGGTGTTAACTTAGGGAAGTATAAAATTCCTGTTAAGTTAAACGGATAATCTACATTTAAGTGAATATTAAATAAAGGCTCATCAAATTGCATTGGATACAACTCGCGGTAGAAACTTTTATAATCTTCGTCTTTTAAATCAGATGGCTTTTTAGTCCATGCCGGTGTTGGGTTGTTTACAATATTATCTACWGTAATTWYTTCMGCTTYWGCATCTTTWKSAGCATCTTCWGSTWWAGGYAARGTTTCTKYSYKWGTTCCAAATTTAATTGGAATWKGCATAAACTTGTTRTATTTAYTYAAMARTTCGKTRATWCKWCYWTCTTCTAAAAACTCTRWWGAATCSTCRTCWATATGTAAAACWATYTCAGTTCCTCTTTCGGTTCTGTCAGTWTCTTCTAARKTATATTKWGGASWWCCATCACATTCCCAACGMACWGCTTKWGATCCTTCWWTAAATGATTTTGTGAARATTTCTACTTTTTCAGCTACCATAAAAGCAGAATAGAATCCAAGACCAAAATGACCAATGATTCCAGTTTCAGCATCTTTGTATTTTTCTACAAATTCCTCTGCTCCAGAAAAAGCCACTTGGTTGATGTATTTCTCTACTTCTTCACCAGTCATTCCAATCCCTTGGTCGATAATGCGAATTTCCTTAGCATCTTTATCTACTTTTATCTCTAACATTGGAGTTCCAATATCACCTTTCACCTCTCCTAAAGTAGATAAGTGTTTTAATTTTAAGGTTGCATCGGTTGCATTCGAAATTAATTCACGTAAAAATATTTCGTGATCCGAGTACAAGAATTTTTTAATAATCGGGAATATATTTTCTGCCGTTACATTAATGTTTCCTGTTGCCATATATTTTTTTTAAGTTTTTTATAATGATATGAACTGTGATAGTCAAAAAAAATACCAAAAACACAATTCTGACAAGATGGCAGAACCACTGCCTAAAACCAACAATTTGAATTCAAGCCTCTAAAAATAAAACCTTATCTTTAAAAAAACTACTACAATGACTACTGACTATATACTTATTGACGGATTTAAACACTTTGCCCACACACCAGAACAATATCCAGAAGATGAAATGCTCAAAAAAGCGGCCACTTATTTTGAATTTATGGATAAACGACGGTCTATTCGTCATTTTTCGGACAAATTACTCCCTATAGAAATTATTGAAAACATTATTAAAACAGCTTCTACTGCTCCTAGTGGAGCGCATAAACAACCATGGACATTTTGTTTGATTCAAAGTCCTAGAATTAAACGAAAAATAAGAGAGGCGGCAGAAGCCGAAGAGGAAAAAAGCTATGCAAAACGTATGAGCGAAACTTGGCTTAGAGACCTAGCTCCTTTAGGAACCAATGCTGACAAACCTTTTTTAGAAACGGCACCTTATCTAATTGTTGTTTTTAAAAAACCCTATGAAATAGATTCTAAAGGAGAAAAAAGACAAAATTATTACGTAAACGAATCGGTAGGATTGGCATGTGGTTTCTTAATTTCTGCCATACATAATGCAGGGCTGGTTACACTCACACATACTCCGAGTCCTATGCGGTTCTTGGAACAAATTCTAGACAGACCTAGTAATGAACGTGCTTTTTTATTACTCCCCATTGGCTATCCTGCCAAAGACATTTTTGTTCCAGATATCAAAAGAAAACCATTGGAGGAAGTTTATAAAGTATATTAAAGCATTATTATTTTTTGTATAAAGAAAATAGTACTGAAATTTATTTACAGCTAAGTTCCTCATCAAATAAACATTAAAAAGAAAAYCAATGTTATAACATCCTTGTTACCAACAAGAAACATATTACTTGTCTCTATAAGAAATGTAACCATTCTCATTCTTAGCTATTTTYGAATCGCTCGTTTTATGGAATCCTAAATTTAAGTTGTACGCGATAACGAATTTTAGTAATTTTACAATAAATATAACAAAAAACTGAACTTTATGTATAATTCGAAAATAACTGGACTAGGTTATTATGTCCCAGATAATGTTGTTACAAACGATGACTTATCTAAATTTATGGACACTAATGATGAGTGGATTCAGGAGAGAACTGGTATTAAAGAAAGACGATGGATAAAACCAGGAAGTGATGATACTACCTCTGTTATGGGAGCGAAAGCTGCTCGAATTGCTATAGAAAAAGCGGGATTAACAAGTGACGATATCGATTTTATTGTATTCGCTACCTTAAGTCCTGACAACTACTTCCCAGGAGGAGGAGTAGAATTACAAGAAATTCTAGGAATGAAAACCATTGGAGCGTTGGATGTACGTAACCAATGTTCTGGTTTTGTATATGCCCTTTCTGTTGCTGATCAATTTATTAAAACAGGAATGTATAAAAACATTCTAGTTGTTGGATCGGAATGGCATTCATCTGGATTAGACTTAACGACTCGTGGTAGAGGTGTTTCTGTTATTTTTGGTGATGGTGCTGGTGCAGCTGTTTTATCAAGAACTGAAGACAACACAAAAGGAATCCTATCTACACATTTACATTCTGAAGGAAAACATGCGAAAGAACTTATTGTGGAGAGTCCAGGAAGTAAACGTTGGGTTACTGAACTCATCAAAGAAAACAACAAAGACGATGAATCGTACTACCCTCACATGAATGGTACTTTTGTATTCAAACATGCCGTAGTTCGTTTTTCTGAAGCGATTATGGAAGGATTGCAAGCCAATAACCTTCAAGTTTCTGACATCAATCTTTTAGTACCTCATCAAGCTAATTTACGTATTGCACAGTTTATTCAACGTAAATTTAAATTAGAAGACGACCAAGTWTATAAYAAYATCMWGAAMTACGGTAATACWACCGCTGCTTCTGTAATTATTGCCTTGAGTGAAGCCTTCGAAAAAGGAAAAATAAAAGACAACGACCTTATMGTATTRGCTGCCTTTGGTAGTGGATTTACTTGGGGAAGTGTGATTATACGTTGGTAGTTTATTAGCAATAAGTTGAGCATCTATTTGAATAATAGTTGCTGGTTGTTAGTTGATGGTTGCTAGCGGAGCATTGAAACGGACACGTTTATCCGTAGTAATAAGCCCAACAACAAGCAACAAAATAAAAAGCCCTAACTACACATCGTAGTTAGGGCTTTGTTATTTAGATTTTAATAGTCAGATGAAAAAGTAGTTGTTAGTTGCTAGTGGAGCATTGGAATGAATACGTTTAACCGTATCAACAAGCCCAACAACAGACAACCAACAACAAGCAACATTATTTGTTAGTTTTTGTTTGCTAGTGGAGCATTGGAATGAATACGTTTAACCGTAGCAACAAGCCCAACAACAAAACAATATTAGTTCTTAGTTGCTGGTTTTTGTTTGCTAGTAGAGCATTGGAATGAATATGTTTAACCGTAGCAACAAGCCCAACAACAAAACAATATTAGTTCTTAGTTGCTGGTTTTT
>NVSY01000014.1 GCA_002401385.1 Flavobacteriaceae bacterium | reverse complement strand
AGAAAGGAAAGCTTTATTTGAAAAAATTTAAGTTAAAAGGGTATGGGGATATTAGTAATTATATAGAAAAAATAGAAGCGTCTCAGTTTCTTCTAAGTAAGCTAATTTTAGTGCCTATATCAATGAATGCTTATAAAGATTTGAATTTAGAAAATCAAATTGATTTAAAAGAGAAATATCCAATATACGAAATTGTGAATGTTGAGAATAATGTGTGTAAATTAAAAAGATTTGTTGATTGTGGGGATTACAATAATCCTGAATTATCTGTGGAATATATTTATATACCCTCAGAAGAATTATTGAAAAAACCAAAAAGTTTAAAAACGACTTGTTAATGTTTGTCCTGTGTCAAATTAAGAAAGAAAATTTAAAATCGTGATGAAATAGTTCTGTAGCATCTGTCATAATTAGGGCTATTTTTAGATATTTGTAACTAACTTAAATACTACAGAACCGCCTGTTTGTTGTTACTCTTTTTCCTGCATCAATATGATTTGTTTTACTAGAACTATTTTTTTATTCTGAAGTTGAATAAATCTCACTATTTCTTGTTCCCTTATGTATTCTATAATCCAGCTCTTGTCTTTCAAAAGTATCCAAGTTTCCATTTTAGAGAAGAATTTTAAAGGCTGAGATAATAAAGTTTCAACCGAAATTTCTATCTCAGGATCTCCACCATCATAGCAAACTATTAGTCTGCTTTCTTTTGATAGTATTATTAAGAATTGTTCTCTTATTTTATCTATTAATGAATCATCTGAATTACAATATATGGAATTACAATTTTCATTATCATCAACATCGATTTGATAATCATACAGACCTGTGTATCCATCGCGTTTTCTCATAGCTACATTTGTACTTATCCAATCTAAATTCTCATGTTCATAATGTATCCGATAATCAAAACTTTGCTCATCTAAATAATTCAATTGAGAAGAAATTCGATTAGATAAAGTTTTTAAACGAATCGTCTCTTTGTGAAGTAACCTTTTCTTTTTTAATTGCTCTATTTTTTTCTTATCCATAAAAGTGGTTCTGTCGCATCTGTTAAAGATAAATATAAATGTTTATTTTAATTCTTTTTTAAGAGGCCAATGATTTAGATGTTGAACTTTTAGGGGGCAGCAGTTGGTTTTTCTTATTTATTTCACCTATTCAAATCTAAAGGTTGTTAGCCTTTGTTATTCTTTCCGAAATCTCTGTCTGATTAATTAGAAGAATCTTAAAATAATATTCTATTCTTTCCAAAAAGGTATAACAACGGATTCACTAAAAAACAACGTGTCTTTTCCATTACTATTTTTGAGAATTTTCACATCTACTTTTAGTGCATGTTCTCCGCGAGGTAGATATCCTACATCCAGAACAGTCATTAATCCAATATTTTTGCGAGTAGGGTGCTCATGAAACCGGTATTTAAGATTATTTAATAGTGTATCATTAACATAAATTTTAAATCGTTGGGTGTGGCAGTCCAAAGCCAAATCTGCATTCATGTTGTTTAGTAGCTGCCCCTTATTTCCAAAGAAAAAAACACCTGTTTTAGCTGGTTTTAAGTCTGGGCAAATAGCCTCAATAACTTTATCATCGTTACGCGCAACATAAGGCAGAAAAAGTTGAACAAACCCGTTTTTGACAAATTTGGAAGAAATACTTGCTGAATATGAAGATCTGTCTTCTGATGTATCATCATAAAAATTGTTACTAATGGATTGTAACGTTCGATCTTCCGGCAGATATGCATGTAAATTAACTGTCAATGAGGCAATTAAGGTAAAACCAATCAGGTAAGGAATTAAAAATAGAACTATTTTCCTCCCGAATTTATTATCCAACAAATTATAATAAATCGGACGATAGATAAAAGCCAATGTAATAACGCTAAAAAAGCGATAAATAGGATAATAGAATTTGGCAATTCCTTTTTTTCGTTTTATCCAACCAAGGGTAATAAAATCAAGAAAAAAAATAAAACCTCCCAGTAAATATAGTAATAAAAAAGGCACAATAACCAAGACCCATAGATCTCCAAACCTGGTGCTTACTCCTGCCATAGTTATCACTAGGATAAAGATTCCTACAACAAAAAGACCACCGGAAATTAGGATAAAAATGATAAGAAAAGTAAAACCGAAAACAGAACTGCATAATTTTTCCAGTTGCTGGATATATAAATCGAAACTCCCAATTTTGGTTCGTAGAAAGCGATCAAATTTAGGACTCATATTTAGTTTGTTAAAATCAATATCTCCAGAGACATAGCGTAATCCTATTGTACTGATCCACAGCCCACGTAACAAAACATGCAGTATAAGATTGATAATCAAAACATACCATGCACCCAACATTACCTTGTAAGGTATATACAGGAATCCATAATAGGCACTCCCAGATAACAATTGGTTAATTTGATAATCCTGGTTGTGCACTGGCTCATACGATTGGGCTAGTAAAAAAATAGCAAAACCAGAAATCAATAGTTCAAGTTGCCAACTTTCCTGCTGCAGGATTTCCAGCCATTTAGTAAACGATTTTTTTTTCCCCTTTTCCATTTGTTTTTTTTATTAATTCCTCTTTATGAAAATAAAGACATCTCACCAATGGCAAACAGGAAGTATTCACTGAATTTATTTTCAGTCAATAATTGCAGCCGAATTTTTCCAAAGAATTTTATCATCTAGAGATTGGTTAGTTTTTCTAAAGATAGAAATTTTAGTTTAATTGAATTGGGATTGTCATAATGAAGGCTAACGCTTGAGCTATGGGAAGTACGGGAGTAAAAAGAACAGGTCTTTCTGTTTAGTACTTAGCCAAAGCTTTTTATTTTGTTTTATCTTTTCTTATTTAAACCAACTTTTAAATCACGAACACCTTTTTTTAAGAATAAGGAAAGTGAGTAAATCAAAAGATTTACCTTCGGTGAGACTTCGTGTTGGAGGTCTTTGTTAAATGTACTGAACTTTCAATTAAGCACCAAACCCGTATTGCGTTTAGGTTTTGTTACAATCCGTACTTCTTATTTTTTAATTTTCTCTTTCGTTTTTCTACATATAACAAAGACATTCCTAATAATACTAATACAACAATCAAATTCGGTTCGCTCATCCTTTGTGCATCTTCTCCGAGGTCTAACGCCTTATTGCCAGATAAAACTTGTTCTTGTTTCTTTTTTAATATTGCTTTTTGTGCTTCATTTTCTACTACTAAATAAGAAGTTAATGGAGTCATTACTCTTGATATGAAACTGTATTTTACTAAATTTAACCATTCTTTATTTGCTGTTTCAGGATGTAAGACTTGTGATGTCCACATTCCTTGCATTTTCAATGCAGTTAGCCAATCCTTTTCTTTTATTTTAGTTTCTATAATATTAAAAACATCATTTTTTAATATTATACTTGGCTCATTATCATTTGGTAAATATGATGTTCTATTATCTCTGTGTTTGTATTCTAATACTGTGTTTTTAAAAGAATAAGGAATGGTATCAGATATAGATTGTAAAGGATTTGAGACTAAAGAATGTGCTTCTAATTTTCCGCTTTTCTTTAGGTTAAAGAACAAACTACTTTCGGGAAAAGCCATTTTAAAGTCTAAAAAACCTTTGTCTAGTATCGCATTTTGTATGCTATCAGTTACTACAACGATAACTGGGTAAAAATTAGCGTGATTTTGATATGAACTAAAAAGTGTTTTCTTTATTGCCCTATCCAAATAAAATCCACCCTCAAAATTTTGAGTTTCTAACTTTTGTTTCCAATTATCATTTAATCTGATTGTTGTTATATAACTATTTACAAAACTAATTTTTGCATTTTCACAGAGTAGTTTATTTGTTTTAATAAGTTGTTCTATTCGATTTTTAATTTCAGTTGTACTCTTATTTTTTGAAACATCAACTAAAAAATGAAAATATGGTTTTCGTTGAACTTGGTTTAATTGCTGTTTTTGCTTAGAAGAAACGTAAATTATATTGTCTGTTTCAGTATCAGTAATTGTTGTTTCTTTAATATTACCAAGTTCGATAAGATTTCCGTCAATTATTAATTTTACAGGTTCTTTGTGCAACAACTCAATTCCTGTCTTTCGGATTTCATTCTTTGCAAATGGGAAAACTCTAAATGCAATTTTGTTACCTGTCAAATAATATAAAATCCCTGGATCTCTATTCTCATTTCGAATTTGTGAAAACACCCACATTGCAGATTTTTTTTCTGCTAAAATCCCCATTTCTTTTCTTTCTCCTACATATAAATAATAATCACTTATCCAACAACCAATTGGTAATTTGATTGTGGTTGCATATTCATAAAAACCAGTATTTTCGTTTTTATTTGTGATTTCTAAGTCAATCCAACTTATCCAAGCATTTTGTTTTTCATCAAATGTACTTTTTGTTGAAATATTTGTAATTTCTATATTATCATTTCTAATGTTTTCTGGTCTTATTTCAAAGGAAGTCTTGCCAAATAATATTTTTTCAATTTTATTAATTTTGTTATCAGATAAAGTGAGGTTGTCCAACACAATCCAATTAAAATAGGTTGATAAATACGGGATTTGTGTTCCGAAAATTCCGCCACCAAATCTATCTTTATGTTGTTTTACAACATTTAGAGTTTTTTGAAGCGAACTTTTATCAATTTGATAACTTTTTGAAAAATCGGGAGTGTAAATGTAAGCAAGAGTTTCGTTTAGAACGCTTTTATCTTTTAGGTAAATGCCAGTAATTGAAAGAGGAATAATCATTATGCCAATCAAAGAAAAAGCCCATAATAGGTTGTGTGAGAAATTCTTTTTTAGGTATGTAAAATCTTTTGAGAGTTCATTAATGTGAATTACAAAAAGGAGCAATGGCGTAAGCATTAAAAAGCCTGTTCCAATAGCAATAATGGCTACAATTGATATTGGTAAGAATGGAAGAAAAACAAGAAAGAAATAAAAAGTATAGGCAAAAGTTATACTTCTACCTATAAATAAAAACAACCTGTATAACTTGTTTTCAAGATTAGGTAAACAAATTAAAATTCCATTGATTACTGCAAGAACATAAAACCAATAATTGTTAAAATCTCCAAATACTCCTGAATTACTTATGCCAAAATCATTAAACAGATGACCATTATTTACTGCCAAACCTAATAAAGGTAAAATAATGGAAATAGGTATTTTCCAAGCCAATTGGAATTTAAGCCAAATGTTGGACTTTTTAAGAGCAAGGATATATAGTGCCCTAATTAAGAAAAATAGAAAAATTAATGTTCCTATGATAATAAATATCAATAAGGTATGTGTTCCAAAATTATTATCGACGGGTTTCCATAATGGAAGTATTATTTGAGAGAACAAATACCAAAAAATAGGTATTATAATTGCAATGAAGAAGTTTTTCCAAGCCTTGTATTCTTTTGTTTCAGAAGTGAAATGAGAAACTAAAACAAACAAAGAGTATGCAAGTGTTGGCATTAGAAATGTGCCAACATATAAAATCATATTTCCAGATATCATCCATTGCGGAATTGAGAAAGGGATGATTTTATCTGAATGAAAACCGTAGAGGTAAATAAATGGTATGTAGCAAAGTAAAGCGATTAAGCCATAGAATACGGATACTTTTTGTTTTCTGATTGTTAGGTAAATAGCATAAACTAAATTTACAAAACCTAATACTCCCAAAGTCCACCCAAAAGATTTCCAAAGACTAATACTTTCTTCATCTAAAAGCGTGTTGATAATGCTAAATTGTCCGAAATAAAGAAAAAATAACACAATTATTGGAAATGTGTTTATTATAAAAATCCATTTAGGATTAAGTAAGTTTCGCATTATGTGTTTTTTTTATTAATATCTTGTCTATTATAAAATATGTCAAAATTAAAAAGGATAAACTTGTTACAATACCAATTGTTTCGTGAATGATATGTTTTTGATTTGAAAAAATATCATTCATCTGATTTTGAATAACAATAGATACAAAAATCCTTGAAGTATTTACAAAAATTGTCAAGCAATATGCACTAATTAAAGCCAAAGGAATAGCGAGTAATTTTTTTATTTTACTATTAAAATACTTTAATCCTAAAAAAGTCAGCATTAAGAAACTCAAAACCCAAAAGTTAAACCCTGCACAAGATTTGTCTATCACTATGTTTAATTGATTATAAAAAAATCCTTTATCCGAAATATAAACTGAATTTGAGCCAGTTAATAAGCCAACAAGTTTATCTGTCGGTTTTAACAAGAATATCAAGTTATCATTGTCGGCATAAGTAAAACCAAATTTAAACAGAATAAAAATCCCGATTGCAGTCAAATAATATGGTATGTTCTTTATGTTTGTCACCGTCTGTTTTTGTATGGATTGTAACACCTGTATATCCACAATGCAAACTAAAACATGGCGGTATATCCATTTAGTCTACAGTACAGGGGGTGTTAGTGCTGTTTTATTTTTAAACAAGGTCATGTTATTGTGCCTTGTCTTTCAAAGATATATAAAATTAGATTGTGTGCGCATATTAGAAACCTTTATTTAATTACAGTTGCTAACAAACAAAACTTGGATACTTCAAAGGATAAATAAAGGCGCTTGATATTAGAAGGTGCTAGAGGGTGGAGTTTAGGATGGAAGAAGGTGGTGAGATTAGATTTTGAAGGTGAAATTGGTGATTTGACAGGGTGGTAGAAGGTGGTATAGGGTGCTGTCGCATCTGTCAATTTTTACAATAATTTGCAACTAACTTTAAATATATAAATATTGCCAAAAAACAGATCCGAAAAGAACAGATGCGACAGAACCTATAACTTAGATCAACAATTTTCTTGTATATTTCCATTTTTAATGACTAAATTTTTATTGTTTTCGGATTAAACAGGTGTAAGTATAAGATATTTGACAATACTTTTTTTGACTTTTAGTTGTAATATTAGATTCAGAACAAGCCTAATTTAAATACAATAATTGTTAAGATATACAGAGGTAATAGTCTTGATAATTGGGCTTTGAGATTCTAAAGATATTTTMWAAAMAGKWWSAGGWAWYWKTAWWRTTTTCTGAAAAWTATMGAAAGACGAAGATTARSATAGTTTTAAAAGAGTATAATCTTAATGAAGGAACGGATTTATGATCATAAAAAATATAATTTATTTAGAAAATCATTATTAATATGACRATTKGTAAASATTCTATTGATAAGGATTTAGTRCTTCTCATAAAGAGTGGTRATMTAAAAGCGTACAACTTATTATATAAAAAATATGCAAATAAGATTTTATTCTTTACAAAGAAATATATTAGAGTTGATGAGGATGCTGAGGATTTGCTTCAAGAAATGTTCTTAGTTGTTTGGMGSAAAAGACATAAGTTAGATGAAAATAAATCATTTAATTCTTACATATTTACAATYACTTTTAATTTGATAAAAAAATATTTTAGRAGAAAAGGAGTTCAGAAGGCATTTCTTGATTCGTATATGCCAGATTCATCCATRAGTGAGGATATTATCTCAAATATAGARTATGCTGAGTTGAATAAAAAAGTTTCAGAAATTGTTGAAGGATTTMCAGAAAGAAGAAARGAAGTATATAGGCTGAGTAGAGWKACATTTTTAACAAATCAAGAGATTGCCCTWAAATTAGACATTTCAAAAAAAACTGTTGAAAATCATATAAATTCAAGTTTGAAAGAATTGAGGAATAAACTAGATATTAGAYTTTTCCTAGCATTTTGCATTACTTTTCTTTAATAAGTTAGGTTYATAYRYTRAYTTTAAAAWMCTGATAATGAGATRGATATAAAATATTTTCAAAAAAAACGAAATTCCTTTAGGTGTAAGCAGGCCTAAAAGGATATTATATAATGTTACACTAGGATAAAAAGATTAGATCAAAAGAAATAATGGATAATCATAAGAATATAAATTTAGAGTTGTTAAAAAAATTCTTTGACAAGAACTGTTCTAAACATGAACAGCAAATTGTAATTAAGTGGTTTCTTGAAGAAGCATACGAGCAAAATTTAAGAACTGTTTTAAAAGCTAATTGGGACGAAATTGATTTTAGTCACCATGAACTTGATGAAAATACCTTTCGGGTTTTAGATAAAATTCATATTGAAATTGAGAAAGAAACGAATAGGGATTCTTCAAAGGGAATTCATTTAAATAGAAAAAAGAAGAATTGGGAGTGGTTGAAATACGCAGCGATGATTGCAGTGCTAATTTCAACTGGGTCTGTTTTCTATTATAGTAATTTCAGTGAAAAAGCAATTAGCCAAAAGGTTATAAGTGAAATTAAACCTGGTTATGAAAAAGCGACGTTGATTTTAGCGAATGGTGAAGAAGTAAATCTTGAAGAAAAAAAAGAAAATGTACTAAAGTTTAATAGTTCTATACAAATTNNNNANAAANATAAAGTACTTAGCTATACTACAAATAAAACGGACTCAATGAAAATTGATGATGCGGTATTTAAAGAAATAGAATACAATACACTTAAAGTGCCTGCAGGAGGAATTTATCAAGTAGTATTGGCTGATGGTACCAAAGTGTGGTTAAATTCTGCGTCAAGCTTAAAATATCCAGTAAGTTTTAATACAAGTGATCAAAGGATAGTGGAGTTAAGCGGAGAAGGCTTTTTTGACGTAACACAATCTGATAAGAAATTTATAGTAAAGACTTCTAAGGTAGATATTGCTGTACTTGGAACTAAGTTTAATGTTAGTTCTTACGCTGGAGATAAATTTATTTCAACCACTTTGGTTGAGGGGGCTGTAGTACTAAGTAACGATTATAATTCAATAGTTTTAAAGCCAAACGATCAAGGATATCTCAATAAGGATTCTAATAAATTTTATGTAAAAAATGTGGATGTAAAGTTGTTCACTGCTTGGCGTGAAGGTAAATTTTATTTTGAAAAACAAAAATTAAAGGATCTTTTGAAAATAGTTGGGCGCTGGTATGACGTGCAAATTATTATTGAATCACCTGTACTTGAGGAAAAATTATTTACAGGGGTTATCAATAAAAAGGATTCCTTTAAGCATCTTTTGAAGATGATTTCTCAATCTTTAAACATTGAATACGAACTAAATAAAAATAAACTAAATAATGAATATGAACTAAAAGTTTTAAAAAAATAATTAACAAAAAAAACCGAGTAATGCTCTAACATTACTCGGGTACTAATTTTTGTTAATTCAGTCGAAGTCAAAACTAATTATCAACCAATTAATCAAGCAAATTTATGAAAAAAATATTAACCACAGGTTTTTGTGAGTTAGTCCAGAACAACCTAAAATTAATTCTATTAATTATGAAGAGAACATTATTGGTCTTTGTGCTATTATTTAGTATCTCAGCCTATTCTTATTCACAAGTTATTTCGTTAAACTTAGGAAAAGTAAAACTATCTCATGCCTTTAAGGAAATCAGTAAAAAAGCGAATGTTGATTTTTTCTACAGCGATTCTGAATTGAATGTAGAAAAAATAATTGAAGTAAATTATACAAACATAGATGTTGAAGAATTAGTCTCTAAGTTAGTTGGAATTAATTTTAATGTTTTAAAATCGGATAATGGAACTATTCTAATTTCACCAACAGAAATTCAACAAAAAATAATTGTTGAAGGAGAGGTGAAAGATGGAGATGGAAATAAAATGCCAGGGGTGGCTGTTCTGATTAAAGGAACAAATAAAGGAACTTCAACTAATWTTGATGGAAAATTTGCAATGGAAGTTGAAGATGGAGTAATATTAGTTTTTAAATATTTAGGGTACAAGACTAAAGAAGTTGCAGTTGATGGAAGTGCTGTGCTAAATGTAGTACTTGAGGAGGACATAAATAATTTAAAAGAAACAATTATAACAGGTATTGTTAATAGAGATAAAAGATCTTTTACAGGAGCTGTAGAATCTATTAAAGGTGTAGARTTAAAGCGAGTAGGGAATATAAATGTTGTTCAAAGTTTGAGAGCTCTAGATCCTTCTTTTTTAGTTCTCGAGAATAATGWAATGGGATCGAATCCTAATGTTTTGCCTAAAATTGAAGTTAGAGGGCAAACAAGCATAACTACAGAAGGAATTTCCGATGAATTCGGGAGTGACCCAAATCAACCATTATTTATTTTAGATGGTTTTGAAACCAATCTTACTACAATTGTAGATTTAGACATGAATAGAGTTGCATCTATTACAATTTTAAAGGATGCTGCCTCAACTGCTTTGTATGGTGCAAGGTCAGCGAACGGAGTTGTAGTTGTTGAAACTATAAAACCGAAAGCAGGAAAATTGAGAGTCAATTACACCATGGACTTTAGAGTTGATGTACCCGATTTATCAGATTATAATGTAATGAATGCTGAAGAGAAATTAGAATTCGAAGTATTATCTGGACGTTGGACAGCCCCTTCATATGATCTAAATGCTCAATTCGATTTAGATAGGCAATACAACCAAACTTTAGCAGAAATAAGAAGAGGCGTTGAAACCTATTGGCTAAAGCAACCTACCCAAACAGGTACAACTGTAGGAAATTCCCTTTATATAGATGGTGGTAGTGAAAATTTAACTTTTGGAATTGGCCTAAATTATAAAACTCAAAAAGGTGTTATGAAAGGTTCTGACCGTGATACTTGGGGTGCTAATTTTAGACTTAATTACAGAAAGGATAAATTAAATATCTCGAATAATTTGTATATAAACGGATATGATTCGAACAATTCTCCGTACGGTTCTTTTTCAAATTTTGTTGAGGCAAACCCATATTACAGAAGAACAGACGAAAATGGAAACGTTACAACATATTTAGATACAGATCCAAATGTTCCTGGGATAGACTATGGTGAAGTGGATGGTTATGTGGTAAATCCGCTTTATAATGCTACATTAAATAGTACAGACAACACAAATAATATTTCTATAGTTAATAATTTAAGAGCCATTTACAAGATTTCTAATCAATTTAAAGTGCAGGCAAATTTGCAATTAAAAAAAGGAGTAACAACTGGCGAAAAGTTTCTCTCACCAGAACATTCTGATTTCTTAGGAGCAACCTTGTTTGAAAAAGGAAGTTATACCAATACAAGAGTTGATAATTTTAGTTATCGCTTTAATGCGATGGCTTCTTATTCAAAATTGTTTAATAATGTTCATAGTTTAAATGTGAATGTTAGAGCAGAAGCAGAAGAAACAAATAATGAAAGGTATTCAACTCAAGCAGTTGGATTTCCTACTGGAACTAATGGAAATCCGGCTTTTGCATATAGTTATACCCCAGACTCGAGCCCTTCAACAGCAATGGCTGTTTATCGAAGAGTTAATGTATTAGGAAGTGCAAATTATACGTATAAAAGAAAGTATTTATTTGATGGAACCTATAGATTAGATGGGTCTACTACTTTTGGAAAGAATGAAAAATTCTCTCCATTTTGGGCTGTTGGGTTAGGATGGAACCTAAACACTGAATTTAATATGGACCCTGACAAGGTCCAAATGTTAAAGATTAGAGGAAATACGGGTTCTACAGGTAACCAAGGTTTTGGATCTGTGAGTTCTACATCTATTTATGAGTTTAATCAATTAGTCAATATATTTGGACAAGGGCTTTATTTGAAAACGCTGGGGAATCCAGATTTAAAATGGCAAAGAACATTAAATACAAGTGTTGGTATTGACGGAGTATTTCTAAAAAATAGATTATCGAGTACAATAAACTTTTATAACAAGAACACGGACCCTTTAATTGTTTCGGTAGATTTACCTTCATCAACTGGTGTTTACGGGTATCCAATTAATACAGGGAATCTTGTTTCAAAAGGAGCAGAAGTTATTTTAAGATATTCACCTATCTATAACTTAGAGAAAAGAACAGTTTGGACAGTAGGGCTTACTGGAAGTTTTGTAGACACAGAGTTTGATGGTTTTGCAAACACTTTAAATTCTTTAAACGACAGCCAGTTAGAAAGTAGAACCTTACAACGTTATAAAGATGGATATAGTCCTGACGATTTATGGGCCGTACCTTCTTTAGGAATTGATCCTGCAACAGGTAAAGAACTGTTTTTAACCAAAGATGGTCAACAAACTTTTGAATTTGATGCAGATAACGAAACTGTTATGGGAAGTATGAGACCAGATGCAGAAGGGGTGATAAGTAGTAATTTAAGAATTAAAAATTTCTCTTTTGGTATGTATTTAAGATATCGAATTGGAGCAGATAAGTTTAACTACGCATTGTATAACAAAGTAGAGAATATTAGTAGGCAAGGCATTACACTTAATCAAGACCGAAGAGCCTTGTATAATAGATGGCAAAACCCGGGAGATATCTCTCAGTTTAAATCTATTTCAATATCATCTACAACACCTATTTCTTCTCGATTTATTCAAGAAGAAAATGAGTTGATTGGTGAGTCAATTAATTTAGGATATGACTTTAGTGATTCCAATTGGGTGGAATCGATGGGGTTAACTAATCTTAGACTAAAAGTATATATGACAGATATTTTTAGAGTATCATCTATTCAAGTCGAAAGAGGTTATGAATATCCATTTTCTCGTTCAGTTTCATTTAGTTTAAATGCGTCATTCTAATTCTTAAAAATTTAAAAAAATGAAAAAAACAATAAAAAATAGTTYAWGAATAGTAGCATGTATGATACTTTTCATTTCATGTGATGATTATTTAGATATACAACCTGAAGATAAATTTATAGAAGAACAAGTGTTTTCTTCTGGAGCTTCAGTGCAAAATGCCATAAATGGTATTTATATGGATATGGCAAAGGCCAGTACCTATGGTGGGCATTTAACAATGAGTACAGTAGATGTATTAGCTCAAAAATACTTTGCTTTTGATAATAAACATGCATATTACGACTTATCCCATTATAATTATGATCAGACTGGTGTTAAAAATACGTTTGATGTAATTTGGACAAATATGTATGCAAGGATTTTGAACATTAATAAAGCAATTGAAAATTTAGAGTTGAATACGGCTAATATTGCTCCAGAAAAATTAAACATACTGAAAGGAGAAATGTTTGGACTAAGAGCCATGTTGCATTTTGATTTATTACGCTTATTTGGCCCTGTTTATAGTATAAATTCTGGCGCCATATCTATTCCATATTACGATGAGTCAACAACCGATATTAACCCGTTATTACCTGCAACAGAGGTTATGGGGATGGTTTTAAATGACTTGTCCGTTTCAATTGGTTTATTAGGAAATGATCCGGTAAGAGAATATGGTAAGATTGATTTTTCTGAAGAAAACGATGTTACAGGTTATAATGGAACAGATTACTATAGATATAGAAATTTAAGGTTTAATTATTTTTCTGCCAAAGCACTGAGTGCTAGAGCAAATTTATACGCCGGTAATAATCAAGATGCTTTAATGGCTGCAAAAGAAGTTATAGATGAAGGAATGCAATGGTTTGAATGGGTAAATCCAGACGATGTTGTTTCAGCTGGAGACAGTGCAGATCGCGTATTTTCTTCTGAAGTAATTTTCGCCTTGCAAAACGTTGAATTGTATGATAGACAAAAAGAATATTTTGCTGCAGATTTGAACGATAAGCGAATTCTTGCTCCAGCTTCATTTTCGGGGTTGTCTAGATTAGATGAAACTTTTGATGGTAATTTAAATGATTTTAGATATAGTCCAAGTTGGAAAGTTCCTACAAACTCAACCAAAGCATATGAAACTTTTCTGAAATTTCAAGATGTAGGGTCTAGTTTTAATTTTAGATATATGCAACCACTGGTTAGAATGAGTGAAATGTACTTAATAGTGGCAGAAACTGAAGCTGATTTAACGATGGCAACAGTTTATTTAAATACCTTAAGAGAACACAGAGGCTTGGCAAATTTAGATCCGACTTTAATTGATTTAGGTCAAGAATTGTTAAAGGAGTATAAAAGAGAGTTTTATGGCGAAGGTCAATTGTTTTATTTCTATAAAAGAAATAATATGAGTTCAATAGAAGATGGATCAGATACTACAGGTGAAATTACGATGGATGAAACAACGTATGTTTTACCCATACCAGAATCTGAAACAGATTATAGAGAAGATTAATAATTTAAACAGCAACAATTATGAAAATATATATCAAGAATATAATAATTACATGCTTTGTAGCTCTAGGTTTAGTTGCATGTTCTGAAGACGAAATAGATACTTTTAGCGGAATAGATGGACTCTATTTTCAATGGTCTATTGAGGGGCCACTTACCCTAAGCGGAGATTTTGGAACTTCAATAGATAGTATCGCCGTGTCATTTGCATACGATTTACCAGAGGTAACAGATGCTATTTATTTATTGCCAGTTAAGGTGTTGGGAAGTGTATCTAGTATTGATAGACAGTTTAGTATTGAAGTGCTACCAGAATCTACAGGAATTGAAGGAGTCGATTTTACATTGCCATCTAGTCTGTTTATTCCGGCAGATTCCATAACAGCAATGGTGCCTATTACTTTATTACGAACTCCAGCAATGAAGAATGAAGAAGTTTTAATAAAAATTGGCTTGGTGCCAAATGAACATTTTGTTACAGATTATTATGAATCTACAGAAAATATTGATACCAAAGAACCATTGGAATACGATACGTTTAAATTAGCGGTATCAGATATGTTGACGAAACCAAAATTTTGGTCTCCGATCCTGGATTATTATTTAGGAGATTTCTCAGCAAAAAAGTTAATTCTTTACGCTCAAGTGAATAATATTCCAATTCCGAATTGGAATGATTCTCCACCATCAGATATAGCAACTTTTTTTGGAAGAAAAAATGTATTAAAAGCATATTTAATCGATCAAAAAAATGATGGAACGCCTGTTTTGGAAGACGATGGAACAGAAATGAAATTAGGCCCATACGCTTAAATAGTATTTAATTTTAACAAAATTTATGATGATAAAAAATATAAAAATTCAAATTATATTCTTGTTTGGGTGCCTGATTTTAATGAATTCTTGCGCCGAAGATGAAGGGAATTATGATTATATAGAAATTAATGAAGTTGTATTCGAAGGTCTTCTAGAAGAATACACAGCTCCAAGGTTTGATAACCTTATTATAACCACTGAAGATGTAAAGTTTACTGTTGATACCGAAGGTAGTGGAGATTATGAGTATAGTTGGGAAGCAGTGTCTGAAAACGGTCAAGATAATGAAATCTATAAGTTATCTGCAGACAAAAATATGGATGCACAGATAGTGCTTTTTCCAGGTGAATATACTTTGTATTATTTAATAAAAGATTTAAATACGGATGTTGAGTGGCAGCATAAAACTAAATTAACGGTAATAAATAGTATTTATGAAGGTTGGATGGTCCTTAATGAAGTAGCAGGAGAGTCGAGGTTAGATATGGTTTCTTTATTAAATGGTGAGTATAAAGAAATTCATGATGTTCTTGGTTTTTCGCAATCGCCATTAACCTTGTCAGGAAAACCTGGATTTGTTCAGTGCTACGGTTATGACCCTAATTTCTATGGTATTTATATATCTACCGAAGGAAATGGAACAACAAAATTAGATCCAGATACTTTTGATTGGAGGATAGAGAATAACTTATCATATGAGTTTGTTAGTTCTCAACCAGAAAATTTTGAGGCAAGCGATTTACTTGTTAAGGCTGATGGGATGTCTCTAGTAATGGAAAATTCTAATTTTTACGTTTATAACAGACTGTACAATATTCCATATAGCGTACCACAAAATGTGAGTCAAAGCGGTATCCCTTTTGATGTTTCACCACATTTTGGTAAAGGAAATGATTATGGAGGGTTTATCAAAATGGCATTGTATGATGAAACCAATAAAAAGTTTGTCTATCATGATGGTTATTTTTCTTATTGTCACGATGTTCCAAATAGTTCAGGAATGTTTACTCCAGGAAAAGACCTTTTACATATGGTTTCAAATGGGTATAATGATAACCTAATGAACACCTTTGCTGTTTTAAAAGATCCTGTAGATGGTAAAAGTTATATAGGTTTGTTTGATCTTAACTTCTTTGCTCAGTCTCATTACAGTGAAATTACAGCAACCGATTTTGATTTGGCAGAAAACATTGCCATAGACCCAACCTATGCTTATATTTTCTATAATGTAGGAGGGAAAGTTTACGAGTATGATATTTTTACTGGAACTACGGTTGAAATGCTAGATAAAGGCGATCAAGAAATTACGAAATTAGAGTATAGAAAGTTTTTTAATTCACTTGGATTTGAGAATGAGTCATATACAAAAATGGGCAAACAATTAATAGTTTGTACATATGATGATTCAGGTGCAGAAGGTTCCAATGGTACTATGGAACTTTATAATGTGCCACCTGTGCAAGGTCAAATAGAATTGGATACCTCGTATTCTGGGTTTGGTAAAATTGTTAGTATAGCCTATAGACAACGTTAATAGTTTTCATTAAGATTAATTAATTGTTTTGGGGCTGATTTATCCGTCAGCCCCTTTTTTATCCGAATGCTTTGTTTTATTCGGAGAGGATAGTTATGTCTTWGTACTACAGTGATTTATGATTATTTTTAACAAATTTTTAATGCTTATTTGAAGTTTTTTAACAATTTTCTACAATAGTTTTGTCCAATAATTTTAAAACATATAAATGAAAAGTTCGATTAATAAATTCACATTTTTAATATTTCTATTGAGCGCTTTCTTTGTTCAATCACAAACAAAATTCGAAAAAGCAAGTTGGGATCAAGTAAAAGAAAAAGCGAAAGAAGAAAGCAAATTAATTTTTGTCGATTTGTATTTTAAGGGTTGTGCCCCATGTGCCCAAATGGATAATGAAGTTTTTCCAAATAAGGAAGTTTCAACAATTTTAACGAACGAATTTATCTCTTTTAAATCAGATATTTTTAAAGAAGACATTGGTAAAAAATTAAGTTTAAAATATGCAGTTGGCGGTTTTCCAACATTTTTATTTTTAACTGCAGATGGACAAATAGTTGATATTACTTCTGGCTTTCATTCTGTAGATGAATTTACAACCTTACTATCGTCTGTTAAAGACAACGCAAACAAAAATCAATATAAAAAATACAGCAATAATTTAGATGGAGACTACCCTCAATTTTATAGTGATGCCTACTTAAAAGGGAAAAGAAATGTTTCATTTGAAACTATAGATGCTTATTTAAAAACTCAGAATGATTTAGGAAGTGAAGTTCCATTTGTAATAATGTCTGGATTAAAAGTAGGAGGCATTTATGGCGATTACATTGTAGAAAATGCTGAACAACTGGCAGAAGATTATAGTAGAATGCAAGTGAGGAACAATCTTCTTACGGTGATAAATCGAAAGGGAATTATTTTGGGTAAATCGAACGATCAGGTCGCTTTCAACAAGGTTTTAGAGCAATGTAAACCAATTTTCACAGAAAAAGAATGGACCAAATTTAGTCCAAGTTTTCAGGAATACTTCGATGAAAATAAAATAAAATAANNTAANAAAAANNTACATTATGAAATTACATCAACTAGTGTTCGTTTTTTTTATTCTAGGACTTTTAATGTCTTGTAATAATAACGCAAATAATAAAAATGATTTTTCTACCATCACAGGTACTTTTGACGTTCCGTTCAAGACAGAAGTTACATTATCAAAAGTGGAACATGGTAAAAAAACAGAAATTAGCACTTCAAAATTAAATAACAGTAAAGAATTTGGGTTTGCTTTAAGCACAGATAATGAAGGATTTTATATTCTTGGTGATAGAGATATTGAGATTCCTTTATACATTAAGAACAATCAATCTATTAAACTTCAGTATAATGCAGATGGTTATGAATTAATACAAAGCCCAGATGAAGAAAATGACATTTTATATAATTGGGAGAAGTCAATTGATACATTAAAAGTATTTAGCCATACTAAACAACCTTCAAAAACCTATGTTGAGTTTTTTCCATTTTATGAAAAATTCATTCCTGAAATGAAAAAACAACATGCAAATGTAAATTCAAAGAACGAACGATTTAACGAATTAATGCATGCTTATATTGACTTGAAAATTGAAGATGTTGCTCTTAATTTCATTTTCACCCCTAGAGCTAAGCACCCAAGTAGAGAGGATTTACCTTCTTTTTACACTGATATTATAAATGAAAACACATTAAAATCTGATGTTATTTTAGATGTTCCAAGAGGCATTGAAGTGTTAAGAATACACCAAATGTATAAAGCGATATACACAGGTGGTGATATTAAAACAAAAGATTATAGCACTGAAATGTTCTTAAATATTGATAGTCCTATTCTTCGAGCACATTTATCATTAGAGTTTTTAAATAGATATAAATCTTATAATCGAGCATATTTACAATTTAAAGAAACTCACAGTAAAGATATTTCGAAAAGTGATTATGTTTCAAAGAAAGTAGCTGCTTTTGAAGAAGGAATAATGACGATGGCTTCAGGAGAGCAAGGATATCCTTTTACGTATAAAGATAAAAATGATAAAGATGTATCATTTAGTGATTTTAGAGGGAAATTAGTTTACATCGATATCTGGGCAATGTGGTGTGCGCCATGTAAGCAGCAAATCCCTTATATAAAACAATTAGAAAAAGATTTACACGGGGAGGATATTGTTTTTATGAGCGTTTCTGTCGATAAACCAAAAGAGTTGGGAAAATGGAAAAAATTTATTGTTGATAAAGAATTGACAGGAGTCCAGTTATTTTCTGATGACGCCTTTAATACTAGAATTGCGAAAGATTATAAGATCAACGCAATACCAAGATTTTTATTATTTGATAAGGAAGGAAAAATTGTTGATGCAAATGCAAAAAGACCTTCAGACCCTGAGTTAAAGAAACAATTGCTTAATCTTTTAAAGTAAAATAGAATGAAACATAAATTGTTATTGCTGCTTTTTGGCTTGTTATTTTTAAATAGTTGCACAAAGAGAGAGGTGAAGGTTAAAAAGATTGATTCTCAATCGRTTATTAATATTGACGATATTCTTGAGTCAGATCCAATAAGAAGTTCAACATTTATTGACAATGCAATTAAAAAAGCGGAGGGCTTAATTGCAAATAATGATTATACGCCTTTTTTAACATTACAACAGCAAAAGTTAGATAGAATAGAAGAAAACTCTGAGGTAGTAGTTGATAGATTGAAGCCGGAAAAAATGAATGGAAATCAATTGTATTACTTTCTTAAAGAACGCACTATGGTTATGGGGTCTTCATATTTATGTAAGCGTTGTCCGAATCTTCATTTAATGAACGCCTCTGGTTATGTAATAAATGGAGAAGGTGTAATTGCTACTAATTATCATGTAATTGAAGTTAAGGATGGTGTTGATATTTCTGGAATTTTCGCATCRGATAGTGAAGGAAATGTGTATCCTGTAATTCAAATTTTGGCTGCCAGCCAGGCAAATGATTTGGCAATTCTTAAAATAGATACTAAGGGAAAGAAAATCAAGCATATTCCTTTTGCAGAAAATGAATTGATGGGTGAAGATATTTATATGATGGGTCACCCATATAACAATCTCTTTTTTATGTCTAAGGGTATTATTTCAAGAAAATATATTAGTGATCGTGATGATGAAGTTAAAATTGCAGTAACTACAGAATTTGGGCAAGGTGCAAGTGGAGGTCCAATTGTAAATCAACATGGTCAATTAATGGCTAWGGTTAGTGGAGTGCATCCTCATAATGCACAGGATCATGGGAAACAAGGAGCAACTCTAATGGTAACCAGAGAGGCTATTCCCGTAAGTGTTTTACATCAATATTGTAAATAATTAAAGTGTTATGAAAAATTCTATATTCTTATTAATATTAATTATGCTGATATCTTGTAATAAAACAGATCGTCATCCAAATGCTGTACAGATTTCGGGTCAAATTRTCAAGTCCTTATCAAAGGAAATCTTGATTTATGGAAGTGGTTACAAGAAAGTAATTCCATTGAGCGAAACAGGTTTTTTCAATGATACTATAATTCTTAAAAATCAGGCACGTTATCAGTTAATGCTTATGGAGGATAAAAAAATGTCTATTCTTTTATTATCTCCAGATTCAGAAATCTTAATATCCGCCGATGTYAGTGATTTTGAAGAAACCCTTAATTTTAAAGGRGAAAATGCCGATATCAACAATTATATGAATAAGAGATCTCTTTTAATGAATTCTTCTGAATTTGGKTTTAAAGAGGARTGGTATAGTGAAAAGGATAACTTATTTCAGCATAAATTGAATAACCTTGAATTAAAATTAAATGACTTGTTGCATTCATTTGAAAATATTGAATCAACCACGGTTGAGAAAGAACTACAATTTAATAAAACTTATGTGAATCGCTTCAAGGATAAGTATACTGTTGAACACAAAAACACTTTAAAATTAGCTAAAGGAACTCCATCTCCAATTTTTAATAATTACTTGAATTTTAACGGAGGATCATCTTCACTGTCAGATTTTAAAGGAAAGTATGTTTACATTGATGTTTGGGCTACCTGGTGTTCCCCTTGTAAGGTACAGATACCTTATTTAGAAAAATTAGAAAAAGAGTATGCAGATAAGAATATTGAGTTCGTGAGCATATCTGTAGATAAACAGGAAGACTTCGATAAATGGAGGAAATACGTAACGGATAAAAACTTGTCTGGAGTTCAATTATTTGCTAGTAACGCATTTGAATCTTCATTTATACAAGAATATAATATTAAGACAATTCCAAGATTTGTTTTAATAGATCCAGTAGGAAAGATTATTAGCCAAAAGGCTCCAAAACCATCTAATTACAAAGAATTGAAACTTTTATTTTCTCAATACGAGATTAATTAAACAACTTATTAAGTTAAAACAAGAAAATGAAAAATACACAAATATTATTGTCATTAATAATGCTTACTCTCAATTTTAGCGTTTTTGGGCAATCATTAAATTTAAACGATCCATTACCCATAGATCAAAGAATTGTTAAAGGGGTATTGCCAAAYGGGATGACCTATTACATTCAAAAATCTGATGTAACTAAGGATGTTGCAAGTTATTATATTTTTCAAAATGTAGGTTCAATTTTAGAAGAGGATAATCAACAAGGATTGGCTCACTTTCTAGAGCATATGGCCTTTAATGGTACCGAAAATTATGAAGGAAAAGGAATTTTAAATATGCTTCAAGAGTACGGAGCTGTATTTGGTAGAGACATCAATGCTTACACTTCGTTTAACGAAACGGTGTATAATTTAAATAATATTCCAACAAATAAAGATGGATTGGTAGATAAGTGTTTGTTGATTTTACACGATTGGTGTAATTATTTGTCTTTGACAGAAGAAGAAATTGATGCAGAAAGAGGTGTTATTAAAGAAGAATGGCGTACGAGACAAAGTGGTCAAATGCGAATTTTCGAAAAGGTTTTTCCTACAATGTTTAACTATACGAAATATGCAGATAGAATGCCAATTGGGGAAATGGATATTGTAGAAAATTTTGAATATAAAGCATTGCGAGATTTTTACCATGACTGGTACAGAACAGATTTACAAGCAATCGCAATTGTTGGAGACTTTGATGTAGAAGTAATGGAAGCAAAAATAAAGAAACTGTTTTCTGAAATTCCTACAATCGAAAATCCAAAAGAAAGATTTGAAATTAATATTCCAGACAATGAAGAATTATTATATGATATAGCAATGGATGAAGAAGTTGCTACTTCTAGCATTTCTTTTTCAATAAGACATGATAAATCTTTAGAGAATGAAACGGTTGCTGATTTAAAAATAGGTCTTCAGAATTCGATGATATCTAATATGATGTCAACAAGAATAACAGAGTTGTCTCAAGATCCTGAAGCAACATTTATTGGAGCAGGAGTAGGCTATAGTAATGCTACTGCAAGATTACATGAGGAATTAAGAGTTTGGGTTTCTCCAAAACCAAATCTACAACAGGCTGCTTTTAAATCTGTATTGACCGAAATTGTTAGAGCTGTTAATTTCGGATTTACTCAGGGTGAAATAGAAAGAACAAAAATTGTATTTGCGACTTATTACGAAAATCAAATTGCGAAGATTGATGATGTTTCTCATTCCGCATTAATTGGAAATATGAAAAGCAACTATTTAGAAAATGCTCATATTACGGATATTGTAAAAGAATATGAATTGGTGAAGCTGTTGTTTTTAGRAATGACGATTGAAGACCTCCAATCTAGAATACAAGAAATGTATACTCAAAAAAACAGAACATTAATTGTTACTGGGGTAGATGGGAATAAAAACCTGACCAAAGAAGAAGGCCTATCGATACTGAATGAAGTAGAAAACGATGCTTCTATTCAACCGTATGTAGAAGAAATAGGAGGTTCGTTAATGGATGGGGTTGATTTAATCCCTGGAAAAATAATTTCCTCAGTTGTAAATGAAGAAATTGGAGCAACGGTATTTGAATTGAGTAATGGTATAAAAGTGTATTACAAGTTTGCAGATAAGAATAAGAACGATGTAAAATTACAAGCCATTAGCGATGGCGGAAAATCATTGATTGCTGTGGAAGATTATGCTTCAAATGATTTTTTAGGGAATTTAATTCAAATGTCTGGMCTAGGAGCGTTTTCTATGACAGATTTACCAAAAATATTGGCGGGTAAAACAGCTAACTCTTCGGTTTCTATTGGTAGTATTTCAGAAAGCGTTTCTGGGGCATCAGCTACCAAAGATGTTGAAACGATGTTGCAATTGGTACATTTGAGATTTACACATCCTCGTTTTGATGAAAAAAGTTTTGATGTTTTACAACAGCAAATTTCGAGTTATTTAATTCGTAAAGGATCAAACATTAACTCGAAAATGCAAGATAGTATTACAACTACTTTGTATGGTAATAATCATCCACAAAAAAGAATAATGACATCAGAATATGTTGCAGAAGCATCTTTTGATGCTATGAAAGCAATTTATGAGAGTCGTTTTGCAAATGCGGCAGATTTTATATTTTTTATAGTTGGAGATGTTAAGCAAGAAAATTTAACACCATTGTTAGAAAAATATATTGCCAGTATTCCAACGACAAGTGATAGAGAGGAATGGATAGATAATGGAGCATCTTGGTTGAATGAAAAAACGGATAAGGACATTTATTTAGAAATGAAGGACCCTAAAGCAACTGTTCGTATCGCAATAAAAAATGAAATGGACTATTCACTAAAAAATGCTCAATTAATGAGTGTTTTAGGAGATATTTTACAATTGAGATTAACAGAGTCTTTAAGGGAGGATCAAGGTGGCACCTATGGTGCTAGATGTTCAGGACGATTGGTGAAAAAACCAAAAATGACGGGGTATTTATCTGTGTATTTTGATGGTAACCCAGATAAAGTAGAAACCCTTATTAAAATCGTTCATAATGAGATTCATGCAATTGCAAATGGAGAGATTCTTCAAACAGATTTAGATAAAACATTGACAAATTATTTAAAAGAGAGAGAAGAAGCAAAAAATTACAATAATTATGAGATGAGCCTTTTAAAAAACTATTATTTAGAATATTACAATATAAATAATCCTGAAAATTTTGAGAACATAATCAATTCTATAAAAATTTTAGATATTCAGGATATTTCAAATAAATTATTGGAAGGGGCTTCATCATATGAAATTGTATTCAAGCCAAAAATATAATCACAAAAACATTAAATAAACTTTTTTGAATTAGGTAATTGTTTGAATTAATAACCGGAAATCAAAGTTAAAGGGTCTCTATTTGTATAGCGGCCCTTTTTAATATCAAAATGATGAAAAATTTAATTATTGCACTTATCGTGCTTTTTAGCACAAATATAATGGCGCAAATCTACGAACCAGTGAAATGGTTAACATCCGTAGAAGAAGTATCAGATRCAGAATTTGATTTAATTATAAAAGCTTCTATTGAAACCAGTTGGCATTTATATTCTCAAAATGTACCAGAAGATGGACCAATTCCAACAAGTTTTTATTTTACTCCTTCAGAAGATTTTGAATTAGTAGGTAAAATTTCTGAAGAAGAAGGTCATACTATTGACGATCCTGTTTTCAATATGAAAATCAAGTATTTTGAATGTAATGCTGTTTTCAAACAACGAATAAAAGTATTGTCTGATAAACCTTTTAGTATTACAGGAGAGGTGGAATTTATGGTTTGTGATGATGCAAATTGTTTACCTCCAACTTTTGTAGATTTAGATTTTCCTGTTAAAATTGCAAATACTACCGCTGATAAATCGAGCAAGAGTGAAGAAGTAACAAAAGTTGTTGAGGATAATGATAAGAAAAAATCTTCAAATAATAGTTTGTTAGGGATTTTTATTATAGCATTCTTTTCGGGGTTTGCAGCCTTGTTAACACCTTGTGTTTTCCCAATGATTCCTATGACAGTTAGTTTCTTTACTAAACAAAGTAAAAGTAAAGCTGCGGGAATAAAAAATGCCATAATCTACGGTTTATCAATTGTGATAATATATGTGCTTTTAGGAACCTTAGTAAGCGCTGTCTTTGGGGCAGACGCTTTAAATGCATTGTCAACAAATGTGTGGTTTAATATTATATTTTTCTTATTGTTAATTGTATTTGCAGTTTCATTTTTAGGAGCTTTTGAAATTACTTTACCAAGTTCATGGGGAACTAAAGTTGATGCACAAGCAGATAGAGGAGGTTTTGTAGGGATTTTTTTTATGGCACTTGCCTTAGCGATTGTTTCATTTTCATGCACAGGACCAATTGTTGGAACTTTATTAGTTGAAGCTGCAGCAGGAGGAAATCAAGTTGGGCCAATTGTTGGAATGCTTGGGTTTTCTTTAGCTTTAGCTATTCCGTTTGCATTATTTGCAGCATTCCCAGGATGGCTAAATTCATTACCAAAATCGGGTGGTTGGTTAAATACGGTTAAAGTAGTCTTAGGATTTTTGGAATTGGCCCTAGCATTTAAATTTTTATCGAATGCCGATTTAGTATTACAAATGCATTTATTAGAACGTGAAGTATTTATTGCAATTTGGATTGCCATTTTTGGAGCCTTAGCGTTTTACCTTTTTGGAAAAATACAATTACCTCATGATTCACCGTTGACACATATTTCTGTTGGGAGGTTAAGTCTAGGTTTGGTTACCTTAGCTTTTACCATATATATGATTCCAGGACTTTGGGGAGCACCGTTAAATTTAATAAGTGCATTTCCTCCTGCCCAACATTATGCTGAATCTCCTTATGGAGTTGGATTTACCAAATTAGGTTCCAGTACAAATACTGGAGCATCACAGTCAGAAATTCCGGAAGGAGCACATTTAATGGCTCCACATAATATTTTAGCTTTTAACGATTATGACAAAGGAGTTGCTTATGCAAAAGAAGTGGGAAAACCAATTATGTTAGATTTTACAGGACATGCTTGTGTGAATTGTAGAAAAATGGAACAGAATATTTGGGCAAAAGATAAGATTTTGCCAATTCTTAAAAACGATGTTGTATTAATTTCATTGTATGTTGATGACAAAAGAAAGCTTTCAAAAGGGGAAGAAGTTGAATCAAAATTAAGACCAGGAAAGAAATTAAAATATATCGGGCAAAAATGGAGTGAGTTTCAAACCATTAAGTATGGTGCAAATGCACAGCCATTTTATGTGTTGATGGATCATAATGAAAGAAATTTAATTAACCCAGTAGCCTATACACCGGATGTAGACGAGTACCAAGAATGGCTAAAWCAAGGAATATCCAACTTTAAAAAATGATAAAAATGAATTTATGTATTTATATTTACTTTAGTAATATTGGTTCTGTCCTTTAGATTTACATTCTGATTATTTAGGAGAAAAGATATGTTGAAGGGGCTTTGGGAAAACAATGCCCCTTGAACATCTCTTTTTTTGAAACTAAGATTGACATTTAGTCTTTTTCTAACTTAGATGCGACAGAACCATCTCTTTTGATAGTAAAGATGTTTTTTGAATTTTTGACAAGATAGAAAAGGCTTTTCCATTGCTCTATATTTGAGCATTCGTTAGAAATTTATTTAAAGGTAAAAACCTGCAAAGATTATCTCAGCAGGTTTTTATACATTTATATACTGGTTATCTTATAATTGCAAGTGGATCTGTGGTTTTCCAAGCTCCTCTAGTGAAATCTGGGAATACTTGAGAGCTTCCATCTTCGGTAACRGATGCCTCACTTAAAGGACCAACAGCACTCCAAAAACATCCTTCATATACGTTTTGATCTAAAGGTAATCCATTTCGTAAGCACTCAATAATGCGATAATTCATCATAAAATCCATTCCTCCATGACCTCCGTTTTTTTTGGAAATATCACCCAATCGTTTGTATAATGGGTGCTCATATTTTTCAAATATAGCTTCCAATTGTTCTCCTTGTGCCCATTGATGGTGATCTTTTGTTCCATTTTCAACACCACCCTCTAAGGCTATTCGTGTTGGGAATCCAGCCAAGGTTCCTTTTGTTCCTTGAATTAGGTTATGTCTTGAATATGGACGAGGACTTGTCTCATCCCATTGAACCATGATAGTTCTTCCTAAAGTGGTCTTAATTATGGAAGTATTCATATCTCCTCCCTCGAAGTCAAGCTGGTTCCATTTATGGTTTTTATCAAAGTTTTTAGCCGCATAAATGTTACGCCCTTTGGCAGGAGAAGAAAAAGAGACGATTCTGCTAAAATTATCTTCACCTCTTCCTAAATTCATATATTGAGCTACTGGTCCTAAACCGTGAGTTGGGTATAAATTTCCATTTCTGTTAGCATAATGAGGTGTTCTCCAAGATCCTGTTCCTCGTTCTACCTGATGCATTTGTCCTCTCAGCTCATGTATGTAAGAGGCTTCACCATGAAGAAGTTCTCCAATGGCTCCCTGACGACACATATTAAGGTAGAGCAATTCTTCACGACCATAATTAACGTTTTCCATCATCATACAATGCTTCTGTGTTTTTTCAGAAGTATCTACGATATCCCACATTTCTTTAATAGTAACTGCTATTGGTACTTCAACAAAAGCATGTGCCCCCTTTTTCATGGCTTCAATTGCCATAGGTGCATGTAGACTCCACGGAGTACTTATAAAAACGATATCTGGCTTTACTTCTTTTAGCATTTTTTTCCAGGCATTTTTATCATTTGCATAAATAGCTATATTTTGATGCCTAGTGCCCTTACCTCTGGCAGCACAGTTTTCTGCAGATTTATTGGCTAAATCTTCATATAAATCACTTATAGCTACTACTTCTGTTCCTTCAATTTTAGAAATATGAATGGCATGACCTGAACCTCGTCCTCCAACCCCTATAAATGCACAACGAACGGTGTCTAATTTAGGAGCTGCAAAACCGCCCATATACTTTGATCTGAAAGTAGTGGATGATCCAAATGTATTGGCATTTAAAAAACCTGGTAAAAGTGCTAACCCAGCACCTGCAATTGATGATTTTTTTAAAAAATCTCTTCTGTTCGAACTCATATTTTCTATATTTAATTTTCTAATGAAGACCAAAAATAATATGTAGTAGTGGTCCAAATGGGTGAACAAGTGGGTGAACGGTGTAATATTATATCTAAAATTATAATTAAAACTGTTTTTGGTGTTGTTTAACTCTTAACTAAATTTTGATATTGTTGTTCAAATGGTTGGGCATAGAGAGCTTCATAGTTTTTAGCGAAAATAAGATAGGCGTTTTTTGCTTGCCCATGTTTTCCTGAGGCTACCAGTTCATGAATTAAAATTTTCAGAGCATGTTCATTTAGACTATCAAAGCGTAAAATGGTATTAGCCATTTCAACAATGAGTTCTGAATTTATGTTTTTATGCTGATTCTTGTAAACTTTAGATAATAAGTTCTCTACTTCATTTGAGATTTTGTTTTTAAAATAATCAGCCCACTCTGTTTGGGTATTTTGTAAAATATTTCCTCTTTTTAACAAACTTAAAAATGACTCCAATGTAGAAGTAGATATTTTTTGTAAGGAAATTTCCGATTCAATGGTCTCTTTTAATATCAGGTATTCGAAAATATCAATTTGCAAATTTGATTTATTTAAGACTCTCCATTTTTTATCTTCAAAAACAACTTCCAAACCTTCTATTTTAGATAAGACTTTTCGTAATTTTCGAATATTTCCACTGCGGTTTTCTTTTGCTTTTATTTTGGAAACACCTGGCCAAAATGTATCGGTTAGTTTATTGGTATTCACTCCATCATTGTCTTCTAATGTGTTTAAAATTAAATAGGATAAAAGCTGTTTTTGAAGTGGTGAAAATGAGGGGCTTACCCTCTTTTTTGAAATGAGGTTGAGTTTGAAATTCCCAAAAAGATGAAGCGTGTTTTGTACATGCTTTTGATCATTTTGTTTTAAAGTTGAAATGGATTGTATAGGTTGTTGTACCTTATTTTTTTTCCTTTTTAGAAAGTATACTAGAAGGCACAAGCCAATCAAAATTAATAAACCAATAATCCAGTAGTTTAAGTAGTTCTTTTTAGCTGATTTGTAATGATACAATGTGTTAATTTCTTTATGTGAAAGACCTCGATTCCAGATTTTTAAGTCATCAATGGAGCCATAAAATTGTTCCCCCCAGATATTGTTTCCAATAATAAGTGATTTTTCGGAAGGGATTATATTGGCGGTTATTGACTCGCCAATCTTCTTCCCATTAAGAAAGAATTCAATGACTGTTTTAGGGTTGTAAATAATAACTAAATGGGACCACTTATTCTTTTGGAGGGGATGTTTAATAATATGGTCCTTGATGGTAGCAGCGGTTAAAACTGGATTACCAAAATTAAGTTTTATAGAAAAAGCCATTCCGAACCCTGCTATTCCCATAAATTGAGGTAGACTGTCAGGTTTGATCCAAACTGATGTACTAATTGGATTTTCAAAATTGAGCTGATTTTCCTTTGAATAGTCAATAAATGAATTTGGTGTTTTTAAGTGTAAAACATGGTTCCTTTCAGGATCATTAATAAAGGAGATGTTTTTGATGATTGCTTTGTCCCAACCCTCATCTACAACATTCACAATTTCTTTCTCAAAAGAAAAATCATAAACAAGTTTTTCTTCAAAAATAACATCATGAGCGGTAAAGCTTCTTGGATTGTCAGTTAATCCATAGTTATGAATTATCTCTGAAGGGCTAATTCTATATCCGGATTTAAAGGGTGATAGTACAATTTCATCTTCAGTAAGAGGAAAAGAGAATCTAGCGGGTGTAATAACTTCTGGAGATTTGACCCAAAAGATTTCATTCAAAGGTGTTCCATTGTAATTTACAATTCCCCTAAAGCGTCTTAGGCTATTTAATGAGTCGGCTATTTTTTTTAATTCTTGTATTTTAATTTTTGGAGCAATAATAAGATTTGGTGGTTTTCCTGTGCTTTTCCATAATTCAAAACAATTTTTTAGGAGTGTACTGTCTGTTGTTGCTTTTGAATTAAATAAAATAATTTTGTCAAGAGGATCCTTAGAGAATCGGGATGTATATTTTTTTTCTTTTCGAATTTGTTCAATAGAAGTAATAGAAAGACTAGAATCAAAAATAGCAAGAACCTGAATTCCTCTGTCTCTAAGTTCATTTATTTGTGGCCATTCTATTTCATTGTGAAATAAGAATTTGTCAGAAAAGTAAGCGCTTAGATATTTTAATAGATTAGATTGATTAAAATTACCTTTAAAAATCAAAGGTATAATAGCACGATTATCATGTCTTAAAAAATCTCTAATGTTGACTAATATAGGTTCTAGTTTTTTGGAGTTATTAACGAGGTAGCCTTTTTCGATTTCATCTAGTTCTAAATGAAAGGCTCTTGTTCCTAAATGAAGACTTTTTTCAATTGAATCAACTGAATTTTCACAAACAAAAACAAAATCATTTACGGTCAAATCATTTTGAGCAAAGGAAGAATCTGCCTTAAAAAGGATAAATAAAAAGAATATAAAACAGAATAAATGATTATTCCTAGCATTCATCGTATTTGTCATATGAAATTTATCTATTGTGATTTTTTGGCTCTGTCGCATCTGTTAAAGATAAATATAAAAGCTTGGAATAATTCACTTAATTAAGAAGCCAATGAGAAAAATGATTTGTAGGTTGAACTTTTAGGGTTTAACTTTGATCTTTCTTTATCATTCTAATTATTTCTATTCCCGAAATAGTTCTTTTGGCCGATTCAAATTCTTTAAATCCTAGGCCTCGCATTATGCGCCACTTTATCATTCGATGATCTTGCTCTACAATATTATTCAAGTATTTACATTGCCTTATTTTTATCTTTGAATAGCTTCATCGATTATATAATTTTATCGCCGCTGTTTTCGATCCGCTCTTATCAATGTTTATTAGTTCTGGCTTTCCATTGTTCTCAATGGCTTTAATTAAAAATCTTTGTGCAGATATGCGCTGTCTTCTTTTTGTTAACAGGAAGTCTACAGTATTCCCTTCTTTATCAACTGCTCTATACAAATACCTCCACTCACCCTTTACCTTAATGTAGGTCTCATCCATTCTCCATCTTTTTCCTACTGATTTCTTTCGCATTCTGAATTGTTGTTCTACAAAGGGTGTGAATTTGAATACCCATCGCTGAATAGTAGCATGGTCCACATAATTCCTCTTATGGATAATAATTTTTCTACATCTCTATAGCTAAGGCTAAATCTTAATTTGAAATAAACGGCTTGAAGAATAATAGATTTAGGGAAGCAGTGACCTTTGAACATTTTTTTGTAGTAAATATATAAGATTTAATTTTTGCTAACCTTAGATGCTACAGAACCTCAACATAATCCTATAACAGTTTTTTTGTTTAAAACTCTAAATAGTTTGATATACAGTAGTTGTTTTACAAAAGACGAAAATACCCATTGAGATAGCTTAAAATTTACATTTTTATTGTTTAGATCAAAGCTACTTTTACATCAATCATATACAGAAAGTTTTAATCTGATTTTTGGGAAACTCCAATATGACTGATATAATTAACTAATGTCCTAAATAATTAATATTAAAAGTGAAGTAATATGGTCTATTAATAAAATTTTATTTAATCAAATTTTTCCAAATGAAAAAAAGAATTTTTAAACTTTTATTCCTGTTTTTTCTTGGGGTGGTTTTTACTGCTCAAGGACAGGAAAAGGTTATTAAAGGATCAGTTGTTGACCAAGAGGGGATACCACTTCCGGGTTCAACTGTAAGTATTAAGTGGTCAACCAAAGGTGTTTCTACAGATTTTGATGGAATGTTTTCCATTAATGCATCTAGTGGTGATATTCTAGTATTTTCCTATTTAGGTTATAAAACTAAAGAGGTAACAGTATCTAACCAATCTATATTAAATGTTATACTAATACCTGATCAAAATAGATTAGAAGAGGTTGTTGTAGTAGGTTATGGTTCTGTTAAAAAGAAAGATTTAACAGGGGCTGTAACTGCAATAGATGCTAAGGACTTTAATAAAGGTTCCTTTGCAAATGTGGAGAACTTAATTCAAGGACGTGCGGCTGGTGTTCAGGTTTCGACAGTTAGTTCTCAGCCAGGAGCAGGACTATTAATTAGAATTAGAGGGAATAACTCGATAAATAGTAGTAATGCACCCTTATATGTTGTGGATGGTTTTCCTTTAGAAGATGGGTTAGCAAATAATGTGAATCCAAACGATATTAAATCTATTAGTATTTTAAAAGACGCCTCTGCAACAGCAATTTATGGATCACGAGGAGCAAATGGTGTTGTGATTATTACCACGAAACGAGGGACTGATGGGGTAGCAACTATTAATGTGTCTTCTGATGTAACTTTGCATCTACCAGCTAAAGACGCCTTTGATTTTTTAAACACTAAGGATTGGATGGATATTAGGAATAGGCTTGCTGAAGATATTGGAAATAGTGTGCCTTACACTCAAGAACAAATAGATAGAATTGAGGAATTAGGATTGGGAACAGATTGGATAGAAGAAGCCTTTCAAACGGGGACTACTCAAAATCATCAGCTTTCGATAAAAGCAGGTAATAAGAGTACTAAGTTGTTTGTTAGTCTTGGATTATTACATGTAGACGGAGTGGTTATAAATACAGATTTTGATCGTTACACGACGCGTATAAATTTAGATCAAAATTTATTTGATGATAAATTAAAATTTGGATTCAATTCAACCCTTACTTTAACAAATACTAATTTTCAAGGCTTTAATGGAAATTCATTACAAGACAACATCTTCAGAGGGATTTTTAGGGCAAAACCACTTACCCCAACACTAGATGTTTTTAATACATTGTCACTTGAAGATAGGGAATTGTTATTTTCTGATGAAAAACCAAGAAATCCACTTCAAACACTATTAATTGCACAAAATATTTCTGAAAAACATTATTCTTCATCTAATATGTTTTTAGAGTATGAAATTGCAGATGGGTTGAAATTCAAAACTTCAGCTGGAGCTAGTTTTTCAAATTCAAAAACAAAAAGATTTTTACCTTCAGCATCAGATCTAGTAGCTGCTAGTGTAGAAGCAGGTTCAGCTAAAATAAACCATAGCTTGGGAAGGTCTTTTATTGTTGAAAATACACTAAACTATAATAAAACAATTCATAAAAATACATTTAATGTATTGATAGGAAATACTAATGAATGGAATTCATGGGAAGGTTTTTCGGCAGGAGCAAAAGAGTTTTCATCTGATTTGTTTGGATTTTATAATTTAGCGGCAGGTAGTGTATTTATAACACCAACATCTTATGAGGGCAGCACTTCATTAGCATCATATATTGCCAGAGCAAATTATACTTATGATGATAGGTATTTGTTAACATTCACATATCGAAGAGATGGTTCATCTAGATTTGGGAAAGGGAATAAATGGGGTAATTTTCCTGCTGCTGCCATAGCTTGGAAAGTTCATAATGAAAATTTTATTGGTGATGATTCTAAAATTTCAACTTTAAAATTAAGAGCGAGTTTTGGTATTACTGGAAATCAAGGCGTTCCAGTAGGTGCTACAAAAACTTTATTTGGAGCAGGTGCTCAAGTAACTACAGACGGTACAAGCTTGGCAATAGGTACAACAGCATCGAGAGTTGGTAATAGCGGTTTGCAATGGGAAGAAACAGCACAAACTGATGTAGGTATTGAATTAGGTTTATTTGATGATAAAGTGTTTATGGAATTAGGCGCATACCAGAAATATACAAGTAAATTACTTTTAAATAAAGAAGTAGCACCTTCTTTAGGAATACCATGGAATCAAATATTTACTAATGGTGGAGAAATGTCAAATAGAGGTCTTGAATTATCTATAGATACAAAAAACATATCTACTGTTGATTTTTCATGGAATACAAATTTAAATGCTGCATATAACGAAAATAAAATCAAAAAATTATTCCTTCCAAAAGGAGCAACCTTCATGCCTGGTGCAAATGCGCATTTTGATGGAACAATTTCAGGGTATTATACGATATCACAAGAAGGTCTTCCTCTTAGCACTATTTATGGGTATAGATATGTAGGTATATTACAAGTAGGAGAGACAGCACCTGCTCATCAACCAGGGTTGCTTCCTGGGCAAGCAAAATTTAAGGATATTGATGGTAACGGTGTATTTGATTCTTTTGATAAAGAAGTATTAGGTAATGGATATCCAAAATATACAGTAGGTCTAACGAATAGCTTTAATTATAAAAACTTCAACTTATCATTATTTTTCTCTGGAGTTTTTGATGTAGAAAAAATTAATGGAAATACATTAGTTGGTTATAAGTATAATACTTTACTTATAGTAAAAGAAAGATGGCATCTTGATAATCAGGACGGTACAATGATTGCTGGAGAGTGGATTGGAGACCAATGGATAAACGACTCTAATGTTGAAAGTGCGTCGTACGTAAGATTAAAAAATGTTTCATTTTCATATACATTTGATTCAGAAAAACTAAAATGGTTGTCGAGCTTACAAGTTTATGGGACAGCTTCCAATTTATTGACTTGGACTAGTTATTCAGGATTTGATCCAGAAGTAAATTCAGGAGAAGGAAATATAAACGTTTCTGCAGGATTGGATGTATACTCTTATCCAAACCAAAGTACATATAGCCTAGGTTTAAAAATAGGGATTTAATATTATAAATTTATAAATGAAAAAATATGAACAAAACATTTAAAAGATTAGCTTTTTTGTTGTTGTCCGTTATTATATTTTCTTGTAACGATGACTTCTTGACAGAAGAACTTAAAGGAAGCCTCACATCTACGGATTTAAAAACAGATAAGGACGCTGTTGCTTTGGTAGACGGAATATACCACTCGCTTCTAGATAATGGTTGGGGATATTACTCATATGGTGGTATGGCTTATATGACTGATGGACTTACAGATGTATTTAAACTTGGTGGTAGTGCAGGAACAAGAACTGCAAATATTGAGACATTTCAATGGCAAAATGAGAATATTGCAGCTACCAATTGGAGCGCTGCCTATAAAATGATTTCTAGAGCTAATTGGGCTATTAAGTTGATTAATAACATGGACGAAAGTGCTTTCGACGAAGTTGAAATTAAGAATTCTTTACTTGGAGAAGCATCTTTTTTAAGAGCATTAGGATATTTTGATTTGGTTGGTATGTTTGGTGGTGTACCTTTATTAACAGAACCTACTGAAAGTGATATTCCTGGTTATGCAAGATCTTCTGCTAGTGACGTATATGCTCAAGTAGAAGGAGACCTTCAATTTGCAATTAATAACTTAGCAGATGTAGCTACCCCTGGAAAAGCAACTAAAGGAGCTGCTTTAGGATTGATGGCTAAAACACAACTTAGACAAGGTAAATGGCAAGAGGCTAATGGTAGTTTAGATGCATTAATAGCTTTAGGAACCTATGATTTATATACAGCTGAGGGTGATGATTCTTATTTAAAGCTATTTTTTGAGTCTAATAAATTAGATAATGAATTTATTTTCTGCGTGTTATCATTAGGGCAAGAATATTCGATAGCTTCTAATCACCATGTTAAAGCGTTTACTCCTTGGGACTATGATGCAGGTTGGGGTGTTGTAGGGATTCCTCCATCACTCTATTATACAATTGAGCCAGAAGATGCTAGAAGAAAAGTTTATTTTGAGGAATATACAGGTATTTATGGTGGTGATCCAAAAAATTCAATTAGTAGATTTGGGTGGGCGATCAGTAGAAAGTTTAGTTCTAAGAACAGAGATGTGTCTACTGATCTAAATGGAGCTACTCCACATTATAGCAATTATGGAATTTCGGAAATGAATGTTCCTATATTACGTTATGCCGATGTCTTATTATTAAAAGCTGATGTTGAAAATTACTTAAATGGACCAACAGGAATTGCTCATGATGCAATCAATCAAGTAAGAAATAGAGCCGGGTTGGAAAATCTACCAACTGGTATAAGTAAAACTGATTTTAGAGATGCTGTTCTTAAAGAAAGAGCTATCGAACTTGCAACTGAAGGGCACAGAAAAGAGGACTTAATCAGACACGGATTATTTGAATCAAGAATGACTCAATATTTATTGGATGAAGAATATCCAAACCCTGTAACTGTTACTTTACATCATCAATTGTTGCCAATTCCTCGTGCGGAAATGGATTTTAATCCAAACTTAGAGCCAAATCCATCGAATGATTTTTAACTTAATTTTTAAATTAAATAATCCATGGGTCTTGAAAAAGACCCATGGATTTAATTACATAAATATATGAGAATTGTTTTTATTCTAGCGATAACTATTATTATTATGCAATCGTGTAATTTTTTTTCAGCAAGCCCAAAAATTGGTGTAATTGAAATAAAGTCTGTTCCAAACAATGCACTAAAAGTTGGAATCGATGTTGAAACATCAAAAGGAACAGATTCTTATATAAAATATTGGAAATTTGTAGATAAAGAAAAAAAAGATTCAGTGGTCTTTTTCTCTCCAATTTCAAATGATACTAGTTCACATAAATTAATGCTAGTTAATTTAAATTTAAACACAGAATATAATTTTAATGTCATAGCAAAAAAAAACTCTCAAATAAAAGTTAGTAATACGTATAATTTTACTACATCGCCATTAGTTCCATGGGTACCCTATTTTAGAGAAAAAGACAGCATAGCGAATGTGAAGTTTGATGGCTATATTCATTTTCATTCCAGACAAGTACCTGGTTATATGTTTGTAATCAATGGAGAATCAAAATTAGCATCATATCAAAAAAATGAAGATAATTTTAAAGTGTCAAAATGGACACATAAAGGAACTTTATTAGGCATATTAAGTAATGACACTTTAAAATTTACCAATGGTGAAAAGATTATAGAATATGATAAGTTTGGAAATGTGATATTTGAAGCTGAAACAGGAAAAAATGGGATAGATAAATCATTTCATCATGAAATTGATTTAGACGAAAAAGGAAACATTATGACGCTTGTTTATGAAGTAAAACAAGTTGACCTTTCACAGTTAGGTGGAGAAAAAAAAGATGAAGTTAAGGGTGATGGAATATTAGTTTTAAATCACAAGGGAGAAAAAGTTTGGGAATGGACTGTTTTTGATGTAATGGATCCGCTAAAGGATAAAAATATATTAATAACAAAAAAAGATTGGTTACATGCTAACTCTTTATTTAAGGATAAGGAAGGAAATTATCTTATTTCATTTAGAAATATTAGTCAGGTTTGGAAAATAAATGGAACAACAGGAGCATTGATTTGGAAGCTAGGAGGATTAGATGGTGATTTTGAAATGCCAGATGAAGCCATATTTGCAGGTCAACATAATATCCGTTTCAATGAGAAAGGCGAACTAGTTTTATTAGACAATGGAAACTTAAAATTCAAACCTGATTACAAAGGAAAAGTAATAAAAAGAAAATTTTTGGATAACAATAAAAAGAGATATTCAAGATTGTTGACACTTTCAATTGATACTATAAATATGAAAGTGAATCTTGTAAAGGTTGTAGACTTTCCAGAAAAATATTTTACCCACTCACAAGGTAGTGCAGAATATATTAACGACAATTTAGTAATTTTTTGCAGTACAAATACCAATAGAATAATTTATACGGACGGTAAAGGTAAATTATTAGGTATGGTACCTTTAGAATATTCAACCTACAGAGCACAATATATAGAAAAACTATACGACACTAGTTATGCAAATTAACTTAACCTTTATTGGACATGTTAAAAAAGATTAAATCCATGCAATTAAATATAAAAACAGAAAACAACAATGAATATCATCAAATAGAACTGTTGTTTCTGTTTTTATCATTTTTAAAAATTGGTGCAACTTCATGGGGTGGATTTATGTCATTAATTTCTGTAGTTCAAAAAGAACTCATTGAAAAAAAAGGAATTATTAAAGATAAAGATGTTTTGGATGGTATTTCTATGGCTTCAATTTTACCGGGCCCAATGGCATTTAATGTAATTGTGTATATAGGTTATAAACTAAGAGGTGTTAAAGGAGCCTTGGTAAGTATGTTAGGTATTTTACTTCCCTCCTTTATTTTTATGATGATACTATCTTTTGTTTATATGGAGTATGGGGAATTGCCGGCTCTGACGAATTTCTTTATGGGAGTATTACCAGCGGTTGCAGCCATTATTTTTTCAGTAGCTATTAGCATGGCTAAAAAACATATTAAAGATTATAAACAAGCAATAATATGTCTGATTGCAATTATCACCTTGCTTTTTGTGAATTCTGTATTTACTACATTTATTATTATTTTAGGAGGTGCTTTATTAGGTTATGGTTTTTACAGTAATTCAAAAGAAATACCTTCTGATACTCAAGTTACTCAAAGTTATGAATATAGAAGAGGATTGATGCTCGTTTTACTAGGAGTGATTGGTTTTATAGTATTACTATGGTTCTTACCTTTTATGCTTTCAGATAATATAGCGTCTGTTGCAAATATTCAAAAAGATTTATTTTTTACTTTTTCAGGTATAAGTGTTACTCTTTTTGGAGGTGGATATGTAATTATCCCCATAATGCAGGAAATTATTGTTTCAGAACTAGCATGGCTGAATGTAAAAGAGTTTACTGATGCCATTGCAATGGGACAGTTAACACCAGGACCAATTTTTATTAGCGCTACTTTTATTGGATATAAAGTTGGAGGTTTTTTAGGTGCGATAACGGCAACTTTAGCCATATTTATACCACCAGGGTTGCTAATGATTATTTTTTCAGAATTTTTTAATCAAATAAGAAAATCCAAATTTGTTATGGCCGCATTCAAAGGATTACGTCCAGCGGTTATAGGAATGATATTTACCGCAGTATTTACCATTGGTTCGACTATTTCTTTTTCTTGGTTTGCAATTGTTGTTTTTATGGCAGTGTTAGTAGCTTCACTAAAATACAAAATAGATGTGGTTTATTTAATTCCGTTATCTGGTGTTTCAGGATTACTATTTTTTAATTTTTTTTAATTTTTTTTAAATGAATAATATAAAAGCAATACAGATTATTGGAACTCAAAGATCTGGTTCTAACTTGTTAAGGGTAATGTTAAACCAAATAAATGAAGTGGATGCACCTCATCCTCCTCATATATTACAAAAGTTTTTCCCATTATTACCTAAATATGGAGATTTAAATATCGATACAAACTTTGAAAAACTTCTTGACGATGTTTGTAAAATGGTAGAGTTGAATCCAGTTCCTTGGGAAGGAGTTTCTTTTAGTAGAGATGAATTAAAATCAAAATGTAAAACCAATTCATTGGTGGAGATATTTCGGGTAATCTATGAGTTAAAGGCTTTAAAATCTAATTCTTCCTTTTGGTGTTGTAAAAGTATGTCAAATATTCATTTTGTGGATGCAATTGAAAAAGAAGGAATAAAACCAATGTACATCTACCTTTACCGAGATGGTAGAGATGTAGGATTGTCATTTAAAAAAGCGATTGTAGGAGATAAACATATGTATCATATCGCCAAACAATGGAGTAAGGATCAAGATACTTGTTTAAAACTAAAGGAAGAATTGGGATCCGATCGTTTTTTTCAAGTGAGTTATGAAGAATTGCTTAAGGATTCGATAGAAGTATTAAAAAGATTATGTAGATTTTTAAAGGTTCCGTATACAGAAAAAATATTGACATTTTACAACTCTAAGGAGTCTTCTTTAACAGCTGAATCAGGTGAAATGTGGAGGAATTTGGTTCGCCCTATCATGAAAAACAACTTTAATAAGTTCGCAAAAGAACTTAGTGAAGAGGAAATTATGATTTTTGAACAAATGGCAAGAACTACTTTATTAAATCTAGGATATAATTTATCTAAACCTACAGTTGAAAAAAGGCGTGATTTTACAATAGATGAAATTGAAGAATTTAATGTTGAAAACACTGCTTTAAAAGAACAAGCTGTACGGAATGCTTCAGAAAAAGATTTAGAGAACAGAAAGAGCCAAAAGGATTTTCTTAAAGAACTGACAATACAATATTCTATTTAGTAAATATAGACTCAATTTATATAAAATAATAAAGAAAAAAAATAGCATCCTTTGATTTGTAAATAAAATGAAAGAATTATTAAAAAAAGCAATTCACGCTTCAATATTGGCAGGGGAAGAGGTATTGAAAATATACAACAACCCTAATTCTGACTTTTCTATAGAAATAAAATTAGATAATTCTCCTTTAACAATAGCTGATAAATTAAGTCATGTGATGATAGAAAAAGAATTAGCTAAAACAAAATTGCCGATACTTAGCGAGGAAGGAGAAAATAGTTCTTTTGAAAATCGCAAGGTATGGCCCTTGTTTTGGATGGTGGATCCTTTAGATGGCACCAAAGAGTTTATCAAAAAAAACGGAGAATTCACAGTTAATATAGCTTTAATTAGAGAAAATAAACCTGTTTTAGGGGTAATTTATGTTCCATTAACCAAAGAACTTTATTTTGGAGCAGAAGGAATTTCTACTAGAAAAACAACCGTAGAAAAGAGCAATGTTAGAATGGAAGCACTGATTCAAAACGCGTTGAAATTACCTTTAAAAAAAAATGTTGAAAGTTATGTAGTAGTTGCTTCTCGTTCACATATCAACAAAGAAACAAGTGATTTTATAGAAAAGTTAGAGAAAGAAAAATCTAGAATAACCGTGATATCTAAAGGAAGTTCTTTGAAAATATGTTTAGTTGCTGAAGGCGTTGCTGATGTGTATCCCCGGTTTGGACCAACTATGGAATGGGATACTGCTGCGGGACATGCGATTGCAAAATTTGCGGGTAAAAACCTATTCCTAGCTGGAAGTGAAAAAGAAATAGAATACAATAAAGAAAATTTATTGAATCCATATTTCATTGTTATATAGGTGGTATATGTTGATAAATAAATGTTATAAAAAATTGGAGTAACCCAAATTTTAAGTAATACAAATGATATGAATAATAACACGCGTTTTCTTTCAAGCAATAAAAGATACTTGAAACAAGTAAAAAGAGAAACTCTACAACAAAGAGCTAAGGTAATTTGGTTTACAGGGCTTTCTGGTGCAGGGAAAAGTACTTTGGCTAATGAATTGGGAAAAAAACTTTTGGACAAAAGTTTCTTATGTACATTATTAGACGGAGATTCTATTCGGAAAGGAGTCAATTTTGATTTGGGATATAACGAATCAGATAGAAAAGAGAATATCCGAAGAGTTTCTGAAATATCAAAACTTTTTATTGATACTGGAGTCATTGTGATTTCAGCATTTATAAGTCCAACAGAGGAGATTCGTAACCTTGCCAAAGAAATTATAGGGAAAGATAATTTTATTGAAATTTTTGTAAATACACCTCTGGATGTTTGTGAGAAAAGAGATGTTAAAGGTCTTTATAAAAAAGCCAGACAAGGAGACTTGAAAAATTTTACAGGAATATCCTCTCCGTTTGAGCCCCCTTTAAATTCCGAAATCAATTTAGATACTAATAATAAAAACGTTGCAGAATGTGTTGATGAAATATGGGATCTCGTTTGGTCTCAAATTGCTTTATTGCCAAAAGATCAACTAGCAGTTTAAATGAAAAATTTAAATAAATTCAATTCAAAATTAAATTAAAAAAAACCTTCTTTAAACTCGGAAATTAAAGAAATACCTCAGGAATATGCTGAGTTCTGTTCTTTAGCTTTACAATCTGATTATTTAAGTGAAAAGATATTGTTTGGATGGGAGGAATTAAAGTTGATCATTCTACTTTACAGCGTTGGGTGTTTAAGTTTACTCCTTTACTTGAAAAGGAATTTAGAGGAAGAAGCCTGTTGGTAAAAGATGGAGAATGAATGAAACTTACATCAAGGAAAAAGGTCGATGGTGTTATTTGTATAAGGCAGTTGATAAAGCAGGTGTTACCATAGATTTTCTTTTAGCTAAGAGGAGACAATGAAGAAGTGCTCAATCATTTTTAATCAAGGCGATTACAATTAATGGTAAAACCAGAACTTATAAACATAGATAAAAGTGGTTCAAATACGTATGCTAGAAGAGGCTTCAGATAAAAAATTTGATCTAATGAAGATAATGACGGAATTCAGGATGGAAATCTCAAATACAAAAGTAAAGAGATTCTTTATTTGGTGGCACTACTTTCAGAATATCAAAATCCGTCAATGGTAGTGTATAACAAACATTCTTTTTCAAAGATAAAAATACGCCAGTGTAAATACCTGAACAGCGTCGTTGAACATGACATAGGTTTATCAAGAAACGAATAATTGGTGAAATAGGTTTTAAAGAGTTTGAATCAGCCAGAAGAACATTAGCAGGTATTGAATTAGTACATATGATAAAGAAAGATCATTTGATTTCAGATAAGAAATCAATCTTCAAATCTTTTTGTTCATTGGTTGCTTAGGACTTAGTTTATTGTTACTGTTTTAGAGAATAGTTTGACAGATGCGACAGAACCAAAATAAAAATCATAACCATAATATTGCGTAATTCCATTTTTTTATGACGTCCAGATATATCCCAATTTATCTTGGGCTCTATTTTTAACAAGTTTGTTTTTGTTTTCTACTTTAGGTGTTGTATGGAAAAATTTTGGTCTGTCTTGTGCTAATAAAGATATAGAGAATGTTATTGAAAATAGTATAGATAGAAGAAGTCTTATGATCATTAAATTCGATTTGAATTTTTTTTCAGTTGAAGGTCAAAAATAATAATTTCTTCAGCATAATCCCAAAACAGTTTATTTGTTCAAAAACCTTAACCACCTGATGATTAGTAGTGATTTTACAAAAACACGAAAATACCCATTGAAATAGCTTAAAAATTACATTTTTATTGTTTAAATCAGTGCTAATTTTACATCAATCATATACTGAAAATTTCAATCTGATTTTGGAAATTTCCAACAGGACTGATATAATTAACTAATGCCCATAAAATAAAAATTTTCTGTAATTGATTAATTAAAATTTACCAAATGTGAAAAATAATTTTTAAACTTTTATTTCTGTTTTTTCTTGAGGTGGTTTTGTGCGGTGAACGGACACCAACCAAAAAGGAAGTTTACAGCCAAACATTTCTTGGAATTGCAGCTTATGCAGAAACAGGCTGGACCCAAACTGAGAATAAAAATTATACACGATTCGAGTCTACTTTACCTATACTATTAAATAGACGAAAAAAAAACAGGAATCATTGTTTCACTTGAAGTGAATACTATAAATAAAAATGCAATAAATAAAAAATAACTACACATCGGTTTTTATGAGTTTTTTAAAGGTGATAGAGCTGGTAGGTTAATAAAAAAACAATATGGTAAAATACCTGACAAAATAATGTTTGAGTTAATAAGTTTGGTTTTGAATGTAGGGAATTGAAAGGTTCCCTATATATTTTGTTAAATATATATGATAAGAATAGCTGCTAAAAATATTACTTGAATGTTAATGTAGAAAAATAAAAACAATGAAGAAAATACAAATTTTTGTTATCCTTAGTTTATCTCTTTTTGTTTACCTGTGTTCAAGCTGCAACAAAAGAGGTTATTCAAAATACGAATCTGTTACCATAGAAGGTGGCTGGGAACTTTTGATTTAAAACCCCAGAATGATACTGTTTTTATAAAAATGAAAGGTGTTATTGTTGAAAAATATTTTACGGGGAACGAATGGATGTCATTAGCCTTCAAGACTGAAAATAATAAAGTTTGGCATGGAACGGGCGGTGTCTATAAACTGGAAGATGGAATTCTATCAGAAGATATTGATTATAGCCTAAATGACCAAGTCGGAACAAAAAATAAATTAAAAGTTAAAGTTTTTAATAATACATTATATCAATCCGGTATTGTGCAGCCTGGAACTCATGATGAATATAAAATTGAAGAGTATTGGATAAGAGTGAAGTAAGGTTTATGTAATTCAAAAACCGGTAATTGTAAGGATGTTAATTCTCTAATAAAAAATAAATAAAAAATTTATAAGTACAATAGTATTAAACATTCTAATTGACCTGAATACTTATTTAAGATTGAAATTATTCATAAGGCAGGTAGACCTTAGACTCTTTTATGGACGTAAATTCAATATAAAGGATCATTATAAGCTTAATGATTTTTATAACAAAAAGGTGACGGAAAATGACAACTCATGTAAAATAGAAATTAATAAAAAGGTTTATGAATCTGGTTAATTGACAGGGCAAATCCTTTATACCACTCTCTGCCAAACCTGAGCTATTTTTAAGAGATTTATACGAATTATTATTAAAATACTTTATTGATTAAATTATGAAAAACAAACGAAGATTACTGATTATTGCTGTAGTAGCTGGTTTTATGGCATCATGTGCAACACATGAATGTCCGAAACAGCCAATTGAGATTATTCCATACCCAAATCAACTGGTAGTAGGTAAAGGTTGTGTTGATTTATCTCGTGGATTCAAAGTTATTGGTCAATCGGGTCACTCAGGGTACCTTGCCGCTGAATTAAATAAACAAGGTATTTCGGAAGGTAAAGGAGCTAAAATTGTATTTGAATCCGCAGAGAAGCCAAATGATTTAGGTGAAGAAGGATATCGCTTCGTAGCAAAGAAAAAAACAATTACAATCGCTGCCAATAGTAAAAAGGGACAGTTTTATGGTATTCAGACCTTACTGCAAATGGTGAATGGAGCTACGGTTACGGCTGTTGAAATTGAAGATGTACCTGTATTTGGCTGGCGTGCATACATGCTTGATGAATCTCGCTATTTTCATGGCGAAACATTCGTTAAACAAGTACTTGATCAAATGGCAAGGCTTAAAATGAATACCTTTCACTGGCACCTTGTTGATGATGCCGGATGGCGGATCGAAATTAAAAAATATCCATTACTTACAGAAGTTGGTGGTTCAAGGTTAGATTCAGAGATAGAAACATGGAAAAGTGGTAAAACCTCAGGTGAACCACATTCAGGATTCTATACTCAGGAACAAATTAAAGATATTGTGAGCTATGCCGCTGAAAGGAATATAACTATTGTACCTGAATTTGAGATGCCCGGGCATTCAAGTGCAGCAATTGCAGCGTACACCTGGTTGGGGACAGCAGGGAAAGACATTGATGTTCCGGTGAAATTTGGACGCCTTTATGATAACTATGACGTTACAAAACCTGAGGTTGAGCAATTTGTGAAGGATGTTTTAAACGAAATGTTTGAATTGTTTCCTTCAAATGTTATTCATATTGGTGGTGATGAAGTAGGTTACAAAGTATGGGAAGATTCAAAGCATGTACAGCAATACATGAAAGAGAACAGAATCAATACACCGGCAGATTTACAGATTGCCTTCACCAATAAAATATCAAAATTCATCGAAAGTAAGGGTAAACGCATGATGGGTTGGAATGAAATTATGGGAATAAATATCCATAAGGGGGGCGAAGAGAAAAAGGATGATAAAGATGCTGAAACAGAATTGGCTGAAAATGTAGTTGTTCATTTCTGGAAAGGTGACATTAAACTGATTATCGATGCCGCACAAAAAGGCTATAGCATTGTTAATTCATTGCATTCTGATACTTATTTGGACTATACTTACGAAAGTATTGACCTAAAAAAGGCATATGAATTTAACCCAATTCCTGGTGACTTGGATGAGAAATACCATAAAAACATCTTAGGCTTAGGATGCCAGATGTGGAGTGAGTGGACTCCAACCAATAAGGATGTTGAACGTCAAACTTTTCCCCGGATTGCTGCTTATGCTGAGACAGGATGGACGAATAAAGACAATAAAGATTATACCAGGTTCCGCAAATCAATGGATAAATTAATCCTTATATGGGATGGGCTAAACATTACTTACGGTCCATTGGATACAAAAAAATAGCATAAAAAACGGATTGAGAAGTTAATAAAAATCACTATAACCTTCAATAGTAATTGTAAAAATATAAAAGATTAAGAAATATGAAACAAATTAAGATTATGGGAAATTATTTTTCATTTAATAACATTGCATTTGCAATGTTATTAAGTGTTTTTATACTAGGGAGTTGTAATAAGGAAAAAGATGAAATAGAGCCTGCAACTGATATTTATGAAGAGGACACTTCTTTTAAAGTTGTAGGATATTTACGTCCCAGTGCATTCAGCAAAATAGATAGAATGGATTTGAGTAAAACTACTTATATAAATCTTTCTTTTGCTAATTTAGATTCAAATGGGGAAATGGTGTTTAATAATGGTGCTGATTATACTTCTGTAGTTTCGAAATTAAAGGCTAAAGATATTAAAGTCCTAATGTCTCTTGGTGGAGGCGGCGTAAGTTCAACAATTGCAGGATATTGGAATACTCATTTGGTTTCTGGAAAACGGGACAAAACTATTTCAGGAATTGTTAAGTATGTTGAGGATAACAATCTTGATGGTATTGATGTTGATTTCGAAGGCTCTGTATTAAAAGGATTAGGAAACTATTACAATTTATTCGTACAAGAATTAAAATTTGCTCTCCACGCTAATGGAAAAACAATTACTGCGGCTTTACCTTTTGGTTTTTTACATGGTAATGTGACCACTGCGACGCTTAATGCGTTTGACTTTATTAATGTAATGGCTTACGATGTAACAGGACCTTGGAGCCCTGATAGCCCTGGACAACACGCACCATCAAATATAGTTACAACAATAAAAAACTTTTGGTTAATTAATAAAGGTATTCCAGAGAAAAAAATTGTATTAGGAGTTCCTTTTTATGGTTATGATTTTGAACGTATTGATGAGTACGAATGGGGCATAACTTGGGCTCAAATTATTGCTGAAGACCTGCAATATGCTTATGTTGATGAAGTACATGAATCTGGTAAAAAAATGTACTACAACGGAATTCCAACTATAGCAAGCAAAACTCAAGAGGCATTACAAGAGTTGGGCGGAGTAATGAATTGGTCATTAGGAATTGATTCTTTTGATGATATGTCTTTACTAAAAACTATTAATCAAGTGGTAGATGCAGGCCCTGGTAATGGTCAAACTATAACTACTTATTTCGCTGACGAAGACGGAGATGGTTTAGGAAGTTTATACAAACCTTTTCAGGCATATGAGCAACCAGAAGGATATGTAACTAATAGAAATGATAGTGACGATTCTATAGCAAATTGACCATGATAAAATATCCTTAGTTTTATTGCCTGGATTAAAACAAGGAAAAAAAATGAATTTTTAAGTGATATGAATATTAACTGAAGAGTAAAGTGATTATGAAACAACTATTTGTATGTGCTATATCTTTAGCACTATTTTTGGGATGCGTATCCCCGGATGTGAAATACGAAAAAGCTGTAAATGATCCGGCCGCCGGTCATTTGGCACGGCCCAGCAAGGCTCAGTACAACTTGCAGGAAATGCAACAGGCCATGTTTATCCAGCTCGATCTTGCTACCATTCAGGGGCGTGAGTATGATGAAGGCTCCAAGAAAATGGAGGATATTAAGTTTCAAAAGCTGGATGTGAACGAATGGTGCGAAGTAGCCAAATCCTGGGGTGCTAAAGAGATTAACTTCATGCTTTCCCATAGCGGGGGCTTCTGCATGTGGCCAAGCTCGAACACAGAATACCATATTGGCAACACGGCTTATAAAGGTGGTAATTGGAATTTGCCGCCGCCTGTAATAAGCATGGTCTCAAGGCGGGATTTTACTTCTGGCGGCCTCACTGTTAAGGACGATGCCCTTAAAGATAATACTGAGGCTTATACCCGTGGCATTGATGTTGTAAAAACGTCTTTACTTCTTTCTCTCTCTCCTGGCTGACCGATGGAAAGTAGAACGTTGGGTCTCAACCGAAGAATGTTGACGCCAGCAAGTCCGAAACCGTATTCTGCAAGCGATATAAATAATGTCAACAACCATAAAAATATTCAATGAAAAAACTTCTACGACACAAAGTATTCTTCCAGTACATATTGTTACTGGCTTTTATTTCCTGCAATCTGGAAATCCGAAAGGAAAAAGCGGATGTTGTATTACCAATTATACCACAACCCAATGATATTCGAGTATTTGAAGGTTCTTTTACATTAGATTCTTCGACACATGTGGTATTATCTACAAAAGAACAGAACAAAGTGGCCATTTGGTTTACCAAAGAGCTACAAAAATTATATGGTTTATCATGCCATATTGGAACATCACCTGAAGAAAAAAATACGATTGTATTAACACAAGATGATTCATTTGAAGAGGAAGCTTATCTGCTGGAAATTAATGACACCAAAGTATCCATAAAAGCGTCTTCTGAAGCTGGATATTTTTATGCCTTTCAAACAATTTTACAATTAGCTCCGGTTTCTGAAGAAAAAGTTGTTTTATCAAAATTGGAGATTGCTCAGGTGACTATAGCTGATCAGCCAAGATTTAAATGGAGGGGAGTTATGTTAGATATTTCGCGTCATTTCTTTGGTCAGGCGCCTATTAAAAAGTTAATTGATCAAATGGCAGCGCAAAAAATGAATAGGTTACATCTTCACCTTACAGATGATTCTGGATGGCGAATAGAGATTAAGGAATACCCAAATTTGCATAAAATTGGTTCTAGAGGAGATCGATCAAACCCTAAAGGACCTGCCTTGTATCTGACTGAGGAAGAAGCACGCGATATAGCAGCGTATGCAAGTGAAAGACAAATTGAGATAATTCCAGAAATAGATATGCCCGGACATATGGGGGCGCTTGAAAGGGCTTATCCGGCTTTTTATGGTGGCAATAATACACTCAATATTGCCAATGAGGATGCCATAAAAATGGTTAAAACGGTGATTCTYCGGGTGGCTGAGATTTTTAACACTCGCTATGTTCACTTTGGAAGCGATGAAGTGAGAAAACATAATTGGGATGGCCGRGCAGATATGCGTGCTAGAATGAATGAATTGGGTATAAATAATCAACATGAATTTGAAGGGTGGTTTGATAGAGAAATGGCAGATTTCATTGTGGAGTCAGGACTTAATCCTGTGGCTTGGGATGAAGCTTCTGATTTTGGCGTAAACAAAAACACAATCGTACAATGGTGGCGATGTTTACAACCAGATGCTTTAGATTCTGCAGTGATGCGTGGTTATAATGTTATTATTTCTCCGGCTGACTTTGTCTATTTTGACTATCCATACAATTTGAAAGAGGCAGGTGCAAATTGGGAAGGATTGCGCAATGGGGCAAATTCAACTGAATTAATATATAAGTGGAATCCCATTCCAAAAACCTTTAACAAGGCTATGGAGATCAATGTTATTGGTATTGAAGCAGCTGTCTGGACCGAGTTTGTTACCAATCAAAAGCGTCTAGAATACATGATTTACCCAAGGCTTTCAGCAATGGCAGAAAAAGCCTGGACCCATGATGTAAAAATGGACTGGGAGGCATTTCAAAAGAGATTATCCAAGCAATATGTGAGATACAAAATGGCTGGTATTAATTATCGAATACCGAACATAGGCATTGAAGAACGCAAGATACGTCAACCAGAGGCATTTGAAGGGCCTATAACAAAATGATTACTAGTGTTTAATGCATTCACGAGTTGGGAATTGAAGATGAAGTGAATTGGTGTTTTCATGTTTTTGTAAAACAATTAAATCAAGTGATTAAGCATTTTGAAAGAATAAAATGTTTTGGGATTTTGCTGAAGAAATCATTATTTTTGATCTTCAACTGATACCAAAAAGCTAAATTAAATTTAAAGACAATGAGACTTCTTTTATTAACACTATTTTTAATAACATGTTCGGTATCTTTATTAGGACAAGACAGAATAAACTTTTTCCATTTAACACCTAAAGTAGACAACGAAATAATACTTGTTAAAAATATAGTCGAGGATAAATTGGGTTATATATGGATGTCACATAAAAATGGAATCATAAAGTATGATGGTTATGATTTCTCGTTTTATTCTTATGAGACTATTTTTAAAAGAAATAGTTCAAACGATAATATTCGAAAAATAGAAGTTGATGAAAGTGGTGCCTTATGGGTGCTCAGCTATAATGGACATGTATCAAAGCGTTTAACCAATGGAATATTTACCGTTTATAATCAAAATTTTTCTTCCAATAAAACCTTCGCTGCTATCCGAACAATTTTTACAAAAAAAGATAAAATTTGGTTTGCCAACTATAATGGGACTATATATTTGAAAGATGCCCATACCCCWGCTATTGATAGTATTACAACCTTAAGTGAAATAAGCAAGAATAGTCAAATTTTTGATATAGATATTACCAAGAAAAATGAATTATTAATGAGTACCCATAAGGGAACTATTTTTAAATATTCAATTACAAATAAAACTTTCACTGAAATAAAAGGTCAGTTTAATAATTATGCTGGTATTTTAACTATATGCTTAGATAAAAACGACAATTTGTGGATTGGTACTGAAAACTTAGGTCTTTTCCATTTCGATCTCAATAAAGAAACTCAGATCAATCATTTATTCTTAAAAGGAAACCAAAACCATCTACGTCTAAATCATGATAGGATTATAACTCTCTATTGTGATAGTTCTGGTATTGTTTGGGCTGGTTCTGATGGTGAAGGCTTGTATAAAATAAATCCAAGGACAGAAGAGATTAAGTTGTATAAGAACAACTTGTCTGACAAATTCTCTCTCAGTAGTAATGCTATAATAGATATTTATGAAGATTCAAATAAAAATCTTTGGGTAGTCAGTAATTATGGAGATTTAAACATTTTACCAACTTATAAAAACAAAATATATTATCATCAAGGTACTGCTAGGAAGATACCTGTTAAGGTACTAGCAATGCTTAAAGGTTTTGATGAAACTTTATGGATAGGAACAGATGGTTATGGTTTAACCAAAGTTCTGCCATACAATAAAAAGGAAATTCAAACCCTAACTTATGGAGATTCAAATCAAGGATTTGTTATACAAGCTTTAGAAGAAGATAAGGATAAAAATATTTGGATTGGGACTTTTAAAAATGGACTTTGGTTTTACGACTATAAAAAAGGTATTTTTTCAAAAATACAAATTACAAACACGAATGGCATAAGTGCCACTAACATTCAAAGTATATTTAAAGATTCCAAAAACCGCATTTGGGTGGGTTCCAATTTATCTATCTCTCTATTTTTAAATAGTCAAGATAGAATTGCCTCTTTTCCCCTTGGAGGAAATGGGTTAGTGGGCGACCTCATAAGGAGTATTATTGAAGATACTGATAAAAACATTTGGATTGGAGTTGATAGAGGTGGTTTTTTCAAATTTGAAGAATCATCTACAAATATTGAAAATTCTATTTTTCTTAAATTTTCTTATATAAGAAAAGATAAAAGTAATCTTTATGGAGTATCAAGTATGGTTGCCACGACTGATGGTAGAATATGGATTTTGGATGAACAAGGACACCTTGTGCTATTTGATACAAAAGATAATAGCTTTAAAGGATTCAACAATTTTGTCACTCTTGGTGAAACAGAATTCACAGCTGTTCTTCTAGAAAAAAACGACAATATTTGGCTAAGCTCAACTGAAGGAATTTGGAATTTTAACACCAAAGATTCTATAGTAAAAAGGTACTATAAAACAGATGGATTTCATGATAACTTTTTCAGGTATGGTGCATACAAAGATAACTTGGGGTATTTATACTTTGGAGGTTTATATGGTTTAAATAGATTTCACCCTAGCATGATTTCTAGTTCACAACCAATCTCCAATATAAATATTAATGAAATTGAAATCTTAAATAAAACAGCTTCATCAATAATACCAGAACAAATACTAGAAGGAATCGAAAATGTGAGCAACCTAAAATTGAAATACGATCAATCTTCATTTTCTTTTCGTTTTTCAGCAATAGGGAATATTCTAAACCCTAGCTATTTTTACAGCTACAGGCTAAAAGGCTTTAATGATGATTGGATTGATTCAAAAAACGAGCGTAAAGCCACCTATATGAATATTTCTCCCGGAAATTACACCTTTGAAGTTAAAGCAGGGTCAAAAAAAGGAAATTGGGATATCCCTACGAAAACAATAAAAATTCATATAGAACAGCCTTTTTGGAATCAAACCTGGGCATATTTTGTATATTTTATTTTATTAACTCTCATAATTTATGGTGTTTACAAATGGATTCTGTTAAAAAACAATTTACTTTCAGAAAGAATAAAAAACAACAATGAAAAAGAATTCTATACACTTAAAATGAATTTCTTTGCAAAAATGTCTCATGAAATTCAAACCCCTCTATCCTTGATTACAGCACCTATTCAAGATATGCTAAAAAGGCTAGAAGGAAGTGAAGCTCCATTATTAAAACAACGATTAAAAGTAATCTCAAATAGCTCTAATCGACTTTCAAAGATTGCTTATGAATTGATGACAGTTAGAAATAAAGAACTCGGTCAATTGAATTTAAAGGTTAATAAAAAAGACATCATCAAAGAATTAAAAGTTATTACAGAATCATTTGAAGAACAGGCCAGAATTAAAAATATTACTTTTAATCAAACATATTATAAAGAAACTTATAATTTATGGATTGACACTGATAAAATAGAACATATTGTATATAATTTACTTTCAAACGCTTTTAAATTTACTCCTCGAAAGGGAAAAATAAACTTTGAAACGAATATAGATTCTAAAAAAAATATGTTTGAAATCTCTATTCAAGATTCAGGACCTGGTATATCTAATCAAGAACAAGAAAATATATTTAAGTTGTTTTATCAAACTTTAAATGGAAAAAAGGAAAAAGGTACAGGTATTGGGTTAGCACTTGTAAAAGAATTAATTGAATTGCACAAGGGTGAAATATTGCTGGACTCACAACTCAACAAAGGCACCAAATTTACCATTCGATTACCAATCAGTGAAGCTGCTTATACAAAAGAAGAAAAATTCACATTAGAATCAGAATTTGTAGAACAACTTCATGCTGACAATCAAAAACAACAAGAATTGTTTGTTAATTTTCCTAAGCCAAAAGCATATATAAAACATACACTTCTAATTGTTGAGGACAATTTTGAAATGCAATATTTTTTACAAGATATTTTCAGTAAGTCTTATACAGTTTTGGTGGCTGACAATGGGAAAGAGGGGCTTGAATTGGCAGAAAAAAACAATCCTAACATCATTATTAGTGATATTTCGATGCCAATAATGAATGGATTTGAAATGTGCAATGCTTTGCAAAAAAAACAAAAAACATCACACATCCCTATCATCTTATTAACGGCAAGAAATAATACAAATACAAAAATTAAAGGATTAGAACATGGTGCCATAGAATTTATAAACAAACCCTTCAATATCCATGAATTAATATTAAAAACACATAATATTCTTACAGCACAAGAAAAAGCTATTTCTAATTTCAGATCAGAATTAATTAGCTCGCCGAAAGAAAATAAAACCAAATCTAAAGACACCCTCTTTTTGGAAAAACTCACGGAAACATTAAACAAAGAAATGAGTAACCCAGATTTTAAATTGGAAAGCCTAGCGCAGTTATTAAATATGAGCTACTCGGTGATTTATAGAAAATGTCAAACCATAACAGGTAAATCTGTAGTCTATTTTTTTCGTCTAATACGTCTAAAAAGATCGGCTATCCTATTAATTAATAGCGGATATTCCATTTCTGAAATCTCATTTATTGTTGGATTTATAGACCCTCAATATTTTTCAAAATGCTTTAAAAAGCAATTTGGAAAAACACCCAGCTCTTTTGAAAAAGAAAGTCAAAACACTGATTTAGAAGTGTTCTTATCAAAATACAAGCTCAGTGAAAATCCTGAAAATAATCCTGAAAAATAATAAAAAATTGACTTAATAATTAAAAATAGGGCTCAATTTAACCGGACTTTCCAGCTATGAAGGAATTATAAAAAATGATTATATCTAAAATATAAAAAAATGAAAACATCTCGAAAAGATTTTTTAAAAACAGTAACTACACTTGGCGTAGCTGCGGTATTATCGCCTAACCTAATTATGGCCAAAGGGGAAATTAAAGAAGAGGCCATTTTGAAAAAGGAAAAAGCAGTTAATATCGCTTTTATTGGAGTTGGTGGCCGCGGAAGAACTCACGTAAATAATATTGCACAAACAAAAGGGGTAGCTATAACTGCTATTTGTGATATAGATCCAAAAGCTATTTTAAAAACACAAAAATTGCTAACTAAAAATGGCTTTACAAATGTTGAAGCCTATACAGATGGAGAACATGCTTATGAAGAACTGTTAAAAAGAGATGACATTGATGGAGTAATTATTTCAACACCTTGGTTATGGCATACTACAATGGCTGTTAAAACAATGCAGGCAGGAAAATATGCTGGTGTTGAAGTTTCAGTTTCTAATACTATTGAAGAGTGTTGGGACTTGGTAAATGCATCAGAGGAATCTGGGATGCCTTGTATGATTTTAGAAAACGTGAATTTTAGAAGAGATGTACTTGCTGTTATGAATATGGTAAGACAGGATGTTTTTGGTGAAATAGTACATGCAAGATGTGGGTATAGACATAGTTTGTTAAATGCGAAATTTAATTCAAATCCGTTAAAATTTGGTAAAGGAGCTGAATCTGAAGCTAGTTGGAGAACGCAACATTCACTTAAAAGAAATGCTGATGTATATCCAACTCATGGGTTAGGACCTATTGCAACAATGCTAAATATTAACAGGGGAAATAAATTTTTATACCTTACGGCAACTGCTTCAAAAGCTGTGGGACTAAAAGATTTTATTGAAGAGCACCCAGAAGGAGGTAAAGACCATCCTTATGCTCAACTACCATGGAAACAAGGAGATGTTATAACTTCCACTATTAAAACATCCAATGGAGAAACCATTATTGTAACGCATGATTGTAATTTACCAAGGCCTTATTCTTTAGATTTTGAAATTCAGGGAACAGATGGAGTGGCAGAATTTCAATATGGAAATCAGCAAATTTTCGTAGAAAAACATGGAGGAGGTCATAGTTGGGAACCACTTAACTCCTGGTTAGAAAAATACGATCATCCTTTGTGGAAAAAATATGAAAAAGAAGCGATGGGAGCTGGCCATGGAGGAATGGACTTTTTTGTGGATCGTGAATTTGTAAATGCTGTAAAAGAAAAAAGACAACCTTTATTAGATGTATATGACGCGGCAGCTTGGAGTGCAGTCACCCCTTTATCAGAAGCATCAATTGCACAAGGTAGCTCACCGCAGTATTTTCCAGATTTCACTCGTGGAAATTGGATTAATCGTACATCTTTAAAATTTGAATAAAATTTATGTCGAATATTTACTTTTATGTTAGGAATTATCAAATAGTACGATTAAACATTTTTTCCTAAAAAGATTTTGGTGAAAACTTCGAAAAAATAATATATCAATAGATATTTACAGAAAACATAAGGTAATATAAAAATAATAAAGAATAATGAAAAAAATAAATTTAAACTTTTAGCAGGTCTCGTTGTTTTTGTTCTGATTCCCTGTGTTAAATCATTTAATGAGGCTGACACTGTTTTTGTGTCACCTTTGGGTAATGATATTAATGTAGGCTCCGAAAAATTTCTTTTTGCTACATTAGAAAAAGCTAAAATAACTATCAGAAAATCTAAGGGTAAAATTAATACTGTATTTTTAAGGGAAGGGACATATACTTTACTTTCATCCTTTACCTTAACGGGTTTAGATTCAGTTCTGTCTCATCTAGATTAAAGGAAAACTAAAAATCTATCTTTACTTTAAAAAAGAGATTTTCAAAGATCATTGTTTCCCCAAGGCAATCATATTACAAGCAGTTTATTTTAAATTAAGGTTTAGTCTTAGCTATAGAGATGTAGAAGAACTCCTATCTATAAGAGGTGTCAAAGTGGATCATGCTACTATTCAGCGCTGGGTATTCAAATTCACCCACCTTATAGAACAACAATTCAGAAGGCGAAAGAAATTAATTGGTAAAAGGTGGAGAATGGATGAGACCTATGTTAAGATAAAAGGGCAATGGAGGTATTTGTATAGATAAGTWGATAAAGAAGGAAATACCGTGGATTTCCTTTTAACAGATGTGACAGAACCGCACACACAATGGCTAAAAAAAAATGCTAAATCCAGTAATATAGAATGTCTCTAAACTCTAAAACACATAAATTTAACAACGAAAAATCCAATAACCAAAACGCAACTTTGGTTATTCTAAACCGTTATGGTTCACGCAAACTTAAAGAAATGAGCTAGGGTTTTATAAAATAACTAACAAATAATTATGACGAAAAAAAATCACAAAATAACATTTCAACATTTTTTAATACTCTTGTTCCTAAGTGTTCATGTCTTAAGTAGTTCACAAGAGCTAAAAAATCCTATCTATTATGGTGTAGATTATTTTTTACTTGAGGGTACTAAAATTCCCGATTCTCTTAAAGAAAATAGATATGATAGATTACCGCTTTCCTATAAAGAGATTGTTCGAAAACCTGTGTGGGATTTGTCTAAAGCTTCAGCAGGAATGTCAATTAGGTTTCTTTCTAATTCTACCAGTATTAGCGTTAAATGGACTATCCTAAGCAACCACAAAATGTATCACATGGCTGAAACTGGAATTAAGGGTGTTGATTTATATTTTAATAATATGGGTAATTGGCAATACCTTAATACAGCTAAACCAAGTGCTATTGAAAATGAATATATGCTAATTAAGGATATGCCTGATGAAATGAGAGAGTTTAGAATGTATTTACCTCTTTATGATGGCGTGGCAAGGATCGAGATAGGAATTGATTCAAATAGTGTGATTGAGAGACCATTAAAAAAGAACCGTGGGTCAATTATTTTTTATGGCACCAGTATTACTCAAGGTGGGTGTGCATCTCGCCCCGGGATGGCACATACTAATATTATTTCCAGAAAATTAAATGTTGATTGTATAAACTTTGGATTCAGTGGAAATGGAAGAATGGAACAACCAATTAATGATTTGATTTCGGAATTTAAACCCTTATTTTATGTTATTGAATGCTTACCAAACATGATCGCAGAGCAAGTAACAAGTAGAACAATTCCTCTAGTAAAAACCATCCAAGCTAAACGACCTGAAACGCCAATTATTTTTATTGAAAATTTTATATATGAATCATCTGCTCTGGATGAAAAGAGAGGAGCTCTGATTAATGTAAAGAATGCAGCTCTAAAAACAGAATACATAAAAATGATTGAAGGTGGGTATAAAAACATTTACTATATAAGTAGTGAAAATGCTACTGGAGAAGATCATGAAGGAACTGTTGATGGAGTCCACTTTACCGATTTAGGATTCATTCGGTATGCCGATTTTCTAATAGACAAGTTTGTCAAATTTGGTCTTATAACTAAAGAGGATTAGTAAAATAGATTGTTAATTTACTAATAGTTTTGAATAGAATGAAAATGCACAAAACCATAGTCGAGTAGGCAAATGGAAATTCAACTACCTTTATTTTGTTTGCTATTCCCGGAAGTAATTTACCTAATATAACAGGTTCTGTCGCATCTGTTAAAGATAAATATAAAAGTTTAGTTTAATTCATTTTTTAAGAAGCCAATGATATAAATGATTTATAGGTTGAACTTTTGGTTCTGTGGCTCTGTCAGTTTTTTAAAAATATTAACGGATGCCATAGAACCAGGATAATCTTTATCCTGAGATACACCTGTTGCTACATTATTACTCTGGGAAAACAGTAACCTTTGAACATCTCTTTTTTTGAAACTAAGATTGACATTTAGTCTTTTTCTAACTTAGATGCGACATGACTTCTTATATTCACTAGGTGTTTTTCCAGTAACATTCTTAAAAATCCTATTAAAAGCAGATTTAGAATTAAATCCACAATCTAATCCAATTGAAGATATTGTCTGATTTCCATATTTAGAATCGCTTAATCTTTTCTTTACTTCCGCTATTCTGTATTCATTAATATAATCATAAAAGTTTTTACCTATATAATCATTTAATAGCATTGATAATTGATTGGTACTAATTGCTAACTTACTAGATAATTGTTTTAAATTTAATTGTTGATCTAAAAACAGCTGTTCATCTACCATTAAATTGTTTAAGCAATTTATTTTTTCAAGATTCTCTGGGGTTTGTTCATCCTCACTAAGTATTCGATTTTTTCTAGCAATATTTTGTTCCCTAAGAACATTAGACAGCTTCCTTTTTCGACGTGTTATTATTAACAACCCAAAAATCAACACCAATATGAATAAAGCTACCACAGTAATTTTAAGGGTAGTTATTGAAAAAAATGAAAAAGGCAGCACAATATCCAAATATATTGGTTCTTCATTCCATAGATCATCATTATTGGAAGCCATAAGGTAAAAACGATATTTTCCCTGTGGTAAATTAGAATAATTAACTCGTGGATTATCACCTGTTAAATAGTGCCAATCTTTTTCAAATCCATCCAATTTGTATTTATAAGTATTTCGCAAAGGTGAAGTAAACGACAGCGCAGAAAACTCCAATTCAAATCCGTTTTTGTTTTTAGGTAAGTTAATTTTGGTGCCAGATTTTAAACTTTCAGAAAGGACCACCTGATTATCAATTCTTTCATTTACTTCAATATTCTGACCATCAATCAAAAAATTTGTAAATACTGGTTGGGGCACAATATTATGATTACTATTAAATTCATTTAGTTGAAAATAATTAATACCTGCAGCCCCTCCGAAAAGAAGAATTCCGTCTTTAGATTTAAATGCCGAATTTTTTCTAAATTTTCCTTTCAACACACCATCATACGTTGTGTAATTCTTAATTTTATAACTTGCTAAATTTAATTTTGACAACCCATTATTAGTGGAGATCCAAAGATTCTTCCGATCATCTTCAAGGATTGCATTTATTTCGTTATTTGCCAAGCCATTTTCTTGAGTGAATCTCTTAAAATAATAGCCCTTATTCTTTTGAAGATCTCCGTCTTCCATTAACAAATTTAAACCCATTCCTGAAGTTCCAATCCAAATTCTTTGATTTGAATCCTCAAATAACACAAATACTTCATCATTACTTAAAGATCTTTCATCATTTATAGATTTCTTAAAAGAAATAAACTTGAAATCACCCTTTTCTTCTTCTGTTATCAGTGCAAGGCCACCATGGTTCATTCCAACCCATATTCTTCCTTTGCTATCTTGTAGTATTTTATACACATCTTTTAAGGGTAAGACGCTATCTTTGTCTCTTAATTCACTAATATTTTCAAATTCTAAGATAGCTTCGCTGTTTTTCTTCAACCTTGACACACCGTTATTTGCCCCAAACCAAATTATTCCTTTTGGATCTTCGAAAATAGACATAACAGAATTTGATGCTATTGAATTTTCATCATTTTCAATAGTTGTGAATCTAAGAAGTTTCTTAGTCTTTTCAGTATACATGAATAATCCAGTACCACTAGTCCCAAACCATAATCTACTTTTAGAATCTTTAAATATAGAGGTTACATAAGAATTGTTTAACAATTTGAAATTTTCTCCCTTACCTTCAAAATGTTCAATTCTAGGATTGTTAAAATTTCCATCAAAAATCACTTTATCCACCCCATTTCTCATCCCAATCCAATAATTTTTGAGGTCATCAACATAAATAGCTTGAACAAAATTATTTCGCAAACTATTGGTCTTGTGAGGGAAATGTATTAAGCTTTTAAATCTATTTCTTGAAAAATCAACACAATCAATTCCTTCTTGCGTGCCTATCCAAACAGACCCATCATTATTTATAAAAATATCGTAAACATCATCACTACTTATTGAATGTTCAATACTAGGATCTGATATAATCGGTTCAAAAACCCCGGTTATCCTGTCATAGCGTAACACCCCATTTTGATAACTTCCAAATAAAAGTGAACCATCCAAATTCTCAGCAATTGCATTTCCATTTCCAAGATTTATTAATTTTACAAAACGATCACGATCGGATTGATACTTGTAAATTCCGTTTTGAAATGTAAGCCAGGTCATTCCATAAGAATCGACATAAATTTTATCAAGCCCCCAAAGATTGAAACCTCCTATTTCGTATGTTTTAAGGATTTTATTATTCTCAAGGTCATAGTGTAACAAGCCTTTATCTGTTCCAATCCAAAATGTATTTCGTAAAGTTTTAGATATACAAACAACTTGATAGCCCTTTAAAATTTCCTTGGTTTCAAAATTTCTAGCATTGATAATATAATTATGTTTTTCATTTGCTAGCCAAACGCGATCCTGTTGATCAACAAATAAACAGGCTATGATGCCATTACCCGTTATTTTAGTTAATTGTTCAGATTGTAGTACTTCCATAGATACTGGGTCTACAACACTAAGACCATTCAAGGTCCCTACCCATACTTTATTTTTAGAAACTGCTAAAGAAAAAATTCTGTTTCCAGCAAGTGAGTGCTTGTCATTTGGAATCATCTTTAAAGTTTTTAACGTGTATCCATCGTATCTACTTAAGCCATTTGAAGTTCCAAACCACAAAAAACCCTTTGCGTCTTTTGTTATTTTTCTTACCTCATTATTTGGCAAACCATCAACTGTAGTTAGATGATTAAATATTAATTCTTGGGTGTTAGCTTGAAAAGTAATAAGGCAGAGTAAAAAAACACATCTAAAATTCATGTTAAAATATTCAATAAAATTAAAAATTAAGAAGTGAAACATGTATTATTTGAAATGAATTCAACTTTTTTCAAATAAATATTCACTGCTAAAGTAAGTAAAAACCGATTTAAAAAAAAAAGGAACTGTGTTATTTTCAATGTTACTCTATCATATATAAAGTATGCGGAGAGTTATTTGTGGTTTTTTCTAAAAATGAGTCATTTAACTCAGTTTYCCCCGCTAAGGCGTGCAAAAAAAAYAATGTCCTTCTAAGCATTAGCACAATTAAWTAGTTGAAAAATTTGTCTCAATCAGTATTTTAGGACGATTTCAATAATTAATTTATTTAAAATTGTTCAGAATTAAAAAAACTATATGAACTCTTAAACCCCATAACTATATGATATAATCTTTGACATTAACATTAATAAAACATTAAAGGTATCAACTTAAATAATTTAATCTAATTCAAAACATGAAATTAATCAAACCAAGTTTGTCTAGTATAGCGTTTAAAAGTGGTAGAATATTTGGGCTTTCCGCTCTTTTTCTACTATTTTCACTAGTCACTTTACAAGCAAGTAACGCTTCAAATTATTCGTTCTCAATTACCCAGCAATCCGAAATTAAAGGTACTGTTACGGACAGTCAAGGAATGCCGCTTCCAACAGTTAGTGTAAAAGTAGAAGGAACAACTATAGGAACGGAAACAGATTTCGATGGTAACTTTTCTATAAATGCAAAAGTTGGAGATGTTTTAATATTTTCTTTTGTAGGTATGGAAACTTTTTCAAAAACGATTGAAAATACTTCTGCATTAAGTATAACAATGCAAGATGATTTAACATCTTTAGATGAGGTGGTAGTTGTAGGTTATAGTTCAATTCTTACCAAAAAAGTAACAAGTTCTATTGCCACTGTTAATGTGGCTGAATTGTCTGCAATTCCGGCCACTTCTTTAGGAAATGTAATCGCGGGTAAACTAACAGGGGTGTCAATTAGCCAGTCTGGTGGGCGACCAGGTAAAACATCAGATATTATAATTAGGGGAGCTACCAATGCAGGTTTCCGAGGGAATTCGAGTCCGTTATATGTGATAGATGGAATAACGGCGTCTAAAGGTCTATTTGACGCATTAGATGTAAGTGAAGTAAAATCGGTAACTGTATTAAAAGATGCAGCCTCAACCGCTCCATATGGAGCAAGAGCAGCAAATGGAGTTATTTTGGTTACTACAAATACGGGGCATGGAAAAGCCAAAATATCTTTAACTACTTCTATTGGTACTACAGAGCCTACAAGGAATCCACAATTTAACAATGCATATGAACATGCTATTCTGTCGAATAAAAGATATACTTGGGAGAACCAAGATCCTTCTTCAACAAAATGGTTTAGTCAATCGGAAATTGATTATTTAAAAGTCAATGAATACGGTAGTTTCGTTGAAGAATTTGCACAAACACCAATGTTAAATAACACCTCTTTAACAATATCAGGAAGTACAGACAACGTTTCTTATTTCCTAGCTGGTTCGGCAATTAAAGAAACAGCGGTATTTGAAAACATGTCATTTAAAAAACTTAATTTAAGGTCAAATGTGAGTGTTGATATTAGTGATGATTTAAATGTTTCATTAAATATGAATACTTCACAAGACGAAGATGAAGGATTCTATTGGAGATGGAATGGTGGTGATGAAAACTACGGAGATTTCTACAGAACTGCGTTAAGATCTGGAGCTTGGGGACCATCAACTAATAACGGAGAATTCGTTGCCAACTTTAATGGCTGGAATGCTGGTAATTTGATTAATGGCGGAGCAGGTACTGAAAATAGACAAAATAAATTAATGAATGCTTTAATTAAAATTAATTATAAGATTCCTTTTGTTGAAGGGTTAAGTGCTGGATTCAGTTATAACAAAAGAAATATTAGAAGTGACAGAACTTTATTTAGAAAAACGATGACAGATTACACTTTTGCTGTTAATCCATCAAATAGATTTGAACTTACCGATGAAATTATTGGAGTTCGTAATCGTAACGATAGTGGAGCAGATTCAGATAGTTGGTTCGAATCTACGGAGGAAACTGATAATTATCAATTAAATGTAAGCTTAAACTACGCAAACACATTTGATGATCATAGTGTTAGTGGTTATGTTGTATATGAACAATGGGAACAAGATTATCATTGGTTTAATGCAACAGGTAGGGGTGTAATTACGCCATTTATTAAATCTTTTAATGGGACTACAGATGGAGAAGAAAGAGCAAGTGGTTCTCTAAGTGAAAGTGGAAGACAATCATTTATTGGAGGTGGTTCTTATAGTTATAAAGAAAAGTATTTGATAAGTGCAACAGTGAGATATGATGGRTCTATAAACTTTCCGAAAGAYGRTMGRTWTGGRTTGTTTCCTTCCGTATCATTGGGKTGGGTGATGTCTGATGAAGACTTCCTTTCTAATGCGAATTTTGTTGATTTTTTAAAAGTTAGAGCTTCTTATGGTCAAACTGGAAATGACGTTATTGGCGATGATGTTAACGATATYAGATTTCCATACATTCAAAAATACGGTTTAGGAACTGGAGCTGTATTTGGTACYGATGATAATATTTCATCAAGTACAAACRTAAGTGGTGTTCCAAACCCTRATATTACATGGGAAACTCAAACTTCATACAATTTTGGTGTWGATRCAAAATTTTTGGGGAATAAACTGTCTGCAGCCATAGATGTCTTTAAAAATGAAAAAAGARATTTATATGGGAATGTACAATCATTTGTACCACAATCTTCTGGATTAACATTGGTGCCAGACAATTATGGAGGTATAGATATTTCAGGTGCAGAAATCTTAACTTCTTATAGTAATAAMATTGGAAATGATTTTACCTATGAGGCAGGTTTTAACTTTAGCTATACTAAAAGTAAATATCATACTATTGATCAACCAGAAACAACACGTCCTCATTTAATTTTAGATGGTCAGGAAACAAATCGTTTAAGAACCTACGTTTCTCGAGGAATTATTAGAACTCAAGCTCAATTAGATGCATTGCTTGCCACAGGTTACCAGGCTTTTGGTAGAGATCCTAAAATTGGAGAGGTGTACTTTAAAGATTTTAGAGGTAACTCAACAGATGACCCAGAAGGCAATACACCTGATGGAATTATTGACGGTAATGATCAAGAATATTTAAAGCATAGCACAGCGCCTATTAACTATGGTTTCAGATTGGCTTTAAACTATAAAAACTTTCATTTATTGGCCTTTGCTCAAGGATTTGCAGGTCATCAAAGAATTAGACCTCAATCAGGAAGATTTACGCTTGATGGTGTGGGACAAACAGCATGGGCAAACTGGAATGACTCTTGGTCACCAGACAATCCAAATGCATCTTATCCAGTATTTGGAGGTGACCAAGGTTGGAACCAAAGAGCATCTACATTCTTTATGGAAGATGCTGACTTTTTAAGATTAAAAAACTTAAATATTGGTTATGATCTTCCTAAAAAGTTTACTTCAAAAATAGGAGCTGATAGATTAAGTTTGTTTGTTAACGGTACAAATTTATTCATGATTTACAGTAGTATTAAAGATTATGACCCTGAAACAAGTGGTCGTGGACTTCCTGTTAATAGATCTTATAGTGCTGGTCTTAATATAACTTTTTAAAGAAAACATTATGAAATGAACATGAATTTTTTTAATCAAAAAACACCCCCAAGGGTATGATTAAAATAAATTCATGTGAGAACGAGTGTAACGAGTGCTTACATGGGTTCTCAAATTTTGAAATATTTTTAGTTAATTACAAAATTTTAAACACATGAAATTAAATAATAAATTAAGTAGCCTTTTAATCCTAATAGGGTTAATATTTATCGGGTGCGATGATGTGCTAGATAAGGACGAGTTGGCAGCCATTAGTAATGAACAAGTATGGGATGATGAAAATCTTGCTGAAGGGTTTTTAAATGAAATTTATGATCGTGGTTTATCTGGATGGAGCAACGGAGCCTCTGGATTATCTGATGACGCCCAAGGAGCAAATAGTGTAATGTATGGTGAAGTTAATTCCTCATCGAAAAACAGCTATGGAGGTACTTACGGTGCAATAAAAAATATTAATCTTTTATTAGCAAATGTAGGAACAGGTGCGCTCCCAGAAGATTTTCAAAATTCTTTAATTGCCCAATCACTTTTTTTTAGAGCTAAACATTATTTCAGTTTAGTATCAACCTATGGAGGAGTGCCTTTGGTTTTAGAATTAAACGATTTAAATGATGAACTCGAAATCCCTCGAAATAAGACTTCGGAATGTATCAATCAAATAATTATTGATTTAGACAAAGCTATAACTGGATTACCTTCTAGCTATGACGATGCAGGAAGTGATTATGGAAGAATTACCAAAGGTGCAGCTATGGCTTTTAAAGCAAAAGTATTATTGTTTTATGCGAGTGAACAATTTGATCCAAGTCAAAGTGAAGGTAGATGGCAAGCCGCATATGAAGCAGTGAGTACTGCAAAAACATATTTGGAAGGTCAAGGAAAAGGTTTATACCCAGACTATGCTGAATTGTGGTTTGATGAATCAGATTCAAATTCAGAAGCCATCATTATAAGAAGGTATACTACGGATAAAACCCACAGCAGAGACGTTGGGGTTAGACCTTTTGTTACAGGTACTAGCGGAGAGTCTTGGGACAAGCCAAGCATTGGTATCGCAGAAGCCTATCCTATGAAAGATGGTAAAGCAATTGATGATGCTACTTCTTCATATTCTTATGATACTACGGTGTTTTGGGAAAACAGAGATCCTAGATTTAATGCTAATATAGCACGTAATGGAGCTCTTTTTTCTTTAAATGATCCAGCTCCTCAAACTACGAGTGACTTGGTGTGGACTTTTGTTGAAAGTCAAATAGAAGCTGGAGCGGACGAGAGAATATCTCCTTCTGCATTATTATGTAAAAAGGCTGTTGATGGTTCTATAGCAGGTGGAGGAGATACCTATAATGGAACGACAGACTGGATTGAAATGAGATTTGCTGAGGTTTTATTGTTCTTTGCTGAATCAGCCAATGAGATTGGAAAAACTTCTGAAGCTTATGATGCGCTAATCAAAATTCGTACACGTGCTGGGATAGAAGCTGGAACAGGATTTTATGGTCTAAAAGAAGGGATGGATAAGGATGAAATGAGAACTGCAATTATGCTAGAACGAAGATTGGAACTAGTATTTGAAGGTAAAAGATCTAGTGATTTAAGAAGACGTAGAATGTATAGTACTTTGAATGGAACGCATAGAAAAGGTTATGTTATTGAAAGAACCGCAGCGTTTGATGCATTAGATCCGTCTGATGAAGTTTTAGATGATCGTAAAGCGCTTGAAAATGGTGTTTTAGATGGGTCGATAGATTTGAGTGATCCTACCGTGTATAACACTTATTTTACAACAGTACTAACAAGTTTAGAGAGAGATGGAAATACATTGGTTGATGGTATTTCAATTGATTATCAAGACAAATACTATTTTTTCGATCTACCTCAAGGTGCATTAAATTCAAACCCAAAATTAGTACAAACTGAAGGATGGGGTGGGACATTTGACCCGCTTCAATAGTTAAAATAAATATTTAATTGAGTTAATATTGTTTAAACTAGAGGGTTATGTATTAAAACACATAGCCCTTTCTTTAATTTTATTGAATTAACTCCAAAAAANAACAGTTCCAATGTGGGTTGTAGATTAAAGTGTAATTATTATGAATATTAAAATTAGTATTTGCTTGTTTCTATCTGTGGTAACATTCAATATTTCTGCACAACGCAGGATAACAGATTTAACACAAGATTGGAAATTTCATTTAGGTCATTCATATAATGTAGAAAAAGATTTTCATTACGGAGATGGTTCTAGATTGCAATTTGCAAAATTAGAACCAGCTCCTTATGGGGGTCATTCTATTGATGCAACCATTTTGAAATTTGATGATGAAGATTGGCAAACTATAAATATACCCCATGACTGGTCTCCAAATTTACCTTATGATGCCAATCAAGATCCGAAAATGGGTAATAGATATGGCTTTAAACCTGTTGATAGGTTATATCCAGCAACATCAATTGGTTGGTATAGAAAGTCATTCAATGTAAATAAGGATGATGAAAGTAAGATAACCACTTTAGAATTTGATGGTGTTTTTAGAGATTGTAAAGTTTGGGTAAATGGCTTTTATATGGGAAGCCACTGGAGCGGATACACAGGTTTTGATTTTGATATTTCAGATTATTTAAAATATGGAGGAGACAATATAATTGTTGTTCGTGTTGATGCAAGTTTACATGAAGGATGGTTTTATGAAGGATCTGGGATTAATAAAGAAGTTAGATTGGTAACTACAAACCCATTTCATATTGAAAACATTGGATCGTATATTACCACATCACAGATATCAGGAAAAGCAACAATCCAAGTAAAAACAAAAATATTAAATGAAGATTTYACAAATCTATYAGGGAAAATTAGTACTCAAATTGTTGACAAATCAGGTAAAGTAATTGCTGAGTCAACAACAGAAACTGCGATGGTTAAAAAACGGTCTCATCATATTTTTCAACAAACTTTAGATGTGAAGAACCCATACCTCTGGTCGGTCAATGAACCATATCAATATACACTTTTGCAAAAAGTTATAATAGAAGAGAAAATTGTAGACAATTATAAATCTAAATTTGGAATCCGTTCATTGAAATTTGATGCTAATAAAGGGTTACTAGTTAACAATAAAAGGGTTCAGATAAACGGTGTTTGTATTCATCAAAATTTTGCAGGTGTTGGTTCAGGTATTCCAGAGGCACTTCATTATTACCGATTAAAATTGTTAAAAGAAATGGGTGTTAATGCTGTTCGTTCGCATTACCCATTTTCTCAATCTATGCTAMATGCTTGTGATAGTTTAGGAATGATGGTGATGGATGAAGTACGTTCATCGGGAAGTACAAAAGAGTCGTTAGGGCAAATTGAATGGATGGTTAATAATCATAGAAACCATCCGTCAATTATTATTTGGTCAATGGCAAATGAAGAAGGCGGWACRCAACGAAATAGTATTGGAAAACGGTATATGAAAAAGATGGTCGATTTAACGCATCGTTTAGATCCAAGTAGGCAAGTAACCGCTGGTGTAAACGCCTGGGGTAGTAAAGTAGATTTCGGATTTTCGCAAGAAATTGATGTAATGGGTTTTAATTATAGCCTTGATTTTATTGATGAATACCATAAAAATCATCCAAATCAACCATTAATAGGAACGGAGACAACGAATGCATCAGTAACACGAGACGTATATATTAGAGAAGGAAAAGGAGATGAGACATTAAAAGATGGTGTTGGGGGGTATTACTCTCCAGAAGGAGCGCTTTTACAATTACAAAAAATACCAGGTCATGTTGCTGCTAATGCAATAAATAAATATAATCATGTTTTTAAAACAATGAAGTTTTATAAGGAAAGAGAATTTTTAGCAGGAAGTTTTTTTTGGACTGGATTTGATTATAATGGAGAAACTTGGGGAGGGAAATTCCCAACAAATAGCTCTCAATTTGGAGCTATTGATATCGCAGGTTTTCCTAAAGACGTATATTATTACTACCAATCTTGGTGGACTAAAAAAAATGTTTTGCACATAGCACAACATTGGAATTGGGAAGGTAATGAGGGTAAGAATGTCGATGTTCTTGTTTTTAGTAATGCAGATAAAGTCGTATTATTTTTAAATGGAAAAGAACTGGAAACAAAAGAAGTTCCTAAATATGGCTTTTTACAATGGAGTGTTAAATACACCCCAGGAAATTTAAAAGTTGTTGGATATACCAAAGGGGAAAAAGTAAGTGAAGAAATTATAAAAACAGCAGGAAAGCCATCGAAATTAAAGTTGATTTCTGACAAAATGATTCTAAAAGCAACTGGTAAAGATGTTGTAATTGTTAAAGTTGAGGTTGTAGACAAAAAAGGAAATTTGGTTCCTTTAGCAAATAATTTAATACAGTTCGAAATTGAAGGCGATGCTAAAATATTGGGTGTAGGTAATGGGAATCCAGCTACAGCCGAGATAGATACTGCAACTCAAAGAATGGCTTTTAATGGAAAAGCGATGGTTATTATTCAAGCTGGAAAAACAATAGGCAAAATAAAATTGATTGCTAAATCTGAAGGAATGAATGATGTCCCTTTAAGTTTAAATCTAATTCAGTAAAAAAGAGTTCATTATGAATATATATGTAAATATCACTTAACTATTTCTGTAGTTTTCATTTGCATATCCACCTATTTAGGTCATACTTATAACATATAATTTGATATTATTAACCTTTACAATAAATAAATGAAGCTATTTTTTTTAAAATACAAACGTTATTATTTTTACCTAAGCCTTATTAGTTTATCGATACTTTTTGCATGGGGGGAAAATAAAGATACAAGTAGCCCTAAACGCTTCTCTTTACTCTCTTCTTCTGAAACGAACATATCTTTTAATAACACGTTAAAAGAAACTGTTGAAAACAATATTTTTGTTTACAAAGGATTTTATAAAGGAGGTGGGGTCGCCATTGGCGATTTCAATAATGATGGGCTGGAAGATATTTATTTTACGGGAAACCAAGTAAACGATCAGCTGTACCTGAATAAAGGTGATTTAAAATTTGAAAATATTACAGCCTCTGCCGGAATTCTTCATAAAGGTGGTTGGTCAACCCATGTAAGTATTGTAGATGTTAATAATGATGGCTTTAAAGATATATATGTTTGTAAAAGTTTATATGACGAAAAGCCAGATTTAAGAGAAAATGAATTGTATATCAACAACGGAGATTTAACTTTTACTGAATCAGCAAAAATTTACGGATTGAATGATAATCTTAGAACCACGCAGTCTAATTTTTTTGATTATGATAATGATGGCGATTTTGATGTACTCCTAATAAATCAGCCAAAGAATTCTTCTATTTTGGCACCTACAAAAGATGAAAAAAAGATACTGCCACATGAAAACTATAGGTTACTKGAAAATAAAAACAATCACTTTGAAATTGCAAAAGATAATGGCGGAATTAATAATTTTGGGTATGGTCTAAGTTCGGTAATTACCGATTTTAATAATGATGGCTGGCAAGATATTTATATAGCCAATGACTATAAAGGACCCGATTTTTTTTATATAAATAATAAAGATGGAACATTTACCAATAAAATTTATAAGAATTTAAAACACACTTCCTATTTCAGTATGGGCTCAGATGTTGGCGATATTAACAACGATGGTTGGTTTGATTTTGTAGTTCTTGATATGGTTGCAGAAGACAACTACAAATTAAAAAGTAATATGAGTTCCATGAATCCAGCAGCATTTTGGAAAAATGTAAGTGAAGGGGGGCATTACCAGTTCATGTATAATACCATGCAATTAAATAATGGTGTTGATAGTAATGGAAACTTACTTTTTAGTGAAATAGCACAATTATCAGGTATTGCTACTACAGATTGGAGTTGGTCTCCTCTACTAGCCGATTTTGACAACGACGGCTTATTAGATTTATTCGTTACTAATGGTATTCTAAGAGAAATAGGTAATTCTGATGCTTTAAAAAAATTAGACCTCTATATAGAAAAAACTATGGATGCGCATAACCCTGACAAGCTCCCTGATTTTAATATTTGGAAACATCTTGATATGGATAAAATGCTGTCACTTTTTCCTTCTGATAAAGTTAAAAATTATATGTATCAGAATAGCAATGGCATAAAATTTAAAAATGTAACAGATTCTTGGGGCTTATCTCAAAAAACATTTTCAACCGGTGCTGCATATGGAGATTTAGACAATGATGGCGATCTGGATTTGGTAGTTAATAATATCAATGACCGTGCATATATCTATAAAAATAACTCGGCTGACTATAAGCAAAACAATTATCTGCGTATTCAATTTACTAAAAACAATTTAAGCCAAAGTTTTTTTGGAACGAAGGCAACAATTTATCATACCAAAGGTAATCAAATTGCAGCTTTAACCAGTGCAAGAGGAATCAATTCAAGTAGTGAAGAAATATTGCATTTTGGACTCGGGAAAATAAAAAAGATTGATAGTGTAATTATTGATTGGAATAATGGCAGTACATCTGTTTTAAAAAAAATAAAATCCAATCAAATTTTAAAAATCGAGTACAATCAAATAAGTAAAAACCCAAATACAAATGAACACAAAAGTAATAATCATTTGTATTTTAAAGATATAACAGAGTCTGCAAAAATAAAATTCATTCATAAAGAGAATAAATTTGATGACTATGGAAGAGAAGTTCTGCTACCACATCGAATGTCAACATTAGGATCCGGAATATCTATCGGAGATTTTAATAAGGATGGTTTAGAAGATTTTTATATTGGAGCTCCAATTGAAGATACTGGTGTTTTATTAACACAGAAACAAGATGGTACTTTTAAGGAAAATAATATCAATTATTTTCCTGAGTATTATATGGAAGATATGGGTTCTGTGTTTTTTGATGCTGATTTAGATGGCGATTTGGATCTGTATGTTGTTTCTGGTGGCAATGAGAATAAAACGTCTTCCGATTATTACCAGGATAGACTTTATCTCAATACAAGTGATGGTAAATTTGAACTTGCTAAAAATACACTTCCTGTTATAAACTCGAGTGGTTCAAGAGTAAAGGTAGCTGACTATGATAATGATGGGGACATGGATTTATTTGTTGGAGGAAGACAGGTTCCCGGACACTATCCTGAACCGGCTCAAAGCTATATTTTAAAAAACAATTTCATCGAAACAGGGAAACTCGAATTTGTAAAAACCAATGAGAATTTATTGAATAAACTGGGGATGGTTACAGATGCGGTWTGGACGGACTTTGATGGTGATAAAGATTTAGATTTGTTAGTTACAGGTATTTGGATGCCCATAACCGTTTTAGAAAATGAAAATGGCATATTTAAGAACAGTACTGAAAAATTTAATTTTCAAAATACAACGGGTTGGTGGTTTAGCATTTCAAAAGATGATTTAGATAATGATGGAGATGATGACTATGTGTTAGGGAATTTAGGATTGAATTATAAATACAAAGCCAGCCTCAACCAACCATTTTCTGTTCATTATGACGATTTTGATAATAATGGTCAAAATGATATTATTTTAAGTTATTATAATTATGGTAAACAATTTCCTTTAAGGGGAAGGTCTTGTTCTTCACAACAAATTCCAAACATTAAAAATAAATTTAAAAATTATAACCTTTTTGCTTCCGCGAGTTTGGCCGATGTTTATGGTGAATCTGAATTAAATAATGCCTTACATTATGAAGCGAAAACATTTGAAAGTATTTGTATCGAAAATTTAGGGAAAGGGAAATATAAAATWAAAGCCTTGCCAGATCTGGCTCAAATTTCAAATATTAACAGTACCGTAATATATGATGTTGATCAGGATGGAATAAAGGATCTCATTATTGCAGGAAACATGTATGGTTCAGAAATTGAAACCACAAGAAACGATGCCAGCTTAGGCCTGTTCTTAAAAGGGAAAGGACAGTTTGAATTCGAAGCTATACCTATGGTAAAAAGTGGATTGAATATTTCAYATGATGTTAAAGAAATGAAACTCATACAATATCAAGAGGGAAAAGCATTGGTAATTGCCGTTAATAATGGGAAAATAAAACTAATAAAAATAATGAATAATTTAAAATGAAAGCTTAGCAGACATTTATTTTACAGCTAATATGGGAGRAAATAWTTTTTTTTAATAAAGGAAACTTACAATTTGAGGATATTACAAAAAAGCCAATGTACAAGGCGAAGAATTAAAATTAATTGATTATAAAATTACAAGGTGTTAAAAAATAAAACAAATGAGTAAAATGATAATAAAACAAAATAGACCAACTATAAAAATTATAATTATTTCTTTTTTTTTAATGTTCGTATGTGGCTTAAATGCGCAAAATCCAATTTTAAATAAGAAAGATACGGGCTTTATTTATGCTTCAGATCCTGCAGCAGAAGTATTTAATGATAAGGTTTACGTGTATTGTTCTAGAGATGTTGAGGGGGCAGTGTCTTATAAAACAATGCAAGATTATGTTGTTTTGGAATCTTCTGATATGAAAACATGGATCAATCATGGTGTAGTGCTCAAACCAAGAGAATACGACTGGGCTCATGGACAAATGAATGCACCAGATGTAGCTTACAAAGATGGTTGGTACTATTTCTACTTTCCCTATGACAGAACCCATATCGGTGTGGCGAAAAGTCGCACACCCGTTGGTCCGTGGGAAGAGGCTGTAACTGATAAGATTACTACCATCTTCGATCCATGCGTTATTGTTGATGATGATGGACAAGCCTATATTTATGGCAGCGATGGGGTAAATATTGGTGAACCTGGGAGAAATATAATGGGAGCAAAATTGAAGGATAATATGATTGAGTTAGACGGCCCTTGGGTGCAACTGACTAAAGACACTGTAAATAAACACGCTGTAGATGAAGCTGTKCATGTATTCAAACGTAATGGTATTTATTATTTTCATGCGAGGAAAGGTCCTGTWACTAAATATTGGATGGCAAATACACCATTACCCCAATACGCTACTTTTAAGGGGGAATTAGCACCAGACTCACCAGACTCACCCAATCATGCRTCTGTAATTGAGTTTAAAGGTGAATGGTATTTCTTTTATCATCGGGGTGATGTAAATGAGGGTTCATACCATCGGAGATCTGCATCTTTTGAAAAAATGTCATTTCGAGAAGATGGAACCATTGTCCCAATTGAATACTCATTAGAAGAATAATAATATTGAAAATAGACGAATTAATATTTGATTCTTTTGAATCTAAAGCAGCGTTAAGAAAGACTATTAACGCAATGGGAAAGAGAAAACAAAATAACTAGATAAAATGAAAGGATTATTAAATTGCTTGATACTAGGGATATTATTATTGATAGTGAGCTGTAAGAGAGAAAAAGAAATTGCAGAAAAGCCTAATGCTTTACCCAATATCCTATTTATTCTTGCTGATGATCAGCGTTATAATACAATCGCAGCCCTTGGAAACAATGAAATTATTACGCCTAATCTGGATATACTGGTTAAAAATGGCTTGTCATTTTCAAACACTTATCTAATGGGTGCACAAAATGGAGCTGTATGTTCACCAAGTAGAGCGATGATAATGACAGGGCGTTCCTTATTTAATATCGACCCAACAGGTAATTCGATTGATAGTTCTCATATCACTTTACCAAAAGCATTGAGCTCCRGAGGCTATCATACTTTTCATATAGGAAAGTGGCATAACGGAAAAGACGCATTTATTAACAGCTTTGATGACGGTTCAAAAATATTTTTTGGAGGTATGCATAGTCAATATTTTGTGCCAACATTTGAGTTTAATAAAGAACATAAGTATTCCAAAGAGAACTTAAATAAACCTTCTTCAAAACACTCCTCAGAATTGTATGCAGATGCTGCAGTGGATTTTTTAGGCAACTACCAGGAATCTANTCCTTTCTTTCTATATGTTGCTCTACAGGCTCCACATGATCCCAGAGAAATGCCCGAGAAATATCTTAAGATGTACGATACAACTGCAATTGCACTGCCTCCTAACTTTAAAACAAAACATCCGTTTGATAATGGAGAACTAGACATTAGAGATGAATGGCTGGCCGGTTATCCTCGAGAAAAGAATGAAGTAAAAGAAAATATTAGGGCATATTATGCGATGATAACTCATTTAGATGAGCAAATTGGTAGAATTTTAAAGAAACTAGAAGAATCTGGAAAACTTGATGAAACGATTATTGTGTTTTCAGCAGACAACGGGATAGCAATTGGTCAACACGGTTTAATGGGYAAACAAAACCTGTATGAACATAGTATAAAAGTGCCATTGATAGTGAGTGGTCCTGGTATTGCAAAAAATAAAAGAAGTACTGCAATGAATTATTTGTTCGATCTTTATCCTACCATTTGTGACTTAGCAGGTATTCCAATTCCAAACTCAGTAATGGGTAATAGTTTAACTCCTATTTTATTTAATAATAATGTGAAAATTATTGAAAAGCCAATGCTTTTTGCGTACAAAAATTTTCAACGCGCGGTTAGGGATGGAGATTGGAAAATGATAAAATACAATGTAGACAATAAAGTGCGTACTCAACTTTTTAATTTGTCAGAAGACCCTTGGGAAATTGATGATCTTTCTCAATTAAGTGAATATGAAGACCAGTTAAAAAAAATGGAAAATATCATGCGAAAAACGCTTAAATCTTTCAACGATCCTGTTGATTTAGACGTGCCTGGGTGGAATGCACCAGTTATACCTCAATGGAAAGATGTTGTTAGTAAGGAGGAACTAGACATGCTAAGAAACTTGGCTCTTAAAGAAAGACAAATGCGGGGTTATGGTAATGTAAAATAGTTTTAATAGAAATAATAAAAACAGCGTAGGGAAAATCACTTAAAAATATAGATTTTTCAAAAAAAANGTAACAAAAACGAGAAATAAAGATAATGAAAAAACAATTAATAGCTATACTTCTTTTATTACCATTGCAATTTATTTTAGCACAAGACTTAAAGAATAAAGTGTTGAAATTGACAGAAGCTAAGAATGAATATGTAAATGGTGCTGCCGAAGATTGGATGCTCGAGAAAGAGAGTATTCCATCTAAGGTTTTTAGAAATGGAGATAAGGATCTAATTTTGTCTAATGGTTTAATCTCGAGAACTTTTCGTATTACACCTAATGTAGCAACAACTAGTTTTAAAAAACTATACAATCAAGAAGAATTGATTAGAGCCGTTAAGCCCGAGGCGATTATAACGATAAATGATTTTGTAATTAATGTTGGAGGATTAGAAGGTCAATCTAATCTAGCATTTCTAATTCCAGAATGGATAGATTCCCTAAAAATAAATCCACTTTCTTTTCAATTGCAAGATTTTAAAATTTCGGATATAGAAAAACGTACAGAATGGAAGCGTAGCACTTATGATAAATCAGAGGTAGAGTGGCCTCCAAAAGGAGTTCACCTTAAAATGACATACGCGTTGAATAGGGCTGTTTCCGCAGAAGAAATATTAAAAATCTCACAAGAAAGTAGCACGGGTAGATTAGAGTTGTTATCAGATGACTTTAAGACTTTGTCAAAAGAATGGAAAATTACCACGAGTGATAGTCATGAACGTAGTTCCTTTTCTAATGAAGGAAAAAYAGGTGAAATTTATACACCAAAGAATACGGCTGTTTTTGCTGAGCAAAAGTTGCCAGAAGGTGTTCGTGTTGTAGAAACAGTTGTTGATGCTGGAACAGATCATAGTGGTCGTTGGGCGCCAGGAATTGGATTACTTTGGAAAGAAAAAATAGTGAAGTTTACCATTCAAAACGGTACAGAAGCAGGAGATGCCGCAAGACCTTTTAAGTTTATTGTTTTTGATGGAAAACGTGAAATTATGGAAGCAGGAGGGTTTTTAAATTATTCTTTTGATAAGCCATGGACATTACGTTTAAGAATAGAAGGCAACCAAATTCATTGTGAGGCCAAGYCACAAGCTGGTATTTGGAAATTGATTCATACTATTAAATCAGAAAGTGAAATAGACGATCCTTTGTCAGTTAGATTAGGGAAACTTGGAAGGAATGCAGAAGGTGYTGATTATAGTGATCCTGGTAAAATAGTTAGACTTACGATGCATAGTTTTACAGCTTATTCTGAGGTTAAAAAGGATTTATTAAAAAAATTAGATGATAATCTAAAATCGCTTAAGCAGGTTACAGTAGCTGTTAATTATGAGATGTACGATGGCATTCCTGTGTTGTCTAAATGGGTAGAAATTTTCAATAATTCTGATGAATCAATTAAAGTAGATAATATCGTATCAGAATATTTAGCCCTGACAGATTTAGATCCTACAAATAAGAATTTTGGAAGACCTGATTTGGCAATTACACCAAATGTTCATTTAGAAACAGATTATGCTTTTGGAGCTCAAAAATCGAAAGTATCTAATAGTAATGGAGTACATTGGAGTTCTGATCAGAGTTATGAAACTCAAATTTCGATTGCAAGAGATATTCCTAATCAGGTTAAAACATATCCAATGTATGGATATCATGTTTTTGTTGAAGGTAATGCATCGATGGAATCGATACGTACGTTTGTATTACCATATGATACTTTTGACAAAGAACGTCAAGGATTGGCACTGCGTAAGATGTATAGGGTAGTTGCTCCTTGGGTGACTGATAATCCTATGACATTTCACTTAACTAGAAATCGTTGGGATGAGTTTGAAAATGCTGTAAAGCAGAGTGTWGAACTTGGTTATGAAATGATTAATTTTTCATTTGGAAGTGGATTTAATGCAGAAAATACGAGCGACAAGAATTATGCTTTGATTGATAAATATGTTGCATATGCCAAAGAAAGAGGAATTAGTTTAGGAACCTATAACTTATTGGCATCAAGAAGAATWAGTGAAAAAGATGATGTTATAAATCCAGCAACTGGAAAGCCAGGTGGTATTGCATATTTTGGTAATTCACCTTGTTTAGAGAGTGAATGGGGAAATGAATATTTTAGAAAGATGAGAAAATTATTTGATGGAGATCATCTATTAAGTTTTACACACGATGGTTCTTACCCAGGTGATGTTTGTGCATCTACTGATCATCCAGGGCATATAAACCTTGAGGATTCACAATACAAACAATGGAAAAAGATTTCTGATTTTTATAAAGACGCACGTGCCAATGGTGTTCATTTACGTGTTCCTGATTATTATTATTTATCTGGACAATCTCAATCTGTTATTGGTTATCGTGAGGCAAATTGGTCCTTACCTAGACGTCAACAATTAATTCATACACGTCAACATATATTTGATGGCACTTGGGAGAGTACGCCTGCAATGCGTTGGAGTTTTATTCCACTTACCCAATATCATGGTGGTGGTGCAGCTGCAACTATTGAGCCGTTGAACGAACATTTAGATCATTATGAAATGATGTTGGCATGTAATTTAGGAATGGGTATCCAATCTGTTCTACGTGGCCCGCGATTATATGATACCGAATCTACCAAAACTATGGTAAAAAGAATGACAGATTGGTATCGTAAATATAGAGGAATATTAGAGAGTGACATTTTACACCTTAAAAAAGCAGATGGGCGTGGTATAGATTATATGATGCACGTGAATCCAAAATTGAAGGAAAAAGGAATGTTTATGGTATATAATCCAACAGATAAAACGATAAAAAAAACGGTTAAAGTACCATTATATTATACAGGATTAACGGATGTTGCCAAAGTGAAAGAACAAGGAGGTAAGGTTAAAACATACTATCTTGATCGTAAATATTTTATCGAAATGGAGGTTGAGGTAAAGGCTAATTGGTACAATTGGTATGTAATTGAATAATTAAACTCAAATAAGAAACTATGTTAAATGTGAATGGAATTATAAAGGGAATAGTCATCGTTGTTATGGTGTTTTCAAACTAATTATTAGCAAAATGGGAACTGTAACATATAAGCAGCTTTTTAATCTTAAAAAGGATCCTTTTGAGCGGAACAACCTTATAGATGATGTTAAATTTCAATCGAAAATATCAGGATTAGAAAAAGAATTAAAAAGACTCATAAAGGAATCTAATGATCCAGCAGATTTGAATGCTTCTGATTTTGGGTTGTATTCAGAATTTAATATTTAAGAGTAATATGAAAATAAAAAAAGGCAGTAATTCACTTTTGTTTTTTGCAATTTTAATGGTTGTAATTTCATGTAGTGATAAAAAGAAAGCGTTACAGTTTGATCTATCAAAGATGAAAAGTTCAGGTGTTGAAGTCTATTCGGATTATGTTGGAATACCAGATTCCCTAGGAGTTTTTGATGCCATCGAATTAAAATTACCTCATTTCGAAAAAGGAGTGTATTACAGTGGAGGTTGGTGGCCAACAGGTGCTAACAGGGTTTATGGTGAAATTATTTCCAATGATTCTTTAAATACAGTAAATGAGGGAGGAATGTTTTTGTTGTTGAAACTTTCTGATGATAAATATCTGTCTATACTTCCATTGGCTGATGAAAGAGCCTATACTTGGTTCGATACTAGGGAGGATAATCTAATGCTAAAAGTAGGAACTCATGGAAAAGAAAGTATAGAGGGTGATGTTCCATTATTTGCATGGGCTTTTGCAGATAATGCTTATGAAGCCTGTCAGTTGGTTTGGAAAGAAACCCTAGATAGTGAACATTTAACAGGTACTACAAAATTGCGTTATCAAAAAAAATATCCTGAGCCTTTTGAATATTTAGGTTGGTGCTCGTGGGAGCAATTTCATCTAAATGTGACGCAAGAAAACATGTCTCAGGTAATTAATCAGCTGAATGAATCTGAAATTCCTGTACGTTATTTCCTTTTAGATGATGGGCATTTCAATCGGCAATCTATTGAGTCGAATRAAAATTTTCCGGACGGAATTTCGGCATTGACAAAATTAAAGAAAGAGGATAGAATTAAATGGATGGGTATTTGGTATGCCTATTTGGGAGATAATCATGGAATTAAAATTCCAGGGGATATTGGAAGCGTTAAAAAGGATATGATCACAAGTCCGGCCAATATTTTACTTCCAACACCAGGGAGTAAAAAATCGGCAGAAAACTTTTTTAATTACTTGTTAAGTCCGTCTAAGATTGAAGGTTTTGATTTTCTKAAAATTGATTTTCAAACCGATGCACTTACGTATTATGCTGGAGCAACACATCCTGAGGCCATTGGCGGTTTGCCTAAAAATAATTCAGAAGCAGTTGATAACCCGGTTAAGGCTTCGGTGATTTTGGCAAAAGAATTTCACAAGGCAGTTGAAAACACAGGTTTAGATTTGATGAATTGTAACTGGCATCAAACGGTAACGTTGCTCTATTCTGGAGAAAGTGTTTCTGGGCGTTGTAGTGAAGATTACAAGGTAGGGAATGAAGCAAAAGCAAAGGCACATCTATACCATTCTTATGCTGCAATGCCTTGGTTAGGTCAAATCGCTTGGGGAGATCACGATATGTTTCATTCCAATGATGCTTTTGCCSGTAGAATGATGGCCGTTTCGAAAGCAATTTCTGGTGGACCTGTATATTTATCAGATGATCCAACAGCGTTTTTAGCAGAAAATATTGATCCTTTATGTTTTAAAGACGGACGATTATTGCGCCCATTAGCTCCAGCGGCACCTTTACCAGATGATTTGTTCAAATCGTTTGAAGAAAAATCGCTTTATAAAGTGGTGGCTCCTTTATCGAATAATTCAGCAGCGATTGTAGTTTATAATTTTGGGAATGAAGGACAAACTTATAAAAGCAGTATAACTCCCRATGATTATGCGAATGCAACAGGAATGATGCAGCCTTATCTGGGTAGATGGAAAGTTCCTTCCGAAGGTTTGTTTGTGTACGATTGGTACAAGAGTACTGGTACATTGATGCAAGATAAATTTCAGGTTGAAATAGATGGTTTCGGAGATAAATTATATTTGATTTCTCCAGTTATTAATGGCTGGTCTTTGGTAGGTAGAACTGATAAATACCTTGCATCAAGTGCTATTGAAGATATTAAATATAGCAAAGAGCAATTGTCTTTTGTCATTATAGAAAGTGGCCCGATTACTTTTTATTTGGATAAGGGAAAACCTATTTCCGAGAATGTTTTTTTCGTTGAAAAATCAAAAGGTGTTTGGGTTGGTGATATAATTAAGGGAATGAAAAATCTGAAAATAAAAATTAAAAGAATACTTTAAACTTTGAATAAATGAAAAAAAATCAACATCTAGGCAAACAAAATAGATTAAACCATCTTATTGTCTCTATACTTATTTTAATAGGACTTTCAAATATTCAAGCTCAAAAAATAAGCGATTTAAAAATATACAGCGAAAATGCAAATTCAAAAAATCAAGATTGGCTAATTAACAACAAAAACTTCAAAGCAACTATTTCACAAGCAGATGAAGGGAAATCCATTGTTCTATCAAATGGTATTATCTCACGAACATTTAGAATTACTCCAAATGCTGCGACTACGAGTTTAAAGATATTGGGTAACGACGAAGAATTTATTAGAGCCGTTAAACCTGAAGCGGTTATTGGTATAAATGGTTTTACAGTAAATATTGGAGGTTTAACAGGACAACCAAATCTTGCCTTTCTCTATCCTGATTGGCTAAATTCCTTAGAAGCCGATCCCCTTTCTTTTCAATTTAAAGGATTTAAAGTTGGGAAACCAGAAAAAAGATTGGAATGGAAAGAAATACGTCATCATGCACCTGATACCGAATGGCCACCTAAAGGGGTAAAACTTCAAATGGATTACCAACTTGKAGATTTATCTTCAGAAGATTTATTGGCACTTTCACAAGAAAGTAACATTGGAAGACAAGAAATTTTTCATGATGATTTTACTTCTTTAGAATCTGTTTGGAAGGTTASAACAAGTGATGCTCATGAAAGAAGTTCTTTTATCAATGAAGGAAAGCCAGGAGAAATATATACGCCAAATAACACTGCAGTTTTTGGTGAATATGCCTTACCAAAAGGAGTGGGGTTGGTTGAAACTTCGATTGATGCCGGAACAGACTTAAGTGGACAGTGGGGGCCGGGTATTTCTCTTATTTGGAAAGAAAAAACGATAAAATTTAATATGAGACCCGGAAATGAATCTGGGGTGAAAAATAATGGCGCTTGGCGATTTACTGTTTATGACGGTAAAAAAGAAAATACAAAAGCAGGAGGCAAGGAAAATGTTGATTTTAGTAAAACATGGTTTTTAAGATTGCGAATTGATGGGGACAAAGTGCATTGCGAAGCAAAACCTAAAGCAGGCGTATGGAAAACCTATCAATCCATAGATTTTGGTGAAACTGTAAAAGATCCTATTGCGGTTCGCATTGGGAAACTTGGAAAAAATTCCTCAGGTGAAGATCACCAATCTCCAGGAGAATTAGTGCGTTTAAAAATGAATAGTTTTGCTGCCTATAGCAGATTGGACAAAAACGAATTAGATAAGATTAAAACAAAATTAAATGATCTCGAAAAAATTGTTGTTTCCGTAAACTATGAACTATATGATGGAATACCTACAATTTCTAAATGGATTACAATTCAAAACAATTCTGAAAGACCCATCGATATAGATAATATTGTTTCAGAATATTTAGGTATCGCCGATCACGATCCTTATGGGGGATATCGAGACAGAGAAGACCTAAAAGTAAAACCCAATATTCACTTTGAAACAGATTTTGCATTTTCATCAGGAAAAGTAAAGGTGGCCAATAATCAGAGCGTACATTGGGAAGCAGACCAGGATTATACCACACAAATCTCATGGGTTCAGGATATTCCAAACGTGATGAAAATTTATCCGAAATATGGATATAATCTTCAAGTGAAATCTGGAGATTTTTTTAGATCAATTCAGACATTTATGTTGCCATATGACTCTTATGATAAGGAGAGAAACGGACTTGCTTTAAGAAAAATGTATCGCACTATTGCACCTTGGATCACTGAAAATCCATTAATGTTTCACATTACATCCTCCAAATGGGACGAATATATCAATGGGGTAGATCAAGCAGCCGAACTGGGTTACGAGATGGTTAATTTTTCATTTGGAAGTGGGTTTAATCCAGAGAATGAGAGTGTCAAAAACTATCAGCAAATGAAAAAATATGCTGAATACGCGAATACAAAAGGTATCAAAATTGGAACTTATTCATTACTGGCTTCTAGAAGTATCAGCGAGAAAGATGATGTCATAAATCCGAAAACTGGAAAGCGAGGTGGTTTTGCTACTTTTGGGAATTCACCTTGTTTAGCAAGTGAATGGGGAGAAGATTATTTTCGGAAAATGTATAAAATGTTTTCAGAAACTGGGTTTAAAACATTTACGCATGACGGAAGTTACCCAGGAGATGTCTGTGCATCTGAGGATCATCCAGGACATAAAAATTTAGGAGACTCTCAATACAAGCAATGGAAAATAATGACTGATTTTTATAAATGGTGTAAAGAGCAAGGGGTTTACTTGCGTGTTCCAGATTATTACTATTTAAATGGTTCTAATCAAAATGGCATTGGTTATCGTGAAAACAATTGGTCATTACCTCGGAGACATCAATTAATTCATACACGTCAGAATGCATTCGACGGCACATGGGAAAGTACTCCATCTATGCGTTGGAGTTTTATTCCCTTGGCGCAATACCATGGAGGAGGAGCAGCGGCAACTATTGAACCCTTAAACGAACATTTGGATCACTACGAAATGATGCTGGCGAGCAATATTGGTTTAGGAGTCCAATCTGCTTTAAGAGGCCCTCGTTTATATGATACGGAGGAAACCAAGGTCATGGTTAAAAGAATGGTTGATTGGTATAAGAAATATCGTGATATTCTAGAAAGCGATATCATTCATTTACGACGTGCTGACGGACGAGACATAGATTATATGATGCATGTAAATCCAAACTTGAAAGAAAAAGGTTTTTTATTGATCTTTAATCCAACTGATAAAATCATCAAAAAGAAAATTAAAATACCCTTATATTATACAGGGTTAACAAAAAAGGCTTCTGTAAGAGAACAAGAAGGAGTATCAAAACTCCACGAATTAAATAGGGAATACGAAATTGAAATTGAAGTAGTGGTAAAACCCAATTGGTATAACTGGTTCGTAATCGAATCTATTCATTGAGCAATTAGCAATAAAAGAATACACATTTAAAACTGTACCTAATAAAAAATATAGTGCATTTGGCAGATAGTGCTAAAGATGAAGATAATAGCAATAAATAAAATTAGTCATTACTTGAGAACGAAACGTTTCAAAATGCCAAACGCACCATATTTAAACCGTTGTGGCGCATTCCCTACATCTCGCAGAAATGGCAAGATCAAATCTTGAAGTTAACGTGCAAGTTTAGAGGGATTATGAAATTCAAAATATGACGTTAGTCACAATTGTGACAATAAATATATATACTATAAATATTTTTAAACTATAAATTAAACTACAATGAGAAGCATTATAATATGGATCATTTTAATATTTTGTCTATTAGGATGTAATGAGAAACACACATCTTCATTAAATGAAAAAGAAAATAATTCTTCWTTGAATTTTGATAGACTGGAAATAGATGATGATCCAAAAATTGTTGAAAGTTTAGAGAAATTTCAAGATAGAAAATTCGGATTTTTTGTACACTGGGGCATATATAGTCAGTGGGGAGCCGTAGCCTCTTGGCCTCTTATCGAAAAGTTTGAAGATACACGTGATTATGGTCCTGCTTTTGCAGAACGCGACCATGATTTTAAAAGATACTTTACTGATTATTATAACTTAAACAAAACCTTCAACCCTCAAAAATTTGATCCAGAACAATGGGCTGATGCAGCAGAATCGGCAGGCATGAAATATTTTATAATGGTGACCAAGCATCATGATGGTTTTTGCATGTTTGATACAAAACAAACAGGTTTTAGCATAACGGGACAGGATTGCCCATACCATACAAATCCGAATGCAAACGTCACAAAGGTGTTGTTTGATGCATTCAGAAAAAAGGGATTTAGCGTAGGTACTTATTTCTCTAAACCCGACTGGAGTAATAAGGACTATTGGGCTCCAGAATTTCCACATCCCGATCATAGCGTAAATTATGACCCTAGGAGATATCCCGAGAAGTGGAATGATTTTAAGGATTTTACTTACAATCAAATTCAGGAATTGATGACCGAGTACGGCCCAATTGATATTTTATGGCTTGATGGCGCACAAGTTACACCCGTAGCTAATCAGGATATAGATATGGATCGAATTGCAAAAATGGCTCGAAAAAATCAACCTGGATTACTTATTGTTGATAGGCTAGCTGAGGGRAAATATGAAAATTATTTGACTCCTGAGAACTTTCATAGTATGCCTGATAAACCCTTATCTAAACCTTGGGAACTAAATGCATCACTTGGAAATGGATGGTCTCACCGAATAAATGATGTTTTTAAACCGTCAAAAGAAATTATTGATGTTTTAATTGAGACTGTAGCCAAAGGAGGTAACCTTTTATTAGATGTGGGACCTCCAGCTAGTGGTAAGATTCCCGCTGATGCCTTAAAGAGCATGAAAGAGATTGGAGACTGGCTAAAAATTAATGGTGAAGGAATTTACAAAACTAGACGATTTGACTATTTTAAAGAAAACGACCATGTTTATTATACAAAAAGTAAAGATGGCAAAATAATTTATGCCCTTTGTCTTGCTTGGCCTAATGATTCTTTAAAACTAACCAAGCTAATACCAAACAAAAACTCGAAAATACAACTATTAGGTTCTGATAGGGAGTTAGAATGGGAATTTAATGATGGGGTACTTAAAATTGACATTCCAGAAGAGATTAAAAATACGCTCAATCATTCGTCCAATCAAGCTTATGTATTCCGTATAGAAGGTTCAGCAGCAAAAATGTTGGAAGAAGTCGTTCTTAAATGTGTAAGCGAAAATAAGCCTGACACCTATCTTTTTACTAACACTTATACTTTTGAATTAACAACGAGTACTCCCGATGCACAAATTTATTATACACTTGATGGAACAGAGCCAAATGAAAACTCACCTGTTTATAATCAAAAAATAAGCATTAATGCAACGACCGTTGTAAAAGCGATTGCAAAACAAAAAGCTTATACCAATAGCCCAGTAAKTACCAGAAAATTAACCAAGATAAAGAAATTGAACCAACTCTCTTTTATCAAWAAATGGAACAGTCAATATTCCAATGCAAATGCTGATGTTTTATATGACCTTAGGCAAGGAACACTTGACCATACCAACGGAGAATGGCTAGGTTTTGAACAGAAAGACTTTATAGGTACTGTTGATTTAGGAAAAAAAATACCGATCAAAAAAATATCAATAGGATTTTTGAAAAATGTTTACGAATCCATTTTTGTTCCCGATTCTGTTAATTTTTATATTTCGGATGATGGTGAAAAGTTTAATGMAATAGGTAGTGTGAAATATGATATATCTCCTTTCGAGCAGGCTGTCTATGTTAAGAATTACGTTTTGGACAGTATTAGCAATTCTACCAGATATATTAAAATTGAGGCAAAGAATATGGGTACTTGCCCACATCCTCATTTTAATTYGGGAGGTAAAGCTTGGTTATATTTAGATGAAATAATGATAGAATAAATACCAAACAATCTACTTAGAAGTATTTAAATGGTAAAGATAACGACACCACAACAATGTATAAAAATAATAGTCGAGACAGCAGTGAATTCAAGGGTTGCAGCCCGATTCAACTTCCTTGTAACTTGAAAGGAAAGTGCCACAAATCGGCTAATATTCTTATACTCATCGTTGCCATTCATTGTGGAAACTTACTTGAAATCAGAATATAACTACCATATTGTAAAATATATAATAATAATAATAATAATAAACTACAAATTATGAATAACAAATTATGAATAACAAATTTTTAATAATATTAGTGATAAGCATGTTAAATATCACCAATAGTTTTTCTCAGACAAACACTACTGATTTAGAATCGTTTAGCACTATGGGAAAACAAAGTGAAATACTTTCTTCTGGTAATGAAGAGATGCTTTATGTGAAAGAAGGAAAAGGCCAGTTGCACCATATGTGGTTTGGTGGTGGTTTTGAAGGAATAGAAAATACTGTAATACGTATTTATGTAGATGAAGAAACAAAACCATCTATTGTAATGAAAATGTCGGAAGGGTTTGCCAATGCTTATCATTCCAATAATAATTTTCAATCTTCGTCTATCATTGGTAAAACGGGGAGCAAAGGCGGTGTCTATAACACCTTTAAAATACCTTATGGTGAAAAAATAAAAATTACTGCTCAGAACAAAGAAATAAAAGGAAAATCAGGACAATATTTTTGGTGGATTCTTAGAGGTACAAGCAATATGCCACTGATCATTAACGGAGTATCTTTACCTGAAAATGCAAGAATGAAATTGCACAAAGTCGAAGATAAATTAGTAAATGCTTATGCTGAATTTGATTTATGCAATACTAAAAAAGATGGACTACTGTATATGGTATATATGCAAGGAGAGGCTGCTGAACCAAATAAGATTTATAAGGAAGAATGGCATAAATTAAGTTTTTTAGAAGCGTGTATGAGAGCGTATATAGGAGGGAACAAAGAAGCCGTATTTTTATCATCTGGTTTGGAAGATTACTTTTTAGGAACGTATTACTTTGAGTCTGGTCGTTTTGCTAACGATTTAGCTGGCTTAACCTATTTTGATAAAAAAAATCAAAAATTTGCTGGATATAGAATTCATGAAAGAGATCCTTTTTATTTTAAAAACGGATTAAGATTAACCTGTAAATCTGGTGAAACTTGGCTTGGAAATAATAACAAAAAATTAGGTGATGCCCCAAACTGCAATTTCACAACTTATACATGGATTTATGAATGGTAAAAAWCAACGAAATGGCAACAATGTATAAAAATAATAGCCGAAATAGCAATAAGTTCAAGGGGTGTAACCCACTACAACTTTCTTGCAACTTGACAGGAAAGTTCCATACAGTCGGCTACTATTCTTATACTAGCCGTTGCCTGAAAAAAACTACAAAGGTATAGATGAGTGCCATTGTATTATACAGGCCTCAGTGATAGTGCTAGTATACGTGAAAAAGAGGGGAGAGCTTCATCTTATAAGTTAAATAGGGAATATGAAATAGAGTTAGAGGTAACTGTACAACCTAATTGGTATAACTGGTTCGTAATCGAATAAAAACATTTCCA